>DASZMU010000020.1:0-34882 GCA_035551695.1 Solirubrobacteraceae bacterium
GGCATCACGATCGCGTTGCTCGGCGCGACGGCACTGCTGGCCGCCACCGTTCAGGCCACCGCCGGTCTGGGCTTCGCGCTGATCGTCACCCCGGTGCTCTTCCTGGAGATGTCACCCGCGAGCGCGATCGTCACAGCCACCAACTCCCAGCTGGGGCATTCGCCGCGGCCGCAGGCGGCGTGCTCGCCGGCCACGGCGTCGGAAGCCGTCTGTTCGCGCGGCTGGCCACCGCGCGCTACGACAACCTGCTGCTCGCGATCATCCTGGCAGCGGGCACCGTCAGCCTCGTCGCCGGCGCCACATCGCTGTAACGATCGACGCGCTCGCGGGTCTGGGAACTCGTGCTCCTCCCAGCCGGCCGGCGCAGGTTTCCCGCGGGGCCTTCTCAGCGCCCCGCGCTCGTGGTAGAAGAGGACGATGGCGCGAACCCCACGTGGGGGACGGCTGGCGTACAGGCTGGTCGCGGCCGGCGCCCTCGGCCTGTCGCTCGCGACGGCCGCGCAGGCCCGCCCGGTCGGCGCCATCAGGGAAATCCGGGCCGGCGCGAACACTGACGTGTACCTGTTCGGACTGGCGGCCGGCCCCGACGGCGCCGTGTGGTTCACCGACTCCGGATGCATGGGACGCGGCCGCTGCCTGATCGCCCGGCTGACGCCGGCAGGCGCCATCAGCGACTTCCAGCGCGGATCGGCTGCGGGGAGCGTGCCGCTCGCCATCGCCTCCGGGACCGGAGGCGACCTGTGGTTCACGGACCAGGGCGCCCGGCCGGCGATCGGCAGGATCACCCCTGAGGGCCAGATCACCGAGTACAGGCGTGGACTCACCGGTGGTGAGCCATTCGAGATCACCGCCGGACCCGGCGGCGACATGTGGTTCACCCAGCAGGGGGCGCGGCCGGCGATCGGCAGGATCACCCCTGAGGGCCGGATCACCGAGGTCCGCCGGGGCCTGTCGCGCACGAGCGTCCCGTTCGGCATCACCGCCGGACCCGGCGGCTCGGTGTGGTTCACCGATCGCGGCTGCATCAACGGCGGCGTGTGCGCCGTCGGCCGCGTCGCGCCCCGCGGGCGGATCACCGAGTTCACCGCGGGTCTGCAGCCGGGCGCTCAGCCGCTGGGCATCGCCGCCGGGCCCGGGGGCGACGTGTGGTTTGCCGACTCGTCCGGCGCGATCGGCCAAGCAAGCACCGCCGGACGTCTCGCCGAGAGCGCGCGGGGACTGCCGGCCGACAGCTCTCCCGTGGCGATCGCCCCTGGGCCTGACGGGGACATGTGGTTCACCGACGAAGGCGCGGCGCCGGCCGTCGGCCGCGTCACGCGGGGCGGCGCGGTTCGCGAGTTCAGGGCCGGGCTGATCGGCGGCAGCCAGCCGGGATTCATCACGGCGGCCGCCGACGGGCGGATGTGGTTCAGCGACGAGGGCGGGGTGGCGGCGCTCGGCGCGGTCACTACCGGCGCCGGTCCCGCGCGGCGGGCCGGTCCGGCCGTGACCGGGACGCCCCGCCCTGGGGTGCCCGCGACGTGCGCCCCGGCTCGCTGGACGGCGTGGATGGGCAGGCGTCCATCGTCCCGGCTATTCGCGTTCGACGGTTACCGGTGGCTGCGCGACGGTGTGGTGCTGCCGGGGCGTTCCTCTCGCGTTCACACGCCGACCGCCGCCGACGCCGGCTCCCGCCTCGCCTGCCAGGAGACGGCCACCTATCCCCTACCCCTGGCGGTCACGGCCCGGGCCCGCTCGGCCGCCGTCACCGTCGCGCCGTAGGCCGGAGTCCTGGATGAGCGTGCCGAAAAATTCGCTGGCCCGGACAACAGCGGGGTACATTGGACGGTAGATTCACGTGGAGAGGGTCGCGTCACCTGCTGCAGCGCCGCCAACGGACCTTGTCTCGTCCGCCGGAGAGCGGACGTCCCGGGACGGGGTCCGAGGAGACGCGGTCGCCTGATGGCTGCCGATCAAGACCGCGAGCCGCCGACGCCGCCTGAGCAGGTTTCCCGGCTCTATGAGGAGGCCGAGTCAGAAGCGGCCAAGGCCGCCGAACGTCTCGTCGGCTCCCGCGGGTTCGCCTCGCTGCTCGGTCAGCTGGCCGAGAACACCGCGGCGATGACGAAGCTCGGCAACGATGCGATGGATCTCATGATCCGCAACCTCCGGTTCGCCGGCCGGCGCGACGTCGCACGGCTGGCCCGTCAGCTGGGGCGCACCGAGGACAAGCTCGAGCGCGTCCTGCAGGAACTCGAGGACGTGCGCGACGAGCTGCGCACCCGGGACCAACTGGAGGCACCCGCGCCGCAAGGCGAGGCGGCGGCCCAGCCGGGGGCGAGCAACGGTGCCCCCACCGGCCCACCTCGCGCCAAACGCAGCGGCCAGTCCAGCGGCGCGAGCAAGGGCGGCGACGCCCCGAGCCAGGAGCCCCGAGGCTCGTCATGAGCGCACTGGACACGTTTGGCCGGCTGCCGCGCGCCAGCATCGAGTTCGCCAACGTGATCCTGACCACCCCGGACGCGGCGACCGCCGGCACACCCCGCGACGTCGTCTGGACACACCGCCAGACGACGCTCTACCGCTACCGCTCGAGTCGCCGCGCGCATCCGGTGCCGATCCTGCTGGTGTTCGCGTTGATCAACCGGCCGGAGATCTTCGACCTGCGCGCCGGCAACTCGTTTGTCGAGTTCCTGCTCGGCGAGGGTTACGACGTGTTTCTCGTCGACTGGGGCGTACCGGACGAGGAGGACGCCGACATGGGGCTGGCCGAGTTCGTCTGCGACGAGATCGACTGGGCCGTGCGCGAGACGCTGGGCCGGGCCGGGGAAGACGAGCTGACGCTGTTGGGCTGGTGCATCGGCGGGACGCTGTGCGCCATGTACTGCGCCCTGAATCCGGTCGGCGCCGTCCGGAACGCGGTGCTCCTCACGACTCCCATCGATCCGAGCGAGTCCCTGTATGCCCGGTGGGTCGGCGGCGACGATTTCGACGTCGACCTGATCGCCGACAGTTATCCGGCGATTCCGGGAGGCGCGATCGATTGGGCCAACAAGCTGATGAAGCCGGTGACCAACTACGTCACCACCTACCGGCGTCTGTTCCAGGGAATCCTCGACGGCGGCGATCCGCGCGACAGCTACCAGGCGATGGCCAAATGGGTCGCCGATAACCCGCCGTTCCCGTCGCGCGCCTTCCGCGAATGGATCACCTGGATGTACAAGGACAACCGGCTCGTGGGCGGCCGGCTCCGGCTGCGTGACCGGCGGGTCGATCTGTCGAAGATCGAGCAGAACCTGCTCGTCGTCACCGCCGGCGCCGACCACATCGCCCCGCGGGTCGGCACGGTACCCCTGCTCGATCTCGTCGCCAGCGAGGACGTGACGCACCTGGATCGCCCCGGAGGCCACATTGGCCTGATGGCCGGATCGAGCGCCAAGCACGAAATCTGGCCTGAGGTCGCCGATTGGCTCGGCGAGCGCTCGGGCCGTTGAGGCAAAGGAGACAGGGACCATGGCTACGACAAGCACCAGCCCCAGCCAGGCGATGGCCAACCGACCCCGGCTGCATGGCCACGTCGCGTTCGTCACCGGTGGCACCCGCGGCATCGGCGCGGCCATCGGCCGCAGCCTGGCCGAGCAGGGCGCGGGGCTCGCGGCCGGCTACGGCCGGGACCAGGAGGTCGCCCAGGCGTTTATCGACAAGCTCGGGAAGGACGGGCTCACCGCCTCGATCCATCAAGGCAACGTCGGCTCGGCCGAAGACTGCCGGCGAACGATCAACGAGGTGATCGAGCAGCACGGCCGCCTGGACATCCTCGTCAACAACGCCGGGATCACGATCGACAAGACCGTGATGAAGATGACCGACGAGGACTGGTACAAGGTCCTGGCCGTCAACCTCTCCGGCGCGTTCTTCATGAGCCAGTCGGTGCTGCCGCACATGATCGAGCGCGGCTCGGGGCGGATCATCAACATCTCCTCCATCATCGGCGAGATGGGCAACATCGGCCAGGCCAACTACGCCGCGTCGAAGTCCGGCCTGTTCGGCCTGACCAAGACCCTGGCGCGCGAGGCGGCCTACCAGCTCCAGAAGGCCGGCAAGCTCGACGACGACGGCATCGGCCTGACCGTCAACACCGTCGCCCCGGGCTTCATCGCCACCGAGATGCTCGAGCACATCCCGGAGAAGGTGCTCGACGGGATCAAGGCCAAGATCCCGCTCGGCCGCCTCGGCCGCCCGGACGAGATCGCGCGCGTCGTCCACTTCCTCGCCGCCGACCAGTCCTCGTACATCACGGGGGCGATCTGGGGCGTCAATGGGGGCATGGACATGTAGGGGGCGCTGCTGTGATTTTGGGGGCTGCTGTGATGTCACGCCCCGGCCGGGGACCGCCGTCGGTGGGGCGCGGGAGGTTTGGAAACGGCGGGCAACGAACGAGAGCCGGGCGAAGCGTGGCCGGGCGCGATTCGCACGCTAGAAACCGGCGCAACGGGCTTCACCGGCAGCCCACGGGCACCTCGCCCCCGCGGAACAGCCGACGACGCGGGCACATCCCCCCGCCGTTGCCCGTCGTCCCCTCCCGCGAGCCCGGCAATTGCTCGCGGGAGTGCCGTCAGCGGCTACCGCGAGCGCTCGAGCACCGCCGCCAGCAGCCGCGGCCAGTGGTTGCGCAGGGCCTCGTGGCCCATGAACAGGCCGAGATGGCCACCGGGGGACGTGTCGCGCATGATGTCCGGCTCGGCGGTGGCGACGTAGTCGGCGAGCGCGAAGACCTGCTCAGGCGGGGTGATGTGGTCGGCACCGCCCGCCAACAGGTTCAGCGGACAGTCGATCCGGCCCAGATCGACGCGCTCGCCTCCGACCTCGAGCGTGCCGGCGATCAGCTCGTTGTCGCGGAACAGGTGCTCGACGATCCACAGGTAGAAGCCGCCGGGGATGGCCTGCGTGTGCTTGAACCAGTCTTCGAATTCGCGGTAGCGCCCGACGTGCTCGGCGTCGTCGAGGTTGGCGAGCAGCTGGAGCTGGCGGCCGATCTCGTTGTCCGGCTTGATCAGGATGAACCCGGCGAGCATGTGCTCACCAGTGAGCATCCCGCCACCGGCCTTGACGAGCGCCCGGTAGAACTCGAGATTGCCGTTGGGCGCGAACGCCTGCAGCGCGGCGTGGATGACCGGCTCGCCGCTGTGGAAATCGATCGGCGCGCCCGCGATCGTCAGCGTGTTGACGCGCTCGGGATGTAGCGCGGCGTAGATCGTGGCCAGCCAGCCCCCCTGGCAGTCGCCGATCAGGTTGGCCCGGCCGCCCATGTGATCCAGGGCGCGGTCGATGACGGCGAGATAGTCATCGATGGTGGCGTCCTTCGTCTCCGCGGTGGCGCCGATCCAGTCCAGGGTGAACGCCCGCGTCAGGCCGGCCTCGAGGATGGCCCCCATCTGGCTCTGCTCCGGGGAGAAGTCGACGATGCAGGAGTCATGACCCGCCTGCGGCGGAAGCACGAGGGTCGGTACGACCTTGCTCCGCGGGCCCGTGGTGGAGAAGTCGCGCAGCCGGGCGACGGGAGCCTCGAACACGATCTCATGGGGAGAGCTCCAACTCGGTGACCGTCGGCCGGCGATCTCGCCCCACCAGCGCACGCAGTCGAGCATCAGGTCGGCCGGGCCGGCGCGACGGCGGATCGCCCGGGTCCACCATGCGGCGGTGCCGTCCACGGCAGCCTTCCAGGCCGTCAAGGAGTCGGTCAGCGCAATTTCCTCAAAAGTGGGGGCACATCCTGTGGCCATACGGGTTTCCTTTCCGAACAACGGCGACCCCCCATCTGGGGGGACGCGCAACCTAACAACTTGTGCGGACGTTGCTTGCTGGTTAGCTTCCCTCATGCTAATTTGCAAGCAGAAGATACCGTAAATCCCGCTTGCAGATTTGCAGATACCCGGCATAGCGCAAGCACATTCGCACCCCCCACAACTTGAGGAGCGGCTGATGACAGCAACATCCACAAAGCAGAACAACGGTTTGTATCCGGACCTCGAGGTCGCGACCGAGCGCGTCCGCGAGGCCAACGAGCGGTTCATCGACGCCAGCCGCAAGGTCACGAGCGCGTATCTCGACGGCATTGAGCGCTACGTCGGCGGACTGACCCAGTTCGAGCGCAAGCTCGCCGCCCAGTCGCAGGTGGACGCCGTCTCCGGCCTGTTCACCGCGCACGCGAAGATGACCGAGGACGTCACGAGCGCGACCGTCTCGGCCGCGCGCGAGCTCATCGCCTCGTAGTCCCCTTAGGCATCACCTTTCATGATGGGCACGGGCGCAGCGCGTCCGTGCCCGGTCATGTTTCAGGGGGCGAGCGCCGGGGCCGGGCGCCCACTCCGATGAAGGCCTCGTAGACCTCGATCAGCGCCTGTCGCTGGCGGCCGGTCAACTTGGGGTCCTCCCGGATCGCTTCGACGACCTTTGAGGGGCCGTGGCCGTCCGGCGAGACTCCTGCGCGCTCGTACAGCGTGTCGGCCGAAACCTTGAGGGTGTCGGCGATCGCGTGCAGCACCTGCTCGGACGGGGCCCGCAGCCCTCGCTCGATCTGCGAGAGGTACGGGTTGGAGATTCCCGCAAGGCGGGCGAACTCGCGCATCGAGATCTCCGACAGCTCGCGCTGACGGCGGATGAACTCTCCCAGCGGGGACGACTCGGCCACCCGTCAAGCATAGGGTCGGCAACGGGCTCCGGGAACCGCGGCCGGTGACAGACCTGGGATCGACCACTAGATTCCCGGTCTGAGCAAAACGTCGCAGCCGACCGGAGGGGGAAACGTGTTCGAGACCAACGAGGCGGCATTGCGGACCGCCGTCGCCGCTTTCAACGACCCGCACGACCGCGCGGGCTATCTCAAGCTCTACGACCCTGATGTGGTCCTGCACGGTTACCCGCGGGGACTCGCCGGTCTCGACGGCGCGAGGACGTTCTATTCCCAGCTGTGGGACGCCTTTCCCGACGCGCGGCTCACCGTCGAGGAGGTGATCGGCTCGGACGACCAGGTCGCCGCCCGCTACCGCCTGTCCGGCATACAGGCGCGCGAGTTCTACGGCGCCCCCAGCACGGGCGAGGCGACGAAAGTGCAGGGGATCGCCTGGCTTCGCTTCCGAGATGGCCGGGCGGTCGAGGTGTGGCAGGCGTCAGGGACCCTCGACACCCTCACTCGGCTGACCGCCCGGGCGGCCCAGGGCCAGACGCGGCCGTCGGCGAGCGCCGAGGCAGCGGCGCTGCGGTGGGAGGAGCGGCACGCCGACGCCTGACCTCCGGCGGCGCGGCGCGGGATCCGCCACCGGGCTGGGTCCCGAGCTAGCTTCCTAAGAGATGAAGGGTCGACGGCTTCCCCAGCCCCGGGTTGCCCCTGTGCTGCTCGCCGCCGGGGTGGTGCTCGTCGCCATCAACCTTCGGCCGGCGGCCGCCAGCATCGGCCCGGTGCTGAACCGCATCCAGGCCGAGACCGGCCTGTCCTCCGGCTGGGCCGGTGCGCTGACGACGCTGCCGGTGCTCTGCTTTGGGCTGCTTGCACCGCTTGCCCCAGTCCTGGCTCGGCGCCTCGGCGTTCACACGTCGATCGCCGTGGCGATGGTCGTGCTCGTGACCGGCCTGCTGCTCCGGCTGATTCCCGGCGTCGGCTTCCTGTTCCTGGGCACGGCGCTGGCCGGAGCGGCCATCGCTACCGGAAACGTGCTGGTGCCGGTCGTCGTCCGGCGGGACTTCGCGAATCGCACGGGCACCGCGATGGCGCTGTACACGACGTCGCTGATCGGCTTTGCGGCGCTGGCCGCCGGCGTGACCGTCCCCGCGGCGAACGCACTGGGCGGCGGGTGGCGCCCCGGGCTGGCGATCTGGGCGATCCCCGCCCTCGTGGCTGCGGTGGCGTGGCTTCCGGCACTCGCGAGACGCGATCCCCGCGTCGACGCCCCCGCCCACTCCGCGGGCGCGGAAGCAGCCGGAGTCGACGTCCCCGCACGCGGCCACTCGGCGCGGACGCTCCTGCGCCATCCGCTCGCCTGGCAGGTGACGCTGTTCTTCGCGCTCCAGTCCGGCGGCTTCTACGCCACGCTCGCATGGTTGCCGAGCATCTTTCGCAGCCACGGGGCCAGCGACGGCCATGCCGGGCTGCTACTCAGCCTGTCGATGATCGTCGGTCTGGCCACAGCGCTGACGGTTCCTGGGCTCGCCGCCCGCCATCGGGACCAACGCCTCCTGGTGATCGTCGGCTGCGCGCTGACGGCGGCCGGGCTAGCGGGGATCCTGGTGGCGCCGATGTCGGCCTCGTACCTGTGGGTGGTGCTGCTCGGCCTGGGCCAGAACGCGACCTTCCCCCTGGCGCTGATGATGATCGTGACGCGGGGCGGCAGCGTCGCCTCCACGCAGGGCCTCTCGACACTGTCGCAGTCCGTCGGATACGCGCTCGCCGCCCTGGCGCCGCTCGCCGTGGGGGCGATCCACGGCGTGACCGGGTCGTGGACGCCGACACTGATCCTGCTCCTCGCCCTCGTCGTCCCCCAGCTCATCGTCGGGCTGGCCGCCGGGCGCGACCGCCAGTTGGCGGGGCCGCCTCCTCCGGCCCCGCCGAACTCCCGGCACCCCGCGGTCGTCCCCGACGGCGGTCAGGAGACCGCCACCGGCTCGGCCAGCGCCGAGTAGCTCGACGCATCCCCCTTGCGCACCACGCTCCGGCGGCCGTCGATCCCCACCGGGACGTCGCCCGCCAGCGTCACCCGGTGTAGAACGCGCGCGTGGTCGTCGTAGTCGGCGACCGCGTAGTGCTGAGTGGAGCGGTTGTCCCAGATCGCCACATCGCCTTCGCGCCAGCTCCAGCGCACCGTGTTCTCCAGCGCGATGACGTGACGCTGGAGCAGCGCGAAGAGGTCGTTGGAGTCGGCGCTCTTCAACCCCACGAACCGCCGCACGAAGTGGCCCAGCACCAGGCTGCGCTCGCGGGTCTCCGGGTGGACCCGCACAACCGGATGCTCGGTCTCGAACTCGAGGTGCTCGAACTCGTCGCGGTAGGACTGCTCCTTGACGTCGAGCCCGCCGATCCGCGACTCGTCCTTGGTGCCGATGTAGTCATACAGGTTGGAGTGCACCGCCCACAGCTGGTCGACGAGCGCCTTGAGCGGCGCCGGCAGCGTCTCGTAGGCGCGCACCGTGTTCGCCCATACGGTGGTGCCGCCGTACGGCGGAAGCGTGACCGCCCGCAGGATGCTGATCGCTGGAACCCGGTCCACGAACGTGACGTCGGTATGCCAGCTGTTGGCCTTGCTGAAGTCCGAGTCGATCGGCAGGACCGCGTGGCCGTCGCCGGTGACCGTCGGATGAGGCTTGGTCAGCGTTCCGAGCCGCTGCGCGAACGCCTGCTGGGTGCCCTCGTCGGCATGCACCTGGTCGCGGAGAAACACGACCCGATGGGCGAGCAGGGCGGCCCGCAGCTCGTCGACGACCGCCGGGTCCAGGTCTCCGCCGATGCGGATGCCGCCTATTTCGGCGCCGATGTTGCCGCCGACCTTCGCGACGTCGATGTGCTCGAAGCTGGACGGGACGATGTGCGGGCTCATGGAGTGTGTGCTCCTTGTGAAGGCTGGATGTGGGTGCCCGTCACCGGGCGTCACCGGCCAGGCGGAAGGATAATAACATAAAGCCGATCAGTTTTATCGACTTTATTCAGGCCGACTGATCCCGGGTTCCATCGAACCGGTCCATCGGTATGACGGATCCGAACCGGCAGACCGTCCGGTGGCGTCCGGCAGCGAGGGGCACTTAAGCCCTGCGTTGCCGAAAAGAAGAGGCTTCTCATACATGGGTTATCACGGTCTTATCGCTGCTGCCGACACTTGACTACGCAATGGCAAATGACGTCCGAACCCGCCCGCGTGCGCGCTGGCACGCCGCTTCCGAGCATTCGGAGGACGCCGCGCCACAGGCGTCAGGTGGGCTTATCCGCCGCCTGACCGCCGGTGGCACCGAGGGCAACGAGCGACTCACTGTCATCACCGGCCTGCTGCTGATCGTGCTCCTGGCAGCGCTGGGAATCACGATCATCAACCTCGGCGGGTTGCTCTGGCTTCACCTGTTCCTCGGCCTGCTGCTCATTGGGCCGGTCGCGCTGAAAATGGCGAGCACCGGCTACCGGTTCATGCGCTACTACACGCACAACCGGCGCTACCAGGTGAAGGGTCCGCCCCTGCCCGCCCTGAGGCTGCTCGCGCCGCTCGTCGTGGCGCTGACCGCCGTCGTGTTCATCAGCGGCGTCGTGCTCCTGTTCATCGGCCCGGACTCGAGCCTGCGCTCGGACGTCTTCCTGATCCACAAGGTGAGCTTCTTTGGGTGGATCGCCGTCACCGCCCTCCACGTCCTCGGCCACCTTCCGGAGATCTTCCGCTTTCTGCGCATCTCCGACGACTCGCGGGCGGAGATGATCGCCGTCAGCTCCAGCCGCCCGCGCCGTAGCGCAGAGCCGCTGGAGCCGTCGCTCAATCAGCATCTTCCCGGCGGCGCCGGCCGGTGGCTGTCGATCAGCACCGCATTGGTGCTGGGGCTCATCCTCGCCGTTGTGCTGATCCCGCAGTTCAGTGCATGGACGGGGTCCGCCGGGGCGGCGGTGCTCCACCACCACCATCACCTCCACCACTGAGGCCGCCGAGCGGCTCGCCGGCCCGCCGGGGCGACTGGGCGTGATCAACGACTCTGGGCACAAACCCGCCGAAGAACGGCAGATTTATGCCCAGAGTCAGTTTCATCTACGCCGGATCAGCCCCGCCCGCGGCGCTGCGTGTACAGCTGATACGGCTGGTCGCCGGCGCCGCTGCGGGCCGCCGCCGCGCTCCGCTCGGCCGACCGCCGGGCGGTGGTGTTGCGATTGACGTGCTGACTCGCCTGCAGCCGCAGCGCGAGCGTGGGGCACGCGTTGACGGCGCGGCGAGCCAGGTCCTCGAGCGCCGCCGGGACCGGCGTCTGGTCGATCAGTGGGTAGCCCCACTCATCGAGCGTGATCCGCTCCGGGAGGAGTTCGGCGCAGAGCCCGTGGGCCTCGCACTTGATGGGGTCGATCTCGACGTGCATGTCACGGTCCTCGTTCGCAGAAACGCTAGTGCTACTGAACGGCTGCCTGCTGCTTGGGGGTGATGAGGACCGGATGGCGCTCGCAGGCCTCGCAGAGGCCGTGACGCGCGTGATCCTCGAACTCCTGCGCGAACACGCTGAGGGCGCTGGTGACGAACCGGGCAGCGCCGTCAGGATGGCCGCACGCTCCGCGCCCCATCACGAGCTCCGACCAGCGGCGCAGGTCGCCGAACGCATCGCGGCCGGCGTGACCCTCGCAGACCTCGACGAGGGTGTCGGCGATCGACGCGAGGCCGTTGATGCACGGCCCGCATTGCGAGGCGCTCTGATCGGACATGTAGCCGGCGACGCGGGTGACCTCCGCCACCGGGCAGGCGCTCTGGGGCAGGGCGACGATGATCCCGGAACCGAGGGTCGCGCGCAGGGGGCGCAGCGCACTGCGTGACAGCCGGAGAGTCGTGGCGGCCTTGCCGTCCACCCACGTGCCGGCGTAGCCGCCGAACAGGAAGGCCCGGACGGGCTCGGCGAGACCATCCGCGGCGTCGACCAGCGATCCCAGGAGCGAGCCGTACTCGATTTCATATACGCCGGGCGCGTGCACGCCACCACTCAGCGTCACCAGCAAGGATCCGGGCTCGTCCTCAGGGCCGATCTCACGGAACCAATCGGCGCCGTGGCGCGCGATCAGTGCGACGTGGGCGAGTGTTTCCGCGTTGGACATGAGCGTGGGGCGCCGGGCGATACCGCGCTCGCTGATCCGCGGCGGCTGCGTCACCGGCCGGGGGATCCCGTTGTTGACGAAGTTGACGATCGCGCTCTCCTGGCCGGTGACGTAGCCGGACGGGATCGTCGCGATCCGCGGCTGCAGACTCCGGCGGCCGACGTCCGGTCGCTCCTGCAGCGCCAGCCGCATCGCGTCGCTCGCCTCGCGGAACGACGCGTCGATCGCGATCACGATGTCGCTGGTGTCCAGTGTCTCCGCGAGGCAGAAGGCGCCGTCGAGGACGAGGTGCGGGAGCGACTCGAGGAGCATCCGGTCCTTGACGCTCATCGGCTCACCTTCGCTGCCGTTGACGACGACGACCGGAGTCCCCTTTGACCGCGCCACCGCGTCGAGCTTGGTCGCCAGCGGGAAGGAGGCGCCACCCCGCCCACGCAGCCCGGACCGCGTCAGCTCGCCGACGAGCGGCGACGGCAGCCCGGGGGCGGAGCGGCCGGAGCCGGAGGGGCGGTGGGCGTGGACGCTGACATGCCGGTCATACGACATCGTCTCGCCGCCGACGCCGAGGAGGAGACGAGGCAGGCTCACGCGTGCCCTCCGTGCGCCGGGCGCAGCAGGGAGTTCGGCGTACCCGCGCGTCGCGCCCACCCCTTGCCGAGCGGCCCGCTCGGGAGCCAGATCACCAACCCCAGCGCGAACGCCCCGGCAACCCCCAGCATGCCCAGCCGCAGCCGCGCGTTGTCCGGCCAGCCGATCGCGACCCGCGCCACCACACCGCCGAGGACGGCCACGATGCAGGCGACGTCGATCAAGATCATCCACGTCTGGTTGACGTCGCTGCCGGTTCCAAAGCCGTGCAACACGGCCACCGGCCAGCACGCGTACGCGAGCCAGTGCACCCCGCGCCACGTGCTGTGCCCCAGGTGGCGCCGGAGGAGGCTCGTGATGGCCACGGCGAGCAGAAGGTCGAACGCCACCGCCCCCAGCCCCAGCCACAGCGGCCGGTAGGCACCGACGAACGGGATGACCGCGTCGATCAGCGAGATCGGAGCGAAGCTGTCCAGGACGGAGGTGAGGATGTGGATGACGAGGAAGACGAGCGACAGGAGCGACACGGTCCGATGCATCCCGTCGACCATGAACCGCGGGACGCCCCGGGCGCGCAGGCGGCCGATCGCCGCGATGCCGATGACGACGCTGGCGGTCAGGAGAACGAGCGCGACCGCTCCGCTGGCGCGGGTCAGATACCAGTAGATGCTGGGCCCCACGGTCACGAGGGCCACCCTCCCTGGACCGAGACGGTGCCGTCCAGCCTCACCAGGCGCGCGGGAAGGTTCTGCTCCGCCAGCCAGCCGGGCGCGTCGTCGCCGAGGACGATCGCCGCCGTCGAGGCGACGTTGGCGTCCGCGCACGTTCCCGCGGCGACGCTGACCGTCCGCCACGGTGTGCGGGCGGGCTCACCGGACCGGGGATCCAGGATGTGATGCATCACATCGCCGTCATGCAGCCAGCGCCGGGTCACGATGCTCGACGTGGCCAGGCCGCCGGATTGAATTGCGACCGTCTGTCCGGGGGCGTTCCGGCCGGCGCGGTGATCGTCGGTGACGTGGATCAGCCAGCCTCCCTCCGGGCACGGGCCCGCGGTGCCGATGTCTCCGCCGAGCGACACGAGGACACCGCGCGCCCCGGCACGGTGAGCGGCGCCGGCGGCGCGGTCGGCCGCGAGCGCCTTGGCAGTGGCCCCCAGGTCAATCGACACTCCCTGCGGCAGCCGGATCGTCGGCGGATCGTCGCGAAGCTCGATCCCCTCCCAGCGGGCCGACCGTCGCCGAAGCACGACCAGGCGGTCACCGGCCGTGAGCGGGGCGTCGGCCGGAACGGCCGTCAGCTCGCGCCAGTCACGGTCATAACCGGCCGTTACCAGGAACTCCCCCAGCGTGGGATCGACGGCCCCGCCGGTCACCTGTGCCGCCCTGACGCCGAGTCGCACGGCATCCAGCAGCAGCCGGCTGACGGCGACCGCCGAGCCGTCAGCGGCATTGAGCCGGGCGAGCTCGGAGTCGGCGCGAAACCGGCTCGCCGCCGCGTCGATCGCGTCGATCTCACGCTGGACGGCGATGCGGATCTCCGGGTCGAGCGGTCCCTCGGAGCGGACAACCGCCGTCGTGCCCAGCGCCGGCCAGGTCTCGGTGTGGACCTCGACGGCCGCATCCGCCGAGATGCCGGCCATCACGACCCTCCGGAGACCACCGGGGCGGGCGCCGGGGCCGGTGCCGGAGCGGGCGCGGCCTGGGTGACCGCGGGAGCCGGCGCGGCGGCGGTCGTCGCCGGCGCTGCCGTTGCGGTTGCTGCCGGCGTCGCGGCCTGAGGCGCCGCCGGCGTTGCCGCGGTGGTCGCGGGCGCCTGGGCTGGGGCGCTCAGCGCGTGATGCACCGAGTGGTGGCGGCGGTGAGCGTGGCGGCGTGCACGGGCCGCGCTTGTGCTGCCGGAGCCGGTTTGGACGGCGGCGGTCGTGTGCACGGTGCGCTTGTGACCCGGGAACGCCTTGGCCGCAACGTCGGTGAGCAGCCCGGTGGCCACCACCGCGGCGCCGATGAGGATCCGGTTGACGGTCCGCAGTCTGCGGAGCCCCGCGTCTCTGCGCGCAGGAGTCAATGCATGCGTAGTCCGGCTCATGGCCATTGACTCTGCCCATTCTCGCTTAAGCACCATTTACCCCTTCATGAGAAGTCTCTTCGCGGGGTCGACGAACGAATAGTTGCGGCGACGACGCTCGTATGATGCGCTCGTGGGTCACATCGTCCTGATCGAGGACGAGCCCGGAATCGTGGATTTCATCGACCGCGGGCTCAGCGCTCGCGGTTTTGAGGTCCGCGCAGCGACCGACGGCGAGAGCGGGCTCGATCTGGCGCTCGCTGAGCACGTCGACCTGGTGGTGCTCGACCTGATGCTCCCCCGCAAGAGCGGGATGGACGTGCTGCGCGAGGTCACGCAGAAGAGACCGGGACTGCCTGTGATCGTGTTGACGGCGCGCGGTGAGATCGAGGACCGCGTCGGGGGCCTGGACGCCGGGGCCGTTGACTATCTCGTCAAGCCGTTCGCCCTCGCCGAGCTCGACGCCCGCATCCGGGCCCAGCTGCGCTCGGCGCGACAGACGCCGCCGACCACCGTGCGCCGCGCGGGGATCGAGATCGATCTCCTCAGCCGCACGGTGCGCAGCAACGGCGAGCTCGTCCGCTTGACGAACACGGAGTTCGACCTGCTGGCCTACTTCATGAACCACCCGGGCCAGGTCCTCAACCGCCAGCAGATCCTCCGCGCCGTCTGGGGGTACGGACACGATCCGGCCACCAACATCGTCGACGTCTACATCGGCTATCTGCGCCGCAAGCTCGCCGGCGGCGGCGAGTCGGCGCCGATCAAGACCGTCCGATCGCGGGGGTACCGGCTCGAGGAATCGGACCCACCCCACCCGTGATCCACCGAACCAGCATCCGCTGGCATCTGGTGGCGTGGGTCACAGGCGTGCTCCTCGCCGCCCTGGCACTGACGTTCGCCGTCGTCTACGAGCGCACCGGACAGGAGCTTCGTACCCAGATCGACCACGATGTCGCCGGCGACGTCGCGCAGCTGTCGCAGGCCGTCCGCGGAGTGCCGTCGCAATCGCCGGCGACGCTCCTCGCGAAGGTCGGCGCCTACGTTCGCGCGCAGCCCTATACGGGAACGTCCTCGCTGATGTTCGCCGCCATCTCCGGGTATGGCGCGGTGAGCAACCACCCGGAGCTGCTGGGCCGCGATCATCCGGATGACGGCGAGACCCAGGCCGAGCAGCGCCAGGAGAACGCGCTCGGCCGGGCCCTCCTGACCGGCGCCACGGGCCTGACGACCCGGGAGCTCCCCGACGTCGGCAAGGTCCGGCTCGACGAGCGGATCGTGCGGGTGGGAAAGGTGCAGGTGCGGGTCGGCGCGGGCGAGCCGCTCATCGTCGTGGTGCGCGCCAAACGCGGCATCGCCAAGTCATTCGTCATCGCCGGGGCACTCGCCCTGGCGCTCGCGCTCGTCGCGTCGTACTTGGCCGGCGCGTTTCTCTCGCGGCCGCTGCGCCGGATGGCACGCGTCGCCGCACGCGTCGACGAGGGCGATCTTGACCCGCGGATGCGCCCTGAGGCGCTCGGCGGCAGTGAGGTGCGGGTTCTTGCCGACTCCTTCAATCACATGCTCGACCGCCTGTCCCGGGCGTTCGCCGCGCAGCGGGAGTTCATCGCCGATGCGTCCCATGAGCTGCGAACGCCGCTGACGGTCATCGCGGGTCAGCTCGAGGTGCTGGCGGCCCAGGAGCGGCCGGATCCCGACGAGGTCCGGCGCGTCGAGCGCCTGGTGGCCGCCGAGATCGCCCGGACCTCCCGGCTCGTCGACGACATGCTGCTCCTGGCGCGCTCGGAGCGACGGGATTTCCTCCAGGTCAAGGAGATCGACCTCGAACCGTTCGTGAGCGAGCTCTGGTGGGCGGCGAGTATCAGCGACGAACGCCATTTCGAGCTCGGACCCGTTCCCACTGCGAAGCTGACCGCCGATCCGGATCGCCTGGCCCAGGCGCTGCGCAACCTGATCCGCAACGCCGTCGAGCACACGAGCGAGCCGCATGGGCTTATCCGGCTCGAGGTCGAGGCCGGTCCGGCAGGACGCGCCCTGTTCGTCGTCATCGACGACGGTCCCGGGATCGCCCCAGAGCAGCTCGGGCGGGTGTTCGAGCGCTTCCACCGCACCGACTCCGACCGCAGCCGGACAGCGGGCGGCGCCGGATTGGGCCTCTCCATCGTGCTCGCCATCGCCGAGGCGCACGGCGGGATCGCCCGGGCGGTCAAGACGTCGACCGGCGGCGCCAGGCTCGAGCTCGAGCTTCCCGGCCTCCACGACATCCGGCCGGCCCCGGCCAATCGCCCGGTGCCGGCTTCCAAGACGTCCCCCGACTGACTCGCCCGGCTACCCGGCCGCACCCGGGTCGAGGGCGAGGCCGAACGGCGTCCCCTCGCTGTCGCGGCAGATCGCCCACCGCTCCCCCGGATGGATCACGCTCCCGCCGAGCGCCTCAACGCGCGCGAGCGCGTCAGCCAGATCGCCGACCCTGAAGTACGGGAGCGAGAACGAGTCCCCCGGGCCGCGGCCGCGCGGGTGGACGCCGACCGCGGGCGAGTCGCCGTCACGTGTCTCCCACCCCTCGCCCTGACCGGCGGAGCGTTTGGCGAGCGGCTGCCCCAGCACCTCTGACCAGAAGCGCCGCGCCCGCTCCGGGTCATCGGCCGGAAACTCGATCAGCGCCGGACGGGCCTGCATTGCGCAGACAATACCGCGGCCGCGAACTGGCTACGGGCGGCGCAGCGGCGTGGTCTCCTGCTCGGCTGCCGCGGTTCCCTCGCTGTCCGCGGGCGTGCCGTCCTCCCGGGTCACGAGCGGCTCGCGCTCCCCGGCAGTCGCGCCACCGGCCGGCGTTCCCTGCGGGGCCGCTCGCTCGGTCACGGGCTCCCGGGCGGTCACGGGCTCCCGGGCGGCCACCGGCTCACGGTATCCGCGGCGGTCGGCGGCGACCGCTCCACCGGCCACCACGCCCTCCTCGGCCACGATCGTCCGGCGGCGGCGCGGGAGCAGCGTGTTGAACAGCAGGATGATGGCGCAGACGCCCCAACCGATCTCGGTCCAGTGGTTGGCCGCGGCCATCCCCAGCACGTCTCCGCTGACGGCGGCGATCACGGCCGCCGCGCCAAGCCCGATGCCGACGATCAGGCTCATCGTCTTCGCGAGTAGATGCTGGGCGGCGCCGAACAGGAGCAGCCCGCCGGCCACCGCGGTCAGCATGCCGGTCCAGCCGTTGGCGCCGAAGAGGCCGAACAAGAAGTTCCCGTCCCGGTGCGCCGTCCCGTTGGGGAAGTTCGAGAAGCGCGGGAAGCTGTGCGCCCTGTACATGAGGTACAGGCCGGCGGCGAGCAGGATCGTGCCCAGGATCAACGCCGGGCCGCGAGCGAGACTGATCCCTTTTTCGGTGCGTGCGTGTCGTGTGACCGCGGGATCCGCGGTGCGTGAAGCGGTGGGGTTAGCGGTAGCCATAGGTTGGCTGTACCCGCATGGCGACCTGGAAACACAGTCACCCGTGCAGAAGGCTCCGACATGCAGGGAGATCGGCATCCCCGCGAGCCGCCGGCGCGACGAGCCCACCTACACGCGGTAGCGCTCGAGCGCCGCCCGGCGTCGACGAGGGGAAAGCCGGTCCGGCCATCTCGCCAGGCATCGAACCGCTTCTCGGCCCGGCTCCAGCGGATCGTGCCTCGGTAACGCTCCTGGAACTCCGTGCGCGCGTTGGCCGGGAAGTGGCCGAGGACATGGGTCCGCGATCCGGAGGCGTGTCGGCCGCCGAGCAGCCCGTCGTCGAAGCAGAACACCGGCACCACGGTCTCGTCGTGGTCGAACGCGGCCCGGAGGGCGGGATGGTCGTGGAGCCGGAGGTCGCGGCGCAGCCAGAGCAGGGCCGCCACCGCTCCTCTACGTGACGCTGCACCGCCTGATGACCGAAGTCGAAGATCCGCTCCAGCTTGTCCGCCTCGGCGAAGAAGGCGAAGACCGCGTCGATCGGATGATGGAGCTGCTGGCGGCGGTCGAGCCGATGGACGATCACCGCGAACTGGCGAGCACGTCGCGAAGCGCGGGCTCGATCTGCGGATGGCGAAAGCCGAACCCGCGCTCGAGCAGGCGCGCCGGGACGGCCCGCTGTCCGGCCGTCACCATCTCGGCCATCTCCCCATAGAGCATCTTGACCGCGAATCCCGGGACGGGCAGCACCGCCGGGCGGCCCAGCGCATGCCCCAGGGCATGCGACAGCTCGATGTTCGTGACCGGGTTGGGGGCTGTGACGTTGACCGGGCCGTGGACCGCATCGTCATCCAGGCTGTGCACCAGCGCCCCGACGACGTCGGCGAGGTGGATCCACGGGACGTACTGGTGCCCACCCGCCACCGGCCCGCCGAGCCCCAGCCGGAAGAACGGCAGCATCTTGGCGAGCGCTCCGCCGCTGGGGGACAGAACGACGCCGGTCCGGGTCATCACGACCCGCATCCGGGGTGCCGCCGCTGCGGCCTCGCGCTCCCAGGCCACGACCACCTCGGCGAGGAAGTCATGTCCGGGCGCGGCCTGCTCGTCGAGCTGGGCGTCATTGCGCGGGCCGTAATAGCCGGTCGCCGACTGGGAGACGAGCACGCCCGGACCAGCGCCCTCACGCAACGACGACAGTGCTGTCACCAGCGACCGGGTGCTCAGCACGCGGGAGCCGCGGATCCTCTCCTTCGCGTCGTCCGTCCAGCGCTGAGCCACCGGCTCGCCGAGCAGATGGATGACGCCGTCGAGCCCCTGGAGGGCCGCGTCGGGAGGTGGCGTGGACGTGGGCTCCGGCCACGGATGAACCTCGACGCCGGCGCCGAGCACCCGCTGACCGCGCTCGGGATCGCGCGTCAGGGCGACAACCTGATCGCCGCGCGCCCCCAGCGCATCGACGACGGCCAATCCGATCGTGCCGGTGGCGCCCGTGATCAGCACTCGCATTGTTCGTGTCCCCCCGTTGTGGTCATCGCGCGGTTGGTCATCCGGGCCTAAGCGTAACGGCTTGTTAGAAAAATCTCCACAAGCTGTATTGGTTTCCTTATGTCCGGTTCTTCGCCGTCGTCGCCGAGCTGCTTGAGCCGGTTGCCCCCGCGGTCGCCGGGCGGGCTGCCGCCGCGGCGACGACCCGTGGATCGCCCGGGCCCGGGGTGGCGCTTGACCACGGTGGGGCGCTGGCACAGCGCATGATCGGATATCTGGGGCACGCCCTCGGCTGAGGCTGGCGCCGGGGGCGCCGACGTGCAACGCTGGGCGCACTGCGACTGCGACTCAGGCGGACCGAGATGAAGCTCGACGGACTGCACCACATCACGATGATCACCGGCGATGCCCAGCGCAATGTTGACTTCTATGCCGATCTGCTGGGCCTCCGCCTGGTCAAGACGACGGTCAACTTCGACGCGCCGGAGGCCTACCACCTGTACTTCGGCGACGAGACCGGCGCGCCGGGGTCGATCCTGACCTGGTTTGAGTTCGCCGGGGCGCCGCGCGGGCGGGCCGGCGCCGGGATGATCCACACGCTTGAGCTGGGGGTGGAGTCACCGCGCGCGTTTGCGTTCTGGAGCGATCGGCTGGGGCGGGCCGGGCACCAGAGCAGGCTTGGCGATGGCCGGCTGCGATTCGAGGATCCGGACGGGTTGGCGCTCGAGCTCGTCGTCGCCGGAGCGGACAACCCCCCGCTGCGGGCCGCGCATCCGGACATCCCCGCCGACCACGCGATCGTCGGCCCCCAGGCCGCCCGTGCATACGGATCGAACCCGGCCGGCGGCGCCGCGCTCCTGAGCGTGACGCTCGGCTTCACCGAGATCGGCGGCGGCCGGTACGAGCTGATCGGAGAGCACCGCCGCTTCGCCTGGTCCTACGACGAGCCCCCGTCCGAGCCTGGCCGTCCCGGCGCCGGGACGGTGCACCACATCGCGTGGGCCTCACGCGACGAGGACCATCTGGCCTGGCAGCAGTCGGCCCGCGAGGCGGGCGCCGCGGTGACCGAGGTGCGCGACCGTGAGTACTTCAAGTCGATCTACTTCCACGAGCCGCGAGGCATCCTGTTCGAGATCGCGACGCTGTCGCCGGGGTTCGCCGTCGACGAGGACCCGGACCATCTCGGCGAGGCCCTGAAGCTCCCCAAGATGCACGAGCACCTCCGCCCGCAACTCGAGCGCACGCTCACGCCGATCGTCGACCCGCGCGCCGTGCGCCGGGCCGCTGTCGGCAGGTGATCACGCGCAGACGCGCGGGGTCCGGCGGGCTCACCCTGGCTTGACGAGCTCGCCGTAGGCGACGAGCGTGGCGCCGGCCAGGGCCGCCGCCACCACCAACACGAGCGTGAGGCTCGCCTTCAGCAGAAGCGCACCGATGACGGCGCCGACGAGCATCGCCGCGACGGCCGCCACGCGCCGAGAGGTTCCGGCGCCGGTGCCGCCGAACACCGTCGAGTCCGCCGCTAGCCCGGTCAGCGTCATTGTGAGGACCGTTGTCGTCAGATCCGGCACCGCAAACCGGCGGACGGTGGCATTGCGTACGCCCATGCCAAGGGCGAGAAGGGCGATCACGAGGTCGCCTGAAACCGCACCGGCTCGGACATCGACCCCGGCTGCCCAGGCCGCGGCCAGGAGCACGAGCCCCGCCTCGATCGCGAGCGCGGTGAGCAGATGGCGGCGACGGTTGGCGCCCAGCATCCGGCCCAGCCGGCCACCGGCGCCCGCACCGACCAGGAACGCCGCGAGGGACACGAGCGGGCCGACCACCGGCAGGCCGCCGGAGCCGGCGAGGCCAAATCCCAGCAGGACGATGTTTCCGGTCATGTTCGCCGAGAACACGTGGCCCAGCCCCAGGTACGTAGCCGCGTCCACCAGGCCGGTCGTCAGCGTGAGGAGCAGGAGCGATCTGGTCAGCGGGTGCCGGAGGGAGGAGACGGCGATCGCGGGGGCTGCGGGGCCGTGTGGGCCGTGTGGGCCGTGTTGGCCGTGTGGGCCGTCTGGGCCGTCTGGGCCGTCTGGGCCGGGCGGCCCGGTGTCCGGACGGGGCGGGGTTGTGGACATTGAGTGAGACCTCGCTTGGGTTTGAGTTCCCGCGACAGACGGCGCGGGAAGCTGGGCGGGCGTCAGCAGGCGTCGCCGGCCCCCGCCTGATTGGATACCGCGTCACTCAGGACAAGTCGAGGTGAGGAGACCCGATGGCAGAGAAGGCGGCGATCGTGACCGGAGGTTCAAGCGGTATCGGCTTGGCGATCGCGCGGATGCTGCTGGACGAGGGGTATGCGGTGACGCTGGCCGCGCGCCGTCCGGAGAAGCTCGAGGCGGCCGTGCAAGAGCTCGCAGGCGACGGCCACGAGATCGCGCACCTCGCGGGCAACATGGCCTCCGAGGAGACGGTGGCCGCGGTCGTGGCCGCGCACCGCGAGCGCTTCGGGCGGCTCGATGTGCTTGTCAACAATGCCGGGGTGGGGATCGGCGCCCTGGTCGCTGAGATCGACACGAAGCGGCTGGACATGCAGATCGCCGTCAACCTGCGGTCGGTCATCCTCTTCTACCGCGAGTGCGCCGAGCTGCTGCGCGCCGCGGGCGCCGACCACCGCAACGCCCTCGTCGTCAACACCTCGTCCATCTCCGGCAAATCCGGCGAGCCCTGGCTGTCGGTCTACTCGGCCACCAAGGCGGCCGTCGTCGGCTTCACACAGGCGATGAACAAAGAGCTCGGCAGCGACGGGATCAAATCCTGTGCCCTGTGCCCGGCCTTCGTCGACACGCCGATGACCGACTTCGTCAAGCAGAACGTGGCGGCCGGCGACATGATCCGCGCCGAGGACATCGCCGAAGCCGTGAGGATGCTCCTGCGCCTCTCTCCCGCCTGCGTGGTCCCGGAGATCATCTTCGAGCCGCCGGGGGCGATGCCTGGGGGGCTGCCGGTCGCGCTCTGATCGCGGGCGGGTTCCCGCGGCGGTGATCGCCGAGCCGGGCCAGGGTGGGCCGGGGAGTGCTGCGCCGGGCCGGGCCAGGGAGCGCCGGGCCGGGCGGGGCGGGCGAACCCCCGTCGCTGCGCCCTGCAGAACGCGTCAAATCAGGATTGCGCCGGCTGATTTGGCGCAGCTTGGGGGCTGTGCGTGCGCGTGGTGCCAAATCATCCGTGGGGGTGCGTGATTTGGCGCGATCTGCACGCCGGAAACCAGAGCAACAGGACGCAAGTCGCCGGCAGGTCGCCCGCAGGTCGCCCGCGGGTCACGCGCGGGCCGGTCCTCGCTTCACTCCAGCGCTGTGCGCGTTCAGGCCACGGGGACGTCGGCGCCACGCTGCACCTCGGCGGCGTCGGCCGTCTCCCGCTCGGACTCGACCCGGCGCAGGATCCGCTCGTAGTCGTCGTACCGGCGGACGATCCGTGTCCACGCCCAGCCCGGGCGGTGGCGGAGCTCGGCGCTGCGGTCCGCGTCACCCGGGCGCCTCGCCCCGGCCGTCCGTCGCACCTCGGCCGCCCCGGCCGTCCGGCGCGCCTCGGCCGCCACGACCGTCCAACGCCCATCGGCCGCCACGGCCGCCCGTCGCGCCAACAGCTCCTCGTGCTCTTGCCGCGCCGCCGCCAGCTCCCCGGCGGGTGTCTCGTCCGACAGCAGGCTTGCCTCCAGGTGCGAGCGGAGGATGAGCAGCTCGCGCTCGGTCGCTCGCCGCGCCCGGGCCCTGGCCCGCCGGACGCCGCGAAACGCAAGCCGGTCCCACGCCTGGGCGAAGGCGATCAGGCTCGTCCGGCCACCGGCCCGATGGGCGGCGAGCATCGGACAGATGCCCTCCGGGCTCGTGTAGGCGCCCACGATGATCTCGTTGGCGTCGATGCCCTCGAGCATGGCGATCCGTGTGCGGCGCGGCAGGCAGTCAATCGCCACACGCAGGTCTTCGATGGTCACTGGGCGCCGGGTTCGCATAGGGTGTGCCGCCGGACGGGCCCGCGGCCCGGCCACTGTAACGGCGACCGTCGAGGCCCTCAAGAGATCTCCTGGCGGCGAAAGGAACCTTGCACATGAAGCTCGGAGTGAACGTCGGCTATTGGGGCCTGGGCATGGGCCCCCAGGACCAGCTGGAGGTGGTGCAGGAGGCCGAGCGGCTCGGGTACGACTCCGTCTGGGCGGCGGAGGCCTACGGATCGGATGCCGCGACCGTCCTGGCGTGGCTCGCCGCCGGCACCAGCCGGATCAAGCTCGGCTCCGCCATCTTCCAGATGCCCGGGCGCACTCCGGCGCTGACCGCGATGACGGCGGCGACGATCGACGAGCTCTCCGGCGGCCGGATGATCCTCGGCATCGGTTCCTCCGGGCCGCAGGTGGCAGAGGGCTGGCACGGCCAGCCGTTCGCGCGTCAGCTGCAGCGCACCCGCGAGTACGTGGCCGTCGTCCGCAAGGCGCTCGCTCGCGAGCGGCTCGAGTTCAAAGGCGAGACACTCGAGCTGCCCCTCCCGGATGGTCCCGGGAAGGCGCTGAAGCTCATGATCTCGCCGGTGCAGGAGAGGATCCCCGTCTACCTGGCGGCCATCGGGCCCAAGAACACCGCGCTGGCCGGCGAGATCGCCGACGGGTGGCTGCCGACGTTCTTCTCACCGGAGCACGTCGCCGACTTCCGCAAGCTCCTGCAGGAGGGCGCGACGCGCGCCGGGCGCTCGCTCGACGGCTTTGACATCGCCCCCACGGTGCAGTCCTACATCTCCGACGATCGCGCGCAGGCGCGCGACCTGATGCGACCGGTGCTGGCGCTGTACATCGGCGGCATGGGCTCGCGCCGGCAGAACTTCTACAACAACCTCGTGCAGCGTTACGGCTTCGAGGACGCCGCGCGAGAGGTCCAGGACCTCTACCTCGACGGCAAGCGCGAGGAGGCCGGAGCCGCGCTCCCGGACGAGCTCATCGACATGGTGTCGCTGTGCGGCCCGCGGGATGTCGTCCGCAGCCGGATCGACGCCTTCCACGACGCGGGCGTCGGCACGCTGATGGTCTCGCCGATGGCCTTCACGCGCGACGATCGCATCGAGCAATTGCGCGCCGTGGCCGAGCTCGCAGCTTGAACCCGCCTCCCCCGCCTCGCACGGATCACGCGGACCGCACGGACCCCACGCGCGGCGCGGATCGCACGGACCACACGCCGCGCGCCGCCCGCGCGGACCGCGCCGACCGCCCGCCCCGTCCGCTCCGTCCGCCCCGCCCGGTCCGGGTCTTTCTCGGCGCCTTCGGCCAGCCCGGGCATGCCTTCCCCATGCTCGCGCTCGGCGCGGAGCTGGCCGGGCGCGGGCACGACGTGACCTACGAGACATGGTCGCGGTGGCGCGACCACGTCGAAGGCAACGGGATGCGCTTCGTGTCGGCACCGGAGAACGACTTCTCGGATCCGGCGGCCCCACGCGGCATCTACGCGCCGGTCGTCCAGGCGGCTGAGAAGACGCGCCAGGCGATCGCCGCGGCGGACCCCGACGTGGTGGTGCACGACATCCTGACGCTCGGCCCCGCGCTGGCGGGCGAGCTCCACGGTGTTCCGGTGGCGACGCTCATCCCCCACCTGTATCCGGTGGGCGAACCCGGACTCCCTCCGTACGCGTTTGGCGCGCGGATGCCGCGGACCGCCGTGGGGCGAAGGATGTGGCGGGTGTTTGACCGGCCGGTGCGCGTCGGCCTGACCCAGGGACGCACCGAGCTCAACGATGTCCGCCGGCGGCTCGGCCTGCCAGAGGTGGAGTTCTTCCACACCGGGCTCAGCCGGCGTATGACGCTGGTGGGAACCCTGTCTCAGCTGGAGTACCCCCGGCGGTGGCCGGAGTGGGTGCACGTTGTGGGGCCGCTGATGTGGGAGCCGCCGTTTGAGCGCGTCGATCCGCCTCCGGGCAAGGATCCACTCGTGCTCGTGGCGCCGTCGACCGCCCAGGACCCGGAGCACCGTCTCCTGCGAGCCGCGGTCGAGGGGCTGGCGGACGAGCCGGTGCGGGTGCTGGCCACCTGGAACCGGCGACCCCTGCGGGGACCGGTCCGGGTCGCCGCGAACACCCGCCTCGTGGAGTGGGTGTCGTATTCGCAGACGATGCCCGGATGCGAGCTGGTGATCTGCCACGCCGGCCACGGCACCCTCGTTCGCGCGGTCGCCTCGTCGTGCCGCGTGGTCGCCGTCCCGCACGTGGGCGACATGGCGGAGAACGCCGCTCGTGTGGATTGGGCGGGCGCCGGCGTCCGGCTGCCCTGGCCGCTGCTTCACCCGCGCACGTTGCGGCTTGCCGTTCGGCGCGCCCTGTCCGATCCGGAGCTCGGCGCCCGCGCCCGGGAACTGGCGGCGTCGGCCGCGGCGAATCCGGGCGCCGCGCGGGCGGCTGACCTGGTGGAGACGCTGGCGACCGGGCACGCGGTGCAAATTCCCCTGCACCGCCAAGAAGAAGAAGCTCCGGGGGTGGGACTCGAACCCACAACCTAACGGTTAACAGCCGTTCGCTCTGCCGGTTGAGCTACCCCGGATTATGGAGTATTCAGCTACCTGATTATCGCGTATCAGGTGCGGGTCACCAAACGCAGACAACTCTACGACAAGCGTCCCCACGCCGCCTTCGACCTCGGCATGACGGTTGGAGCACCGGCACACGATGGTGCTGTCGGCCTCTGGTCGCACCCCGGCCCGGAGAGCGCAAACCGGCGAAGCCGGGGCCCTACGCGGTTCGCAAGTCCTGGTTGCCAGCATCAATGGTCCCGCGGGACAGCAGGCGGGGTGCGTGCGCGGCGGAACCATCGACAGCTTGCAGTCAAACGTCGACGGGCGGCCCCGGCCGTCCGGTACGGAGGAGCGTCTACTCAACATGTTGTCTCGCCGAACGCCCTTGGCTGCTCTGGCGGCCGTCACCGCCGCGGGTGCGGTCGCCGTCCCGGCGGCGAGCGCGAGCGCCGCGACGACCGGGGCCCCCACGGTGGACCCGCAGGTCTGCCAGCTCTTGAACCCCAGCACGATGGGATCGTTCAACCCCGCGCAGGTCACCGGAGGCCCCTCGCTCGTGGACGTCCTCGCGAACGCAGGGGCCTCGGTCGGCTGCGCGCCCACGGCCCCCCAGCCGTCGCCGGTACCAGCTGGCCATCGGCCAACGAAGCGCTCCGCACGGCACCGTCACGCCACGGTACGAGGCGGGCACAGGCCGGGCAGGCGCGGTCTCCCGCACAACTGAGCCGCCGTCTTCGCATCTCTCGCTGCCGGGCGGTGCGTCAGCCGCCGGAGGAGCTCGAAGCGCTCCCGCCGGAACCGGCGTCGGACACGGTCGAGCCGGCAGCCGACGCATCCGCACTGCCAGTTGCCGGTTGCTGGTCCGCTGCCGCCACCGACTGTCCGCTCCCGCCGGCGCCGCCCACGCCGCCCGTGCCGCCGGCACCCGAGTTGCCGCCGTTGAACCACTCAGCAGTCGCCGTAGAGCCGCCGCCATCGATCTGGCGACCACTGCCGACGAGCGCCCGCGGCCAATCGCCGCCGACCTCCGCCGCTCGGTCGCCACCCGGTGATGAGCGGCCGCCCGACGCTCGTGGTGAACCGGGTGCGGCACCAGATGTGGAGCGAGCAGCACGATCCCCCCACCGAGCAGATCGAGACCGCACACGCCGCTCCCGCCTGAGTCAGCGCACCCCCCGCCAGCACGCCTTTGGCCGTCGCGCCGATGAGGGCTCCGGCGCCGCCGACCAGCCCGCCCGCCGGCACCGGGGCAAGCGCGCGCAGCGCCTTGGCATCCGCGCGCAGCCCATTGCGATACGCCTGGCAGGCCCCGCAGTGGCGGACATGACGGCGCACCACCGCACGAGCACCCCAATGCAGACGGCCAGCACACTCGAGCGATGGCGCTCGTAGAGAACGACGAACGCCGCCTCGTCTCCGGCGGCAAAGCGCTCAGCGAGCGCCGCGTCAGACCGGAGACGAAGGAGACGACGCGGGACGGCGGCGAGCCGTGAGGCGCGCGCGAGGGGGGCGATCGCGCTCACGGCCTCGGATCAGCCCGCCGTCCGGTGTCGTCACGGCCGGTCGATCACGTTCGCCTGGCGTGAGTGCGCGAATGAGAGCTCCGGTGCAGGGTCTTGGTGCGCGACGTCGCCTGATGGTGGCCACGGTGGCGCTTGACCGTCGACCTCTTCGCGCCTTTGTAGCCGAACAGCGCGAGAGCCTGGGTCAACGCCCGCCGCCGCTCCAGGTGACGCATCGAGCTGGTGGCATTCGGTGTCGCCGACGCGGGGAAGTCAGCCAGACCTGCACCGGCGAGGACACGAGCGTCTGCAGTGAATCGCTCGGCGAGCCGTTGAAGAGCGCGACGAAGTGCCGACCGTGGGACAGGTCGGCGATCGCGCCGTCCTAGCCGTCGACGCGGAACGTCGTCGAACCGTCGGTAGTGATCGTCACCGGTGTGGTCGATGCGCTCTGACCTGACTGCGAGCCCCGCCAGTCGTTGTGGAAGGCGCCCTGTCCCTCTGGTCGCCCTGGTTGTCGGCCTCGCCGGTCGGCACAAAGGCGTTGGCGGTGAACGTCGACGTCGAGGGATCAACCGAAGTGATCGTTCCGGCCACCGCCACGACCGAACCCGCGGACTGCGTCCCCTGGTCATCGCCCCAGTGCCCTTGCGAATCCGCCTGTGCGCCCGCGACGCCGGCCGCCAGCGGCAACGCCATTACGAGCGCAATGACAGCGCGTTTCATCTAAGCCTCCGTCGGAGTGTGCGCCGCGGGGTGCGGCCGACTACCACACAAGACGGATCATCTCGGCAAAAGTGCGCCTCCGAACAACAGGAAACGCAAAATGACGGCCGAGTCGGCGCCCAGAGCTGCCGATTCCGCGTCAGATCACAGCGTGCTCTCCAGCCGGGCGACGACGGTGTGCATGGATTCGCGCACCGCCTCGCGGTCCCGGGCCAGCTGGCTCGTGCCCGCACCCTCGTGCCGCGCCCGGATGATCGCCCGGTCCAGCCGCTCGAGCTCGAGGATCAACCGCGCGTGCTCGAGGCGGTCCGGGCTCGGATCCGGGACCCGGCCGGCGAGGTCGACCAGGCTGCTCATCGTCCGTGCCAACTCATCGTCCTCGGCGGGCAGCTCGGCGAGCGGCGTACGGACGTGGCTCGCGAGATGCCGGGCGGCGCGCCGCAGCGGAGCGCTCGTCAGCAGCTCGTCGATCTCGATCTCGTTCAGCGCACGGGCCCCTGAGTCCGGGACGGCGATGCACACGCCCAGGAACAGCCGCTCCGAGCGCACCGTGTGCGTCGGACCGGCGCCTCCCTCCCCGCCTGAGCCGTTGCTCGGCCTCCCGGGGGCGCCCGCCGGGGGCGTGGCGCGCGGGGCCGAGACGTCCGACGCCAACGCAGCCGCCTGGGCGAACGTCAGCTCCAGCCGGCCGGCGATGCGGCGCAGGAGGTCGTCGTGCAGGACGCTCCCGCCGAGCTCCCGGATCATCGGACGCAGCTCGCCGAGCGCCCGGTCCTTGCCCTCGGCGCTGCGCGTGTCGGCCCGGTCGAGGATGTGGTCGACGTTGAAGGCGACGAACGCCTGTGAGCTCTCCACGCGCGTCCGCAGCGCGTCGGCCCCCTCGCGCTCGACCTGGTCGGCCGGATCCTGTCCCTCCGGCAACGGCACCACCCGCAGCTCCAGCCGGCGGCCCGCCGCCACCCGCGCCGCCCGGAGCATCGCCTCCTGGCCGGCGCGGTCGGCATCGAGGCAGAGCTCGAGCACCTTCACCACCCGCTCCAGCTCGCCGACCTGCTCCTCGGTGAGCGACGTACCCATGATCCCCACCGAGTTGCGGATCCCGGCCTGGTGAAGCGCCAGCACGTCGGTGTAGCCCTCCACCAGGATCATCCGGCCCGTCTTGGCCGCCGCCGACCGGGCCAGGTCGATGCCGAACAGCACTTCGCGCTTGTGGTAGAGCTCCCCGTCGGAGGTGTTCAGGTACTTGGCGCCACCTTGGTTCTCGCGCATCCGGCGGGCGCCGAAGCCGTGCACGCGTCCGCGGGCGTCGACGGCCGGGAACATGATCCGCTCGCGGAAGCGGTCATAGACGCTTCCGGGACGGTTCCGGGACCGCTGCGCCAGCCCCACGGCCAGCAGCTCCTCGTCGGAGAAGCCCGACCGCCGGGACGCGAGCAGAATCCGGTCCCAGGCACTCGGCGCGTAGCCGACGCGGAACTCGCGCAGCGTCTGCTCCTCCAGCCCGCGCCCCAGGAGGTACTCACGAGCGGCAGTGGCCTCGCCCGCCTCCCACAGGTAGCGCGAGTAGTACGTGGCGGCACGGTCGAGCAGCGAGTACATCCGCTCGCGGCGCTGCCGGCGGGCCGCTGCCTCGGGATCCTCGTCCTCGGTCTCCAGCTTGACCCCAAAGCGGCCGGCCAGCGACTCGAGTGCGCCCTTGAAGTCCAGCCCCTCCGTCTCCATCACAAACGTGAACGGATCGCCCGAGGCCTGACAGCCGAAGCAGTGGTAGTGCTTGCGCTCCGGCCGCACGTGGAAGGACCCGGTGCGCTCGTCGTGGAACGGGCACCGGCCGAAGTAGCTGTCCACCCCCCGGCGCTGCAGGTCGGTGCGCGTCGAGACGAGCGCGACCATGTCGACCGCGTCGAGCACGCGGTCGCGCGAGTCCGCCGTATACCGGCTCATGGGCGGCGGCTCCCCCGAGGTTTCGCGCCGGCGAAACCTCCAAGGGAATTCGCGTAAGCGAATTCCCCACTCATGGGGCGAAGGACACCGGAACGGTCAGATGCTCGAACGTCCGGATGCAGAACCGGTCGGTCATCCCCGCCAGGTGGTCGGTCACCCGTGTCGACAGCTCCCCCTGCGGGATCGACGCGGGGATCTCCTCCGGATGGGCGCAGTAATGGTCGAACAGGGAACCGATCACGACGTTGATCTTGGCGTGCTCGCGCGTGGCGACGGGCCCCAGGTAGACGTGCTCGAACATGAACGCCCGCAGCTGCGTCATCGCCTCGCCGACCACCTCGCCCTGGACGATGTCGCCGGCCGCCTCGGAGTGCTCGACGAGGTCGTGCACGAGGTGGTCGATCCGTCGCTCACCCGTCTCGCCGAGGATCTCGATGGGGCCGGACGGGAGATCGCGGGGCGACAGGACCCCGGCGCGCACCGCATCGTCGATGTCGTGGTTGATGTAGGCGACGCGGTCCATCAGCCGCACGATCTTGCCCTCCAAGGTGGACGGCTGCGCCGAGCGCCCGGAGTGGCTGACGATCCCGTTCCGCACCGGCTCGGTGAGGTTGAGGCCGCGGCCGTCTCGCTCGAGCGTGTCGACGACGCGCAGCGAGTGCTCGTAGTGGCGAAACCCGGTGCCGAAGCGATCCCGCAGGCACCGGTCGAGCGCGTCCTCGCCGACATGGCCGAACGGGGGATGACCGAGGTCATGGCCCAGGCCGATCGCCTCGGTGAGGTCCTCGTTGAGCGCGAGCGCCCGGGCGACGGTGCGCGAGACCTGCGTGACCTCGAGCGTGTGGGTCAGGCGCGTGCGGTAGTGATCGCCGCTCGGCGCGACGAACACCTGCGTCTTGTGCTTGAGACGCCGGAACGCCTTGCAGTGCACGATCCGGTCGCGGTCGCGCTGAAACGGCGTCCGCAGCCCGCAGTCGGACTCCGGCCGCGCCCGCTGGGCGGGGTAGGAGCGCGTGGCCGTCGGCGAGAGGTCGCGCTCCTCGCGGGCCTGCTGGCGCCGGGCGAACGCCTCGGCCACCGGCCCGGACGGGTGTTCGTAGGCCACGGAGATCGTCTGCTCGCTCACACCCCCGATTCTGACAGCGGCGCCGAGCCCTCGCCGGAATCGCCACCCTCGCGTGACATTCGGCTCGACCCGCCGGACGCACACCACGCACGACGGTCCCCGGTTGCCAACACTCCAGCTTCTGGACTAAGGTCCGCGCTCCGACGATGACGTCAGCTCACGCGACGAGACGAACGGTGCGATTCGCCGCCCTCCTGGCGTCGCTCGTCGTCCTGGGCCCGGCCGCTTCCGCCGCCCAGGCGTGGACTCCGGAGGGAGCGACATACGGCACCGGCAGCCTGACGAACGTGCCGGTCACGATGAGCGATGGCACGGTTCTCCGCGCCAACGTCTACTACCCCACGGATCCCGCCACCGGCCAGGAGGCCGCCGGCAGCTTCCCGGTCCTCCTCTCCCAGACCCCCTACGGCAAGGACCAGAGCTCGGCCGGCGGCAGCTCCCAGCTGTCCGAGCTCTCCGGCCAGAGCCCGTATCTCGTCCAGCGCGGCTACATCGATGTCGTCGCCGACGTGCGTGGCACCGGCGGCTCCACGGGCGAATGGGGGCTGTTCGACCCCGTCCAGGGCAGCGATGGCGCCACCCTCGTCAACTGGGCCGCCACCCTCCCCCACTCCGACGGAAAGGTGGGCCTGCTCGGCGCCTCCTACCTCGGCATCAACCAGTTCGCGACCGCCGCCGACGCCGGTTCGTCGCACGTCAAGGCCATGTTCCCGATCATCGCCGGCAACGACCTCTACCGCGATACCGCCTTTGCCGGCGGCTTCTCCGACATCGAGTTCTCCAGCGTCTACCTCGCGTTGACCGGCAGCCTCAACCTCCTCCTCCCCGCGACCGAGGCAAACAACGACTTCGCCACGGCGCTGACCGACCACGCCCGTGATCTCGCCGACTTCGACGCGGCCCTGCTCGGCAACGTCGAGGCCGGCGGCGACGACGCGTATGACCAGGCGTACTGGGGCGCACGCAACCCGGTCCAGTACATCCCGACGATCGTCAAAGACGGCATCCCGGCGTTTCTCATCGGCGGCTGGTACGACCTCTTCCAGCGCGGCGAGCTGCTCAACTACTCAGGCTTCCAGAACGCCTCCGACGGCCGGCCGGTGCTGGCGCCGATGAGCCCCACCCAACCGGTGACCTCCCGCTACCAGCTCATCCAGGGCCCCTGGTACCACGTCACCGCCGGCATGGGCCTGAGCTACCACGGCCTTGATCTCGACGGCCTCGAGCTCGCCTGGTTCGACCACTGGCTCAAGGGGGTCGACACCGGGATCACCGACACAACCACGCCGCTGCACCTCGAGGACCTGGCGAGCGGGAGCTATGCCGACGTCTCCCGGTACCCCCTGGATCAGACGACGCCGACGACGTACTACCTCCAACCCGGCTCCTCGCTGTCTCCGTCGGCGCCGCCGAGCACCGGCGGGACCGATCCGCTCGTCTTCACCGGCTCCCAGCTCCCGTGCACGAGCTCGACCGAGCAGTGGCTCATGGGCCTGGGGCCGCTGGCGCTGTCGTATTTCGGCCTCAAGGACCCGTGCACGCAGAGCGTCAACCTCTCGCAGGTGGGGCCGGGCCAGCACAGCTACACGACGGCACCCTTCACCCGTCCCACGACGCTCGCGGGGCCGGTCGGCGCCACGCTGTACGCCACATCGACGACGACCGACACCGAGTGGGTCGTCCAGCTCTCCGACGTGGCGCCCAACGGCAACGCGACGGCGCTGACCTCCGGCCTGCTGGAGGGCAACCAGCGGGCGGTCAACCCCTCGATGACCTGGTATGCCCCGGACGGCCGGCCCCTGCTGCCCTACCACCCGTACACGAAGGTGACCCAGACGCCGGTCGTCCCCGGTCAGGTCACGCGCTACGACGTCGAGGTGTTCCCCACGTTTGACACGCTCGCGCCGGGTCATCGCCTGCGGGTGACGGTCGCCACCTCCGACTTCCCGCACGCGCTGCCCACAGCGACCCAGCTGCCGAACCTCGTCGGCGGCGTCTACGCGCTGGAGCACTCGTCGGCCTATCCCTCCAGCGTCGAGCTGCCGCTGGCCGGAGCCGGGGCATCGCTGCCGTCGGCCGGATCCAAGCGGCTCGGCTGTCCGGCGGCGACCGGCGCGCTCACGGGCGCCGGGCTCGGGCCGCTCCGGCTCGGCATGACACGCGCCCGCGCACGGGCCGCGTTCCTGTCCAGCTCGGCCCGCGGCCACCGCTACATGGAGTTCTACTGCCTGACCCCGGACGGGATCCGCGCCGGCTTTCCGTCGCCAGGGCTCCTGCGCCTGCTCGCCCCCGCCCAGCGCCGCCCCGCCCGGGGCACGGCCGTGCTGGCCCTGACCGCCAACCGCCACTTCGCCCTGCGCGGGACCCGGGCCGGCGCACGCTTGGCGACGGTCGCGCGCCGGCTCCACCCCGGCCGGCCGTTCGTCGTCGGCACGAACCGCTGGTACCTGACGCCCGGGCACGGCGTGCTCAAGGTCCAGCACGGGGTGATCCAGGAGATCGGCATCGTGCAGGCCCGCTTCGTCCGCACCCGCACCGCGGGACGGACGTTCTTCCGCGGCTTCTCCTAGATCCGGGGCCGGCCCAACCCCTCCTCACGCCGCCAGCAGCGGCCGCAACCGCACGTGTGCGTGATGCTCGGCGGTGTCGCCGATCGCGCGCTCCACCTGGCGGAGGATGAGCTCGCCCGCCTCCGGCGCCTGCGCCAGCGGCGATCCCAGAGCATCGACCAGGAACCGATAGGCGTCCTCCGACAACGGGAACGAGCCCGCCTCGCAGGCGTTGCAGACGACGCCGCCGGCGGCGCCGGAGAAGCCGCCGAGGTGCTCGGTCTCGCCGCAGACCGCGCAGGCGGCGAGCTGGGGGACGATCCCGGCCGCGAGCAGGAGCTTGAGCCGGAACGCGAGCCCGTTCCCCGGCCGGGCATGGGCGACATCGGCGTTGAACAGCGCGAGCTCGTTGACGAGCAGGCGGAACACCTCCGGGTGGGGGTCGGCGGTCTCGAACAGTCGCGCCACCGCATCGCACACCCGCGCAGCCGCGTCGAGCGTCGCGGCGTGCTCGCGCAACGCAGGGTGGACGGAGACGGTATCGACGGCGGTGACCGTGAGCAGCTCGCTCCGGCCCTCGTGCAGCAGGGCACGCACATGGACGAACGGCTCCAGCCGGGCGCCGAACCGGCTGCGGGCCCGGCGGGCGCCCTTGGCGATGGCGCTGACACGGCCCTGCCCCGGCGTGTACAGGTGCAGGATGCGATCCGCTTCGCCGTAGCGGATCGACCGCAGGACGACCGCCTCGGTCCTCAGCGGTCCGGGCATGTGTCCATCACGCTATCTTTAATGAAGCCATGAAGCCGATCACCGTTTACACCACTGACCATTGTCCGTATTGCTCAAGCGCCAAGACGCTTCTGACCAAGCGGTCGATCGAGTACGAGGAAGTCAATCTCGCACGCGATCCGGACGGCCGGGCAAAGCTCTCGGAGCTGACCGGCATGATCACCTTCCCCCAGATCGTGATCGGCGGCGAGACGCTCGGCGGCTTCCAGGAGCTCCTGGCCGCGGACCGCGCCGGGCGCCTGTCAGAGCTGCTCGCCGTCTGAGCTGATTTTTTTGGGGGGCCGCCTCGCGGCGGCCTGGTTTTTGGCCGTGGCTCGCCCCCGCGGCCGCGGCTGACAGTGCTCGCACACGTAGGTCCCCCGCCCCCC
>DASZMU010000021.1:0-5126 GCA_035551695.1 Solirubrobacteraceae bacterium
CCACGAGCCGCACGGGTGCTTGTATCGTTTGTCACGAACCGAGCAAAGGAGGCGCAAAATGCATGTGCGCGACGCGATGACCAACATCGTCGTCACGGCCGGGCCCAACCACACGCTGCGGGAGGCCGCTCGACGGATGACCGCGAGCGGTGTCGGCGCCGCCGTCGTGACCGACGATGAGCAGGGCGGGCCATGCATCATCACCGAGCGGGACATCCTGCGCTCCATCGGCGCCGACGAGGCACCGGACGAGGAACGGGTCTGCGATCACCTCACCGCCAACGTGATCCTCGCCGCGCCCGACTGGCCGCTCGAGCAGGCAGCGAGCGAGATGGTCCGCGGCGGCTTCCGTCACATCATCGTGGTCGACGGCGCCCATGTCGTGGGCATCCTCTCGATGCGGGACATCGTGCGCTGCTGGACGGCCGACGGTGCGAGCTGCGAGTTCGTCTCCGGCGCGGCGGTCGGGTAGGAGAACAGCGCTACAGGGAAAACGTCAGCTGTCCTGGCGCGGCGGCCGCTGAAGCACCCACCAGGTCTCGACGAGGTCCGGGGTGCGACGGAGATCGCGCCCGGTCAGTTCCCCGAATCGCGCGAGCCGGTTACGGATCGTGTTCACGTGGGTGTGCATCTCCGCAGCGGTTTCGTTCAGCCTGCGGTCGTTGACGAGATAGCGCCTGACGGTCTCGAGGATGACCTGGCCCGCGGCTCCGGACCGGCGCAGCGGTCCCAGGATGGTGTCCTCCAGCGGCCGGGCCACGTCGTCGTCTGACAACGCGGCCGGCAGGAGCCCCAGTTGCTCAAAGTCGATCAGGCCGCTCAACCCGAGCGTCAGCGCCGCATCAAGCGCCCGGGAGGCCAGCACGTACGGATGCGCGAGCGCATCGAGCGTCGCCGCCGGTCCGAGCCCGGCGACGAAGCCGGCGGCGGCGCCGGGCAGCCGGCACGAGAATCCCGCGAGGTCGCCGTCGATCAGGGCAGCGAGCCCGCGCCGCGGTCCGGCCGAGTCGGCCACGCCCAGCTGCCGCTCGGCGGCGCGCACGTCGAGTCCGCTCGGAACGCTCACGCGGAACGGGACGTAGAGCTCCGCCAGATCGAGGCCGAAGGCCAGCGCCTGCATCCGCAGCTCGCCGGCGGACGGCGTCCCGATCAGGATCTGGCGGACCAGGTTGGCGCGCAGGTGCTGCTCGCGGCGCGCGAGGTCGAGCTCGGTGCGGCGGTGCTCGGCGGTCGACTCGAGCATGCCCTGGTCCGCCCAGGCCAGGCAGCGGTCGGTGAAGGCCAGCAGGACGGAGTCGCCGAGCCCACGGTGGCCGGCCTGCTGGCGGGCCGTGGCGCGCAGCTCGTCGAGCCCGATCCGCCAGCCGTGCAGCATGTCGTCGACGCTCACCCCCTGGAGCGCCCGGGTCCGGCCCGCGTCGCCGAACAGCTCGATCTGCTCCAGCGTGGCCGGCTCCCGGTGCGCCACGGCGTCGAGGCCCCCCTCCAGGTTGCCCAGCACCACCGGCCGCAGCTCGTCGGCCGTGTGGTCGCGGTAGCTGCGTGCCTCGGCGACCATTCGCGCCACGGCGCGGTCGGCCGTCTCCTCGAGTAGAGGCCGCACCGCGTCGATCAGCACCGTGAGGCTGGCATCAAGCGATCCCATGACGGAACTGTAGATACCTACAGCCATCAACGGCAAAATCCTGGCGACTCTGCCCTTGGCGGCCCACCCGGTTGTCGGTCAACCTCAACGGAGTGTCGACGCTGTGCGCTGCGTTCCAGGAGACGAGAGCTCGAAATCCAGATGCCGTTGCACTCCGCGACGGCGACGGGACGACGGTGCTCACCTGGGCGCAGGTGGCCTCCGAAGTGGAGCGGATCGCCGGGGCGCTCGCCGCGCTCGGCGTCGGTCAGGGCGACACGGTCGCGTTGCTCCTCGCCAACAGACCGGAGTTCAACCTGATCGACACGGCGGCGATTCATCTCGGGGCGGTGCCGTGGTCGATCTACGCGACCTCATCACCCGAGCAGATCCGCCACCTGATCGACGGCGCCGGCTCACGCGTGGCGGTGACCGAGGCAGCCTTCGCCGGGCGCCTGGGCGAGGCCCTGGCCGGGTCAGCGGTTGAGCACGTCCTGCGCATCGAGGAGCTGCCGCGGTGGCCCGCCGCGCCAGAAGGATTTGACTTCGACGAGACCTGGCGTCAGGTCAGCGGCGAGGACGTGCTGACGATCATCTGGACGTCGGGGACCACCGGCGCGCCGAAAGGGGTCGAGCTGACCCACGACGGGATGCTGGCCACGCTCGCAGCACTCGAGCGGGTTGCCGCGCTCAAGCAATCCCCCGGGCGAGCGGTCTCGTACCTTCCGGCAGCACACGTCGGCGATCGCTGGTCCGCGCACTACTGGTGGATGCGGCGCGGCCTGGAGTTGACCTGTATCGCGGACCCGTCGCAGATGCTGGCCACGCTCCCACGCGTGCGCCCGACTGTCTGGGGGTCGGTGCCGCGCGTCTTCGAGAAGCTGCAAGCCGCGCTGGAAGCCCAGGGCATCACCGACCCGGCCGCCCTGCCGGACTCTTCCCGAGAGCAGATTCGCGCCCGGCTCGGGCTCGACGAGGCCGAGTTCCTGATCGTCGGCGCGGCGCCGCTGGCCGTGGAGACCCACGATTTTTTTACCGCCCTTGGGCTGCCGCTGTGCGAGGTTTGGGGGATGTCGGAGACGTGTGGTCTGCTCACAATCAACCCACCCGACGCGCGGCGGGTCGGCACCGTGGGGCCGCCGCTGCCCGGGGTCGAGCTGCGGATCGCCTCCGACGCCGAGGTCCTGGCCCGCGGGCCGATGCTGATGCGCGGCTACCGCGGGGAGCCGGAGCGCACGGCCGAGGCACTCGCTGCGGACGGCTGGCTGCACACCGGCGACATCGGCGAGTTCGACGCGGCCGGCTACGTCCGGATCGTCGACCGCAAGAAGGAGCTGATCATCAACGCCGCCGGCAAGAACATGTCGCCGCTGGCGATCGAGGCGGCGCTGAAGACCGCCGGGCCGCTGATCGGTCAGGCGTGCGTGATCGGCGACCGGCGCCCCTACAACGTCGCGCTGCTGCTGCTCGATCCCGACGCCGCTCATGCCTGGTCGCATGCGCACGGGGGCAATGGCGCACCGTACAGCGAGCTCGCTCATGATTCGGGGCTCCAGTACGACGTGGCCGCCGAGGTGCAGGCGGCCAACGAGCGGCTCTCCCGGGTCGAGCAGATCAAACGCTGGACGCTGCTGGAGCACGACTGGGTGCCGGACGGCGAGGAGCTGACCCCGACGATGAAGCTCAAGCGGCGGGCGATCCTCGCCAAACACGCGGCCGCGATCGAGGCGCTGTACGAATGAGGACGGCACTCGTCACCGGCTCGAGCGGAGGCATCGGCGGCGCCCTCTGCGCCCGGCTGCGCGCCGACGGGCTGCGGGTGATCTCGCTCGACATCTCGGGTGACTGCGATATCCGCGCCGACCTCAGGAGCGACCCCCTGCCGGAGCACCTCATGTCGGAGGTCGACGTGTGCGTGTCCAACGCGGCGATCACCGACACGATCGCGCCCGCGCACCGAATGACCGACGAGCAGTGGCGCACCGACGTCGACGTCAACCTCACCGGTGCCTTCCGGGTGATCCGGGCGTGTCTGCCGGGGATGCGGGAGCGGCGCTGGGGGCGGGTGATCGCCATCTCGAGCGGCGCTGCCCGGCTCGGGCTGTCCGGTCAGGCGGCGTACGCGGCATCGAAGGCGGGGCTGCACGGGCTGATCCGCACGCTGGCGATCGAGTCGCGCGAGCACGGGATCACCGCCAACTGCGTCCTGCCGGGGATGGTCGCGACCCCGGCCGTCCTGAAGATGCCCCAGGGCGTCCTTGACCGCGTGCTGGCCGGGATGCCGATGGGGCGGATGGCGAAGCCGGCGGAGGTGGCGGCGCTCGTCGCCTTCCTGGCGAGCGAAGATGCGGGCTACATCACCGCGCAGGAGATCTCGATCGACGGCGGCCTCGGTCTGAACCCTGTGTCGCTGGGTAGCGCCAAATGAGAGGAGAGTCATGACCTGGGCCATCGGTGTCGACATCGGCGGGACCTTCACCGACTGCGTCGGGATCGATCCGCACGGACGGCTGCACCACGCCAAGGCGCTCTCGACCCATGACGGCGACGCGTCCGACGGAGTGCTCCAGGCGATCTCGGCGCTCGCGGACGGAGTCGGTGTTAGCACCGCTGAGCTCCTGGGCCAGGCGGACCGGCTGGGCCACGGCACGACGCTCGGGACCAACCTGCTGGTCGAGCGCCGGGGGGCGAAGGTGGCGCTGGTGACGACCGCCGGCCACGCCGACGCGCTCAGCATGATGCGCGGCGCCGGTCGCACCGCCGGCCTGCCGATCGACCGCGTGTTCGACGTCCGCGCGACGAGCAAGCCCGAACCGCTGGTCCCGCGTGCGGCGATCGGCGAGGTGCACGAGCGGGTGACCGCTGACGGCACCGTGATCGCGCCGCTGGACGAGTCCCGCGCGCGCGAGGCGCTGAGCGCGCTGCTTGACGATGACATTGAAGGTGTCGCGGTGACGCTGCTGTGGTCGTTTCGCAACGACGTCCACGAGCGGCGGGTCGCCGAGCTCGTCTCCGAGCGCGCCCCGGAGGCGTTCATCACGCTCTCCTCAGAGGCGGCGCCCCGTCAGGGTGAGTACGAGCGCACCGTGGCCGCCGTGATCAACTCGTACCTCGGGCCGGCCTCGGTCGCCCATCTCGACCGGCTTGCGGACCGGCTGCGCGAGGCCGGTTTCGCCGGCGAGCTGCTGGTGATGCAGGCCAACGGCGGCGTCGCCGACGTCGCCCAGGCACGCACGCGCCCGATCAAGCTGATCGGCTCGGGGCCTGCCGGCGGGATCAGCGGCGTCTCGCTGCTGGCCGCCCGCTCCGGGCACGCAAACGTGATCGCGACCGACATGGGGGGGACCTCGTTCGAGGTCGGCCTGCTGATCGACGGCCGTCCCGTCGTGGCCGGCCAGCAGATCGTGGAACAGCACACGTTCCACCAGCCGCACCTCGACGCCCGCTCGATCGCCTGCGGAGGCGGCTCGATCGCCTCGGTCTCGCTGGACGGTGGCCTGCG
>DASZMU010000022.1:0-98262 GCA_035551695.1 Solirubrobacteraceae bacterium
ACCATCGAGCTGATCGCCGACCGGGTCATGGCTGCACTACGCGACGACCTTGAGACTCTCGCCGCCGACCTGCTAGGCGCAGCCCCAAGTGAGCAGCTGACCGTCGAGCAGGTGGCTCGTCGGCTCGGCGTCGCCACATCAACCGTCTACGCGCACTGGCGCGAGTGGGGCGGCTACAAGCTCGGTCCCGGAAACAAGGCGCCGATCCGGTTCGACAGCACGGCACTTCCGATCGTCAGGCCACAGCTGGCTCCGGCATCGCCCTCCTCGCCTGCGGCCGAATCGAAGCCTGCACGCAAGCGCCGTAAGCGGAGTGATCTGCTCGGCGATGTCCCGAGGCTCCCCGACAACCCGAGCGGCATCGCCTAGCGAAATGGCCCGGCCGTCTCGGGTGCAGATCACTCGCAATCTCCGCAAGGACGGAAGCACCACCTTCGGCTTGCGGGTCCGCAGCGGCGGCGCTGACGAAGTCGTCCCTCTCGGGAATAGCGAGGATGGATGGGACGAGGTCAGGGTCGAGACCGCACGCAAGCAATTGCTGGCCCGGATCGAGCTCGGACTGTGGGTGCCCGGGACGGATCGTGGTGCACGCGCACCTGATGACGAGCCCACCTTCCGAGAGTTGGCCACTGATTGGCTCCGGGATCGACAACTCAACCCCGCGATACAGCCGCGCACGACGGAGCTCAATGAAACACAGCTGACGCGGTACCTAGCCCCGTTCTTTGGCGAATTGCTTCCATCGCAGATCACGACAGACGCGATCAAGCGCTATCGACGCCAGATACATGACGAGAACGCTCAGATACGTGCCGCCCAAGATGCAGGCAACCCCTTGGTCGATCCAAGGACCGGCCAGCGTCAACGGACCCTCTCGAACGAGTCAATCAACAAGACGTTGCGGACGCTCGCGCTGGTTCTCGACGAAGCCGAAGACGCCGGCTGGATCGACCGCAACCCGGCGCGAGGCCGACGCGTCCGCGAGCCACTGGAGCGCCGACGTCGCGTTGGCTCCCTCGATCTCGACGAACTCAACAGCCTCCTCGAAGCCGCCACACAGCTCGACCGCACCCGGCACTCGCCCCGGACCCTCGAACGAGCCGAGATCGTGCGAGCGTTGCGAGACGACGTCGGACTCGAATGGGCCGCCATCGCCAAGAAGCTGCGGGTCGCCAGAGCGACAGCCTTCAATCTGTACGGCTGTCAACAGACTGGGCCGGAAGTCGTCGTGGGACGACGCCGCGCGGTGATCGCGACACTCGCCCTGGCCGGCCCACGCGTCACTGAGCTATGCCAGCTCGACATCCAGGATGTCGACCTGAGGAAGGCCCGGTTCTATGTGCGCGACTCAAAGACCGAGGCCGGGATTCGGGACGTCGATATCCACGGCAGATTGCTCAGCGAACTGCAGCTCTACCGCGAGCAGCTCGGCTACGGAGAGATGGATGAACCGATGTTCCCGACGCGCAGCGGAACCCGCCGTAACAAGGACAACGTACGTCTGCGCGTAGTCGACCCGGTCGTCCGTCGAGCCAACGAGATCCGCGCCGGTAACGACCAACCGCCGATCCACGTGCATGTCACCCCGCACACATTCCGCCGCACGTACATCACGTACATGCTCGCCGCCGGCCACGACATCCCATACGTCCAGTCCCAGGTCGGACATCTCGATCCAAAGGTCACCCTGGGTGTATACGCCCAGTTGATTCGTCGGCCCGACCGCGACCAGATGCGTGAGGAAGTTCGATCGTTCCTTGAAACGCCACTCCACGACGCCGCCCCCGAGCCGCCTCATACGAGTCCCCGCACTCCCCTCACAGACAACGATCAGGTCCGGTCGACAGCTCGAATCGACGGTCTGAGGCGGGTTCAAAAGGCAGCAAAAGGCAGCAAGGTGATTCGATGACTGCCAGTGCCAATCCTGCCCGTCGCAGGAACATCGTGATTTGCAGGAGAATCGTCAGTACCCCCAGCCGGACTCGAACCGGCGATCTCCTGCGTGAAAGGCAGGCGTCCTAACCGCTAGACCATGGGGGCGCGGGACCGATTGTAGGCGCGACGGCGAGAGGTTACGGAGGGGGAGGGGCGCCGTCAGGCCGAGGAGCGGGCGGCGAGGTGCGCGGCGATCGACTCGAGAACCTGCCGAATCTGCGCGCGCGCGGTCTCGTTCTCCACCAGGCCGGAGGGGCCGACCGCATCCCGGGCGATGGGTATCCGTCTGCAGGCCGTCTCGATGATCTCCGCGCCGGCATAGCCGAGGACCTTGCGCAACGACTCGTGCGCGTCGGCGGCGCCGGTCGGCGCCGCCGGTCCGGCGGCGTTGATCCAGGCGACCGGCTTAGCGTAGGTGCCGGCGTCGCCGATCGTCCATTCCAGGAGGTTCTTCATCGCCGCCGGGAGCGCCCCCGCGTACTCCGGCGTGCAGATCAGCACCGCGTCGGCCTCCACCATCCGGCGGCGCATCTCGGCGACCCGCTGATCGACCGGGGCGCCTTCACGGTCGTCGTCAGGGTTGAACAGCGGCAGCGAGCCGATCCCGTCGTAATCGACGGTCGTCACGTTCGTAGGCGGGTCCGCGGCCGCGGTGCGGAGCACGGCAGCATTCGTCGATCCAGCGCGTGAGCTGCCGGAGATGAGGAGAACCGCTACAGGTGGCGCGAGGGCAGGCATGCCGGTTACGATCATGCCGGAATGGGCGAGATGACCGTGACCGGACAGCTGGTGGCGCGGGGACCGGCGGCCGCGTTCGTCCTCGACGACGACCAGGTGGCGGCGGTCGGCGAGGGAGCCAAGCGCTTCCCGGTCGTGGCGTCGATCAACGGCCATCAGTGGCGGACGACCGTCACCCGGATGAAGGGCGAGTTCCTCGTCGGCCTCAACCGCGAGGTCCGAGAGGGCGCCGGCGTGCTGGCGGGCGACACGGTGACGCTGTCGCTGGCGCTCGACATTGCACCGCGGGAGGTCGAAGTGCCTGAGGCGCTCGCCCAGGCGCTCAGCGCCGAGCCGGAGGCGGGGGACGCATTCGAGGCGCTCGCCTTCACCCACCGCAAGGAGTTCGCGCGGTGGATCGCCGAGGCCAAACGCGAGGAGACACGCGACCGGCGGGTGGCCCAGGCGGTCGAGATGATCCGGGCCGGCCAGACACGCAGCTAGGTACTCAGCGACGACACAGGCTCCGCGGACAAAACGTGCCACTCGTCCGTGTCAGTTGCTCTGATTTTCGTGCCCGGATGGCGCCGATGACGGGACCCGGCGCCGGCTGATTAAACCTTCCACCCACGGGGTACGGAACTCGTGAGGAGGGGAGATGCCTATCTCGGCTCATCGGCAGGAGGGAAACCTGAAGCGATCCAGGCGACGGCACTCGGGCCCGCTCGCGCGCCTGGATCGCATTCCGGTGTGGCCGTATGAGCGGCGCCTGCTGTGGGTCGTCGGTGCCGGTCATCCTCGGCGCCTACAGCGCGTGGGGGTTCTCCGGCGCGTTCATCGTGATGGCGATCTGCGGAGTGGTCACCGCCGGGCTGGTCCTGTTGGGGATCCAGGCGACCGGGCGCTCGCTGGAGACGGCGACCGCCGCTAAGACCCCTGCGGCCGAGACCCCCGTCGCATGACCGGAACCCCAGCCGGCGACGCTCAGTTGTGGCCGGGTGCCGGCGCGCCCGCAGCCGCGCAAGCCTCCTCCGCGGTTTCATAGGCGACCATCTCGACCACCCGGCCATCGCGGACAGTGGTGACGTTCGCCCGCGGCGATGGCGGCGGTGCGCCCGGCGCGGCCGGCGGCTGCAGGACGACGACGACCCGGCCCTCGCCGGCGTCGATGACGTCGACGAGCCGGCCGATCCCCCGGCGGCGCGCCTGACGCATGAACTCCAGGGCCTCGTCGCGGTTGCGGCAGCCGGACTCCGGATCGCCGCCATGCCATTTGACCTGTGGATCGAGCATGTCGCCGATCACGTGTAGATCGCCGCGGACGATGGCCTCAAACCCCCGGCGGACGAGATCGACGTTCTCAGACGGCACGCCGCGATTCTCTCACCGGGGGCCGGAACCGTCGACCCTCCGCGGGCCGTGGTCGAGCACTCCGACGTCCCCGAGCCGGTGGCGAAGATCCTCCGGCGACTCGAACCGCACCGTCTGCATCCCAAGCATCGCAGCCGCCTCGATGTTGCGCTCGGAGTCGTCGATGAGCAACGTCGTCTCCGGCGCCAGGCCAAAGCGCTCCATGAGCAGGTGGAAGATCTCCGGGTCCGGCTTGGCGATCCCCTCCCACGAGGACACGACAGTCCCGTCGAACCAGCGCAGGAACTCGTAGCGCTCGAGCCGCCGTGGGTAGGTCTCGGCCTCCATGTTCGTCAACGCGTAGCAGCGGACCGACCGCTGACGGAGCTCACGGAGGATCTCGACCGTGCCGGCGATCGGTCCGGCGACCATCTCCCCGCTGCGCCGGCCCCACGCCCAGATGAGATCGGCAGATTCCGGATGGCGGGCGGCGAGCTCGCCGCACGAGACCTCGAACGGCACCCCCAGGTCGTTGGACTCGTGCCACTCCAGGGTGCAGACCTCGGCGAGGAACCGTTCCATCGCCTGTTCGTCGTCGAACAGCTTGCGGTACAGGTGCCGGGGATTCCAGTCCAGGAGCACGCCGCCGATGTCAAAGATCACGGCGGCGATCGAAGGTTGAGGGGTATCACGGGTCGCCACAGGGGCCGGTTGGTGGGGCGGGGGCATCCCGGTAAGGGTGTCGGATCTGCGGCAGACTATGCGCGGCGACTCCGTGGGCGTCGAAACCTCAGGTCCGGGCATTGCCTGGATGTGCCCGCATCCGGTGTGCGGGCAAGCCGCTTCGCAACGTCGTCGGGGACGGATCGACCTGAGCGGCCGCCTGTCCTCCCGGCCGGGAATCTGGCCAGACCCGCCCGGGTAACGTCAATGACGGTGGCGGTAGCGGATATGGACAACGGGGAGACGCAAGCGCGCTCGGGAGCTGTCACCGCCGCCGTCCGCGCCGCGGCCGACTTCGACCGCACCGCGGTGTCTGCCGCCGCGGGTCTGTTGGCGGCGATACCCGTGGTCGTCGTCCTCGGCGTGGGCCTGGCGCTGGACGACCCGGTGGCCGGAGTGACGATGGGAGCCGGCGCGATGCTGGTGGGGATCGCCTGGCGAACGAGAGGTGGACGCCCGCCGCTGGCCGTGATGACGATCGATGCGCTGATCATGGCCGTCTCCACGTTCGTGGGATGCGTGACGGGATCGACGACGTGGATGCACCTGATCGTCCTGTGCGCGTGGTCGTTCATGGGTGGGCTGCTCGTCGGCGTGGGAAACCGCGGGGCCGTCATCGGGACGCAGGCGATCATCGCCGTCGTCGTGTTCGGCCGCTTCGCTGAGCCGGCCCCGGCCGCGCTCGGTCTGGCGGGGCTCGTCCTCGTCGGCGGCCTGGCACAGGTGCTGCTGCAGAGCATCGTCCGCTGGCCGCTGCCGCTGCGAGCCCAGCGCACGGCTACGGCAGCCGCTTACCGGGAGCTGGCAAAGCTAGCGGGCGCAACCGACGATCTCTCGGCCCTCGCCCCCGCCGAGGCACTCGACGATGCTGAGAGAACTCTGGCCTCGCCAGCCCTGTTCGGCGATGCCGCGCTGATGACGCTCCGTAGCCTCGTCTCGGAGGCCTACCGGTCGCGCATCCAGCTGATCGGACTGCACGCACTCCTGCGCCAGCAGCATCCACCCACGCTGGACCAGCGACGGCCTGCAGCGGGCACGGATAGCGGGTCGCCCACCACGGGCGCCGCCGGAGCAGCCGATGCAGTCGACGACCTGGGACGCTGGAGTCTGAGGCTGACCGCCTCGGCGCTTGAGCTGGCAGCACAGGCGATCGAGGGACGTGAGGACGCCGACGAGGAACTGCGCCGGATCGTCGCCGAGCTCACTGCCGCGATCGACCAGCGCGAGCGCTTCACCCACCTCACCGAGCCGGGCGAGCGACAACTCATCCGGCGGCTCAGCGCACTCTCCGGCCAACTCCGGGCCATCAGCTCGCTCGCGCCTGACGCGATGACCGGCGGAGGACTCCGGAGCCGCCGGCCCGTCCGGCGCACGGATCGGCCGGTCGAACGAGTCCGCGCCCACTTGGCGGAGCTGCGGGCGAATGCGTCGCTCCAGTCCCCGGCCGGCCGCCACGCCGTGCGACTGGCCGTCATCGTCCCGGTGACTGAGCTCCTCGCCCGCGAGCTGCCGCTCTCGCGAAGCTACTGGGTGGTCGTCGCCGCAGCCACAGTGCTCCGACCTGAGTTCGGCGCCACATTCACCCGCGGAACGGAGCGCGCTGTCGGAACGACGGTTGGGGTCGGACTGGCGGGTGCCATCGCCGTCCTGCTGCACCCCGCCGGCGGCGTGACCGTCGCGATCGTCGGGCTGCTCGCCTGGGCAGGCTACGCAACGTTTCCGGCGAGCTTCGCCACCGGCTTTGCGTTCATCACCGCTGTCGTCGTGTTCCTCCTCAACGCCGTAAGCCCGGATACCCTGGCCACGGCGAGCGCTCGGTTGCTCGACACGCTGATCGGCGGGACGATCGGCCTGATCGCCTACGCGTTGTGGCCGACGTGGTCACGCACGCCGGCATGGCAGTCGCTCGCCGATCTGGTGGCGGCAGAGCGCATGTACCTCGACAGGGTCCTGACGGCGCTGATCGACGGGCACCGAGCTCGCGAGCAGGTGATGACCGGGCTCTCGCGACGCGCCCGTCTGACGCGCACCAACGCCGAGGCGACCGTTGCCCGTTCGCTGTCGGAGCCCACGACCAGGCGCATCGACGCCAGGCGCAGCCAGGCGGTGCTCGGCGCGATGCGCCGGCTGATTCAAGCCGCCCACGTACTGCGACTCGATGCCCAGGAGGAGCGGGAGAGGCGGCCGATGCCGGAACTGAAGCCGCTGAAGGACGGAGTGGATGGGCTGCTGACGAGCGTCGAATCGACCCTCCGGCCCGATCCGCAGGACGCCTCGTCACCGATCCCGCTGCCGGACCTGCGCGAGCGCTACCGCGGCGTCCAGCGGGCGGCGCGCGGCGAGGCTCAGGCGGCCGAGTTGCTCGCCGAGCTCGACGAGATGGTCGATGCCGCCAACGGAGTGGCGTCGGCCGCCGGGCTCGAATCGGTCGACACCGCGGTGGCCTCGCAGGACCAGTGGGCGGGAAAGCCACAAGCCCCGCCGGGTTCGCTTGAATCTGGCCATGACCACAATCCCTGATTCCCATCGCGACCTGCTCGATGCGCAGGTCGCCACGCTGGGCACGATCGACGGTCGCGGCTTCCCGCAGTTGACCGAGCTCTGGTTTCTGTACGAGGACGGCGAGTTCAAGATCTCGCTCAACGATTCGCGGCTCAAGACCCGCAACCTGATGAAGCGCCCGCAGTGCAGCCTGCTGGTGCTCGATCTCGCGAATCCGTACCGCTACCTAGAGATCCGGGGCACCGCCCGGATGGAGCGCGACGCCGACTACGCCTTCGCGGAGAAGGTGGGCGCCAAGTACGGAGGCGCCGACCTTCGCGAGCACGACCGGCCGGGCGAGGGGCGTGTCGCCGTGACGATCGAACCGACGAACGTATACGCCGTCGACATGAGCGCCGGCTAGGCCCAACGCTGCAATCCGAGGGCCCGCGCGACCTGCACCACGCGCCAGATCAGACCTGCGCCGAACGATTCGGCGCACCCGGCGTTTCCTTGTGTGGGTGAGCCCAGGGACTACCCGTGCGGCGGTTGACCGGGCCGTCGTCACGCGGCCTGCTGCTCGCCGGGGTCCCCCGCGTCGGTGCCCGGTCGCTCCCCCGATCACCAGTCCACATGACAAACTCACACCACGTGTTGCGTTGACCGCCTGAGGTCGCCTCCAACAATGCGCCAAATCTTCCAGCGGCATCCTGATTTGGCGCGTCAGGCATGCCCGCGCGGGGCCGGCACCCGATCACCCGGCCGGCACCCGATCGCCGGCGACGCTCCGCCCCACCCTCCTTTATTGCCGGAGGTTTCGACCTCCGCCCGTCTCGACGGCTCGGTCGCGGCGAGCAAGCCGTGGGTGTCTGCGGCGGAGTCGGTGGAGAAGCCGCCGAGCATCCCCGGTCGTCGACGCCCTTGATTGCGGGGGGCTTACTCCGACTGACGGCCGAGCGTCGCCACGAAGCGATCGATCCGGCGCCGCTCCTCGTCGGAGAGCGGGGCGTCGGCCGCGACCAGGAGCGTCATCGGACCGCGGTCGCGCGCCCACTCGCGGGCGGCATCGCTGAACTCGGCGGCGACCCACACGAACGGGAGCGACTCGGCGTAGGCCATGACCGTCTCCTCCTGTCGCTCCGCCGAACGCTCCCCGCGCACCACCGCGATGCTGACGAGCTCGAGGGAATGGGCGACGTCGTTGACCGCCGACAGGCCTCCGGAGCTCGCGAGCAGTGCGATCTCGCCGTCGTGGAGCATGTCGCGCGCCCAGCTTCCCGGCGCGCCCGCCAGCGCCGACGGGTCACACACGAAGCGAAAGGTCACGGCTGCCACGACCGCAGAACCTACCGGCTCGCCGGCGATGCCGGCGGCCGGCGCATGTCGTCGAACACAGACCAGCTCGTGCGCGACCGGCCTCCGCTCAGTCCGCCTCGCCCTCAGCCAGCTCGACGGCCAGCGCCTCGAGCGACGCCAGCCCCGCGGGGAGGGGCGCCAGATCGATGTACTCGTCGAGGCGGTGGGCATTCGCCCCGGTCGTCACTCCGACGGTGATGGCGGGGATGCCGCGACCGTGTGCGGCGTTGGCGTCGGTCGAGGCGGCCCGCTCCGGCGCCGCCTCGAGGCCGGCCCGCGCCCGCGCCCGCCGCGCCGCCGCCAGAAGCGGGTGAGCCGACGCGAGGCGACCGCCAGGGCGGTGGCCCAGCTCGCCGATCGCCACGGCGAGGCCGCTCGGCAGCGTCACGAACGTCTCCTGGACCAGGGCCGCGACATCGCGGAGGGCGCGCGCATCTTCGCTGCGCACGTCGAGCTCGGCGTGCGCCTCGGCGGCGATCACGTTGATGGCGGTCCCGCCGCCGATGACACCGATGTTGGCGACGAGCCCGGAGTCCCGCAGCCGAGCCACCAGGCTGGAGAGAGCGGGCAGCAGGGCGTCGATCGCGCTCGGGTTCTCGCGGTCGCTCCAAGGGTGTCCACCGGGCCCCTGCATCACCACGCGGAACCGGACCGACCCCACCGCCGCCACGGTGATGGTGTCGAGCATCTGACCCTCGACGGCGATGAACGCAGCGCACGGTCGCTCGTCGAGCAGCGCCTTGGCGCCGCGGAGGTCGCCGAGCCCCTCCTCGCCGATGGTCGCCGCCAGCATCACCCGGCGCGTCAGCCGACGGGGCTGGAGCTGACGCCCCAGGTGGACGAGCGCCGCAACCGCGAGCGAGTTGTCGCCGATCCCCGGGGCGGCCAGACGATCGTCGCGTTCGTCGAACACGATCTCGGTGTCCGCCCCGAACACCGTGTCCAGGTGGGCTGCGAACACGACCGCGTCCTCCGTGGCGCCGTCGCCGACCGTGGCGACCACGTTTCCGGCGCCGTCGCGCTCGGTCGCCAGCCCGGCGTCCGCAAACAACTCAGCGACGAGGTCGCCGCGGGCCGCCTCGTGGAAGGTCGGCGCCGGCACCGCGCAGATCCGCCGCGCCTCGTCGAGGACACGCGCGACGTCAGGGTCAGGCTTCGGGGCCATCGCCGGCGAAGTCTGCCAGTGCGCGCGGTGCTAGGTTGGCCCCGTGGCCGCGATCGGCGTCTCCACCCCCCGCCGGGACTCAGAGCCGAAGGTGCGCGGTGCGACGCGGTTTGCCGGCGATGGCCCGGTGCCGGGCCTGTTGCACGCCCGGCTCGTGCTCGCCCACGAGGCCCACGCGCGCATCAGCGGCATCGATACCGAGGCGGCAATGCAGCTGCCGGGCGTCGTCGCGGTTCTGACCGCCGGCGATCTGCCGATCGTCGCAACCGGGAAGGGCCGGATGTATGAGCCGCTCGCCCGCGAAGAGGTCGTCTACGCCGGCCAGCCGGTGGCGCTGGTAGTCGCCGAGAGCGAGGCGGTCGCCGAGGACGCGGCCCAGATGGTCGGCGTCGACCTCGAGCCGCTCGAGCCGGTGCTCGACGTGGAAGCCGCTGCCGCCGCCGGAGCGCCGCGAGCGCGCGTCACCGCCGCGGTGGACGGCGCCGGGTCGGACATCGGCGATGCCCACGCCTCCGTGTCCGCGGCCGGGATCGAGGGCGAGGAGCTCTCCGACAACGTGCTCGGGACCGCGCGGCTCGCCGACGGCGACATCGACGCGGCGTTGGGCGCCAGCGCAGCCGTCGCGCACGGCCGGTTCACGACTTCGTGGATGTACCAGGGCTACCTCGAGACCCAGACCGCGACGGCGTGGCTTGAGCCCGACGGCGAGCTCGTCGTCACCAGCTCCACGCAGGCGCCGTTTGCCACCCGCGACGGCATTGCCCAGCTGTTTGGGCTCCCCCGGGAGCGGATCCGGGTGCGCACCGCCCCCATCGGCGGTGGCTTCGGCGGCAAGATGATGATCGTCGAGCCGCTCCTGTGCGCGGCGGTGCTCGCCGTCAAGCGTCCCGTCCGACTGGCCCTGACGCGCAGCGAGGACATCGCGGCGAGCAATCCCGCCGGCGCCGAGGTCATGTCACTCGAGCTTGGCGCCGACAGCGACGGCCGCCTGACCGGGATCCGCGCCCGCGTCTTCGTGGACCGTGGCTCCACCGACGACTTCGGCGTCGAATCGATCGCCGCCATGCTCGCCGCCGGGCCATACAACTGGCGCGCCCACGAGCTGACCGCGCTCGGCGTCGCAACCAACCGGGTCACGTTCGGGGCCTACCGCGCTCCCACGGCGCCGCCCGCGGCGTTCGCCGTCGAGTCCCTGCTCGACGACCTCGCGCGGCAGTTGGACATCGACCCGCTGGAGCTGCGGTTGCGCAACGTTGCCCACGAGGGCGACCGCTCCATCTCCGGGCAGCCGTTTCCGGTGTTCGGCGCCTCGGCATGCCTGGAACGCGTGCGCGATCACCCGCTCTGGGCCCGGCGATCCGAGCTGCCGCCGGACGAGGGGATCGGCGTCGCGATCGGCTGGTGGCCGGGCGGCTATGAGCCCGCCGCGGCGGTCTGCCGGCTGGACGCCGACGGACGGCTGACGGTGATCACCGGGGCGGCCGACATGACCGGCGTCGAGACGAGCTTCGCCGCCATCGCCGCCGACGCCTTTGGCGTCGATCCCGGCCGCGTCCGGGTCGTCAACGCCGACACGTCGAGCGCCCCGTACGCCGGAACGAGCGGTGGGAGCAAGGTCACCTACACCGTCGGCCGGGCGGTGGAGCGGGCCGCTGTCGAAGCGCGCGACCGGCTGCTCGAGGTCGCCGCCGACGAGCTGGAGATCGCCGTCGAGGACCTCGAGATCGTCGACGGCACCATCCGGCCCCTGGGTGTGCCGGCCAAGGCGCTGCCGATCGACGAGCTGGCGGCGAAGATCCTGAGCTTCGGCAGCCGCCACGAGCCGGTCGAGGGCCATGGCCGCAGCGCGCTGCCCCAGGCGCCGCAGGCCGCCGCCCACCTCTCCCATGTCCGGGTCGACCCGGAAACCGGCGCCGTCACGGTGCTGCATCACGTCGTCGCGCAGGATGTCGGCCGCGCCCTGAACCCCGCGCTGGTGGAGGGGCAGATGCGTGGCGGCACGACCCAGGGGTTGGGCTGGGCCCTGCTGGAGGCGCTCGCCCACGACGAGTACGGGCAGCTGGTCACCGGCACGTTCGCCGACTACGCAATGCCGACCGCCGGCACGACTCCACCGATCGACGCCGAGATCGTCGAGGTTCCCGCCCCGGATGGGCCGTTCGGCGCCAAGGGCGTCGGCGAGGCGCCGGTCGTCGGAGTGCCCGGCGCGGTGGCCAACGCGATCGCGGCCGCCACCGGAGGCGCGCGCGTCTACGACCTGCCGATGACCGCGGAGCGCGTGTGGCGGACGCTCGCCGACCGGGGCCCGGCCGTCACCACGGGCGCCACGGCCTGAGACCGGCTCTTAGGAGTCGGTCTCAGAGACGGAGTCATCCGCCCGCCGGGCCCGGCGCCGCCAGACGACCCGCGCAATCCAGGCGAGCACGAGCACCCCGAAGGCGATCGCCAGATACGTCGAATACCGCGTGGCCGTGTTGTAGATGGAGTCGATATGGCTCCCGGAGAAGTAGCCGATCGAGGACCACACCGCGACCCAGAGCGCCGCCCCGATCGCGTTGAAGATCAGAAACTTCGCCCAGTGCATCCCGGAGATCCCGGCGATGATCCCGTTGGCCTGGCGCAGGCCCTCGATGAACCGCGCCACGACGACGATCTTGCCGCCGTGGCGCTCGAAGAACGCAGTCGTCTTGTCCAGCCGCTCCGGGGTGAGAAAGATGTACCGCCCGTAACGCTCGACGAGCGGCCTTCCACCGAAGTGGCCGACGGCGAAGCCGATGTTGTCCCCGATCACCGCCGCCACGAAGGCCAGCAGGCCGACGAGCACGATGTTCAGCCGTCCCGCGCCCGCATACACCGCCCCCAGGATCAGCACCGTCTCCCCGGGGACGGGGACGCCGAAGTCCTCGAGGAGCACGAGGCCGGCGACGGCGAGATACCCGTAGTTGTTCAGCGTCGGCTCGAGGCTGTGGAGCACCCCCGGCAGGTGCGGCGTGGCGGCGGCGATCAGGGACACGTGTCGCCCATGATCACATGCTCCCGGATTGCGGACGGACGCCCGCTTCCGCGATGCCGCGACCGCGGTTGCCCTCGACGTCGCCGATCACGACGAATTCTCGGCGTTTCTCGACCTGGCCGAGCCGCGCCGGCACGGGCATCTCGTCAACGTCGCCTCCGGCGTCGGCCGGGTTCCGCTCCCGGGCAGCGCAACGTACTCAGCGACGAAGCACGGAGTCGTCGGTTTGACCGAATCACTCCGGCTCGAGTACCGCCGCAGCGGCGTGACGTTCACCGTGGTGCAGCCCTCGCAGGTTCGGACGGGGATGATCGTGGGACAGCCGCGGCCGCGGGCACTGCCGGTCGTCACGCCGGAGCAGGTCGCCGCCGCCGTGCTCGATGCCCTGCGCCACCGCCGCTTCGAGGTCTGGGTGCCGCGATCGCAGGGAACATCGGCGAAGCTCGGAGCGCTCCTCCCGCGGCCGGTCCGGGACGTGGTCCTGCGGATGATCGGTGTCACCCGGATCGCCGGGGACTCCGACCCGGAGGCTCGGCGCGCCTACCACGAGCGCGCCTTCGGGCGCAGCTGACGCTCGCAGTACGATTCTCGTATCAGATAGCACATGTCCTCACCAAGGGGGTGAGCAGATTGTCTGACCCAGTTCACGTCCTCGTGGTCGCCCACCAAACCGCGGCCACCGATGCCTTGCTGGACGCAGTCCACGAGCGAGCGCAACGGGGCTCGGCCCGGTTCCACCTCGTGGTGCCCCGCCGCCCGCACGGCATGCACAAGGTCGTCGACCCGGTCGAGGCTGGCGAGCACGAGGCGCAGGTCGTGCTCGACGATGCCCTGCCGAAGCTGTCGCGCGCCGCCGGTGCGGAGGTCACCGGCACCGTCGGCGATCCGGAGCCACTGATGGCGATCGAGGACGCCGTCAACCTGGGCAGCTACGACGAGATCATCATCTCCACGCTCCCGCTGGGGATCTCCCGGTGGCTGAAGCTCGACATCGTCAGCAAGGCCCGCGCGCTCGGCCTGCCGGTCACACACGTCGCGGCACGGGACCGCGTCGCGGCGAGCACCTCCTGATCACACGGGGTCGGGATTTGTCGCATCATGCATGCTCCCAGGCCGATCGCTGCCCGGCTGCGCCCTCCTTTCCCCTTTTCAAAGCCCGATGTCGTTTCGCCCGGGTTGCCTGCGCTCCACGACGGTGAGACCGGTCCGACCACCGGGACGGCCCGCAGCCCTACACCCGCACACAGCTCGCGAAGCGATCTGTCGTAGGCTCGCGGCATGACGAGCTGGTTTGACGAGCTGAGGGAGTTCCTGCGGATCTCGTCCGTCAGCGCCGATCCGGCGCACGCGAGCGATGTCACGGCCGCCGGGGAATGGGTCTGCGACTTCATCCGCGAGGCGGGCGGGGCCTGCGACCTGATCGACTGGCACGGCCAGCCGCTGGCCGTGGGGGAGATCCGGGCGTCGCGGGAGGCTGAGGCGACGCCGACCGTGCTCTGCTACGGCCACTTCGACGTTCAGCCTCCTGATCCGCTCGAGCTGTGGGAGTCGCCGCCGTTTGAGCCGGAGATCCGGGGCGATCACCTGTACAGCCGTGGCGTGGCCGATGACAAAGGGCAGCTGTACATGCTGCTGTCGGCCGCGCGGGAGCTGGCCCGCGCCGGCGAGCTGCCCGTCAACGTCCGCTTTGCCTGCGACGGCGAGGAGGAGACCGGGGGGCACTCCATCCTCGACTTTCTCGCCACCGACGAACGCGGGGCGGACGCCGCCGTGATCTTCGACAGCGGGATGATCGATCGCGGCCTGCCGGCCTTCAACGTCGCGACCCGTGGGCTCGTCTACTTCCACCTGACCCTCCGGACCGGTGAGCGCGACGTGCACTCCGGGCTCTACGGTGGTGCCGCGCTGAACGCGGCCGGCGCGCTGGCGCGGACGCTCAGCGCCGTCGTCGCCACCGACGGCCGGCTCGCCGAGCCCCTGCGCCAGGGCGTGATCGCCCCCGCCACGGAGGAGCTCGAGGGTTGGCGCGCGCTGCCCAGCGGCGCGCATGAGCTCGCCACCCAGGGCGCGCGGCCCGCCGACCCGCAGGCGGCCGAGGAGTTCTACATCCGGACGTTCGCCGAGCCGGCACTCGACGTCAACGGCGTCCACAGCGGCTCGCCGACGATTCAGAAGACGGTGATCCCGGTCGAGGCGGTCGCCAACGTGTCCATCCGGCTCGCCCCCGGCCAGGAGGCCGCCGTGATCGCCGAGGCCTTCGAGCAGCTTGTGCGTGAGGCCGCGCCGCCGGGGGCCGACGTCGACGTGAAGTTGCTGTCGGCGGCGCCCCCTGGGCTCGTCGCACCGGACGCACACGCGGTGCGCCTCGGCATCACCGCGTTTGAGCGGGCGACGGGGGTCCGGCCGGCCCTCATCCGCTCCGGCGGGACGCTGCCGATCGTTCCGGCCCTCGCCGAGCGCGGTATCCCCACCATCATCACGGGCTTCTCACTGCCGGACGCGAACATCCACTCGCCGAATGAACGCCTACGGGTCGACCACGTGCCCCTCGGCATCGCCGCGGCCCGCGCTCTGTTCGAGGAATTCGCGTCGCTTTGATGGACTAGTGACGGCCGGTTCGAGCCGGCGCCGAGACGGCGAGCTCGAACCAGACGTGCGTCATCCCCTCGCCGATGCCCCACCCGGCCGACTCGGCCTCGACGATCGCCAGCCCCCGTCCGCGCAGGTGATCAAAGCTCCGCTGGCCGACGGAATATCGGAACCCGGGCCCCTCATCAGCCACCTCCACCTGCAGGCGGCCGGCCTCGAGACGTGCGCTCAGCATGATTCGCCCCCGTCCGTGAAGCACCGCGTTGGTGATGAGCTCGCTCGTCAGAAGCTTCGCGAGGTGGAGCTCGTCGGCCTCGAGCGTCGACCCGTACCACTGGCCCAGCGACCGGCGCGCCAGCCACGGCGCGTCGTGGGTCCGCGACAGCTCCCGCTCAAATTCTGGGTTCCTCATGACCGCGGCCACAGTCTGACGGCCTGCTCGGCAGCGCGCTCACTCGCGCCCGCCCTCGTCCCGCGGGCCATCTGGTGAGAGGCGAACGGTCGCGACGCCTCGACAGAGGGTCGAGCCACCTGTCACGATCGCCCCTGCCATGCCCGGCCCGTCACCGCCACTGCGTGAGAGCGACGTCGACGCCGATCCGGTGCGCCAGTTCGCGACCTGGTTCACGGAGGCGACGGCCGCCGGCGTCCCGGCGCCGGAAGCAGCGGCATTGGCGACCGCGACGAGCGAGGGTGCGCCGTCCGTCCGGATGGTCCTCGTCAAGAAGGCCGACGAGCGAGGGTTCGTCTTCTACTCCAACTACGACAGCCGCAAGGGCGGCGAGCTCGCCGGCAACCCCCGCGCCGCGCTCCTGTTTCACTGGAACGAGCTCGGACGGCAGGTGCGGGTCGAGGGCACCGTCGAGCGCACCACACCGGAGGAGTCCGCCGCCTATGTGCGCAGCCGTGCCCGCGGGAGCCAGTTGAGCGCGCTGGCGTCGCCGCAGAGCCGTCCGGTGGAGAGCCGCACCGCCCTCGAGCGGCGGGTCGCAGAGCTGCGGGATCGCTACGCCGACGGCGAACTCCCGGTGCCCGCGACCTGGGGCGGCTTCCGGCTCGCGCCGGCATCCTTTGAGTTCTGGCAGGGCCGCGACGATCGGCTGCACGACCGGCTGCTGTACGCGCGGCAGCCGGACGGCGGCTGGCGGATCGAGCGGCTCGCGCCGTAACCGGCCCGCCCGCGGGGCCGGGGGTGAGCTATGCGCGGCGGACGCTGAGCGGCGTGAACAGCGCGAGGGGCCGGCGGCGAAGGATCGGCCGACGCCAGGGCTGCTGACGACTGGCAGCGGGAGCGTCGAGCTCGCCGCGGTGCTGCGCGCGGGCAACCTGAGCGGCGATCTCCTGCTGTCGTGTCTCGATCAGGTGTGCGTTCAGGTGCGGTGACATCATGCTGGTCTCTCTCCTGTCCCCTTCGCCCGCAGGCGACTGGCGTGCCTCGAAAAGACATCGGCGGCGAGGTCCTTCGAGCTGATGCAGAGACTCTTCCAGCCACGCCGCGCGCGTTGAAGGCCAGATGACATAGCGGAAGTGCGTAATCTGACGCAGTCGCCGCCGGCGCGGCCGAGGGTCCAACTGCAGGACCGCCTCGAGGGAGAGAAGGTTCGTGGGGTTCTTCAACCACCGAGATGACGAGGACCCAGATCAGGCCCAATCTGTGGAGCGGATGGAGAGCGGCGGAATCCCAGCCGGGGCGTCGCGCCGCCTCCAGGCGCTCGGCGCCGGCGCGTCGCTCTTCACGAGCGATCTGTCGGTCAACGAGTTCGCGCTGCTCCGTCGCCTCGGGCCGCAGCCCCTGGCCCAGGTGATGGGCGCGAGCGTGATCCGCACCGGCTGGCAGTACCTGCCGGCGCTGCCGCCCGGCCAGATCGTCAGCGTCTCGTCATTCCCGGGGATGGCGTACTCGACTCGGCCGGGGGGCTACGTCAACCCCTTCACCGAGCCGTCGATCTCGCAGGTGCGCAACTACCGGCGTCATGTGCCCGAGGTGTGCGAGCTCGACGTGCTGACCGATGCCTGGAGCACCGCCCGGCGCCGGGCGCTGGACCGCCTCTGCGAAGAGGCGCGGCAGGTCAATGCCGACGCGATCGTCGGCGTCCATCTGCATCGCGGGGACCATGATCTCGGCGAGGGCACGATCGAGTACGTCGTCACGGGAACGGCCGTCCGCTTTCCGGGCTCGACCGGCGCCGCGTGGCCGATCGCAACTGACCTCTCGGTCCAGGACTACTGGCGGCTCCACAGCGCCGGGCACGAGCCGACCGGATTCCTCGCCACCACCTCGGTCATGTTCGCCTCGCCCTCGACCGCCCAGCGCGTGCAGCGCCTGCGAACCTTCCAGCGCAACCAGGAGCTGGAGGAGCTCAGCCGCGCATTCCGGGTCGCCCGGGAGACCGTGCGCGCGCGGCTCGAGGGGCAGGTCTCCGACGCGCACGGAACCGGGGCGGTGGGCGTCGAGCTGTCACACTCGATCCGCCGGGACAAGCTCGCGCTGGCCTCTTCGCTGCAGACGGCCAGCCACCGCGGCTGGAACCGGGGGCGGCTCGGCGTCCCGTACTTCGTCTCTGGTCGCGGTGAGGCCGAGCGCCGCGGCTGGGTGATCACCATGCACGCCGCCGGGACGGCCGTCCGCCGGCGGTCTGGACCGTCCCCGTTTCCGGTCAAGCCAGCCATCCGAATGGGAGTCATGTGAACGAGTACGACCCCGCCTCACTGGAGGGCGTTCCTCAGTCAGGCCGCGAGCGCCTGGAGCAGAACCGTCAGGGCCTGTACACATCGGACCTGAGCGTCAACGAGTTCCTGCTCGTCACCGAGGCGGGCTTTGATCCCGTCGGCCTCGTCGTTGGCAGCTCGATCTTCCACATCGGCTTCCAGGTCGCCGGACCGACGTCGAGCCGCGAGCTCGACGTGCTCTCCCAGGCGATGTACAGCGCGCGCCACCTGGCGATGACGAGGATGGAGGAGGAGGCCGACCAGCTCGGTGCGGACGGGATCGTCGGTGTCCGGCTCGACATCGGCCGCTACGAGTGGGGCGCAAACATGGCCGAGTTCATCGCCATCGGCACAGCCGTCAAGCACCGCGATGGGGTTCTCCATCGCGCGCCCAACGGCCGTCCGTTCCAGAGCGACCTCTCCGGACAGGAGTTCTGGACGCTGCTGCGGACCGGCCACCGCCCGGTGGGGATGGTGATGGGCAGCTGCGTGTATCACGTCGGTCGCCGAGGGCCGTTGCGCACGATGTCGCAGACGGGACGGAACGTCGAGCTGCCGAACTACACCCAGGCCCTGTACGAGGCGCGCGAGCTGGCGATGCAGCGCATGCAGACCGAGGCACAGGAGCTCGGCGCCGAGGGGATCGTCGGCGTCACCCTCTCGGAGAAGACCCACGGGTGGGGCAGCCACGTCATCGAGTTCTTCGCGCTCGGCACGGCGATCATCTCCACCGGCGTCACCGCGAACGTCGAGCCGCCGATCCCGGTCCTCGATCTCAATGACCGCTGACGGAGTCAGCGTCGGGGAGGACGGCGTCGCCCGCTGCTGGTGGGCGGATTCGACCCCGGAGTACCGCGCCTACCACGACACCGAGTGGGGCTTCCCCGTCGCCGACGATGTGCGCCTGTTCGAGAAGCTGAGCCTTGAGGGGTTCCAGGCGGGGCTGTCATGGCTGACGATCCTGCGCAAGCGCGAGGCGTTCCGGGCCGCGTTCGCGGGCTTTGCCTTTGCCGACGTCGCGCGGTTCGGCGAGGACGACGTTGAGCGGTTGCTCGCCGACGCCGGGATCGTCCGCCACCGGGGCAAGATCGAAGCCGTCATCAACAACGCTCGGCGGGCGGTTGAGCTCGTCGCCGCCGAGGGCTCGCTGGCGCACTACGTCTGGGGGTTCGAGCCGCCCACACGGACCGGGGGGCTCGATCGGGCCGGCCTCGCCGCTCTGGATGCGACCGGCGAGTCTCGAGCGCTCGCCGGGAGCCTCAAGCGGGCCGGGTGGCGCTTCGTGGGGCCTACGACCGTCTACGCGTTCATGCAGGCGATGGGGCTCGTCAACGATCACCTGGACGGGTGCGACGCCCGCGCGAAGGTCGACCTCGCTCGGAGCCGGTTCCACCGGCCGTAAGACGGTACGGCCGGCCCTAGGAGGCCCTAGGAGGCCGTGGCGGCCTGGCCGGCCAGATGGGAGACGAGCTCGGCGCTGTCGCTGGAGCGGCGGGTCAGGGCGCGCTCGAACGCGTCCCCGTAGTGGTGCATGACGGCGACGAGGATGTCCAGCGTTCCGACGGTCGTCGCGCCCTGCTCGGCAGCGTGCTTGGACGCCGCCGCCGTCACCAGCTGAAGCGTCTCGTGCGGGCTGTGCTCGACCGGCTGTGACACCCCGTCCGCAGCGTCGTCAAGGCGGGCCTCGCCGACTCCGAGTGCCTGCAGCGACGCTCCGGCCTTGCCGTACAGCCGCAGCGGGCGGAGCCAGCGTTCGACCTCGTCGTCAACCGACTCGGCAAACGGCAGAGCCGTTCCCGCCAGGCCGAGCACCGTCATCGCGTCTTGAGAAAGGCAAATAGCGTTCATGTCCACGTGATCGGCCGGCAGGCGTCGGTTCTTGACCGCCGGCACGTCAGGCCTGCTGCAGCTCCCACCGACCCTGTGCGGGACCGGTCACCGTCACCGTCGCCTCGTTGCCCTCCAGCTCAACCCGCAGCAGGGCAACGCCGCCGTCGGCGGCGATCACCCGCGCGTCGGTCATCACGGCCTCGGTCTCCAGGGACGAGACGCCGCACGCCTCCAGGAACCGCTCGGCGTGGCCGGAGCCGATCTGGCGCAGGTCGACCTCCAGCTCCTCGACGCGCTGCTCGGATAGAGCCGGACCGGCGGTCGCCTCGATGATGCAGGCCGCCATGTCGTCGTGGATCGCCTCCGTCTGCTGCTGGACGCTCTCGAGCAGCGCCTGCGCGCCGGAGCCGTGGCCGAGGTCGGAGAGGATCCGGCCGAGGCGGTCGCGGCCCAGCAACTCCCCCTCGACCCGGGCCTCGGTGACGCCGTCGGTGAAGAAGCAGGCTCGGGCTCCGTCCGGGAAGGGCACCGTCGTCTGGCGCCGGCCGGTGGCAACGCCCCAGCCGAGGGCCGGAGACGCACAGCGGGTCAGGGGCTCGTGGGCGCCCGGGCCCAGCAGGACGGGGGCCGGGTGACCGGCGGTCGCGTAGGTGAGGGTCGCCGAGCCGGCATCGTGGACCGCCACCGCCACGGTGGTGAACAGGTCGTCCTTGTCGGCTCCGAGGACACGGCCGGCCAGCTTCAGGGCGGCACGCGGCTCAAGCCCCATCTCCACGTACGCGCGCAGCGTGTAATGCATGTGCGCGGCGCGCCCGAGGGCATCCCGGCCGTGTCCGGAGACATCGCCGACGATGATCGCGACGCGATCGGCGTCGAGAGCGAACGTGTCATAGAAGTCTCCGCCGGCGCCGGGCCCATCGGCGGGGCGGTAGGCGACGGAGACGTCAAGTCCACCGAGGCGCGGGGGAATCTCCGGGATCAGGGCCGCCTGGATCGAGTCCAGGTCGGCGGCAAGCTGCTGGCGCTGGACCTCGAGCCGGCGCGCCCGGTGGCCGGTCAGCCAGGCCCGGAAGCCCAGCAGAGCGCAGACGAGCAACAGCAGGAAGATGACGGGCTTGCTCCAGTCCGGCACGGGCAGCGGAACCAGGCCACCGACGAGCGAGGGCACCGTGCTCAGCTCGTGCCCGAGCGTGTCGAGCGGCTGAGTCAGCCCGCCTCTCGCCGTGGTGCGCCGCCGGGAGGCCCGGTGCGGTCCCGCGGCTGGCGCAGGTGAGGTGGCACCGGCGGTCAGCGCGCGAGGCACGCCCGTTCCCGTCGTCGCGATCCGCCGGAACGCCCTCGCCGCCGTTGCCGCGCTGCCTCGGGTCCGAGCGGCGACACCACGCGCCCTGGAGGTCGTGGCCGGACGGGACGAGGCCCGTTGCGTGCCCTTGCCCGTTGGATCACGGGTTCCTGTGTGCGAGGACGTACCGGTCCCGGAGCTCGGGGCCGACTGCCCCGGGTTCACGCTGACCGGAACCGGGCTCGCGGTCGCGGGCGTGCTGGGCGCGGGAGTCGTTGACGTGCTGGGTGTTGAGGAGCCGGCGCCGGCTGCCGCAGTCGACACTGCCGGCGTGGCCGTGGTCGCCGTCGACGAGGAGGACGAGGAGGACGAGGAGGAGCCGCCGGCGTGCGACGACGACGGCGTGGCCGACGTGCCGCTGCCGTTGCCGTTCCCGCTCGCGTTCCCGTTCCCGTTGCCGTTCCCATTCCCGTTCCCATGTGCTGAGCCCCGGCCGTAGCCCTCGGACGACGAGCCGGAGCCCTGGCCGTTGCCGTGGGAGCCGCCGGACCCGCCCCAGGAGTTGCCGCCGGAGGAGCCGTGCTGGCTGCCGCCGCCCGGTGCGGAGGGCGTGCTCGGAACGGCCTGCGGGGTGGCGGATCCCTCCTGGCCGGTGCCGGAGCCGCCGGATCCGCCGTGGCCGGAGTCACCGGAGCCGCCCTGGCCCTGGCCGCCGGAGTCGCCTGACCCGCCCTGTCCGTGTCCCGAGTCGCCCGAGCCGCCCTGGCCCGGGCCCGTGCCCTGACCCTGGCCCGGGCCGCCGCCACCCTGGCCGTCACCGCCATAACCCTGGCCCTGACCCTGATCGCCATGGGATCCGCCCCAGCCACCCTGACCCTGACCGGAACCGCCGCCGTGGGGCCCACCGTCGCTCCGGAAGGCGGTCTGCACGGTGGCGGCGGCCAGCGCCGCGACCCCGGAGCCGCCGCGCTGCTGACCGTCACCCGGCGCACTTACCGCTGACGGGGCGAGGCACAATCCGGCCGCGAGAACGCCGAGGCTCACGCCACAGCGCCATCTCCGGCGGAGGGATCGATGCTCAGGCACTTGGCACCAGCGCGGGACGAAGCTTGCGAAGGCGGACCACGGTCGCCGCCGGCTTGACCAGCAGCTCGAACTCGTCGGTCAACGCCGACATGAACGCGAAACCCCGACCGCTCTCGGCGGACACGGGCTCCGGCTTCTCGGTCGGCGGAATGAAGGGTCCGGCGTCCTGGACCGAGCAGACAAGCGAGTCGCCCTCGGCGCCGATGGTCAGCCCGATCGTTCCGTCCCGATCCGGGCTTCCGTGCTTGATCGCGTTCGTGACCGCCTCGTTGACCGCGAACACGAGCTCGTACGCTGCCTTCCGCGCGAAGCCGAAGTCGGCGGCGGCCGCAGCCACGCAGTCACGTGCCCGCTTGAGCTCAGCCGGTCTCGCCGGGAGCCGCAGGTCCACGGGCTCGAAGGGCTCCGCGACGGCGGCGCGGCCCGCCCGCTCAGGCGGTGACGGCAAGCGCAGCGAATGCATCCTGATGCGAGCCGTGCAGCGGGATCACGTTCTCCAGGCCGACCGCCTCGAAGATGGCGTGCACGTCGTCGTTGTCGCAGACCACGGCGAGCGAGCCGCCAACGGCGCGCAGACGCTTGATGGCCCCCACGAGGACTCCGATCGCGGTGGAGTCGATGAACTCGACGGCCGATAGATCGATGACGAGCTGCCGGTCGCCGGCCTCGATCAGGCTGCTGATCCGCCGCTTGAACTGCGGAGCCACGTCAAAGTCCACCTCACCGGCGACGCGAAGGACGCGCACATCGCCGTCGAGCAGGTCGTCGCTCACCTGGAAATTCCCCATGAGTCCTCCGAGTCGGTTGCTGAGGGGGTCGCAAAGCCCTCAACGCCTACGTCGGCTGCAATCGGGAGATCCATTAGCGATCTGGAGCGACTGGACGGATGTTCCACCCAGATGGGTGTTCGAACTCGACAATCCCTACCCATGCCGATACACGCTGTTGGCCCCGCACGCCGAGGAGCGACCGGCCCAGAGCCCCGGCCCGGCGGGGCTACCGCGACGAAATCAGGCGCCGAGCGGAGGAGCCTCGGCCGGGTCGGCGGCCGGACGGCCCAGCTTCTGTAGCTGGCGCTCAGGTGTGATGCGGACGACGTTCCAGGCCAGGCCGCAGCGCTCGAGCACCGAGATCAGCAGGCCGGAGATGTCGATCTCCCACCACCGCAGCCCGTGGAAGGCCGAGCGCGGGAAGGCGTGGTGGTTGTGATGCCACGACTCGCCGAGCGAGAGCACCGAGAGCCAGGCGACGTTCGTCGAGCGATCCTCGATGGCGAAGCGCCGGTGGCCGAAGAAATGGCAGATCGAGTTCACCGACCAGGTGACGTGGTGGACGAGGAAGACGCGGACGAGGCCGCCCCAGACCAGCCCGCGGATCGCAGCGCCGGCCGTGAAGCCGTCGAGGAGGAACCCCGCGGCCGCCGGCACTAGCAGCGAAACGAGCGCGAGCAGCGGGAACCGGCGGCCGATCCTCCGCATTCCCGGATCCTCGTAGAGGTCGCCGGCGTACCGCTTCCAATTCGCCTGTCCCTGGGTCTCTAACAGCCACCCCGTGTGGGCATGCCAGAGCCCTCGCAGGCCGCTGCCGTGGCCCACGTGGGGACTGTGGGGATCGCCCTCCCGGTCGGTATGCGCGTGGTGCTTGCGGTGGTCGGCCACCCAATCGATGACCGAGCCCTGCACGGCCAGCGACCCGAGCACTGCGAACACGCGCTCGAGCCAGCGGTGAGTCTGAAATGCCCGGTGGGTGAGCAGCCGGTGAAAGCCCACGGTGATGCCGAACGCGCTGAGCAGGTACATCGCGCCCAGGATCCCGAGATCGACGCCGTCGACTCCGTGGTTCCAGAGCAGGGCGATCGCGGCGATCACGCCGAGGAAGGGAACCACGACGCCGGCAAGGTTGGCTGTGCGTTCGGCACGCGTCATAGCCTCTGACGTTCCCAGAGACGCGGCTCCGTGCCGTGCACGGGCGCGGCGAAACCCCCCAGTTGTCTGGTGCGCCCGCGACCGCCTATTGGCAGTCCGGGCAGGCCCCGTGCAGGGTGACCTCGTGGTCGTTGGTGCGAAAGCCGAGCCGGTCGGAGAGCCGGCTGATCGACCGTTCGAGCGCCGGATCGTGGAAGGGAACGAGCTGCCCGCACTGATCGCAGACCATGTGATGGTGGTGGTCCCCGGCCGGGTCGACGAGCTCGTACCGGGCGATCCCGTCGCCGAGATCGAGGCGATTGACCAGGTCATGGTCCTGGAGCAGCTCGAGCACCCGGTAGACACTCGCCCGCGCGACCGGCCGCTGGCCGGGTGTCGTGCGCCGGAGCGCATCTTCGATCTCCAGCGCCGTCAGCGCGCAGTTCTGCCGGGAGAGGAGCTCGATCAGCGTGTCGCGCGCGGCCCCCTTCTGATGTCCGGCCTGCTGGAGGACCTCGCGCGCATGGTCCGCCCATTCGTTGCCCGTCTGCGTTCGCACGGTGCAGAGCATAGTCCGAGCGGGCGAGATTGAGACTTGGACTCATTCTATGGTAGGTTGATCACCGTCTTCCGGGGCTCCATCGGATCCGTTAGCGAAAGGACGCTCGTGAACCTTCTCGGCCGTCGCCGTGCCACCGTCGTGCTCGTCAGTCTCATCGTGGTCGTTGCTCTGACGGGGTGCGGCTCAACCGCATTGCCGTCCCACACGGGCAGCGGGCAGATCGCCGCCGTGGGGGCCGAGAATGAATACGCCAACGTGATCTCGCAGATCGGCGGCCGGTATGTCTCGGTCACCGCGATCGAGAGCAACCCCAACACCGATCCCCACAGCTTCGAGGCCAGCCCCACCATCGCGCAGGCGGTGAGCTCGGCGCGCCTCGTGGTTCAGAACGGAGTCGGCTACGACACCTACATGAACAAGATCGAGGCCGCGTCGCCGAACTCGGCGCGGAAGGTGATCAATGTGCAGACGTTGCTCGGCCTCCCGGACTCAACGCCCAATCCCCATCTCTGGTACGGGCCCCAGACGATGCCGGCCGTGGTCCGCGCGCTGGTCAGCGACCTGAGCTCGCTGGCGCCCGCCCACGCCGCCTACTTCGCCGCCAACGCCCGCCGCTTCGACGCCTCGCTCGCGCCCTGGTATGCCGCCTTGAAGCAGTTCGCGCGGAGTTTTCCCCACGCCCAGGTCGCGACCACCGAACCGGTCGCCGATTACATGCTCCAGGCGGCCGGCGCTGTCAACCTGAGCCCGTTCGGCCTCCAGGCCGACATCATGAACGGCGTCGACCCGGCGCCGCAGGACGTTACGCTGGAGAACGGCCTCTTCTCCCGCCACCGCGTCAAGGTGCTCGTCTACAACCAGCAGGTCACCGATTCGCTGACCCGGTCCTTCCTCGCGGCGGCGGCGAAGAACGGCATCCCGGTCGTCGGCGTCTATGAGACGATGCCGACCCCCGGCTATGACTACCAATCCTGGATGGTGGCCGAGGTGCGGGCGCTGCAGCGGGCGGTGGCCGACCACACCTCCACCCGGCGGTTGACGTGAGCCGCGCGTCACTCGCCGCCCCGCCGGTCCAGGACAGCACGCTGATCGCCGAGGGGGTCACCGTCCGTCTGTCTGGACGCACGATCCTCGATGACGTCAGCTTCACGATCCGCCGCGGTGAATTCACCGGTCTGATCGGCGCCAACGGAGCGGGCAAGACGACGCTGTTCCGGGTGATCCTGGGGCTCCAGGCGCCGACCGCGGGGCGCGTGCGCCTAAGCGCCGGCGACCGGGCGCGCGGCGAGGTCGGCTATGTCCCCCAGAAGTTCCTGCTCGATCCGGACATGCCGCTTCGCGGCCGCGACCTCGTGGGGCTCGGCCTGGATGGACACCGGTTCGGCCCGGCGCTACCGTCACGGCGCCGGACGCGGTTGGTGCAGGAGATGCTCGAGGCCGTCGACGCCACCCGCTTCGGCGACGCCCGCGTCGGCCAGCTCTCCGGCGGCGAGCAGCAGCGGATCCTGATCGCCCACGCGCTGATCAGCGAGCCGAAGCTGCTGCTCCTCGACGAGCCGCTCGCCAATCTCGATCTGCGCAGCGCCCAGGAGGTGGTGAGCCTGCTGGCGAGGATCGCCCGCGGGAAGCAGATCGCGATCCTGATCTCCGCACACGAGATGAACCCGCTCCTGCCGGTGATGGACAGGATCGTCTACCTGGCCGCGGGCCGTGCCGCGAGCGGGACCGCGAGCGAAGTGGTCCGTTCGGATGTGCTCTCCGCGCTGTACGGACACCACGTCGACGTCCTGCGCGTCCATGGCCGCGTGATCGTGGTCGCCGGCACCGGGCACGATGAGCACGCTGCCGCCGACGGCGCCGGTGAGGGATCCGGCGACGGCGCGGTCGAGATCGTGTGAGGGCCGGTGAGCCATCTCCTGCGAGCGATCATCGAGCCGGGATTCTTCTCCAGCGCGTCAGTGCAGCTGGCCGCCGCGGTCGGCGGCCTGGTGGCGGTGGTCGCCGCCGCGGTCGGCGTCTTCACCGTCGTGCGCGGGCAGGCGTTTGCCGGCGAGGCGCTCGGCGACATCGGCGCGGCGGGCGGATCAAGCGCCTACCTGATCGGGATCGCGCCGCTCTGGGGGTTCATCGGGATCGCCGTCGCCGCCGCGGGCGTGATGGAGATGATCGGCATCCAGCGCGCCCGCGGCCGCGACCTGGCGACCGGCATCGTGCTCGGCGCCGGGTTCGGACTGGCGGCCCTGCTTCTCTACCTCGGCACAACGTTCAACAACACGACGGGAGCCACGGTCACCATCCTGTTCGGCTCGATCTTCGCGCTCGACCGGAGCATCCTCCCGGCGGCCGTCGTCTTCGGCGTGATCGCGCTGGGGATCGTGACGGCCCTGTACCGCCCGCTGCTGCTCAGCTCGGTCAGCCCGGACCTGGCGGCCGCCCGTGGGATCCCGGTCCGTCTCGTCGGCAGTCTGTACCTCGTGGCGATCGCCGTGGCCGTGGCCCTGTCGGCGGTGACGATCGGAGCCATCCTCAGCACCGCGCTGCTGATCGGCCCGGCGGCGGCCGCCCTGCAGCTGACAGCGCGGCCGGGGCGCGCGGTCGCGGCCGCCGCGGCGATCGGACTCGCCGCGATCTGGCTGGGGCTGCTGCTCGCCTACGACAGCTACTACTGGCCGCCGCACCACCGTGGCTGGCCGGTCAGCTTCTTCGTCGTGACGCTCGTACTGCTCGCCTACCTCGCGTCTCGGGCGCTGGGTCGGCGACGGGCGAGGCGCTAGATGTTCTCCGGCTTCATGGTCAACGCCTGGATCGTGGCCACGATGGTGGCGATCGTGGGCGGCGCGGTGGGGTTCTTCGTCGTCCTGCGCGGATCGGCCTTCGTCGCCCACGCCGTTCCGAACGGCTCGTTCGCCGGTGCCGCCGCCGCCAGCCTGATCGGCGTCAACACCCTCATCGGCCTCGGCGTGTTCTCGCTGGCGGGAGCGCTCGGCATCGGCCTGCTCGGGCGTCGCGGGCGCCATGACGTCGCCACGGCGCTGACCCTGGTGTTCATGCTCGGGCTCGGCGCGCTCTTCTTGGGCTTCAGCATCGAGTACGCCCCGGAGATCGAGGCGCTGCTCTTCGGCGAGGTGCTCGGCATCAGCACCAGCGAGGTTGGCCCCACGGCGGGGCTCGCGGTCGCATGCGCCGTGGCGCTGGCCATCCTCTATCGGCCGCTGCTCCTCTCCTCGGTCCTTCCGGAAAGCGGTCAGGCTCGAGGGGTCAGCCCGTTTGGAATCGAGTTGTGCTTCCTGGCGCTCGTCGCACTCGCGACCACGATGACGGTCCCGGTTGTGGGCACGACGCTGATCTTCAGCCTCATGATCGGACCCCCGGCAGCCGCCCGGTCGTTCACCGCCCGCCCGGCCGTCGCGATCGCGCTGTCGATCGCGATCGCGCTCGTCACGGTGTGGACGGCAATCGCGCTCTCCTTCCAGACCAACTGGCCGATCGGCTTCTTCGTCGGCGTCGGCAGTGCGATCGCCTACGCGGTTGGGCGCTCGTGGAGGTTTGTCCGCCTGCGGAGGACCGCCCCTCTCCCTCAACGCTAGTCTTTGATATCTAAGTCTTTTAGGTCTATCCTTCGGATCTCGCAGGCACGCAGGCAAGGTCATGGTTCTGAAAGACGGTGCGACTCGTGGCAGCTGTCAAGCCGCGAGCGATCCATGCCGAGGTGATGGGGTCGGTAGCCTCATGTCAGCGGCCGACGAGACAACGCGATCGAGGAGAACGAAGGACATGACGAGGCGAGCGATACTGAGAGCTTCGGACGCCGATCGCGAGCAGGTTGCCGAGCGGCTGCGCCACGCGGCCGCTGAGGGCCGGCTGTTCGCCGACGAGTTGGAGGAACGGCTGGGCGCCGCGCTGTCGGCCAAGACCTACGGCGAGCTGGACGAGGTCGTCTCAGATCTTCCGGACCCGGCTCCCGGCCTCGCCAGACGACCGGGGGAGCTGTCGCGTGCGCGGCCCACGGTGGCCCTGGCGGTTGCGCTGCCCCTCGCGGTGATGCTGATCGGGATGATCGCGTTCGCACTCGCGGGCCATGACCATCCCGGTCGCGGCGGCCATGGGCTGGCAAGCGGCGCCCCGCTGATCTGGCTCGTCTGGATCGCGCTCGGCTGGCGGTATCTGAGCCGCCGGCGCAACGGCACGCGTTAGCCCCGGATTTCAGAGCCAACTCGGCGGCGATCTCCCCTCGTTGCCAGTCGTTCGACCCTCGCCAACGCTTTTGGGCCGGAGGACTCACCCAAACCATAAGCGACGTCTCACCAGGCTTAACAGCGGCGCTTAGACCGGCAGCCGTACTCTTTAGTCCTCGCGGCCGGCTGACCGCTTGCCGCCCTCGTCGATCGTGACTTCTTCGTACCGTCGCCTCATCGGTTGTCTCCTCGCCACGCTGGCGACCGCGGCGCTTGCCGCCTGCGGCAGCGCCGGTGCTTCGTCGGCGAGCCACTCCCGCACCGGGTCACAGAGTTCGTCCTCATCCGGCGCACAGGGCCAGCCGGGCACGAGCACGACGCAGCGCGTGTCGCGGGTCGCGCACCGCGCGCCCTCGCATCGCCTCGTCGACCATTTTCCGCCGGCGCTGAACACCCGGTGGCAGACCATCTCCTCGATCGGCGGCCGGCCGGACATGTGGGTCGCCGAGCGCTCCGGCGTGACGCTCGTGCGCATGGACCAGAGCCATGTCCATCTGGCACTGCACGCCGGCTCCGTCGATCCGGGGGGGACGGGCTGGCGGTACGGCGACGAGGTCGCCGGCAGCGAGATCCATCATTTGATCCTCGGCTTCAACGGCGGATTCAAGTTCTCGACCGGAGCGGGCGGCTTCGAGTCGTTCGGACGGACCGCGGTGCCCCTGTCCGCCGGCCTGGCGTCGATCGTCACCTATCGGAACGGCACGACGCAGATCGGCCCCTGGGGGCAGGGGGTGCCCGCCCCCGGCGTCCCGATCGCATCCGTGCGTCAGAACCTCCATCTGCTCATTGATCACGGGCGCCCGGACAGCTCTGTCAGCACGTGCGGGGCGACGTGCTGGGGGGCGACGATCGGCGGCGCCTCGGCCGTCGCCCGCAGCGGCCTGGGCATCCTCGGCAACGGACAGCTTCTCTGGGCGGCAGGGGAGGGTCTGACCGTCCCCCAGTTCGCCGGTGCGATGGCCGCCGCCGGCGTCCAGCGGGGAGTGGAGTTGGACATCAATCCAGACTGGGTGGCCGGCTACCTGTACGTCCACCACGCAACCTCGGGCCCGACGCCCGTCCCGGTCGTTCCCGGGCAGTACGGGATCTCCGGGCACCTCCTGCTGCCCTACAGTCGCGACTTCTTCACCGTCCTGTCGAACTGACCGAGCGGGCGCTGCCACCGGGCGTCACCCGCAACCAGCGTCAGCGACAGGCGCGCTCGAGCTGCCGTTCAACCGCGGTGCCCTTGCCGGCGCCGGCCGCCGAGAACAGGTAGCGCCAGGACCGGGCGGACCGCCGGAACAGGAATCGCACCGTGCCCCGGTCCGGCGTCTTCTGGCAGACGACACCGAGCACCGCGTGGGACCCGGCGGTGTACACCCCGGTGATGCCCGTACTCGCGCCGTCCTGAACGACGAAGGCGTGCACCAGCGAGGAACGCGTCGAGCCGCGAGCAGGCGTCACCCCGCCGGCGGCAATGGCGGCCGCGGCGATGACGAGCGTCGCCGCAGCGATCGCGGCGACCAGGGTAAATCTACGAGGAGGCGTCATCGGCCGACGATAACACCGGGTTCAACGCGCGCCGAGCCCGTCATGAGCAGCCGTCGAGCGCCTGGGACGACCGTCGCCGGCCGCGGCGCGGGCCGGCTCCACCACCATCGCCTGCAGCCGGCGAATCGCGTCGAGATGGTCGCCGGTCCAGATGACCCGAATACCCGTGGCCGTGGCCTGGCCGTCGGAGTCGCGGAGGTCCGTCCCCACCGCCTCGACCAGCCGCCCGTCGGCACCGGCATCCGCGGGGAGGGGATCCGGAACATCCTCGTGGCCGGCAAGACCCGCCGCGAGCTGGTCATACCACGCGGTCATGCTGCCCGCCGCGGCGAGCAGCTCGCGCCGTGCGGCTGAGCGATCGCCGGCCTGGACGCCGTCGCGGTCCCAGAGATCCAGCACCGAGTCCCCAGCCAGCCGAATGGCCATTACACCGCTGACGAGACTGGTGACCTCGGCGAGCTCCAGCCGCTTGGAGCCACGCTCCGAGACGTATCCGCGGAACGCGTCGTCCAGTCGCCGTGACGCGGCGGCGGCAGCCAGCGCCTGCTCCTCTGGAACGGGCGACCGCCATCCGGACGCGTCGCAACAGCCGACGCCATAGGCGACGGCGGCGGCGAGGTACCGGGCGCCGGCGGCGTAGGCGTCGGCGAGCGCCGTCCCCAGCAGAGCGGCCGCGCCGCGGGGCCAGAAGAGCAGGCCGACAGCGAGGCTGACCGCTCCGCCGATGGCGATGTCCTCGATCCGCACGAGTCCGATCCTCCATCCCTCCGGCGCGAGGATGTTGAACAGGATGAGCAACGTCAGCGTGAAGGCCGCCTGGCCCGCGGCGAACGAGATGGTCGCCGGGGCCAGACCGGCCACGAGGATCGCGATCGGCAACACTGCCCACAGCACGCTGGTGTTGGTGCCGATCAGGTATACGAGGATCCCGCCGATGACAAACCCCGCAGTCGTTCCGACCAGCGCCCGGAGTGTGTTCTGTCCGGTGCTGAGCGCGTTGGACCGAAGCACCGACAGCGTCCCGAAGACGACCCAGAACCCGTGCTGGACGCTGCTCAGGTCGGCGACGAGAACAGCGAGGCCGAGGGCTGCCGCCCCTCGCAGGCTGTTGTGGAGCCAGACCGAGTGCCGGTCCACGTGGGCCCCGGCCCGCTCGTGCGCTGCCGTGACGGGGCCCTGGAACCCGGCCGGCTGGCGGCCGAGCAGCCGCTCGATCCACCGGCGCTGCGTGGCGGCGGCAGCGAACGCGGTGTTCGCGGCGATCTGGTCGACGACGAACGTCAGCTCCTGTGCCCGGAAGCTGGGGTCAAGCGAGGAGACGATCGTCCGCGCTCGGTCATCGTCCCATGTCTGCGACGCCGGCTCGGTCGGCAGGGCCGCGGTGGCCGCCAGCTCCAAGTCGGCGAGCGCCTCGTGCATCCGCTCCAGCGCCGCGGACAGGCCGGCCTGCCCGCCGCGCGGCTCCTCCAGGACGTCGGCGGTATGTCCCAGGACGTCGGCGGCGGCCACCTTGACCGCGCATACGGCAGGGCTGCGGCGGGGGGGATGACGAGCCGGCGCCGAACGCAGCACGATGGTCTCCAGCCAGCGAAGCTCGTCGACGAGGCGCACGACGGCGCGGGCGTCGGTCGTCAGCCCGGTCGGTCGATACGGCGTGGCGAAGAACGCCCGTTGGAGGGCCTGCACCGCGTCATCGGCCCCGGCGACCGCTTCGCGATGCGCCTGGCGGCCCTCGGTCGCGTCTGAGCTCATGACATAGGCCACCTCGGCGCGCAGCCGACGTGCGAGCGCCCGGCATGCAGCAATGGCGGCGCTGCGGACGGGGTTGCGCGCCGGTGACGGCCAGAGCAGCGAGATCGCCAGGAGGGACGCCGCTGCTGCAAGCCCCCAGCCGGCGACCCGAGCCGGAATCGCGGACGGCGGCGCCGGCAGGGCCACGGGGAGGATGAACGCCAGCAGCAGCGAGGTCGTGGCACCGGCCAGCACCGAGCTGACCACGCCGGCGAACAGGATCGCGAAGGCGACGACGGCCATCGCCACCGCCGCCAGCCACGTCGTCCGCGAAGCGAGCGTCGCAAGGCAGATCAGCACCGCACACGCGATCGCGAGGCCCGCCTGGTCCAGGAGGCGATCGCGAATCGAGCCTGAGAAATCGACCAAGAGCAGCATCGCAAACGAACCGAACGCCGCGAAGGTCGCCAGGGCGGGGTTGCCGATCACCTTGTCGCCGAGCGCGAACATGATCGGCATGACCAAGGCCGCGCGCGCCGCACGCCGCAGGGCGTCGTAGTCCGGGTCGTGCGCCCGCAGCCATTCCCGCGCGGCGCTCACCGGCCGCAGGACGGTTGCCGGAGAGGCGATCATTGAGCGGGGCGGCCGCTCCGGGGCCGCCAATCGAAGATGCCAACGTCGTCCGGTCGGCCGACGGTGGCATCAGGGAGCGCTGCGGCGAGCTGCTCACGAGCCTCCTGATCCCGAGGGGTGCCGTAATGCACCATCAGCAACGAGACGACGTACCGGGGCATCGGGCCTCACCCTACCTGGACCCTTCCCAGCCTGCGGCGCGTGTGGGAAGCTTCCATTTGCGCCCACCCGGCCTACGTCCCTGAATACCCAAACAGGAGCCGCCAGATGCCGACCTACGACGATCTGGGGTTCGCGCCGCGGACAGCGGTCACTCGCGACGACACACGTGCCGTCTTCGGCCAGGTCATGGGCCTCGTCGCCCTCACCGTCGGGTGTGCGGCGCTCGGCGCCTACATCGGTCGGGACCTCAGCGGAGGCGCCGGGATTCTGTTCTTCATCGGTGCCTTCGCGTGCATCTTCGGGCTCAACTTCGCGACGCGCGCCGGGCGCGAGCAGCTGGCAGTGGGATTCCTGTTCGGCCTGGGACTCACGATCGGCCTCGCCGTCGCGCCCGTGATCGCCTACTACGCCCACTCCAACCCCTCGGCCGTCTGGCAGGCCGCGGGTGCGACCGGTGCATTCGTCGCGGCACTCGGAGCGTTCGGCTATGCAACCCGGCGCGACCTCTCGTCCTGGGCCCGGACGCTGTTCTGGGCGCTGCTGGCACTGATCGTGTTCGGCATCGTCGCCATCTTCGTATCGATACCGCATGCCAACCTGATCTACTGCGTGCTCGGGCTCGTCATCTTCGGCGGCTTCACGATCGTCGACTTCAACCGCCTGCGCAGCGTGGACATGGCGAGCGCGGTTCCGATCGCCGCCGGCATCTTTTTGGACATCTTCAACGTCTTCCTCCTGCTGCTCAGGCTGTTCGGCGGCAACCGGCAATAGGCCGGTCCCGGGCCCGACTAGGGTCCACAGTCAGCACGATCCGTCCAGTCGACAGGAGGAGTCACGATGCGAGATACCGCAGACAGGGCTGACGAGCGCCGGCGGGTATTGAGCGATGGCGCGACGATCCCCACGCTCGGCCTCGGCGTCTGGCAGGTCCCCAATGGTGCAGAGTGCGAGAACGCCGTACGCTGGGCACTGGAGGCTGGGTACCGCCACATCGATACCGCGCAGGCCTACGGCAACGAGGAAAGCGTTGGGCGTGCGCTGCGCGACAGCGGCGTTCCTCGCGAGGAGGTCCACCTCACCACGAAGTTCTATCCCGCACGGACGGACCCGGTGGCCGAGGCGAAGCAGAGCCTGCGCCGGCTCGGCGTCGATCAGGTTGACCTGTACATCGTGCATTGGCCCCAAAACGGGCCGACATGGGCCTGGGCGGGCATGGAGGCGGCCCGGGACGAGGGCTATGCCCGCTCGATCGGCGTCTCGAACCGGTCGTCGCGAAGATCGCGGAGCGCGTCGCGCGCACGCCCGCACAGGTCCTGCTCCGCTGGTGCATACAGCGGCACACGATCGTCCTTCCCAAGTCGACCCATCGAGAGCGGATCGAGGAGAACGCGCAGATCTTCGACTTCGCTCTGTCAGACGAGGACGTGGCCGAACTCGACGCGCTGGACCAGACCGGCGGCACGGACAGGGCCCGCGAGTCGAAGTGGTGGTGAGCGGGCCGGGCAGGACTGGCGAGCCGGCTCCCGCCCGCGCCCTTCGCCCACGGGCCACGTCGCCTGCTACTGCTCGAGGGTGTCGATCACCTCATAGACGCCGGAAACGGGCTCGCTCGTCACGAATGCCGAGATGTGATCGACCCGCTCCAGTTCGCGGGCGTCCGCCTCCGCGCGCCAGCGGTGGTACTCATCCTTGCTCATCTCGAACAGGCCGAACGAGATCACCTCGTCCTCGTCGCGAATATTGCGCGCATGGACGGCGCGCTGAAAGCCGGGCGGCATGGCGTCGCCCGGGTCCCATGCCTGGCGGAATTGATCCCATGCGCCTGGCTTGAGACGGCGGGCAGTAAACATCACGATCACGTCTGCACCTCCAACGACTTTGGGGTTGCTGTCCTCTCGCTGCAGCGACCCTCCGGTCGCCCCTGCGCAGCGTACGCCTCGTGCAGCGGAGCCGTCAGTAGCCCGCTGGATGGCGCTCGACGTAGCCCGTCGCCGGCGAGGCCCGCTGGGTCGACCAGCGGTCGTTTCCGTTGGCCGAGCTCTGCCCCGCGGTGTCAAACCACAGGCCGGCGATGTTCGCGTAGGCGTGGCCGGCATTCGCCCACAGGGTGATCCAGCGCCCGGCGCCGCCGGATCCGTAGGTCTCCATCTGACTCGAGTCCTCGGTCTCTGACAACACGCCGCCGCCATGCAACGCGAAGCCCACGGACCCGGAGCAGTCGTAGCCGGGCGAACTCCAGCTCCCATGTCCACCGCCGTACACGTACGGCTTGAACGCGATCGAGTCGGCCGCCGCGATCACCTGCTTGACCGCCTCCGGCGCGCTCGCCGGGGCGACGGCGAGCCCGTTGACCAACGTGGCCTGGGCGCCGGACGTGGTGGCGGGCGTCGACGCGGCCGAGGCGATCTTGGTGGCTCCGGCGACCCAGCCTTGCAGTGCGCGCGCCGTCCGGACTCCGACGGTGCCACTGGCCGGGCTGAGATGTGCGGCGACCTGGAAGCGCCGGACCGACGCGCTCGTCCTCGCGCCGAACACACCGTCGGCGGCGGTGCGGGCGCCGACATCGGACAGCCAGGTCTGAAGCGTCCGCACATCGCTGCCATGGTCGCCGGCGCGCAGCACCCGTCGAAACGGCGAGGCTGCCGCGCGGGACACGGCCGGCGTCAGCGCCAACGCCACGGCAGCGACGAGCAGCAGCGTCGAGAGGATCTGGCCGACACGAGGCGCGTCGCCCGCGCGGAGGACGAAAGGGACATCAGTTCTGAATTCGGGCACGCGAAACCCCGCATTGGTCGACGCTGGACGGACTGCCTGGCGCCTACGGGGTTAGCTGTCGGGCTCGCGCTCGGATCTGAGCGCTACCGGCAGATCACTGCCGGATTCGCCCCAACGACGTTGGGTTCCCCGCTCCCTGGGCTGGCAGCCAGGGACTCGGCATTGCACAGAACAACCGTGGTCAGGCGAAGTTGCGCCGGCGGAGCCGCGCCGGGCCTACGAGCGGGCGAACTCCCACATCGCCCGCTGCTCTGAGAACGTGAGCAAGCGCCAGCGAGCGCGCTGCTCGTCCCACGCATAGACCTCCACGTCGACGATGCTGCGGACACCCCCCAGCACATCCACCGCCTCCCGGGCGGTCGAGCCGTCGGCGAGCGTCTGCCGGGTCATCACGTCGATGATCCTGAACTTGCGGGGCGTTCTGGGGGCGGGCGCCTGCGGTTCCTGAGGCCGAGCGGGCTTGCGCGGCACGAACACCGGCTCCATCGCCGACGAACGCTTCGTCGCCCGTTCGAGGGGCACCATGTGGGCGCCGGTCCCCTTCGTTTCTGTATCGAGGATCCAGGTTCTACCCATACCTTCAGGATAGAGGCGGACCGAGCCGCTGAGCTCGCACCTGAGCGTCTCTCAGCCGAAGACCTGGGCCACGAAGCGCTCCGTGAGCTGGTGGCAGTCGTGGCCCAGCGGCCGGGGCTCGGTGACGGGCGGGAAGACCTCGCCGATCCCGTCGACGAACTCCCGCATGTGAGGCGGCGAAGGTAAGCCCCGCCGCCTCACCGTCTCCGTCGCGACCGCCGCCAGTACGGCTAGGGCGGCGTCCAGGCAGCGGCTGATGGCAGTCGTCTTCCGCCAGGCCAGGAAGCTCAGGGCGGGTACGTCGTTTTGGCCAAAGCCTCCGAGCGACAGGAGCGTAGGGTCGGCAATGGCGCGGGCCTGCTCGCCCCAGCCGTTCTGGACCATGTGCAGCGGTTTCAGGCTCCACTCGTCCCCGGCGATGAGGGCTGCGGTCACGGGGTGCTGGAACAGGTGGTCGGTCAGGCGCTGCGCCAACTGGCAGAGGTCCGCGTGGGCGAACCCCAGGCCGTCCATGGCCGGCGTGGCCTGGGCGTTGTGGTACCCGCCGTTGGACAGGACGACGCCGGCGCAGTGGTCACCGTCAGCGGGCACATAGACGGGGTTGTCGGTAACCGCGCGCAGAGACGCCGCCGCGGCCCGCTCGGCCTCAGCCTGCGCTCGGCGGGCCGCGCCGAGCACGCGCGGCAGAATCCTCAAGGAGACCGCCGCCTGATGGGGCTGGCGCGGTCGCACGCTCTGATCGAGGAGGGCGCGCAGCGACCGCAGCGCCGCGGTTTCGTGTTCATCGTCCCAGAGCCCGTCGAGCTCCGGCGCATAGTGCTCGTCAGGCGCTCCGGCGGCCTCCGCCACGAGGGCAAAGGTCGACTCGGCGAGTTCGATCCGCCGCCGGCCGGCCAGTGCGACGTCGGCGACCAGCGCCGCGGCGCACGGGGATCCGTTGATCAGAGCCATCCGCTCCTTTGCCGTCAACGACATTTCCCGGCTGAGCTCGAAGAACAGACTTCCGAGGGCAAGGATTTCGCCTGAGCCGCCATTGGATTCCGCGGGAACGGCCGGAAGCTCGTCGCGATCGAGCATGCCCGCCACCGCTTGAGCGAGTTGGCTACGCACCCCCGCGTGCCCCTCGAGGAAGTTGGTGAGCCGCGCGACCAGGATCCCGCGGACGACCCGCGGAGGGAGCGGATCTCCGAACGACATCGCCGTCCACAGCTGCGTCGGCCGCGCGAGCTGTCCGTCCTGGTCAAGCGGGCGCGCCGCGGCATCGCCCGGCGCCGAGGTGACCCCGTAGACCAGCGCGTGCGGGTCGCGTTTGACGAGATCTACGACGTCGGCCTCAAACGACGCGTGGCAGCGATCGATCAGCTCCAGCGCCTTTGGCGCGATCTCGAGGGCCGCTCTCCGCCATGCCAGGGCATGAACGGCCTCCAGCGTAATGTCGCCGCGGTCACGTACCACCACCGTCTCCCTCCCCCTCTGACGTCGCGCCTGTGACACCGCGCGATCCTATTACGCCTGGGGGAACCCGGCCGCTGCCGCGGCGGTTGCAGCTAGCTGGAAGCCGAACGGTCGGCTAGCCAGGGGCCGAAATTGGTCGCTGGCTGCGATGACAGTTTCCCAGTTCGACGAGATCGTTAACCGTGCGAACCAAGCATCCGAGCTTCGGCACCCGCCGTGAGCTCGGCCACCAGACAGCAGAGGCGAGCATGACCTTCATCCCACTCGGCACGGCAAGGCGGCGCAAGCGACTGATCGATGAGGCAATTCGCGCCTACGTTGGCTGGCGCGAGGAGTGCGTGGCGGTATGGGACACGTACCGCCGCTGGGTGAGCGCGGAGGCCGGTGATGCCGCCCTCGCATTCGCGGCATACATGGCCGCGCTCGATCGCGAGGAACGCGCCTCCGGTACCTACGCCCAGCTGTCACGGCGCGTGGGCGATGTGCTCTTGGGGCACCGCGAGCCGACGACCGGCCTCGCTGCCTCCGGAAACCCTCAGCAATGACCCCACTCGCCAAGGTGACGCCGATCCGGCCGCACGCGGCGCGACGGTCGGCCGCGCGGTCCGGCCGGCCATACACGGCGTTCGTCCTCTCCGGTGGCGCGAGCCTCGGAGCGCTCCAGGTTGGGATGCTGCGCGCGCTCTATGAGCGAGGCGTGGTGCCGGACGTGCTCGTCGGAACGTCGGTCGGTGCCCTCAACGCGGCGTTTGTGGCGTCACGTCCACAGATACCGGAGACGGCTGCCAAGCTCGCCCGGATCTGGCGCGACATTCACCGCCAGGACATCTTCCCGGTGAGCATGCGCGCGATCATGGGCGGTCTCCGTGGGCAGCGTGACCACCTTGTACCGAACCGGGGGCTGCGCGAGCAGGTCGGCCGCTACATCGAGTTTGACGACCTCTCCGAGGCGGCCGTTCCGCTGCACGTCGTCGCCTTCGACGTGATGGAGGGGCGCGAGACGCTGCTCTCCGAGGGACCGGCGGTCGATGCGGTGACCGCGTCCGCCTCGATCCCCGGCGTGTTCCCCCCCGTGGACATCGGCGGACGGCGTCTGGTCGACGGCGGGGTTGCGGACAACACCCCCATCTCACACGCGGTCGAACTCGGCGCCGAGCGGATCTACGTCCTCCCCACCCAGGAGCGGTCGCGTCCTCTCGCCCCCGTGCCGCACGGCGCTCTCGATGTCGCGATCTACGGGATCAGCCTGCTGCTCGACGGCAGGCTCAAGCAAGACATCGCCCGTTACTCGAGCCATGCTGAGCTGATCGTCCTGCCGGCCCCGAACCCGCAGCAGGTGCAGCCGACCAACTTCGAACACTCGAGCCAGCTGATCGGCGAAGCTCTCGCCGCCAGTCGTGCACTGCTTGCCGAGGGCGACGGGGTTCCGAAGCCGGCCACCTCGGTTCGAGCGGCCTGAGCCGCGGGCGGCGTTGCCCATCTGAGCGGCGCCAGCCCGTGGGAGTCGCCCCTACGGCTCGTGCGACACGGCGGCTCTCTCTTTCTCGACCGGAATCTGGATGAGCAGCGCCGTCCCGCTGCCGGCCGGGCTGGTGAGGTCAAGTCGCCCGCCGAGCGCCTCGATGCGATCGCTGAGCCCCATCAGTCCTGACCCACCGCCCGGATCGGCACCGCCGATGCCGTCGTCGCGGATCGCGAGCCGGAGAATCGCCTCGTCTTCGCCGAGTTCGAGCCTCACGACGGATGCGTGCGCATGCTTGGCGGCGTTTGTCAGGGCCTCTGACACCACGTAGTACGCCGCGACCTCAACATGCTCCGGCAGCCGTCGCTCGCTGTGCAGATCGAGCTCGACCGGAACCGGAGAGCGGCGCGCCAGCGCTCGGAGCGCCGGCCCCAGGCCCCGCTCGGACAGGATTGCGGGATGGATTCCTCGTGAGATCTCACGCAACTCGTCGAAGACACTCGCCAGCCCCTCGGCAACCCGCGACAACTCGCCCCCCAGCTCGCCCAGCCGCCGGGGCACCGTCGCCTGCGCGGCGCGCAGCTCCAGACCCAGCGAGACGAGCCGCTGCTGGATGCCGTCGTGCAGGTCACGCTCGATCCGCCGCCGGGTTTCATCAGCGGCGGCGACGATCCGCGCGCGCGAGGCGGCGAGCGCGGCCCGGCTCTCGGCGTTGCCAATCGCCGTCGCCAACAGGTCGGTGAACGAGCCAAGGCGCGCCTCGGTGTCCGCGGGCAGTGGAATGCCCAAGGCCGAGCCAGCGATCACGACCCCCCACAGGCGCCCTTCGACGACGAGCGGGGTCCCGGCCGATGATCGGATGCCGGTCTCGCGAATGGCGACATCGAGCGCGTCGGAGCTGCCCCCGTAGTCCTCGACGCGGGCAGCACGCCCGCTGTCGGCGACGAGGGTGCTGACATTCTCACCCCCAAGAATCCAGCGGCTGCCAACCAGAGCGGAAACCAGAGCATGGATCCTGCTCCACCCGCCGACGAAGGTCACCGCATGGCCCGCTTCGTAGCGGCCCATGATCGTGGAGTCGACGTTGAGCAGCGGCCCAATCTCCTCGACCACGGCACCGAACACCTCCTTGGGAGGCTCCCCCCGCGCCACGACGGTTGCGACGCGTCGTAATGCCGCCTGCTCCTCGGCCAGCCGCGCTAGTCCGGCGCGGCTCTCGGTATTAGCGATCGCCGTCGCCAACAGGTCCGTGAACTGAGCAAGGCGCGATTCCGTGTCCGCCGGCAGCGGCTGATCCCCGGACGAGCCGGCGCCCACCACCCCCCACAAACGGTCCTCGACGATGATCGGCGTCCCCACCGACGAGTGGAGCCCCGTCTCGCGCGCGGCGAGGCCCGCCGCGCCCGAGGCATCGGCATAGCTGTCGATCCGGACCGGACGGCAGGTCTCGTACACGATCGTGCCGATGTTCTTACCGCCGACGACCCACCGGCTGCCCACCGGAAAGAAGTCGACCGCTCGGCCCCAGCTGGCGACGAGCGTGAACGTACCGTCGCGCTCGTAGCGGCCCATCCCCGCGTTATCGACCGGGAGCAACTGCCCAATCTCCTCCGTGACCGCCGCAAACACCTCCTCCGGCGGCACCCCCCGCGCCGCCAGCGTCGCGACCCGCCGCAACGCGGCCTGCTCCTCGTCGGTGCGCCGGCGGTCGGTGACGTCGCGACCCGCCGCATAGACGACGCCTTCCGCCGGCGCGGGTCGGACATTCCATTCCAGCCACCGGACAGAACCGTCGCTGCGGATGTAGCGGTTCTCGAACTCAACGAGTTGATGACCGCGCCTCAGCGACTCGAGCGCTGCGCGCGTGCGTCCGACGTCCTCCGGATGGAGGAGCTCGAACAACGGCCGTGCGAGCAGCTGCTCGCGCGAATATCCGAGGATCCGCTCAAACGCGGGGTTCACCTGTTTGAAGTATCCGTCGAGACCCGCGGTTCCGAGCATGTCGAGCGAGAGATCGAACATCCGCTCCACTTCGCGCTCCGCCCGCCTGCGGCGCACGACCGCGTTGCCGACGAGAAATGCGACGAGCGCCACCGCGATCGGCCAGCCAAGCGCCAGCCAGGGGAGCAGCGACTGAAGACCAGACGCGGGGGGGGCGACCACGGCAACCCCCCAGGTCCGGGCCAGCGCCTGGAAGCTCGCACCCGCCATGGGCGCTGACTGAAGCCGGCCGACGAGCGGCCGCCCGTCGAGGCTGAGCGACACCTGCCGCGGATCATCCGCCAGGGAGAGGATCAGCCATCCACTCGGGACGAACACGGCGAGATAGCCGCTGCTGTCACGACCGCTGCCGAAGCTGCTGCTTTCGAGCAGATAGAACCCGGAGTCGTTCCCCAGCGAGGCACGACTGCTCGCGGTTACCGCGAACACGGTTGCCAGGTTGCGGATGGCGGACGCGAGCGCCGGCCAGCGTGAGACATCCACGCCGGAGCGCAGCTCCGCGCGTGTCCCGGTCGTATAGCTCGTGGGCAGGTACGAGGCGGCCGGCGCGGCATGGGTGAATCCCCCTGAGCCCGTCACCTGCGTGATCGGTGCACCGAGGCGGCGCTCGTACGATCCGCGTCCGGACGCCGGCACGCTCTGCACCCACAACGCATCGACGAGACCGGCGCTGCCGGCCGTGCTGTCCACGAGTTCGGCGAACCGCTGAGAACCCGCGACCGGTTGCTGGGCGAGGATGTTGCCGAGCCCGACGACGTAGGCCCGCGCCCGGTCGAGGAGAGCCTGAATCCGGACGCTCTCGATCTCGGCACGTCGTGTCGCGGCCGACCGCCGGTCACTGCGGATTGTCTCGCTCGTGATGAGGTACCCGGCCACGCTGAGAAGCGCAACGAGGACGATCAGCACATGCCGCATCGAGACGGCCGAGCGTAGCTTGGAGTGTCGCAACGACGTCACGGTTCATCGTGACGCACAGCCTCCCCGCTGACAACCTCGTTGGGGGGTCTTTGCCGCGTGGGGTGGATCGGGTCAATCGCGGCCACTACGCTCGCGATGGTGCGGTACCGCAACGTCCGGCGGCTGGTCGTTGGGTTGACCGCGGCCTTGGCGGCTGGCTGCGGTGCGGGCGGCGGCTCAGCACACCCCGGCCGTAGCCCCTCTGTCGCAGCGGTCATCAAGGGGCTCGACAACCCGTTCTTCGTGACGATGAGGAACGGCCTGGAGGCCGGGGCTCGCCAGCACGGCGTGCAGATCACCGTGCAGGCCGCGGCCGGACTCCAGGACACCGCCGGCCAAGCCTCCGCGCTCGAGTCGCTGGCGTCGCAGCAGGCGGCCTGCTACGTGATCAACCCCATCAATCAGACGAACCTCGTCCAGCCGCTGGCCCAGATTCCCGCAGGGACCCCGATCGTCAACATCGATTCGCCGGTGTCCACACAGGCGGCCAGAGCGGTCGGCGTCGAGATCACCACGTACATCGGCACCAACAACGTTGCCGCCGGGCGGCTGGCCGCGGCCGCGATGGCACGGGTCGTCCCCCGCGGCTCCCCGGTCGCGGTGATCACGGGCATTCCCGGCGACGCCAGCAGCGCCGCTCGCACCCAGGGGTTCATGCAGGGCGCGACCGGTCGGTTACACGTGGTCCAGATGGTTGCGGCGGACTTCGACCGCCAGCGAGCCAGACTTGCCACCGCGGCGCTCCTCCGTACACGGCCGCCGATCAGGGGCTTCTTTGACGTCAACGACGAAATGGCGCTTGGCAGCGCCGCGGCTGTTGGCGCCGATCACAAGCGCGGCAAGGTCGCCGTGGTCGGAGTCGACGGCGACCCGGCGGCGCTCGCGGCCGTCAAGCACGGAGCGATGTCCGCGACCGTCGCCCAATATCCGTACACGATCGGCCAGTTCGCGGTGGAGGCATGCCTGGCGGCGATACGCCACAAGGCGGTGCCGTCCGAGATCGACGCACCGATCCAGATCGTCACGCCCGGCAACGTCACGCGCGCCCAGCGCAACGCACCGCAGCCCGGGGAGCGCTTCAAGGATCCGTTCGTCCGGATCCTGAGCGGCTGAGTCTCTGTCCGACGGCCTCCTCGAGGCTGCTCCCCAGATCGCGCAGGAGCACCGCGGCCGCGTTGCGCCCAGGCCCCCCGGTGATCGAGCCTCCGGGATGCGTCGTGCCGCCGGTCTGATAGAGACCCGGAATCGGCATCCGGTGCTGTGCCCATCCGGGCACCGGACGCAGAGCGCCGGTCTGACCGATTCCACGGTCACCCCCGTGGTAGGTGCCGCGGATCATGTGCTCGTTGGACGCCTCGACGTCCTCCGGCGCCTTGACCAGGCGGTCGAGGATCAGATCGTCGGTGAACCCGGGCGCCACCGCCCGCAGCCGCTCCACGAGACGGTCGGCCTGGTCGTGCTTGCGGTCGGGAAACCCGTAGGCCTGGGCAGCCAGGAACTTGACGGTATGACGTCCCTCAGGTGCCCGGGCTGCGTCGACGAGCGTCGGCGTCGCGATCAACACCCAGGCTGGATCGTCGACCCAGCGCCCATCGCGCAGGGCGCGGCTGTCGTCGATGACCTGCTGGGGCCATCCGGCAAGCCCGGCGGACACCGCCGATCGGGGGCCCTCAGGGGTCGCAAACTCAGGCGCACCGGCGGTGGCGAGGTAGACCGCCATACACGACGGACCGATGTCGTAGTTCGCGACCCCGTAGACGAAGTCTGCCCCCCACGCCTCCTCGGGCGCCATGTCGACCAGATGCTTGACGTGGATGCTCGACACGACCGCGCTCGTCGCGAGGTACTGGTTGCCCTGCTCGGTCTCAACACCGGCGCACCGACCGCCGTCGATCAGCAACCTCGTGACGCGCTCGCCACAGTGGATCGCGCCCCCGTGCTCCGTGATGACGCGCACCAACGCGTCCGTGAGCCGACCGGAGCCGCCGCGTGGAAGCGACCAACTGCGGCGCTGTCGCCCAAACGGGATCGAGTAGACGAGCGAGCCCGTGCCCGGCGCGTCGACGGGAACCATCGTCTGGTAGGCGAGCCACAACATGAACGCCTGAACGTGAATGTCGCGGAACTCATAGCGGACGACGTCCCAGGCCGACATCACGCATCGTTTCCGCCAGATCCCTCCCGCCGGATGGGCGGCCAGGCGTTCGTCGAGCGACGGCCCAAACCCGACAGGGGTCCAGTTGGTAGCGCCGAAGATCGACCTGACCTCGTCGTACTCCGCGATCAGCCGGCGGTACGCCACGGCATCGGCGGCGTCGAAGCGCGCGATCTCGTCACACGTCCGGTCGAGGTCCATCCACGCCGTCAGGTGCGCGCCATCAGGAAACGCAACGTGCGCGAACGGATCCGGAGCCAGATACTCCAGACCCTGCTCGCGCCGCAGCCCCAGCTCGTCCTCGAGCAGCAGCGGGTTGGTCTGGATGAGGGTGTGGCCTGTCGAGCAGGAGTCGATCAGGTACCCGGGGCCAAGCAGCTCCTCGGTGGCGGCGCCGCCACCGGGGATCGCCCGGGAGTCCAGCACCATCACGTCGTGACCGGCGGCAGCCAGATACGCCGCCGTGATCAGGCTGTTGTGACCGGCCCCGGCGACGACGATGTCGGCGCGGACCGTGGTCATTCCGTGACTTCTCGCTGCACCATCAGAGCTTGTCTTTCCGGCGAATCCGTTCTAGCAAACGTTTGCAGAAACGCTACCAGACACGCTGAGCTAAATACGCCGAACTTCATCCCTAGAGGTGTCGCTGAGTCGCTCGGCCACCAGGCGTCCCAGCAGCGGAGCGAACTTGAACAGGCTGGGACCGGTCACGCCCACGACTCCGTCGCGCTCTTGGATGTCCCACCCGTCGTGGGCGGCCGCGCCATGGTTGGCCGCGGGGTGGGGCGTGTACTCGCAGACGATCGCTCGCTCGGCGATGGGGACAAGCCGAGGAAGAACCCGGGTGACGACGTCCGTGACCCGTCGATGGGCGTCGCGGACCTGGACCGGCTCGGGCACCTCGGCAGGTGCCGGTTCGCTGAGACCCACGGAGTAATGGTCGGGGCCGTCCATGACGGCATAGAACGGCTCCGAGAGCGAGTCGTCCCGTTGGATCCAGCACGGGGCCGGAGACTCCAGCTGCTCGCGCAGGGCAAACGAGAAGCGCACTGAGCGCAGTCGGCCAGGCATGGTCAACCCCAGCAGCTGGTAGGTGTCAGGGCCGGCGCAAACCACGACTCGGTCGGCATCGATTCGTCCCCCGTCGCCGAGAGTCACGCCCCCACGGTCGACCGACGTCACCTCCGCAAGCGTCACGTCGAGGTCGGCCTGCAGGAAGCGGATCGTCGCCTCGGCCAGGGTCGCCGCCCCGGTGGGCTCAAAAAGCCACCGGTCGCGGGCCACAGCCAGCGGATGCGCAGAACCAGCGAGCTCGCGCAGTCCCCCATGCCGCCGCAGGTGTGGCTCGCGCTGGGACATGTCTCCCGTCAGCAGGAGGCCGGTGCGATCCAGCAGCGCAGCTCCGGCCGCCGTCTCCCATTCCTCCCAGTGGGCCAGCGACCGCGCCGCCGCATCGGTCAACGCCCCGTCGGCATGTGCGAGGCGGAAGATTCGAGATAGCCCGGCTGATTGCCGGCTCCCCGGCACATCTGCGCTGAGCACCTGCACGCGATGACCGGCACGGGAGAGCTCAAAGCCGGCAGACAGGCCGACGACCCCCGCGCCGACGACGATGACATCCATCGCGCCCAGGCTACCGAGGGTCGGGAAGCGCGACGGGGCAAGGCTTACCATCCGTGTGGATGGTGGTAGGATGGTTTACAGATGGCTGACGGAGGGGAGGTGGCAAAGATGGTCGACGTGGACAGGAGCGAGAAGATCACGATCAACGTGGGGCTCGTTGACCTGGGTCAGATCGACCTGCTCGTCAGTGAGGGCTTTTTCGCCAACCGCACCGATTTCATCCGTGCCGCCATTCGGCGGCAGCTCGACAGCCGGTCAGAGGCCGTGGAGCGGACAGTGGCCCGTCGCGAGCTGATTCTCGGCATCGAGCACTACAGCCGCGAGGCTCTTGAGCGGCTCCGGGATTCAGGTCGCATGGTCGAGCTGCGCGTTCTCGGCCTGGCGAGCATTGCCGAGGATGTCTCGCCTGAGCTTGCCGTCGCGACGATCGCGAGGGTCGAGGTCCTGGGTGCCTTTCGTGCGCCGCGGGCGGTGAAGGCGGCGCTCGCCTCGCGCACAACGTGATCACGTTGCAAGCCGGGCGACCCCGATCGCGCGGTGGCGGTATGTCAATCCAACGACCGATCGGCGCCAGCCGAGGTCGGCCCTGAGAGGACGTGTGATGAGCTGCGATACGAACATGACCATGGAGGCGTTACGGCTCACGCGTGCGGGCCGTTTGACTGAGGCCACTGGCGTTCTGCAGCGAGGGCTGGCGACCGCCGGCACCGCTGCACCGGGTGGCTCGACTGCCGCGGAGCCCTTCGCTGATCTCGGCTGCCTTGGCTTGCCGGTGTCAAACATCCGCTCGTTCGGCCTGCCGGACATCGTCAGCCGCACGGCATGGCACGGAGGCGCCGGATCCTCCGCCGGTGCCGCGGCAGCGAGTGCTGCCGCGGCGGCGGGTGGCGAGATCCGCCACCTGATCCACACCGAGCGCGCCGGAACGCGGAACTACGACGTCTACATCCCCACCGGCTACATCGGCGAGCCGGTCCCGCTCGTGGTCATGCTCCACGGCGGCAAGCAGAACGGATCGGATTTCGCGGCGGGCACCCGCATGAACGAACTTGCCGAGCAGCACATCTTCCTCGTCGCCTACCCGGAGCAGTCGATGGCCGCCAACCACGGTCGCTATTGGAATTGGTTCTCTGCAGCCGACCAGCGGGCCAATGCGGGTGAGCCGTCGATCATCGCCGGCATCACGCGCGAGGTCATGCGCGATCTCGTCGTCGACCCGAGTCGCGTCTACGTCGCCGGACTCTCAGCCGGTGGCGCCATGGCCGCCGTCATGGCCGCTACGTACCCAGACCTATATGCGGCGGTCGGGGTGCACTCAGGGATCGCCTACCGCGCCGCGAGTGACGTCGGCTCCGCCTTCGCGGCGATGCGAACCGGGGGTACGCCTGCCGCGGCCAGCGTGGTGCCGCTGATCGTCATCCATGGCGACCGAGACGCGATCGTGGCGCCCGTCAACGCGGACAAGTTGATCGCCTCGCGGCTCGCTGCAGGCGACATTACGGGCCAGCAGGTGGCGACCACGACGCGCAGTGACGACGGGCGGCCGTATACCCGCACCGTGTACCACACTCTCGACGGCACCTCCGTGGCGGAGTCGTTGATCGTCCATGGCGGCGGTCACGCCTGGTACGGCGGTAGTCCGGTTGGCTCGTACACCGACCCGCACGGCCCGGACTCATCCTTCGAGACAATCCGGTTCTTCCTGCAGCACAAGTCGGCCCGCGCGGAACGTGAAGCCGAGCGGCTGATGCATCGGCGGCCGCCACGCCCGCCGCTCTCGCTCAAGCCAGCTTGACCGGTACGTCCATATACGGATCAAGTCGATAGACGAGGGACACTCGGTGGAAGCCGTCGGCGATGTCGGCCAGCTTCTTTCCGCTCAGAACGAGGACAGGACTGAGCTGCTCGCCCCCGATCGCTTTGATCAGGTCCTTCATGACGCCGGGGTCGTCCAGCGGCGCCGCCGTTAGTCCGGCCGCTCGGAGGATGTCGTTCGCGCGACGGGTGGTGAGGGGAGCCTTCCGCAGACGGTGGACGGCTTTGGCCACCGCGTCCTCTCCGAGCTTGAGCGAAAGGTATGCCTCGGCAGCCGCGTAGTCATGATCGGCCACGTCGGCGGCCCATTTGATGTGAACAGCAGGCTCAGCCATGGTCCTGCGCAGTCACCACCGCGGCGGGCGCTTATCAGGCTCGGACGCGAGCGCCCCGGACGCCGCCGCGCGAGCCGCCCGATCGCCGCCCCTGCCCCGCAGGATCAAGGCGCAACCAACAGCGATCGCCGCGCCGATCAGCGGCCCGGCGACATACACCCAGTACGCAGTCCAGTCGCGGGCGACGAGGGCCGGGCCGAAAGAGCGGGCGGGGTTCATCGAGGCACCGCTCACGGGAGCCGCCCACAGCCCCGCGAGGGCCACGTAGCCGCCGACCCCCAGTGCCCCGATCGTGCCGACGTTCTGGGCCGACGACGCGGTTCCGAGGATCACGCTGACAAGCGTCGCCGTCAAAGCTATCTCCATCATGAACGCCTGCCATGCCTTGTATCCCGGACCCGGCAGCGTCGCGCCGAGATGCTCGACGTTACCGAACACGATCAGCAGGAACACACACGCGAGCGTCGCGCCGAGCAACTGCATGCCGATGTAGCCGGGCACCCGCTTCCAAGGAAAGTCGCCGCGCGACGCAAAGGCAACCGAGACGACGGGGTTGAGATGCGCTCCAGACACGGCGCCCATGAACAGGATGATCGCCATCACCATCAGCCCGGGCGCGACGACTGCGGCGGACAGACTGATCTGGCCCTTGGCATGCAGAAGGGCACCTCCGGCGGCGACGAGAACGAGCATGAAGGTGCCAAGGAGCTCCCCAAACAACCTGCGGTACGCCAGCCGTGGGTCATTGAAGTCACCCCGCGACCCAAACTCGAGCATGCAGAGATGCCGCGCGCGCTGCACGTCGTGCGCTGCGAGGGTAGCGCGCTCTCGATCGGGAAGGCCGGCCACAAAACCAGTCTCTCACTCTGATTGACTGGTCGCCGAGCGTCGATGCCCGACATCACCGTTGCCAAGCTGGGCTTGCAGGACCGTCCTGAGTGGGAGGAGCTGTTTCACGCGTACCTGGACTTCTATGAGACCACGCTTGAGCCGGCCGCCTATGACCGGGCGTGGATGGCCTTCCAAGAAGACGACGTCATGCACGCCCTCGGCGCGCGGGTCGATGGTCGCCTGGTCGCGATCACGCACTTCCTGGTGCACGCAAGCACCAGCGCTCCGGACGTCTGCTACCTCCAGGACCTGTTCACCGCCGCCGACGCTCGCGGGCGAGGCGCGGCCCGAGCGCTGATCGCCGCGGTCGTCGACTGGGCCCGCGGGCGGGGATGCAGCCGCGTGTACTGGTCGACCCACGAGATGAACGCGACCGCCCGCCGCCTTTATGACCGTGTCGCCGTCAACCGAGGCTTCATCCGTTATGAGATCGCGTTGTAGGGTGACGACGGTCGCGCTAGCGCTAGCATCGAGTCAAATACTATATACACTCGTACGTCACGGCGTAGTACGCCGCGGGCAAGCCCTGGTGGCAGGCGACGACGGTCCCGAGGTCCCCGTTTGGACTGTCCCATCGAACAGCCGCGGGCGAGCCGGTCTGGCGAGCACTATCTCATTGTCGGGGCTGCTGCCTGGTACCCCAAGTCACTGATCGGAGTGGACGGTATGAGATTCTTGCGCAGACGTGCTCTGGCGGTAGCGGGCGTGACGAGTCTGTTCGCGGTCGGTGCTCCCGTCGCCAGCGCGCAGGTCTTCCCCTTCCCGGGCGGTCTCGGGACCACAACCGGCATCGGCGGTCAGGCCGGGCCTCAGCTCTGCGGGTCAAATGCCCCCGCTGGGACCGGGTATGCCGGCGGCACCACCGCCCAAAACTGCGGGACCGCGCTCTCGTTCATTGGCCCGGCCATCGGTGAGGTCGCGAGCACCATCGGCCCCACCATCATCGGCCCGGGGATCGTCGGCAACACGATCACCGTAAGTTCCGGGCCAGTCGGTGGGCCTGTCGGTCCCTGAGGCAGCCGGTCACCGGTTCCGGTGATCATGTGCCGGCGTGATGGCTCTTGGTCTCAGCCGTCGCGTTCCAACGTTTGGAGCGGTATGTGACAACCCGGACGGGAGCACGGCGGCGGTGGACGAGCCGCGTCCTGGCCGGCGCGTTTGCCGGCTTGTTCGTGAGTGGCCTTGCGCCGGCGGGCGCGGCGGCGGCTGGTCAAGCGGTCGGTCCGGGAACCGTGCTCATGCGCGTGCGTCAGGCGGGTCCGGCCGGTCCGGTTGCGGCGTACGTGCTACGAGTGAACCTGGCAGACCCGGCTGTGCGCCCCGGGCTCTTGTACCCCGGCGTGATCAGCGCCGTGCGGACCGTCTCGGCGATGGCGGAGCGGGCGGGTACCTTCGCGGCGATCAACGGGGATTTTTTCAATATCGGCGCCAGCGACGCGCCGGTCGGTCCCGTCGTGACCGCCGGACGCCTGATCAAGGCGCCGCAGCCCGGCCGGGCACTGGCGGTCGGGGTCGGTATGGACCGGGTTGGCCGGATCTCGACGGTGCGGTTGCGGGGCTACGTCGAGCTGCCCGGCGGCCGTATGGCGCTCTCGGATCTCAACGATGCCAATCCGGGGTACGGGCCGATGCTCGCGCCCAACGGGATCGGACTGTTCACCTCCTCGTGGGGGACCTACACCCGCGCCGGCGCGGTGCGGGGTCTGGGTTCGGTGACCGAGGTGCTGGTCGGCGGCGACCGGGTGGCGAGCATCCGTCATCACGCCGGCTCCGGGCCGATCCCTGCCGGGAGCTACGTGCTCCTCGGCGCCGGGCGCGGGGGAGTCGCGCTGGCGCGCCTGCAGGTCGGCGAGGCCGTGTCCGTCGACTACGGTCAGACGACGCCCGCTCCGGTGCCGTTCCGCTTCGCGATTGGCGGCAAATACCGACTGCTGCGCGCCGGCGTGGTCCAACCGGGCCTTCCCGTCGCGCCGGGGGCAGAGCGTACGGCGGTTGGTTTTTCGCACGGTGGCCAGATCATGTACCTCGTCGTCACCGAGGGGCCAGAGGCCGGAGTCCCGGGAATGGACCTCCCGCAGCTCGCCCGGTTCATGCGCGGGCTGGGAGTCCGCGACGCGGTTGGTCTCGACGATGGAGGCTCAACCACGATCGTGGTGCGGCTGCCCGGGCGGCCCGGCCTAACGCTGCTCAACCGCCCAGCCGACGGCACCGAGCGGAGCGTCGCCAACGGAATCGGCCTACTCGCCGCGAGCCCCGCTGGGGCTGTCCGCTGGTCCAGCGGTGCGGCGGGGCGCGTTCGGCGTACCGTGGGTGACGGTGAGATACGGCCTTGTGATCGTGCCCAACGACGATGTGCAGGACCCCGCGGAGGTCGCACGGATGGCCGAGCAGCGGGGGTTCGATTGCCTGCTGTTCCCCGATCACACGCATATCCCCGCAAGCCGTGAGACGCCGTTCCCGCTCGGGGGTGAGCTGCCGGACTACTTCCGCCGCGGGTACGACCCGTTGATTTCGGTGGCAGCGGCGGTCGGGGCGACCGAGCGGATCCTACTCGGCACCGGCATCTGCTTGGTCGTGCAGCGCGACCCGATCATCACCGCCAAGGAGATCGCGACGCTCGACCGTCTCTCCGGCGGCCGCTTCCTGTTCGGCGTCGGCTCCGGCTGGAACCTGGAGGAGATGCGCAACCACGGCACAGACCCGTCCACGCGCTTTGGGCTCATGCGCGAGCGGATCGCGGCGATGAAGGCGATCTGGACCCAGGAGGAGGCGAGCTACAGCGGCCGCTACGTTGAGTTCGAGCGAATCTGGTGCTGGCCGAAACCCGTCCAGCAACCCCATCCGCCGGTTCTGGTCGGCGGCGACGGCCCTCGCGTACTCGACCGTGTGCTGGCGTACGGCGATGAGTGGATGCCGAATCTCATGCCGGTCGAGGAGCTGGCGGAGCGCATCTGCGAGCTGCGCCGGCGTGCGGATGAGCTTGGCCGCCCGCCGATCCCCGTCACCGTCCTCGGCGCCCCGGCGCAGGCCGCGCTGGTCGAGCAGCTCGCGGCTGTGGGCGTGACCCGGGTGATCTTCTGGCTCCCATCGACGAGCCGCGACGATGTCGAGCGGGCCTTCGCGGACTACACAGCCATGATGCAGCGCCCGGGGCTCGCCGACCTCGCCCTCTCCGGATCCTGACCTGATCCGCTCAACTTCGCTCAATCGCGGTGCATTGGTCGCCGCCGGTGCTGCCTGCGTCCCGGGTTCAGACGCGCAGATACGACGCTCCGTTGAGGTCCAGGACGGCTCCGGTTGCCATTTCCGCCTCTGGCGAGGCGAGGTAGAGCACGGCTGCCGCGACGTCCTCCGGCGTGGCGACGCGTCCCAGGGGACTCTCAGCTCGCCGTGCGCGTCCCTGTTCGCCCTCTAACGCCTCGGCGGCCATGTCGGTCTCGGTGAAGCCCGGCGCGACCGCCGTCACGGTGATGCCCCGCGACCCGAGAGCCCGCGCGAGGGACTGGCCAAACGCGATCAGTCCGGCCTTGCTTGCGCCGTACGCGGGGTGCGCCGGTTCACCCCGGAACGCGCCACGCGAGGCGACGTTGACGATCCTGCCGCCGGACTCCATGTGCCGAACGACGCACCAGGTGACGTTGGCAGCTCCCACCAGATTCACGCCCAGCGTATGGCTCCACGCCTGTTGCCATTGGTCGTACGTGGTCTGATCGATGGGGTGCGGCTCGAACACGCCGGCGTTGTTCACCAGCACGTCGATGCGGCCGAAGGCCTTCCCGACCTCCGCCACCATGTGACGAACGGCCTCAGCGTCGGCGAGATCAGCGCCGGCCACGATATGCCCGGCACCCGGCAACGACGCCGCGACATCAATCGCTTGGCCGCGCCTGGACCCGTAGTGGACCGCAACTCGGTCTCCCGATGCCGCGAAGGCTCGGGCGATGGCAGCACCAATTCCCCGGGACGCTCCCGTCACGAGCACTCCTCTGGCGTTCGTCGACGACATCGGCCAAACATAACGCCACCGGGATCAGTAGCGGACGTCCTCGAGGTGGTAGTTGCCGAGCGGGTAGACCCGGAAGCCGTGCACCTTACGGGCGATGCCGTAGACCAGCGGCGAGTAGTAGAGCGGGATCTGCGGCACGTCGGCGTCGGCGAGCGCCTGTATCTGCTCGTACAGCGCGGCCCGCACGGCAGGCGAGAAGGTCGTCTGCGCACGCTTCACGAGCGCGGTCATGCGCGGGTCGTCGAAGTCTGTGTAGAAGGCGTGCACACCTCCGGCCGCGCTCAGACTATAAGCCGCGTACTCGTCCGGGTCCGGGATGTCCATCGTCCAGTCGTCGATCGACAGTTGGTAGTCGAACTTCTGCTGGAGCGCGAACAGGGCGGTGGGCGCGACGGTACGGATCGTCACGTCGATCCCGAGCGGGGCGAGTTCCTGCTGAATGCCGCGGGCGACCGCGGTGTAGATGGGGTCCGAGCTCGTGAGGAACTCGAGCTTGAACCCATGCCGGTACGCCGAGCGCGCGAGTTCCTCCTTGGCGCGCGCGGGATCGAACGCCAGGCCAGGATTCCGGGGGTTGTAGAACGGCACGTTCTCTGGGAATGTTGAGTTCGCCGGACGTCCCTGCGCGGCCAGGACGGCATCGACGATCGCCCCGCGGTTGATCGCAAAGCCGATCGCGCGCCGCACGCGGACGTCCGCGAGCGGCTTGTAGCGCTCGTTGGGCAGCAGCACGTCGATGCGCGTCGACGGGAAGGCCGCGGCGGTCGCCATCGGCGCGTCTCGCAGCGCGCCGACATCCGCAGGCTGCAACTCGACGATCTGCGCGTCGCCCGAGGTTACGCGCGCGAGGCGCGTGCTGTCATCAGGGACAACCGTGAACTCCACCTGGTCGAGGTACGGCTTGCCGGGCTGCCAGTAGTAGGGGTTGCGGCGCAGGAGGAGGTACTGACCGCGCCGCCACGCTCTCACCTGGAACGGGCCGGTCCCGACGGGATGGCGGAAGAACTCCGCCGGGCTGTGCCCACCGAGATCGCGGGGCACGACGCCGTTGACGAACAACGATAGGTCTGCGAGCAGTGGCGCCCACGCATACCTGGTCCTGACGACGACGGTGCGGTCGGCGGGCGCAGACACCGACGCGATAGCCGCGTCGATGTAGCCAAAGCCGTTCTTCGACTCGCGCGCGCGATCGATCGAGTAGGCGACGTCGGCGGCGCGCAGCGGCCGGCCGTTGGAGAACCTGACCCCGGACCGCAGCTCGAACGTCCACGTCCTCTTATCAGGTGAGACTGTGTAGCGGGTGGCAAGCCACGGGCGCACCCCCCTGCCGTCGGCGGTGACCGTGTAGAGCGTCTCGTAGATCTGCTCCTGAGCCCAGATGCTCGGGTTGTCAAGAACAGCCGTCGGGTCGAGCGACCGGATGTCGGCCGCACGCGCGAAGACCAGCGTACCCCGGTGGGCCGCCCGGGCGGAGCCGCTGCCCTGACTGCACCCGCCGGCGACAAGCGCAGCCGCGAGGACGGCTCCGGCCGCGAGAGCCCTCTTCACGCGCAACAGAATCGTCGATGGCGTCGGTGGCATCATAGCTCCGACAGATGAGGCCGGATCGCTTTCTGTGGCGATGGCGCGAGCGGATCCTCGCCGGGGCGCTCGCGCTTGCGGCCGTCCTCGGTTTCGTGCTTGTCCGTCACGCGACCGACAATGCCGCGCAGCGCCAGGCTCAGCAGCACGCCGACCTTGTGGGGCTCCAGGTCCAAAGCAACGCAGCGCGCGCCGCCGCCTACGCCGATGCAATTCGGGGCTATATCGTCAGTCATCGCACCGTCAGCGAGGCTGGCTTCTCGAGTTTCGCGCTCGGGATCCTCGGCCTCGCGGACCTCAACGAGGCAGCGTGGGTGCAGCCCGTCGCCGAAGCCGAACGCACGCGGTACGAGACGTCGGTCGGCCGGCCGATTACGGAGCCACGTGGGCGCCAGCTCGTGCGGGCCTCTGTCCGAGGGCTGTACTACCCGGCAACGCTGATCACGCAGGTGCTAACCAGCGACGTCCCGGGGGTCGACCTCGGCGCCTACCCGCCGCTACGCCGCGTGCTTGCGTCGTCGGAGGCGCTCTTCGCGGTGGTCGCGACGGCGCCCGTGGAGCTGCCGGGCGGCCGCACCCTGTTCTTCGTTCAGGCGGCGCCCCGGGCCGGGCGGCGCGGCGACGTCCCCGGCTTCGTCGTCGTCTTCGTGCCCCTCGACTGGCTCGAGGGCTCGTTCGCCGACGCCCCCGGCGGGGTCGAAATCCGCGTCGGCGGCGGGAGCGTCGGGGCGATCCAAGGCGGCAGCGGCGCGATCACGCAGAGCTTCACGGCGGCAGCGCGTCGCTGGAGCGTGCTCGTCCCGCGCGGCAGGCCGAGCGCGACCGCGAGCGCGCTCGCGTGGAGCGTGCTCGGCGGCGGCCTCGCGCTTGCCGCGCTCACGCTTCTCCTCGGCGCCAAGCGCACGCAGGCCGAGGAGGATCGCCGCGCGCAGCTGTGGCTTCTCGAAAGCCTGGACCGCGTCAACCGTGCCATCCAAAGCACCAGTGACGTCGAGCGGATGTTGGGTGCCGTGCTCGATGGGGTCTTGGCGATCTTCAACTGCGATCGCGCCTGGCTGATCTATCCCTGCGATCCGGAGGTGACCTCGTACCGCGTGCTGATTGAGCGTACGCAGCGGGAGTATCTCGGTGCATACGCCCTCGGCGCGGAGATCCCGAATCCGGAGGTCGCCGGCGTGGTGCGGGCCGTGCTGGCCTCAGGCGGGCCGGTCCGATTCGATCCGGAGTCAGATCATCCACCGCCATCGGGGCCCGGTGACCGTTTCGGCGTCCGGTCGATGATCGTCATGGCCGTGTATCCGAAGCGAGACAAGCCCTACATGTTCGGCCTGCACCAGTGCTCCCACGCACGGATCTGGACCCGACCGGAGGAACGGCTGTTCCAGGAGATCGGGCGGCGACTGGCCGACGCGCTCGACACCGTCTTGACCTTGCGGGACCTGCGCCAGAGCGAGCGCAAGATCGAAAGAAGTCGGGCCGAGCTGGAACGCCTCGCGGACGAGCAGGCGGCCCTGCGGCGGGTGGCGACGCTCGTCGCCGAGGAGTCGGCGCCGGCGGAGCTGTTCGCGAAGCTCGCCGAGGAAGCGGCGAATGTGATCGGGCATGTCGACTGCGCGCTGCTCCGGCGGGAGGACGACGGGGCCGCGACCGTTATCGCTGCTTGGGGCGCAGGTATCTCGGCCGGGTTCCGGGTGGGTACGCAGCTTCCGGTCGACGGCGGCAGAGACGGTGTCAGTTCGTTCGTGCTCCGCGAGGGGCGGCCGGGCCGGATCGACGATTACTCCGCAGCCACCCGCACCGTCGCCGAGGGCGCCGACGAGTACGGAATCGGGTCGGCGGTCGGCTGTCCGATCGTGGTCCGTGGGGACATCTGGGGCGCGATCCTCGTCGCGAGGTTCGACGCCGAGCCCTGCCCGCCGGAGACCGAGTCCCGCATTTCAAAGTTCGCCGACCTGGTAGCCACAGCCATCGCCAACGCCGATGCGCGCGCGGAGGTGAAACGGCTCGCCGACGAACAGGCTGCGCTGCGGCGGGTGGCGACGCTGGTCGCCGAGGGGGCCCGGCCAAGTGCGGTGTTGGACGCCGTGGCCGGTGAGATGGAGACGCTTCTGGACGCCGACCAGGTCGCGCTGAACCGCTTCGAGCCTGGGAATGAGATGCTCGTGCTCGCGCATCGCGGTCTGGACGCGGCGCGAACGCCGGTCGGCTCGGTCGTGAGCACGGAGGGCGAGAGCGCCACGGCAACGGTGCGGCGCACGGGGCGGCCCGCCCGGATGGAGGGCTACGCGGGGGCGTGCGGTCCGCTTGCGGAGCTGGCCCGCGCGACGGGTCTGCGCTCAAGTGTCTCGGCGCCGATCACGGTGGAGGGCCGGCTATGGGGGTTGATCACGGCGAGCTGGAAGGGCGAGCAGTCGTCGCCGGCCGACACCGAGGACCGGATGGTCCGGTTCGCCGAGCTGCTCGAGACCGCCATCGCGAACGCCGACGGCCGTGACCAGCTCACGGCCTCGAGGGCGCGTCTGCTCACCGAGGCAGACGACGCCCGCCGCCGGGTGGTGCGCGACCTGCACGACGGCGCGCAACAGCGGCTCGTGCAAGCGATCCTGACCCTCAAGCTCGCTCATCACGCGCTACACCACAAACAAGCAGAGGCGGCGTCACTTGTCGGCGAGGCGCTGACCCAAATCGAGCAAGGCACCGGAGAGCTGCGCGAGCTGGCGCACGGGATCCTTCCGGGGACCCTCACGCACGGCGGCCTCCGGCCCGCCATCCGCTCACTCGCGCGACGGCTCCACCTCCCGGTTGATGTGGATGTTCCACCCCAGCGGTTCCCGGCGGCGATCGAGGCAAGCGCGTACTTCATCACCGCCGAGGTCCTGACCAACGTCGTCAAGCACTCGCACGCCACGCGCGCCCAGGTCAGACTGACCGTGGAGGACGAGATGCTCCATATCGACGTTCGCGACGATGGGATCGGCGGCGCCGACCCCACCGGCCACGGACTACTTGGAATCAGCGACCGGGTGACCGCCCTCGGCGGGCGGCTCACGATCGACAGTCCGCCCGGCGGCGGCACGCGCGTGACCGCGACACTCCCGCCGTCCCGCACGTAAACCTCAGCCCAGCCGCGGATCAACCCTCGGGGTGCGCGCCGGGAGCCCAGCCAGCCCGTGTATCGCACCGGATTGCCTAGAGCGTGGCGCCGGCCGGCCGGGCGGGCCAGCCGGGCGGCCTGCGCGATCAGTCCGGCGCTGGCCTGCGGCTGCGAGATGTAGATCGAGTGGCTGCCCGCCTCTTCGACGACTTTGGACCCGGCTCGCTCTGCCATCGCCCGTTGCGCCGGGGGCGGGATCATCCGGTCGTCCGTCGCGACCGAACAGGAACCCGTCCTGGGGCGGCAGGATCGGTGGCACCGGCGCGCCGGGCGGAGGGTCGGCGATCAGGGTGGTGACCGACTCACCCGAATCGGGCGCAAACGCGGTGATGTAGACGAGGCCGGCGACACGCTCGTGGTGGCCGGCTTCGGTGATCACGACTCCGCCGTAGGAATGGCCGACGAGGATCGCTGGACCGTCTTCAAGGTCGAGCACGTTGCGGGCGGTCTCAACGTCGCTCTCCAGCGACAGGGTCTGGTTCTGCACCACGCTCACGTTGAAGCCGTCGGCCGTCAGCAGGTCGTATACGCCCTGCCAGCCGGACCCGTCGACGAAACCACCGTGGACGAGGACGACGTTTCGCACATCAGTCATGGATGACCTCCTGTTCGTTGGTCGGCCTCGGATCAGGCCGACGTGGTCATCGGCGAGGCTAGGCGGCGATGTGGCACCGGCGCGTACGTCAAACGACGACACTTTTCCGGCGCAGCCGTACGTACGTACCCTGGCGGGGTCATACGTCTGTTGTGGCTCCGACCGCCTTGGTCTGACGCTTCTAATCCCAGCCCTTAGGACCTATCCCAATAGGACGTGCGCGTGGTGTGTTCCAGGACCAAGCTGGGCGCCGCACGGGGTCGAAGCAGGTAGCGAGCTACCTGCAAGACCACGGGTGGCGATCCAGCGCCGGTCATGGGACGCATCCAGGTGTGCGTCCTAGCGGGATAGGTCCTTAGCAGGGTTGATGACGACCGACCGACGCGCCAGCGACGCGCTCAGCTGACCGCGCGACGTGATGCCGAGCTTCGGGAACACCCGGTACAAGTGTGTGCTGATCGTGCGATGCGAGAGGTACAGGCGCTCCCCGATCTCGCGGTTCGACAGCCCTTGTGCCGCAAGCTGAGCGATCTGCAGTTCTTGCGCCGTTAGCTGATCGCGGGCCTCGGGGACGCGACGCCGGCTCCGCTCCCCAGACGCACGCAACTCATGGCGCGCCTGCTCGCCCCACGGTACGCATCCAAGGGCGTCGAAGCGGCGAAGGCCCGCTCGAGACGGTCGGTCAACGGCAAGCCGCCCGCCACCCATTGCCCGTCCTTGTGCCCACCGACCACAGCCGGCAGCTCGAGGAGTGCCAGCGGGTTTCCGGCCGCTTCACGCAGGATCCGGTGGCGACCTCCGATACGAGGTCAAGAGCGGCCATCGCAATTCGATAGTGCTCGGGCGCCAGTTCGTCCGTCAGGCCGAAAGCCGCGTCGAGCGCTGCACGCTGAACGGCGGGCAACTCCGCCGCGCGCCCGCGCACCGGACGGAGGAGCTGATGCAACCCGGCAAATGGGAGATGCGCCTCGGACTGCACACCAGTGGTGGTGAGCACGGACATCCCCCGCTCCCTCGCAATCCGTGCAGTGTCAGACAGCAGCCGAGACTTGCCGATACCCGGGTCGCCGCGGACCACGAGCGCCTGGCCCCGCGTCGCGACCTCGTCCAACAGCGACCTCAGGAGGCTCTGTTCCTGGTCGCGACCCAGTAAGGGCGCAGCCTTGCCGCGAGTCCCGCCGAGCATGACACGCTCATCCTCCCACCCGGCGCGCGTTGGCCGTCACCAGCGTGAAGCGAGTCAGCGTGCGAGCGCGGCGGCGACGAGTGCGCATGCGGCGGCGCGCGCCGGTGTGGCGATACCGGGATTCCGGTCCATCTTGGCGGCAAGTCCGCCGCCGTCGTAGATCAGCTGCAGCTGGCTGGCGAGCAGTGCTGGGTCGGGCGCGCCGGCAGCTGCGGCAAGCTCGGTGAAGAGGGTATGGACGTCGTGGCGGTAGGACTCGGCGGTCGCGTCGATTCGCCCGCCGGGGGGTGCCTCGGCGGCCGCCGCTGCGAAAGCGCAGCCGCGGAAGCCAGGTGTGCGGAACAGCTGGGCCTGAGCGTCGAACACGGCCAGAATCCGCTCGACTGGATCCTCGGTAGCGGCCGCCGCGGAACGCAACCGGGCGAGTGTCTCCTCGTGCCGCGCGTTGAGGTAGGCACAGACGAGCCCCTCTTTGCTGCCGAATGTGCTGTAGAGCGAGTCCTTGGCGACGCCGGCACGCTCGATAACGCGATTGATCCCCACCGACTGGACACCCTCGGCGTAGAACAACTCGCTGGCCGCCTCCAGCAGCCGATCCCGCGGCGAGCGCTTCGCCGCCCCGGTCTCAGCCGGCGTGTTGGCTGTCGTGGACATCGCTGCCGGGCTCCTTTCGCACAGACCGACCGGTCCGTCGCTTGCTACGTTATCAGACAGACAAGTCTGTTCGTCAGTCCCTCAGCTCAGCCCCTCGGCGTGATCTCCGCCTTCTGGGACGCCGCCCTTCAGGCAAAGCAACTCGGCCTTGCCCAGTAGAGGAGCGAGCGCGACGCTCCCCAGACCAACCCCCCTGAACTTGCGGACCCTCCCGCGACACTGTTCCGTGGGACTGCTCGACCGGCCCTGGAGGCCGATGTGCGACCGCGCGCATCACCGCAGAATGCGCGAATGCGACCCTGGTCGGACTGCGCAAATGCCACAAGGCGAATTCTGGAGCGGTAAGACGACCGGGACGCGGTATCGGCCCACGCGCGGGTCGTTCCGTCACGCCGCCCACACGTCCGATCCGATGGGCGCCAAGCCCGGGGGGATGAGATAGATGTACGACTACGTGATCGTTGGCGCCGGTTCGGCAGGCTGCGTGCTCGCCAGCCGCTTGTCCGAGGACCCGGATGTGCGGGTGCTGTTGCTCGAGGCCGGTGGGCCTGATTCGGACGGCCTGATCGAGATCCCGGCCGCCTTCGCGGCGCTGTTGCGCACGGATTATGACTGGGATCACTCGACCGCCCCCGAGCCCGAGTGCGACAACCGGCGCCTGTTTCTGCCGCGCGGCAAAGTGCTGGGCGGCTCCTCGTCGACCAACGCGATGATCTACATCCGCGGCCACCGGCGCGATTACGAGGAGTGGGGCGAGCTCGGCTGCGAGGGCTGGGGATGGGATGACCTGCTGCCGTACTTCAAGCGCGCCGAGGACAACGGGCGCGGCGCAAGTGCCCTGCACGGGGCCGGCGGGCCGTTGGCCGTGTCGGACGTGCGCGACCACAACGCAATCCAGCAGGCGTTCATCGACGCCGCGACCGCCCACGGACTGCCCGCCAACGATGACTTCAACGGGCCCGACCAGGAGGGCGTCGGCTGGTATCAGACGACGACCCGCGACGGTCTGCGGGCGAGCACGGCCGACGCGTACCTGCACCCGGCCTCGAGCCGGCCGAACCTCACGATCGAGACGCGCGTGCACGCGCTCAACCTCATCTTCAAGGGCATGCGGGCGGTCGGCGTCTCCGGAGTTCGCCTCGACGAGCGGCTCATGTTCGACGCCGAGCGCGAGGTGATCGTGTGCGCGGGCGCGTACGGCTCGCCGCATCTGCTGATGCAATCGGGGATCGGTCGCGCAGACGAGCTCGCCCGGGTGGGGATTTGGCCGATCGCCGAGCTGCCCGGCGTGGGCCTCAACCTGCAAGACCACCCGTTCGCCGAGATCGTCTTCCTGACCGACCGCGAGGACACACTGTTCGACGCGTTCAACGACGCCAACCTCGAACTGCTCGATCAGGGCCACGGACCTCTGACCGCGCCGGGCCTCCACGCCGGCGGGTTCGTCCGCAGTAACGACGGCCTTGACGTGCCAGACGTGCAGCTGTACTGCATCCCCGCCCTGATCCGCGATGAAGCGTTGGTGCCCGCTCATGCCCCGGGGGTCACGCTGGCCGCGTGCGTGACCAAGCCGGCGAGCACCGGCTATGTGACGCTCGTCTCGCCTGACCCAACCGCCAAGCCGCTGATCGTCCACAACTACTACGCCGAAGCGGGAGACCTGAGCACGCAGGTCGCCGCGATTCGCCTCTGCATGGAGATTGCGCGCACGCAGCCGCTGGCCGGCTGCCTCGGCGAGCCCTACCAATACCCGGCCTCCAACTCCGACAAGGACATCGCCGCGATGCTGCGACGACACACGGGATCAGGCCTCCACGCTACGAGCAGCTGCAAGATGGGGGTCGACGAGCTCGCGGTCGTCGACCTCGAGCTGCGCGTCCGCGGCGTCGACGCGCTGCGCGTCGTCGACGCGTCGGTCATGCCGAGCGTGCCCCGCGGAAACACGAACGCCCCAACCATCGCGATCGCCGAGAAGGCCGCCGACCTGATCCGCGGGCGAACACCGCTCGGCGACGAATCGGTGAAGGCAGGTGTCGTCTGAGCGCCATCGCCTGCGCCGGACGCTGGCTCTGACAACTAAACGACGGGCGACCCAATTCGCTCGAGCTTCAGGATCCGGCGCAGGATCGCCAGCGACGCCGCATAGGTGGAATCCATCCCGTAGTAGCTGAGGCCGCGTGCACCGAGCGTTCGGGCCTGGGTGAGCGGGGTGTCCGATGCGTAGTGGATCAGACCGAAGTCGATCGGCAGCTTTGAGAAGTTCACCGCTTCACCGACGGGGTGGCGTTCCAGATCGGCGATCTCGTAAATCGCGCTGCAGTACGGCCCTGCCTCCATCTCCAGGACTGTGAACGCCTCGCGGTAGTAGAAGTCGAGGTAGGTGCGGTTCTGCAGGAACGTGGACCGCACGGTCACTGCTCGTTGGTTGTCGAGACCGGTGCCGAACCGGAGGTCAGGCTGGATATCGTCGAATCGGAACGCGTTATCCAGCCAGAACGTGGTGCCGGTGTGCTCGTCGTAGACGACATTCGAGATCATCACGTCGCCGACATCCGCGTTGAGCGTCGCCGCCTTGCCGAGCAAGTACACGCCGCGCAGGTCATCGACGTCGATGGCCACCTCACGCAGGATGTTGTAGGCGGCCAGTCCGAGCGGGTAATCGATGTTCGCGATCACAGCCCGGCTGGCGCGTAGGCGGGCGGCGTCGATGTTTCCCAGTCGCGGGTCCAACCGCGTCGCTTGGAGCCGCCCCAGCGGGATGATCTGGATGGGGACGCGTATCGAGGTCGTCGCCGACAGGTGTGTCACGCCGGCAGCGCGCTCGGCGCTGCGGCGCTCCAAGCCTCGCCTTTCATCGATGTCGAAGTACTCCCGCGCAACGAAGTACAGGAAGTTCTCCCAAGACCCAGGCGTGTCTCCCTCGCGGAAGGCAGCGAGCTCTTCGCGCAGCTCCCTGGCTCCGCGACGTTCGATGAATGAGACGAGGTCAGCCTCATGCTCACGGGCGATCCCGGTGACCAGATTCGACAGTGAGTGCGTGTTTGAGGAGACGAAGTAGATCGGACGACCAGCCAGCTCTTCGCTCTCCAGGCAGGCGTGGGCGGGCGCCCACCAGTCGCGGGTGAGGCGCGCATAGCCGATGTGGGTGCCGCCGAGCATCCGGATGCGCAGGTCGAGCGTCCTGGCGGCGATCGCCCGAAGATGCTCCGCAAATCGTGCGCCCCACGTCTCCTGAAGGGTCAGCCAGTCGTCAGCAGCACCGCCAAGCGCTTGGGCGCATGCCTCGCAGTCGGTGTCCTCGGGCAGGTGTGTCCAACCCAAGGAGCGCTGGCGAGCGTGCAGCTTGTTCCACTCGATCTGAAATGCGACGAGCGTCGGCACGAGGTCATCGACGTCCGATGCGCTCGCGAGCAAGACGGCCAGCTTCCCGGCGCCGCTGTCGAACCAGTGGCGTCGGCGTGCCCTCGCCTCCGCCTCCTGCCACTCGTCGAGCTCGACGCCGGCGGCCGCAAACGCAGCACGATCCTGGCCGAGCAGGACAAGCTCGGCGTCGATGATCCCCTCGGGAAGCCGCCGGATGCAGTACAGGAACGCCCCGAGATCCAACCGCTCGGCATCCGCCAACGGATGCAGGCTTGGCCGCATCGAGCGATGGGACGTCTCCAGGACGCGCAGGTGCGTCTCGCCACTCGAGCGCAGCAACGTGGTGTAGGTGCGGTGGTAGAGCTCGACCGTGTCCGGCTCGCCGGGCCCGGCGCCCGCTACCGGCCACGCCCGAGGCGGTCCGAGCACAAGACGTCCTACAGCCATCATGGCAAACCTACCGTAGACGCTCGCCGCTCACCCAGGCTCCGTGAGCCAATCGCGGACACCGTCCGCGAGGGTGATCAGTCGGCCGGCGGCTGGGGCAGGATCTCGACGTACCCGTCCGTCCCATGCACGCGGATCTGCTGCCCATCCCGGATCAGCTGGGTGGCATGCTCCACTCCGACGACGGCGGGCAGGCCGTACTCGCGTGCGATCACCGCGCCATGGGTCATCAGGCCCCCCACCTCCGTCACCAGCCCCTTGATCGCGACGAACAACGGCGTCCAACTGGGGTCGGTGTACGCGGTGACCAGGATGTCTCCCGCTTCGAGATCTGCCTCGGCCATGTCGAGGATGACGCGAGCCCGCCCCTCGATGGTCCCGGCGGAAACCGGTAAGCCGACCAGCGCCCCGGCGGGGACATCGTCGCGCCGGTACGTCCCGGCGATGACCTCGCCATCCGACGTGAGCACCCGGGGCGGCGTAAGCGCTTGGTACGACCTGAACGCGTCCTTGCGCCGGCGGATGAGCTGCTCATCCACCTGGTTGGTGCGCACGACGTCGTAGAGCTCCTGAAACGTGAGGTAGAAGATGTCCTCCTTCTCACGAAACACGTGGGCCTGCACGAGGCGCTCCGCTTCTTCCAGCAACGCTTGCTTATAGACGAAGTAGCGGCTGACCATGCCGTACTTCGGATACTCCCGGTACCCGATGAAGGTCCGGACCCGGTCGATCATCCGCTTGGCCTCCTGCGCCTTCCGCTCCCCGTCCGGCAAGGCCGCCAGGCGCACCAGCAGCTCTTGTTCCTTCTTCCAGGCCTCCCGTCGTCCTTGCTCGAAGCGCCGCTCGCCGGCGCCCGGCTCGAAGTTCTTGATGTTGCCGAGGATCACGGGCACGAGCGTGGTGGGGCGTTCGCTCCAACGCGGCCTCGTGATGTCGATCTCACCGACGCAGCGCATGCCGTAGTTGCCCAGGAAGGCCCGGATGGCGTCTCGGGCTTCCCGCCCACCTGCGAGCGTCGGCAGCTCGTCCAGGAAACCCTCGTCCTCGACGTGTTCCAGAAAGGCCACCACCTCCGGGTGCGGGCGGATCGCGTCCGCAACGTCCAGGAGCGCCAGCCCCATCTCCGACGTGACGTTGTGCGGGACGGACTGCGTAAGCGTGTCGGCCGCGTTCGTCTCGCCCAGCCACGCCTGCAGTTGCTCGTTGAGCCACCACGTGGCCTCCATCGCCCCCATGAACACCTGATGGCTTCGTGGGTCGAACAGGATCCGCTTCAGCTCCGGGATGTCCGCCACGATGAAGTCGAGCAGTGCCGATCCGGACTTCGTCCGGATGTCGCGCTTCAAGGCGGCGATGGAGGCCTGGTTGCGCCCGATCAGCTCGGCGACGATCGCCGGATCGGTCTCGATCGGGGCTGGCGCGCCTCCCCCCGGCGGCCCGCCCGGGTGGGCGGGATCCGCATCCGGGAGCGAGGGGAGGAAGTCGCCGCGTTCGAGGATGGTCTGCAGCGCGTCCCCGGTCAGCGGATCGCCTCTCCCCATGACCTCGAGGAGACCTACCCGAGTTGTCGGCGAAGCCAGGCGCCGGGTAACGTCGACGAACAGTCTCCCGCCGGCCTCGTACATGGGCGGGAGGGCCGTCAGCTGGAACAGGGAGAGCCCCAGCGGCTTCATGGGGTCGGTCATCATCTGCTGATGACCGACGGAGACATAGACATGGTTCTCTTGATCGCCTGCCGCGGGGATGGGGAACAGCGTCGTGATCGGCCGGCTCTGGACGATCCAGAAGTCGCCCTCGGCCAGGCACCATTCGATGTCCTGGGGGTGGCCGAAGTGCGCTTCGATCCGCCGGCCCAGCTGCGCGAGCCGCACGACCTGCGCATCCGTGAGCGCCGGCTGCCCCCGCCGCTCCGGCTCGATCTCCTGCTCTTCCGTTCCGCCTGCGGGTAGGGCGTTGATGGCGATCTGCTTGGTGGCGACCGCCTTGGCAACGACCTCGCTGTCGCGCACCTCGTAGGCGTCCGCGTTCACCAGGCCGGAGACCAGAACCTCGCCGAGTCCGAAGCTGGCCTCCACCGAGGCGACCTTCCGGTTGGAGGTGACAGGGTCGGCCGTGAACAAGATGCCGGCCGCGTGGGGGAAGACCATCTGCTGAACGACCACAGCGATGAGGACCTTCCGGTGGTCGAAACCGTTCCGCGGGCGGTAGGTCACGGCCCGCTCGGTAAAGAGCGAGGCCCAGCACCGGCTGATGTGGTGGAGGATCGCCGCCGGGCCCACGACGTTCAGGTACGTGTCCTGCTGTCCCGCGAAGGAGGCCGTCGGCAGGTCCTCCGCCGTCGCGCTGGATCGAACGGCGTAGGCAGCTTGCTCGCCGAGCCGGGCAAGCGAACGGGTGATCGCCGTCTCCAGTTCCTCAGGGATGGCGGTCCCTTCGAGGGTCCAACGGACCTCTGCGCTGAGCGCGCGGATCGCCTCCCGGTCGTCCGGCTTCAGGCGCGACAGCCGGTCCAGCCGATCGTCGATCGTCGGCGCTTCCGCCATGATCCACCGGAAGGCATCCGTCGTGACGCAAAAGCCTGGCGGCACACGGATGCGTTCGATCCGCGAAAGCTCCCCCAGGCGCGCGCCCTTGCCGCCGGCGACCGCGACCTGGGTCTGGTCGATCTCCTGAAATTCCAACACGTAGCAGCCCATCCGCTCACCTCCCTCGGAGTTGCCCGGTCAACTTCACTCTCGTCGTCTGGTTCCAGCCTGCGGCGGGCGATTATGCGACATGAATCAGGACCTCATGAGGGTCCTTTGTCTGTTATAAGTTGGAGGTAGAGACGGCGAGCGGGCCGCCGGCACAAGCGGCCAGGCAACCCGGACGCGGGTCGAACGTGCTTTACCAGCGGGCGTGGGCCCGGGCCCCGACCTCGACGCTGCAGAGACGCATCGCGCGATACCGTCCTTCGATGCCTTTTCGAGCGGTTTCGCCTGATCAACTTTCTTGGAGCGCTCGCCCCCACGAGCAGGGAGAGCCGGCGCGCCATGTCGCCGAGCTCAGCGAGATCGCGGGGTTCGCCCACACGCGGGCCAACCTGTGGCGTTATGAGCCAGGCGCCCGAGGACGCCGCCATCGGCACCCTTATCAAGAGGAAACGTTTGTGGTCCTAGAGGGAACACTGACGATGTACTTGGGCGAGCCTCCTGAGCGCGTGGAGGTGCAGCGCGGTGGCCTGATCCACGTCGACGCCAAGACACCGCTCCAAACGGTCAACCACCGAACCGAGGACCTCCTGGTCTACGTCTACGGGTATCCACCGGAGGAGGATCACGCCGAGATCCTCGACTCGGTCGGCTAGCAGTCACGCGAAGATAGAGTCTACGGAGCACTGTCGGCCAAAGGAGATTGTCTGTGTCTGGCTTTTCTACCGTCAACCTGTTGGAGATCGAGGACTCCGTGGGCGATCGCGCGCCCGGGATCGAGGGCCGGTTTGGTCGCAAGCATCTCGGCTCGCGGGATCTGGGCGTCAGCCTCTTTCGCTACGCGCCGAACCTGCGCAGCCCGATGGCGCACAGCCACCGCGAGCAGGAAGAGGCCTACATCGTGGTCGCCGGCTCCGGCCGCGTGCTCCTCAACGACGAGCCTCGGGATCTTCGCCAGTGGGATGTCGTGCGCGTCGCGCCCGAGGTCGTTCGAGCCTTCGAGGCGGGCCCCGATGGCCTGGACATCGTCGCGGTCGGTGGCCCCAAGCCCGCCGACGGTGACGGTGTGCGCGGCACGGCCGCCTGGCCGGACACGCCGTAGCGGCGCTATCCCGCGAGGAACGCGTCGATCAATGCCGCGACTGCGTCGGGTCGCTCCAGATGGGGGACATGGCCGGTCCCGGTGACGATCCGGACCTCCGCGTGCGGATTGGCAACGCTGAGCGCATCCGCCTGGCTGACGTGGAAGACACGGTCCTCGGCGCCCCAGATGATGAGCACCGGCACGTCGATGTCCGCGAGCGTATCTCGAACGTCGAGCCGTTGCACTGCTCCGTCGAACGTGCTGCGGGCAACCGCCCGAACGGCCGCGTGCACGCCCGGCTGGGCGAGCATCCTGGAATGCTCGGCGACGCCGGTCGATGTGACGAGCGCGCGGTCGTGGAAGAAGAGCTCAAGGATCTCGCGTGATCCGGCGTCGGTAGCCTCGGCCTCGATCAGCCTCATGAGCTCCGGGTCGGCGTCGTCACCTGCGCCGGCCGGGTCGATCAGCACGAGCCGTGCGACGAGCTGTGGCGAGGCGGTGGCCACAAGGGCGGCGACGGCGCCACCGAGCGAGTGGCCGGCGACCACGGCCGGCTCATCGCAGACGGCCGCGATCGTGTCGGCGATGGCGCGTGCAAGGGCAATCGGGGAGTAGTCGCACTCGCCCGGATCAGGCGCCGAGCTGGCACCATGGCCCGGGAGGTCCACGAGGATGACCCGGTTCCGCACCGACATCGGGTCCGCGACGCCCTGCCAGGTCATGAGCGAACCTCCGAGCCCGTGCAGGAGCACGAGGGGTGGACCGTCTCCGACCGTCAGCACATGGACGCGGTGGGGCCCGGTCTCGATCCACGTCTCGCCGGCTGCCGCGGGCTGCGCCGTCGCGGCGTCATGCTCCACGTCGTCGAGCGTGACACGGCCGCCCGGCCCTGTTGGCGTCACGTTCGCGAGATCGACACCGAGTTCCCGCGCCCGCTTGCGTGCTGCGGGCGTGACGGCGGTTCGGCCGCCGGTACGCGACGAGCGCTGCGAGCGTTCTCGTAGCGCAACCGACCAAGCGGCAGCCGGCGCCGGCGTCTGCCCCGTCGGCCGTGCAGCCGCCAACATCGCGTCGAGCTCGGCGTCCGTGACCGCCTCCCCTGGGGTGCTGAGCACGGCTACCGGCGCGGTGACCGCGACCTTCGCCCCTTCTGTGGCGACGATACGGCGGAGCACGCCGTCGTGCGGCGCATCGACGTCGTTGGTCGCCTTGTCGGTCTCGACCGTGAACAGCGGCTCGCCGGCCCTGACCTCGTCGCCCTCGGCGAGACGCCATTCGGTCACCGTGCCCTCCTGCATCAGGAGGCCCCACTTCGGCATCGCGACGATGGTCGCCACGGCGGTGCTAGAGCAGCGCGCCGACCGTTGCGGCGATCGTCTGCGCGCTCGGTATGTACGCCTGCTCGAGCGGCGGGCTGAACGGCACCGGGGTGTGCGGTGCCGTGATCATCTTGATCGGCGCGTCGAGTGAATCGAAGCCCTCGTCGGCGACGATGGCGGCGATCGTCGCGGCGACGCTGCACAGCGGGTTGTCCTCGTCGACGATCACGAGGCGATGCGTCTTCTCGACCGACGCCAGGATCGCGTCGGTGTCGAGCGGCGAGAGCGTTCGGGGGTCGACCACCTCGGCGGACACGCCCTCGCGGGCGAGCTGGTCTGCGGCCTCGAGCGCAGTGTGGACCATGCGCGAGATTCCGACGATCGTGACGTCTTCGCCCTCGCGCTTGGTGTCGGCAAGTCCCAGCGGGATGGCGTCGTCTCCCTCCGGGACATCGCCCTGCATGCCGTAGAGCAGCTTGTGCTCGAAGACGATCACGAGATCGTCGTCGGCGATCGCGGACAGCAGCAGTCCCTTTGCGTCCGCCGGCGTCGACGGAGTGACGACCTTGATGCCCGGCATGTGCGTGAACACCGAGTAGTGGCACCCGGAGTGGTGTCCAGCCGCACTCAGTCCGGCCCCGATCGTCGTGCGGATGACCATTGGGCATCGCGCCTTGCCGCCGAACATGTAGCGCAGCTTTGCGCCCTGGTCGAAGATCTGGTCCATGCACACGCCGAAGAAGTCGACAAACATCAGCTCTGCGATGGGCCGCAGGCCGGTCGCGGCCGCGCCGACCGCGGCGCCGATGAAGCCCGCCTCGGTGATGGGCGTATCGAGCACGCGCTCACGTCCGAACTCCTGCACGAGCCCCTTGGTGACACCCAGCGCGCCGCCCCAGGCCTCGTCATCCTGAAGGTGATCGACGCCCGCGCCGCCGGCGACGTCCTCGCCGAGCAGGATGACGTCCGGATCGCTGCGCATCGCGAGCCGGATCGCCTCGTTGACGGCCTCTGCGTAGGTGAGTGTGCGCGTGACGACGCTCATCGGTGCGCCTCCTGATAGGAGACATACACGTCTGTGAGAACCTCTGCCGGATCGGGCCAGGGCGCCTCGCGCGCAGCGGTGTACGCGTCTGCAACGGCCTGGCGCGAGTGCTCGCGGATCGCCGCGAGCTGCTCGCTTGTCAAGACCCCCTCGCTCTCGAGACGCCGGCCGAAGCTCGTGATCGGGTCGCGCGCCCGGAAGGTGGCGAGCTCCTCATCGGTCCGATAGGTGGCGGCGTCGCCCTCCTCGTGGCCGAAGAAGCGGTAGGTCTTCGCCTCGATCAGGGTCGGCCCGTCGCCCCGCCGCGCCCGCGCGATCGCCTCGCCCGCGACGTCGAAGACCGCGAGCACGTCGAGGCCGTCGACGATGCGACCCGGGATCGAGTATCCGACCGCGCGGTTGGCGACGTCGGGCGTCGCGCAGTGATAGGTGAACGGCGTGGCCTCGGCGTACTGGTTGTTCTCGCAGACGAACACAACCGGGAGCTTCCAGATCGCGGCGAGGTTGAGGCTCTCGTGGAACGTGCCCTGATTGGCGGCGCCGTCGCCGAAGAAGCAGATGGCCACGGCGTGGGTGCGGTGCTGCTTCGCGGTCAGCGCCGCACCGCAGGCGAGCGGGAGTCCCCCGCCGACGATGCCGTTGGCGCCGAGCATCCCCCTCTCGACGTCGGCGACATGCATGGAGCCGCCCTTGCCCTTGCACAGCCCGGTCGCCCTCCCCAGCAGCTCTGCCGCCATGCCCTGAATCGACACACCCTTGGCGATGCAATGCCCGTGGCCGCGATGCGTGCTCGTGACGTAGTCACCGTCGTCGAGATGCGTGCAGACGCCGACGGCGACCGCCTCTGTCCCGGCATAGAGGTGCACGAATCCGGGGATCTGACCGTCGGCGAACTCCCGGTTCGTCGCCTCCTCGAACTCCCGGATGAGCGTCATCCGCTCGTACATCGCGCGTAAGGTCGCAGAAGCGGCCTCGACGGGGCGTGGCTCGGTGAGCGCCATCACGATTCTCCTTCCCTACGGCGACCGCCCACCCCGACGCTGCGGGCCCGAGGCGAGCAGCAGGACGCGCTCAATCTACCACCTGCGCCGCTGCCGAAACGACCGATTCCCCTCAAATTTGCGCAGTTCGGGAATTGCCCCGGGACACGGCCCCGATCGCGATGCCCACCACGGGCGCAGCACCCGGATGCGGCGCTGTCGCGGAAACGCTCAGCGTCGGCACATGCGGTAGGCGCGGACCTGAACGACCCGCTTGCCGCCGTGCAGCCGCAGTGCGATGCGGACCCTCACCTTGTCACCGGTGCGCCGCCGCAGCACCAACCGCACGCGGCGTCCGCCGTGGGTGATGATCGCGCGGTGGCCGGCGGTTGTGATCCTGGCGCGCAAGACACGGCGCCGGCGGAAGGTGGGCGGGATCCGGATCGAGACGGCGCGCCGGGCCGCGCACGATTTCGCAGAGTGGCCGGTGGCCACCCCCGGAGGGATGTCTGCTGCGGCCGCGGCGTCGACGGCCTGCTGGGCGTCGTAGGGCACCATCACGTCGGCCTCCACGGCCGCCTCGGCCGCCCACTTGACCTTCGCCACGTAGTCGGCGTGGGTGGGGTACAGGTCGCGCAGGACCTCCGCGGTGAACGGGATCGAGTAACCGCTGCACCCGGCGCCTGAGTTCTGGCCGCCGCTGGCGGCGGTCGGGACGGCCTCATCGGGTAGGCGCACGCCCCCGAGGGCATTGCCGTAGGAGTCGCGAACGACGTTTCCCTGCCCGTCATATTGGAGCGGGGGCTGCGACGGCGGAGGCGTGTTTGTCTTGATCCAGGTGGTGAGATCGGCGATCCCGGCGTCGAGCGCGTAACCCGTTTGGATCCGGCTGAAGGGCCGATAGGTACAGGTCGGCAGCGCCGGCCAGGAGCCGAAGTCACGGCGCTCGATCGCCGCGTTGTACTCCCAGAGATCGAAGTCGACGTGCGAGGCGCCGGCCAGCTCCCAGAGCCTGTATTCCGGCCCGTCAGGGGTGGTGCGGGTGCGTGCGGCGTCGCTCTCGGTGTTGATCCACAGCACCGGGGGCCCCGCGGTCGTCGTCGGGCTGGGGATCGTCTCGGCCTTCGGGGGGCTGTCCCCGAGCGACGCGGTCGACAGATCCCAGATGAGGTAACCGTCGACCCCTCCGTAGCGCGGCCCGTATTGGCTGGCGTAGGTCGTCATCGTCACCGCGGACTCGGACCCGCCCGTCGCGATCAGGCGCTCGGTCTGCAGACCGCCGAGCGGGGCGCCGCTCGCCCCGGAGCGGATCGCCTCCAGCGCCTGCCCGAAGATCTGAAAGCTGGCCGGCTCCTCGACGTCCGAGCCGACGCGCGGCATCGAGAGCGGCGCGTACCGTTGGGGGTTCCACGCCTTCAGTGCGGTGTTCGGCGCGTACACCCCCTCCGTCTGAGCACTTACGAGCACGAAGGCGTCACCGGAGCGCATGATGTCGGCCGCCGACTCGGCCCACAACAGATCGAGGTCGAACTTCTGGGCGTCGTTCGCCCACTCGACAATCGCCGTTCCGCTGAAATCCGCGGGGTCGGTGGGACGCCGGACGAGCATCCGCGAGGTGTAGGAGCCAACCGACGTGTCGCCGGAGAAGAAGTACTCCTTCTCGGTGTACCCGTACTCGGAGACGGGCACGAGGGAGGCGTCGAATGGGTAATTGCGCGAGGGGTCCCCCGCCCGCACGGCGGGAAGCGGACCGGTGACGGTCGGCGAGTCGAGAACCAGACCGCCGTCCGTCGCCGTGCCACGCGAAGCGGAGAGCGAACCGCTGACCCTCAGCACGGGCGCGTGCGCGCGTGCCGGGGAGATCGACAGCAGGAACAACGCCACACAGATGAGCCTCAGCAGCCGGGAAATAAGCGACATTCCGCCCAAGAGACCAACGGGCAGAACCACCATGGCTGCTTCCTTTCCGCCGCGGCGTTGTCACCGGTAAGGGGTTCAGTCCTTCTGCACCTGCCGGCGGCGCCACTCCTCAGGCTAATCCGCTATGAGCTTGCAGAAGTAAATGTTTCCTCCAGCTTCGGGCAGAGAGGCTCTGTCCCACCGGCCAGTTTCGGCTGCCCCCGGACCGGTCGCGCTGAGCATCGCCCGGCTGGGACTTCGCGTACCAAGCCTTACTCCTCGATGCCGCCGGCAGGGCTCGAACCTGCGACCGTCGGATTAAAAGTCCGCTGCTCTACCAACTGAGCTACGGCGGCGAAGCCCTCATCATGGCAGTACCGGCGCCCGCTCACCGGGAGTTCCCTACCAGCGCCACGGTCACCCCGCGTAGGCGACGACCTCAATCTCGACCAGCATCCGCGGGTCGATCAGCCCGCTGACCTCGACCATGGTCATGAGGGGCCGGTGCTGGCCGAAGACATCGCCGTGCGCCCGCCCCACCTCGTCGGCCCGAGAGATGTCGGTCACGTAGACCCGCGTCTGGACGACGTCGGCAACGCCGACGCCCGCGCGCTCCAGCTCGTGCACCAGCTTGCCGAGGATCTCAACCGTCTGCTCGTACGGCGATTCGCCGATGACCGCGCCGCACGGGCCCACCGAGGTGGTTCCGCCGATGAGCACGAATTGCCCGGCCTGGACAACACGACTGAACCCGAACTCCTCCTCGAAGGGAGACGGAGGGTCGCCTCCGAGCCTCACGTGCGCTCGGCGTCCGGCCGCGCCTGATTGCACGCGGCTCGAATCATCCGGCGGGCGCTCGGTCAATGGAGGAAGTGGCGGCGACTGGTGAAGACCATGGCGGCACCCGCCTTGTCGACCGCCTCAACGGTCAAATGGTCACGGACCGAGCCGCCGGGCTGGATGATCGCGCTCACGCCCGCCTCCAGTGCGAGCTGGGGCCCGTCGGAGAACGGGAAGTACGCGTCGGAGGCGAGCACCGCCCCCTCGACGCCGTCCCCCGCCTTCTCCAGGGCGAGACGGACGGCGTCGACGCGGCTCATCTGGCCGGCGCCAATGCCGATCGTCTCCAGGTTCCGGGAGATGACGATCCCGTTGGACTTCACGTGCTTGCAGACCTTCCAGGCGAACGACAGCTCCTGCCACTCGGCCTCGGTCGGCCGGCGCTCGGTGACGACCTGCATCTCGCCACGCTCCTCGATGTCGAAGTCCCGGTCCTGGACGAGCAGACCGCCGACGACCTGGCGAACGTGGGGCTCGATCATGTTCGGCGTGCGCCGCTCCCGGTCGTCAAGGATCCGGGTGTTCGGCTTCTCCGCCAATACCTCGAGTGCCTCCTCGTCGTAGCCCCGGGCGAACAGGACCTCGATGAACTGGTCCGACAGCGCCCGCGCCAGCTCGGCATCGACCGCCCGGTTCAGGCACACGATCCCCCCAAACGCCGATATCGGATCACACGCGAACGCCTTCGAGTAGGCCTCGAGCGCAGTCGAGCCGCACGCGACCCCGCACGGGTTGTTGTGCTTGATGATCACGCACGCCGGGATGCGGAACTCTGAGAGCAGCAGCCGGCCGGCGTCAAGATCGAGCAGGTTGTTGAACGAGATCGGCTTCCCGCCGAGCTGGGAGACCATCGACAGGACGTGTGTGCGGGCCCCCACCTGCTCGTAGTAGGCCGCGCGCTGGTGGGGGTTCTCGCCGTACGGGAGCTCGAGCACCTTCTCGAAGGCCCGCACGAACAGCGGCGGAAAGTCCTCACGCTTCTCCTGGAACCACCGGGCGATCGCGGTGTCGTAGCGCGCCGTGTAGGCGAAGGCCTCGGCGGCGAGCGTCTCCCGGGTGCTGGGCGAGAGGCGGCAGTCGGACTCGCGGAGCTCGGCGAGGATCGCGTCGTAGCTGACGGGACTGACGACGGGCGCGGCGTAGACGTGGTTCTTGGCCGCGGCGCGGATCATCGTAGGGCCGCCGATGTCGATGTTCTCGATGACCTCCGGATCGCCCGCTCCCCGCCGCGCCGCCGTCCGCTCGAACGGATACAGGTTCACGCAGACGAGGTCGACGAACTCGACTCCCTGATCCTGGGCGGCCTGCAGGTGCTCAGGATTCTCGCGGACCGCCAGCAACCCGGCATACAGCTTGGGGTGCAGGGTCTTGACCCGCCCGTCCATGATCTCCGGAAAGCCCGTCAGGTCAGAGATCGAACGCACCGGGATCCCGGCTTCCGCCAGCTCCCGCGCGGTGCCTCCGGTCGAGATGAGTTCGATGCCGAGGTCGGCGAGCCCCCGGGCGAACTCCACTATCCCCGTCTTGTCGGAGACCGACAGCAGCGCGCGCCTGATCCGGATGTTGGACTCGGTCGACAGTACACTCACCGGCTGTTGACTCTCCATAACGCCGACTCTACCGAGAGATGACGACTCGGCGCGGGTTGACCGGGTCAAAGTTGACGGCCCCCCGGGCGATCAGCCGGACCGCCTCCACGAGCAGCTCGTGCTCGATCGGATGCAGCTGCTCGAGCACGGTTTCGGCATCGCGGCTGTCCGGACACACGATCGCCCGCTGCAGGATCACCGGCCCGGTGTCCACGCCGTGATCGACGAAGTGGACGGTCACGCCCATGACCTTCACTCCATAGTCGATCGCCTGCTGGACGGCGTTGAGCCCGGGGAACGCCGGGAGGAGCGCCGGGTGCACGTTGATCACCCTGTCCGGGAACGTCTCCAGGAAGTCCGGGCTGAGCAGCTGCATATACCCGGCCAGCACCACCAGGTCCACCTCTCGCTCGCATAGCCAGGCCGCCATCGCCGCGTCCCGGGCGTCGCGGTCGCCGAACGCCTCGCACTCGAATGCCCGCGCCTCGATCCCCGCCGTGCGGGCCCGCTCCAGCGCGCGGGCCTCCGGCTTGTCGGAGGCGACGCCCCGGATGGCGACGTCGTCGTGACCGTGGGCGTGGTCGATCAGGGCCTGCAGGTTGGTGCCGGTGCCTGAAGCGAGGACACCGACGTTCATGCCGCGGCCAGCTTCGGGAACCGCCCGCCCGTCGACCGCAGCCGCCCAGCCTGGAGCAGCTGATCGACCCGCGCCAGCACCTCGTCGGACCGCAGGTGGGCGAAGGCCCCGTACCCGGCGAGCGCGTCGTAGGCGTACTGGGCGACGACCTTGGAGCGGCCGCCGCGGAGGATCTCCACCGCCCGCGTGCGCCCGACCGGTGGCCGCGCGGTGGTGACCACCTCCACGATGGCGTGGTCGAGATCTCCGCCATCAGCCGTTCCAGCCGAATCGGCGCGCTCGAGCCCCGCCCGCCCCCCACCGGCGGCGGGCACGATCTCCGGATCGCAGACATCGCAACACGACCCGTCGGCGCGGCCGTTCGACGGATCGCCGAAGTGGGTCAGCACCGTCTGCCGCCGGCAGCCGTCGCCTTCGACGTACCCCCACACGGCCCGGTACTGGCTCCAGCGCACCTGCTCGGCCTCCCGCGCCATCGCCATGCAGCGCCCGGCCGCCCGCCGATCCCAGCCGCCGGTGAGCCGGCCGACGGCCCGTTCGGGCGGGGCCGGCGCCGGCACGAGCACACCGGCGCGCGCGAGGACACCGAGCACGGCACGCACTGCCTCGTCGTCCCCCGGGCCCCGCTCGGCGACCAGCCCGGCCAGCTCAGCCACCGCCAGGTCATAGCGGCCGTCGCATCCGGCCCAGGTGAGCCGCTCGCCGATCCGATCGAACGCCCCGGGCTCCAGTCGCGAGCGCTGGATGAAGAACACGTGCAGCCCCTTGTCCCGGGACTCAGCGAACAGGAGGCAGCGGGCCGGCTCGCCGTCACGGCCGGCGCGGCCTGCCTCCTGGTAATAGCCCTCGAGGGAGCTCGGCACCGCGGCGTGAGCGACGGTCCGGACATCGGCCTTGTCGATCCCCATCCCGAACGCGTTGGTGGCGACGATGACCTCGGCGCGGCCGCTCATGAACTCCTCCTGGGCATTGCCGCGGTGTTCGGCGGGCATCCCGGCGTGATAGGCGACGACGCCGCAGTCGACCATCCGCGACAGCATTGCGGCGAGCGCGTCGGTCGCGCGGCGCGTGCCGGCATAGACGATCGCGGGTCGCGCGCTCGGGTCGGACAGCGTGCCCACGAGGCGCTGCTCCTTGTCCCGGGCGCCACCGCACCGGACGACCGCGAAGCTCAGGTTGGGACGATCGAATCCGGTCGTGACGCGGACCGGGTCACGGAGCTCCAGCCGGGCTGCGATGTCACCGGCGACCTGCGGGGTGGCCGTGGCCGTCAGCGCCATCATCGACCGCGCGCCGACCCGCCTGGCGGCGTCGGCGAGCGTGAAGTAGTCCGGGCGGAAGTCGTGGCCCCACTGCGACACGCAGTGGGCCTCATCGACGACGAACAGCCCCACATCGACCGTCGCCAGCGTCCGCGCGAACGCGGGCGAAGCGAACCGCTCGGGCGCGATGTACAGCAGCCGGACCTCGCCCCGGCGTACCCGGGCCATCGCCTCGGCGTTGCCGTTGTGGCTGCGCTGCGAGTTGATCATCGTCACCGAGCCGGGCGCGATGCGATGGATCGCCCACGCCTGATCGCGCATCAACGCGACGAGCGGCGAGACGACGATCGTGAGATCGTCGCGCATGAGCGCCGGCAGCTGGTAGCAGAGCGACTTGCCAGAGCCGGTCGGCATCACAACGAGCGCGTCCCGGTCGTCCAACGCGGCCGCCACCGCCTCGGCTTGGCCGGGGCGGAAGCCCTCAAAGCCGAACAGTCGGCGGAGTGCGTCGCGAGGGTCCATGAACGGGCGCTCGACGATACCGCCGACCCCGGCGAATCACTTCGTGATTCGCTAGCGAGAATCGCTGCCGCGATTCTCGAGCGCCCTAGGCCCTGACGAGGGGCAGTTCGCGCTCCAGCGCGAACTTGCCGTTGGCCTCCTCGGTCCCCGTCAGCGGGTACTGGCCGGTGAAGCAGGCGTCGCAGTGCTCCGAGCGCCGCCCGCCGACCGCCTCGTAGACGCCGGCCAGCGACAGGTAGTGCAGCGAGTCGGCGCCCAACTCGGCGCAGATCTCCTCGACCGAGCGGCCGTGGGCGATCATCTCCTCGCGGGTCGACATATCGATCCCGTAGTGGCACGGGTGCTTGATCGGCGGGGCGGATATCCGCAGGTGAACCTCGGCGGCGCCCGCCTCGCGCAGCATCTGCACGATCTGGCGGTCGGTCGTTCCGCGCACAATCGAGTCGTCGACGACGACGACCCGCTTGCCGGCGACGACCTCCGGGACGGGGTTGAACTTCATCCGCACACCCTGCCGGCGCAGTTCCTGGCCGGGCTGGATGAACGTCCGCGCGACGTAACGGTTCTTGATGAAGCCGTCGTCCTGGGGCAGTCCCGCCGCCCGGGCCACCCCACGTGCCGCCGCGTTTCCGGAGTCCGGGACGGGAATGACGACGTCCGCATCCACCGGGGCCTCGTGCCAGAGGATCTCGCCCATCTTGGCCCGCGCCACCTGGAGCACGGTGCCGTTCATCCGCGAGTCCGGCCGGGCGAAGTAGATGTACTCGAAGACGCAGAACGCGCGTCGCTCCCCCTCGACGATCCGGCGGGAGGTGAGGCCGTCGGCGTCGAGCGTGACCGCCTCGCCGGGCTCGACTTCCCGGACCAGCCGGGCGCCGATCAGATCGAGCGCGCACGACTCGCTCGCGACACAGTACGCCGGCGGCTCGTCAGAGCCGGGCGGAGGGTCGATCCGTCCGATGGCGAGCGGACGCAGACCGTGCGGATCCCGGAACGCGACCACACGATCGTCGGTCATGACGACGGTGGAGAAGGCGCCCTGCAGGCGGGGCAGGACGTCGGCGATCGCGTCCTCGATGCTGTCCGCCGGATGGGTCGCCAGCAGCGCGGCGATGATCTCCGAGTCGGACGTGGACCGAAACGGCACATCCCGGCTGCGGAGCTCGGAATGCAGCTCGACGGCGTTGATCAGGTTGCCGTTGTGGGCGAGCGCGAGCGTCCGGTGGTCGTCGCGCACGATCGGCTGTGCGTTCTCCCACTCCGAGGAACCGGTCGTCGAGTAGCGGACGTGGCCGATCGCCATATCGCCGACGAGGGCGCCCAGCGTGTGCTCATCGAAGACCTGGGAGACGAGGCCCTGGTCGCGGACGGCGATGATGTTGCCGCCGCGGGGGGCGGTAGCGATGCCGGCCGACTCCTGGCCGCGATGCTGGAGCGCGAACAGGGCGAAGTACGCGAGCCTGGCGACGTCGTGACCGGGGGCGTAGATCCCGAAGACGCCGCACTCGTCGCGGGGGCCATCGCGATGATCGAGAGGGGGAGGCATCCTGCAGTGAGCCTGGAGCCCTCAGGCTAGCAACGCCATCTACAGATACTGAGCCAGGCCACGCTCGCGCGCGGCGGCCAGGTCGGAAACTGCGAGTTTCAGGCGCCCCGGGAGCTCGAGCTCATCGCCGCCAACGCGCCCAATGATGGTCAGGCCCCTCAGGGCGACCTCCGGGCCGGAGACGATGAACGCCCGCCCGGGCGCCTCGGCGAACGGGTCGATGCCCTCCGGGAGCGTCACGGTGGCGCCGATCGAGCCGGCGATGCAGCACTCGGCCAGGGCTACCGCGATGCCGCCCTCCGCGATGTCATGTGCATTGTGGAGCGCCCCGGCGTTGACCAGCGACCGGACCTTGCCGTGCGCATCACGGACAGCGTGCTCGTCCATGGGCGGCAACGGCCCGGCAACCGCCGCGCCGCGCAGCTTCGCCAGCTCCGACCCAGCCGCTCCCGCCGCCGTCAGCTCCCCAACGAGCGCGATCGCGTCGCCGGCGGTGGCGAACCCCAGGCGCCCGGCGCGCTCCGGATCCGGCAGCCGCCCGACCATGCCGATCACGGGAGTCGGGAAGATCGGCCCGCTCGGCGCCTCGTTGTACAGCGAGACGTTGCCGCCGACCACTGGCACTCCCAGGGCGTCGCACGCCTCGGCGATGCCGTCCACGGCCTCGGTCAGCTGCCAGGCGACGTGGGGCTTCTCCGGGTTGCCGAAGTTCAGGCAGTTCGTCAGCCCGAGGGGCGTGGCGCCGACGCAGGCCAGGTTGGCCGCGCACTCGTACACGGCCTCGGCGGCTCCGCGGCGCGGATCACAGGCAACCCGGCGCCCGTTGCCGTCGATGGCGACGGCGATCGCCTCGCCGGTGGGCAGGATCAGCACGGCGGCGTCCGCGTCGTCAGGACGGCGGACCGTGCGCGACTGCACGACGGGGTCGTACTGCTCGAAGACGGGCCGCCGGGAGGCGATATTGGCCGAGGCGAGCAGAGCCAGCAGGCTCTCCGTCGCGGACTCGCGACCGGTGAGGACAGCCGGGGGCGGCGCGTAGAGCGGGGCGGCCGGCGCCTCCGGTGCGAGGTCGTATAGCGGGCAGTCGTCGACGAGGATCTCCACCGGGAGGTCGGCGGCGACCTCTCCGCCGGAGAGCACGCGCAACCGGCCGGAGTTGGTGACCTCGCCGATCGGCGTCGCCAGCGTCTCCCAACGCTCGCACACCGCGATCACCTCGTCGACCCGACCCGGCTCCACCACACAGAGCATCCGCTCCTGGGACTCCGAGACCATGATCTCGAACGGCTCCAAGTCGGGCTCGCGCAGTGGCACGCGCGAGCAGTCGATGTCCAGTCCCACGCCACCCTTGGCCGCCATCTCCGATGACGACGAGGTCAGCCCGGCGGCGCCGAGGTCCTGCAACGAGACGAGCAACTCGGAGTCGAGCAACTCCAGACAGCACTCGAGGAGCTTCTTCTCCGCGAACGGATCGCCGATCTGGACCGATGGGCGCTTGTCCTCGTCGGCTTCGCCGAACTCGGCCGACGCCAGGACCGAGGCGCCGCCGATGCCATCGCGTCCGGTCAACGCCCCCAGGAGCACGAGCACGTTGCCCGGGCCGGCCGCGGCCGAGCGAATCAGGCGATCGTGGGGCGCCAGCCCCAGGCACATCGCGTTGACGAGGCAGTTCTGCTCATAGCTGCCTTCGAAGTAGATCTCGCCGCCGACGGTCGGCACCCCGATCGAGTTGCCGTAGTGGCCGATCCCGCCGACCGCGCGATCCAGCAGATACCGGGATCGTTCGGAGGTGGCCGGCTCGCCGAAGCGCAGCGAGTCGAGCACGGCGATCGGCCGCGCGCCCACCGCGAACACGTCACGGAGGATCCCGCCGACTCCGGTCGCCGCGCCCTGAAAGGGCTCGACCGCGCTGGGGTGGTTGTGGGACTCGACCTTGAACGCGACCCCCAGACCGCCGCCGACGTCGACGACGCCGGCGTTCTCGCCGGGACCCATCAGCACGGCCGGGCCCTCGGTCGGCAGGCGCCGCAGGAGCTTCTTGGAGTGCTTGTAGGAGCAGTGCTCGGACCACATCAGCGACAGCATCGCCAACTCGGTGTCCGACGGCTCTCGGTGCAGGCCCTCGACGATGAGCTCGAACTCGCTGTCGGTGAGCCCCAGCTCACGGTGCTTGGCGGGGCTGGCGCTGTTCGCGGGCATGGCGTGAGTCAGGCGAGAGCGCGGGTCCGCTCGCCGACGTGGGCACGGATCGACTCGAAGATGGGTAGCCCGCCGGTGGGTCCGGTCAGTGGGTCGACGGCATGCTCGGGGTGCGGCATGAGGCCGAACACGTTGCGGCCCTCGTTGCACACGCCGGCGATGTCGTCCAGCGAGCCGTTCGGGTTCTGGCCCTGGGCATAGCGCAGAAGGACCTGGTCGTTCGACTTCAGGCGCGCCAGCTGATCGTCAGGGGCGTAGTAGCGGCCCGTCGTGTGCTTGACCGGGATCGACAGGCGGTCGCCGAGGGCGCTGGCGCGGGTGAAGGGGGAATCGGTCGACGCCACCTCCAGCTCGACCTGCCGGAAGATGAACCGGAGCGAGACGTTGGGCAACAGCGCCCCGGGCAGCAGGCCCGCCTCGCACAGGACCTGAAAGCCGTTGCAGATGCCGAGCACCAGGCCCCCGGCCTGCGCGAACTCCGCCACCTCCTCCATCACGGGCGCGAACCGAGCGATGGCCCCCACGCGCAGGTAGTCGCCATACGAGAAGCCGCCGGGAACGACGACGGCGTCGACACCCTGCAGGTCCCGGTCCCTGTGCCACAGGATGACCGCCTCACCGACGCGCTGGCAAGCCAGCTGGGCATCGACCTCATCACACGACCCCGGAAACCGAATGACCCCAAACTTCACGAGGCGTCCTGGCTCTCTCCCACCCCGGGAGTTTGCCCCCCGGGCAAACTCCCAATGGAATCGGCTGTAGCCGATTCCACCGGTTCCACGCGTTCAACGACGTAGTCCTCGATCAGCGGGTTGGTCAACAGCCGCTGGCACATCTCCGGCAGCTGCGCCGGGTCCTCGACGTCGAGTTCGATGAGCCGCCCCACATGGACGTTCCGGACGCCGCTGAACCCGAGCGCGGGCAGGGCCCGCTCCACCACCTGGCCCTGCGGATCGAGGATCCCCGCCTTGGGCCGGACCAGGACGCGCGCCCGCACGACGGACCGCCTCAGGCTCTCGTGCGCGCCAGCCAGGCGTCGAACGCCTCGCCGGTGATGCGCTCGTAGGCCTCGACGTACTTCTCGCGCGTGCGCGCGACGACGTCGTCAGGAATCGGCGGCGCCGGCGGGTTGCGGTCCCATCCGGTCGACGAGGCCCAGTCGCGGACGAACTGCTTGTCGAAGCTCGGCTGCCCGCGGCCCGGCTCGTACTGATCGGCCGGCCAGAACCGCGACGAGTCCGGGGTGCACATCTCATCGCCGATCGTCAGCGCCCCGCCGGCGTCGAGGCCAAGCTCGAACTTCGTGTCGGCGAGGATGATCCCGTTGGCGCGGGCGTGCTCGGCGGCGAACTCATACAGCGCCAGCGAGACGCTCCGGACGCGGTCGGCCAGTTCGCGGTCGCCGATCAGCTCCGCCGCGCCGTCAAAGTCGATCGCCTCGTCGTGCCCCACGTCGGCCTTGGTCGACGGCGTGAACAGCGGCTCCGGCAGGCGGTCTGACTCGCGCAGTCCCGCGCGCAGTTCGATCCCGGAAACAGCACCCATGGCCTGGTAGTCCTTCCAGCCTGACCCGGTGATGTAGCCCCGCACGACGCACTCGACCGGCAGCATCGTCAGCTTGCGCACAACCATCCCGCGGCCCCGCGCCTCCTCCGGAACGCCATCGGTGACCGAGACCACATGGTTGGGGAGGATGTCCTTCGTCCGCTCGAACCAGAAGGCCGACAGCCCGGTGAGGACGCTGCCCTTGTCCGGGATCGGCGTGGGATGAACGACGTCGTACGTGGAGATCCGGTCAGAGGCGACGATCAGCAACTCGTCGCCGAGGTCATAGATCTCACGGACTTTTCCGGATGCGAGGAGGGGAAGATCAGCTAGCGGCGGCACGTCCGCGATGCTAGCGCCTGCTTATGACGACTCACCGCGACGGTGCTGTCGGCAGCCAGACAGCTGCGGACTGACGACCAGGGCCTGTTGTGGCAGTCCCCGAAGCGCCCCAGCCGGACATGCATGACGCGCCAAATCTCATTCGGCCGGGGAGATTTTCCGCAAAGTGGGGGCTATGCGTGCACCTGGTGCCAGACCTGGGCCGCGCTGGCCGATTTGTCGCACACGGCATCGGCGCCGGCCGGAAACAGGCTCAGCTGGCCATCGCTGCCGGTGGTCGAGCGGCGCTCATGCGATGCCGGCGAAATTCGCCCAACAGGCGTCGGGCGCGATGGCTTCGTTCATGCCATCGGCCCCGGTGACGACCACTTGGGCTCCTCGCGGCGCTTCCATGGTGAGTGGGATCGGATTATCACTGGCAGAGGCCGGCCCGGGCCCGAGGTTGTTGATGTTGTACGAGGCGTTCGCGGAGACATCTCGCCATCCATCAATGTCGGCCCCTGGCTCGGTTGATGTGGCATCGACCGAGAGCGCGGTGTCACTGCCTGACCTGGTGCAGGTCATGGTCACGGTGAACGGGCCGCTGCGGAAAAGCGTCACCGTCGTCCCAGAGGGACTCCCCGCCACCTTGATGATCCCGTTTGTGCCGATTCGGGCGTCGCTGGTCAGGTAACCGGATGCCGGCCGGCCGCCAAGCGCCGCGGCGTTACCGGCGTTGGTGGCGTTCGTGGCAGTCGCCGCGCTGCCGGCATTCGTGGCGTTGTCTGCGCTCGAAGCGTGCGTGGCGTAACCGGCGCTGTCGGCCCTCGCCGCGTTCGGGACCGTCCCCAGCCTCTTGAGGTTGATCTGCCGCCCGGTGAGCGTGTGCTTGCGCAGCCGGTTCGCGGACAGGGTGCCCTTCCGGATCAGCTTGTCGCCGTTGACGAGATTGGTTGCCGCCACGGCGGTTCCGGATGTCGCCACCACCAGCGCCACCAGCGACACGACCATGGACGCCGACGGACGTTGGCGCAGAAGTCTCCGCATGCACACTTCCCCAGGTCAAACAGATTCCAGGCGGCGATCGCCGGCCGCCCCTATGGCAGCCGGTACTACAAGCGGTCCGTCAACCGCGCAACCCGTGCAGACGAATGGTCGAGGCAGCGGCCCTGACCAACGTGACGCAACCCTCCCGGTCTCTCCTTATCAGGGGGTGTGTCACCTGGTGGGTGGTAGACGCCCACAACTTGCATCACCCGCTCGGCCGACGGGGCGGGCGCCCCCGTCAGGCGATCTCGTCGAGCCGCCCCACGATCTCACCGGCGTGGCGCACGAACGGCCGGTAGTCGAAGATCGCGTCGAGATCGAGTCCGGTACCCGCTGGGTCGGCCGTCAGGATCGAGCGGAGGGGGATCCGCTCGTCGAGCGCCCGCTGGGCGAGGCGCTGTACCACTCGGTAGGCGTCGTCCCGGCTGCTGCCGGCAGCGACGAGCGCCAGCAGCAGGCGCTGGGAGAAGAGGGCGCCGTGGGTCAGCTCCAGGTTCTCGCGCATCCGCTGGGCGTCGACGACCATCCCCTCCACGAGCGCCAGGACTCGGCGCTGCATGTGGTCGAGCAGGATCGTCGAATCCGGCAGGATGACGCGCTCGACCGAGGAGTGCGAGATGTCGCGCTCATGCCACAGGGCCACATCCTCGACGGCCGCCGTGGCGTTGCCGCGCAGGACCCGGGCGAGACCGGTGACCTGCTCGGACTTGATGGGGTTGCGCTTGTGGGGCATCGCGCTCGACCCCTTCTGCCCGCGGCCGAAGGGCTCTCGCACCTCGCCGACCTCGGTGCGCGCGAGGTGCCGGATCTCGGTGGCAAAGCGCTCCAGCCCGGCACCCGCCAGTGCGACCGCCTGGAGCAGCTCGGCGTGACGATCGCGGGCCACGACCTGGGTCGAGACGGGCTCGCGCTCCAACCCCAATCGCGCCAGCACCCGCGCCTCGAACTCCGGTGATGTGGCCGAGTACGTGCCGACGGCGCCGGAGACGGCACCGACCGCCGCCTGTGCGAAGGCCCGCTCCAGGCGCTGTGCATTGCGGTGCGCCTCGAAGGCAAAGCCGGCGAGTTTGATGCCGAACGTCGTCGGCTCCGCGTGGATCCCGTGTGTCCGGCCCACGGACAGCGTGTCGACGTGCTCGCGCGCCTTGGCGGCCAGCGCGTCAACGAGGCGGCGGGAATCCGGCAGGACGAGCTCAGCGACGTGCTTGATCTGGAGAGCCAGCCCGGTGTCGAGCACGTCGCTCGACGTCAGGCCGTAGTGGATCCAGCGTCCGGCCGCGCCCGCCGACTCAGACAGGATGTCGACGAACGCCGCGGTGTCGTGGTCGGTGACCTTCTCGCGCTCGTCGATCGCCTCGACGGTGAACGTGGCGGATCTGATTGCGGCGAGCTCGTCCTCGGTCGGCCCCTCCATCTCCTCGCATGCGGCGACCTCGACCTGGCGCATCGCGTCGAAGCGCGCGTGGTCTGACCACGCGTCGCCGAGCTCCCGGCGGGTGTAGCGCGCGATCAACGGCGCGCCCGGACGGGAAGGCTCACTACCCTGCGGCGCCCGCGGCGGCTTCTTTGAGCTTGTGCTCGGTCGTGGCGGGCCCGGCGCCGGCCTGCTTGGCCGCCCTGGCGGCCTCAGCGGCCGCGTCGGTCCCCGCGGCCTCGGCAGCCTGGAGCACCGTTTCGAGAAGTCCGGGGAACCGAGCGTCGACATCGGCGCGCCGCAGCCTGTTGAGCCGGGTCGTCCCCTGCGGGCGCTGCTGGATCAGGCCGGACTCGCGCAGCACCTTGAAGTGATGCGTGCATGTGGACTTGGTCACCGGAAGGGCGAAGCTGCCGCACGTGAACTCGCCCGCGCTGCGCGCCAGCTCGGCGACGATCCTCAGCCGTACCGGGTCGCTCAGGGCGTGCAGTACGGCGCCCAGCTCCAGCTCGCCGCGGGTGGGATGAACGATCGGTTCAGTGACGTGTAATGACATTGCCCCTCCCATTCTAGGAACCCTCCGCCCTTTGTTCGTCGACCATCGTACAAGTGGTATCGTACGACCATCATCGTACAACGGAGCAATGCGAGGAAGCATATGAGAAGCGAGAATCCCGCTCCCCCAATTGGGGCCGCTCCGCCGCCTGGGGGCACGCGCAGGGCCGGGGCGACCGAGGACGCGACCCGCCTGCAGCGCAATACCGAGGCGGTCATCGCGCAGTACATCCAGGATCTGACCCGGGCGGCCTAGCGGCCGCGAGGGGAGAGTCAGCGCTGCCGGGCGGCCGCCGCGGCGGTCAGATGCCGAGGATGCGCGCTGCCAGGACGGCCGCGTTACGCGCGTTGTCAACCCCGACGCACGCCACCGGCACCCCCGGCGGCATCTGCGAGATCGACAGCAACGCGTCGAGGCCACCGGCCACCGAGGTCCGGCTCGTCAGCGGCACGCCGATGACCGGCAGGTCAGTGTGCGCGGCGACGACGCCGGGCAGCGCGGCCGACAGGCCGGCGCCGGCGATGATCACCTTGATCCCGCGCAGATGAGCGTTGCGGGCATAGTCGGACACGACATCCGGCTCACGGTGGGCCGACATGACGCGCGTCTCTGACCGGATCCCGCGCTCGGTCAGCTCCTGCTCGGCCCGCTCCATCGCCGGCAGGTCGCTCTTGGAGCCCATGAGGATCGCGACCCGAGGGGCGTCGACGTCAAGCTCCTCGATCTCCGCCGCCGTTTCGGCCATCGCCGCCGGGTCGGCCCCGGCCGGCGTCGGCACCGGGGAAAGACCGGGCTCGCCGCGCTCCGGCGCGGGCTCCAGCTCCGGGTCGTCCTCGCGGGCGCTCATCGGACGGCCCTCAAAGCGATGTCGCGGCGCATCTGCCTCCCGTCAAACCGGATCATGTCGGCTGCAGCATATGCGGCGGCACGGGCGGCCGCCGGCTTGGCCCCGAGGGCGGTGACGCTCAGCACCCGTCCGCCGGACGTCACGATCTGTCCCTGCGGCGAGCGCCCCGTCCCGGCGTGGGTCACGAACACGTCGGGCGAGACCGCGTCCAGCCCGGAGATCACATCCCCGCTCGAGAACGACTCGGGATAGCCGGCGCTCGCGAGAACGACCGTGACCGCCATCTCCGGCGCCCAGCGAGGCGGAGGGATGGTCGCGAGGCCACCCGGCTCGGACGCCGCCTCGAGCAGGTCGAGCAGGTCGCTGCGCAGGCGGGGCAGGATCGCCTGGGTCTCCGGATCGCCGAAGCGCACGTTGAACTCCAGGACTCGGATCCCATCCACCCCGTCGTCGGTCATCATCAGCCCGGCGTACAGGACGCCGTGAAAGGGCGTGCCGCGGCGGGCCAGCGTGTCGAGGACGGGCTGGTGGACAAGGGCGCAGATCTCCCGGGCGCGAGCCTCGTCGACGGCGGGCACCGGCGAATAGGAGCCCATCCCACCGGTGTTGGGCCCGAGGTCGCCGTTGAAGATGCGCTTGTAGTCCTGCGCGGAGGCCAGCGGCATCGCGGTCACGCCATCGCACACGGCCAGCAGCGAGACCTCCTCGCCGGCCAGGTGCTGCTCCACCACGACCCGGGTCGTGTCAAAGTGCCGGCCGACGAGCAGATCCTGCAATGCCGCACTGGCCTCGGACTCGTCGGCCGCGATGATCACGCCCTTGCCGGCGGCGAGACCGTCGGCCTTGATCACCACCGGGTAGCCGTCGATCGCCGCCATGCCGGCGTCGACATCGGTGACGACCGAATACGCGGCGGTCGGCACGCCGGCCGCGACCATGATCTCCTTGCAGAAGGCCTTTGACCCCTCCAGCCGCGCCGCCGCGGCAGACGGGCCGAAGCAGCGGATCCCGGCCTCGGCCAGTGCATCGGTGATCCCGGCCACGAGCGGCGCCTCGGGACCGACGACGACGAGGTCGGCCCGCATCTGACGAGCCGCGCCGACGACCTCCCCGGGGTCGGTCGGGTCCAGCGGCCGGACACCGGCCTCGGCGGCGATGCCGACGTTCCCCGGCGCGCACACCACCTCCGGCGAGCGCGGCGAGCGGCAGAGTGCCTGGACGATGGCGTGCTCGCGCGCGCCACCGCCGAGAACGAGGACCCGCGTCACGCTTGAGCTCCGCCGCCGACCTTAGGCCACAGGTGGGCAGCGTCCATCAGATCGCGCCGATGAAGTCGTCGATGGGGATCGCTATCAGCGTCTCGTAGCGACCGGTGCCCCGGGAGCTCAGCTCCAGCGAGACCCGCGCGATCGTCTGCTCGTCCGGCGCCTCGATGACGTTGATGAAGTCGAACTGGCCAAGCGTCGCCCACTGCGCCTTGACGGTGGCGCCGAGCTGCTCGACCTCCTTGTTGACCTCCCGGATGCGGGCCGGATTGTTCTTGATCGTCTGGACCCCTTCAGGGTTGAGCGTCGTGAGCATGATGTAGGTCGGCACGTGAGCCCTCTCCTTGCGCGGTTGACGGCAGTGAGCCTCCGTTGTACCCGATCCGGGCGCGGGGCGCTGAGCGTGTCGTGCGGCGCTGCGAGGGCCGGCGGAGCGTCTACAGACGCCGCCGGCGAGCCAACTCGTGGGCGTTTCGCAGGTGGGTGGCCATCCGCTCGGCCGCCGCCTCGGAATCACGCTGCTCGATCGCCTCGGCAATCGCGGCGTGCTCGGTGATGAAACCCGCGATCCGGCCCGGATCGCGCGCGACCGCCGTCACGGTAATCCGCTGCTGGCGATCACGCAGGGCGTCGTACTGGCGCGTGAGCAGATCGTTGCCGTTGGCAGCGACGATCAGGCGATGAAAGTCCCGGTCGGCGATGGCAAAAGGAACCCCGCCCTCCCCGCCATCGCGCAACGCGTGCTCCTGGTCGGCGACCGATGCGCGTAGGGCATCCGCCGTCTCGCTCCTCTCGGCCGCGACGCGGGCCGCGCAGTGGGTCTCGATCAGCAGGCGGGCCTCGAGCACGTCGTCGGCCTCCGACGGCGAGATGGGCTTCACGAGTGCCCCGCGCCGCGGATAGAGCGTGAGCAGGTCCTCCGCCTCGAGGTGGAGAAACGCCTCCCGCACGGGCGTCCGGCTGATGCCGAGCTCGCGGGCGAGCTCGTTCTCGCTGAGCAGCGTCCCGGGCGCGTAGCTGCCGTCGAGCAGCCGCTCCTTGGCGACCTCGTAGACGCGAGCGGCCGAGCTCGGACGGCGGGCGTAGCCCACCCGTCCCGGAAGAGATGCCCGGAGGCTCGGTGACATGCTGTTAGCCTAGAGGAACAGCTTGCATGCAAGATGTGTTCAAGCTCTCGCCGTCACCGCCGATGTTCGTGGTGTCGGCGCCCTTCCCAACACAGAAAGGAGCACGGATGAGCCTGAAGATCGGCACATCGATCCGGCGCGCTCTGCGCGACGAACGGACGGCCCAAATGGAGGACGTCCATTTCCACTCAGGCGTGGACGGACGGGTGTACCCGTGCGACTTCGCTCGCTGCGAGTCGCCCCACCTGACCCCCCACGAGATCGGTCACTCACGCTGATGACCTCCGCAGGGCGATGGGCAGCCAAGCCCACTCGGGCTTGGCTGCTCTCTTCTCGCCCGGCGCCGTAACCGCTTAGACAGCCGCCGCCGGCGTGTCGACGCCGGCGCGCTCGAGCACCAGCTCGCCCTCGGAGGCATCGACCCGCACCGTGTCGCCAGCCACGAAGCGGCCCTCGAGGATGGCGAGCGCCAGCGGGTCGACGAGACGCTTCTGGATGACCCGCTTGAGCGGCCGTGCGCCGTACGTGGGGTCGTAGCCCAGGTTGCCGATCAGCGTCCGGGCGTTGTCCGTGAGCTCGATCTCGATCCCACGCTCGCGCACCCGGCCGACGACCCGCGCGACCTGCAGGTCGACGATCGCGCCGATCTGGGCGCGGGTGAGCGGCTCGAACTCGACGATGTCGTCGAGGCGGTTGATGAACTCCGGCTTGAACGCCGACTCGACACCCGCCCGGCCGCCCGGGATGTTCGACGTCATGATCAGCACCGCGTTCTTGAACGAGACCGTCCGGCCCTGCCCGTCGGTCAGGCGGCCGTCGTCCATCACCTGCAGCAGCGTGTTGAAGACGTCCGGGTGGGCCTTCTCGATCTCGTCGAGCAGCACGACCGAGTAGGGACGGCGACGGACCGCCTCGGTCAGCTGACCGCCCTCCTCGTAGCCGACATATCCGGGAGGCGCACCCACCAGGCGCGACACAGCGTGCTTCTCCATGTACTCCGACATGTCGATGCGGACCATCGCGTCCTGCGTGTCGAACATGAACTCGGCCAGCGCGCGCGCCAGCTCGGTCTTGCCGACGCCCGTCGGCCCCAGGAAGAGGAAGGTGCCGATCGGCCGGTCCGGGTCCTGCAGGCCGGCGCGCGAACGGCGCAGCGCGCTGGCGACCGCGGACACGGCCTCGTCCTGCCCGATGACCCGCCGGTGCAGCCGGTCTTCCATGTGCACGAGCTTCTCGATCTCTCCTTCGAGCAGCCGTGACACCGGCACGCCTGTCCACTTGGCCACGATCTCGGCGACGTCCTCGGCATCGACGACGTCCTTGAGGAACCTCGGGCCGTGGGCGACCGTCGTGCTCGCCGCTGCCTCCTGCTCGGCTGACTCCGCCTCCTCCAGCTGCTTGGTCAGCTCCGGGATGGTCCCATACTGCAGCTCGGCAGCCCGGCCCAGATCGGCCTCGCGCTGAGCCCGCTCGAGCTCGATGCGAGCCGCCTCCAGGCGCTCCTGGATGTCGGCCACGGCGCCGAGCGACTCCTTTTCGCGCTGCCACTCGGCATGCATCGCGTCCGAGCGCTCGCGTTCCTCGGCCAGCGTGCGCTCCAGCTGCTCGCGGCGCGCCGCCGTCCCGGGGTCGTCGTCCTCGCCGAGCGATTGCAGCTCGATCTCCAGCTGCATGATGTGCCGGTCGACCTCGTCGATCTCGGTCGGCTTCGAGTCGATCTCCATCCGAATCCGCGACGCGGCCTCGTCGACGAGATCGATCGCCTTGTCCGGCAGGAAGCGGTCGGCGATGTAGCGCTGGCTGAGCGTCGCCGCCGCCACGAGCGCCGAGTCCTGGATGCGGACCTTGTGGTGGACCTGGTAGCGCTCCTTGAGACCGCGCAGAATCGCGATCGTGTCCTCGACGCTCGGCTCGCCGACGTATATGGGCTGGAAGCGCCGCTCCAGAGCGGCGTCTTTCTCGATGTGCTTGCGGTACTCGTCGAGGGTCGTCGCGCCGACGGCCCGGAGCTCGCCGCGGGCCAGCATCGGCTTGAGCAGGTTTGCGGCATCGACCGCACCCTCGGCCGCGCCGGCGCCGACGATCGTGTGAAGCTCGTCGATGAACAGGATGATCGTGCCCTCGGCGTCGGCGATTTCCTTGAGCACGGCCTTCAGGCGGTCCTCGAACTCTCCGCGGTACTTGGAGCCGGCGATCAGCGCGCCGACATCCAGCGAGACGACCCGTCGGTCTCGCAGACCCTCCGGAACGTCGCCGGAGACGATTCGCTGGGCGAGGCCCTCCGCGATCGCCGTCTTGCCGACCCCCGGCTCGCCGATCAGCACCGGGTTGTTCTTGGTGCGACGCGAGAGGACCTGGATGACGCGGCGAATCTCGTCGTCGCGGCCGATGACCGGGTCCAGCTTGCCCTGCGCCGCGGCCTCGGTCAGGTCACGGCCGTACTTCTCGAGGGCCTGGAACTTCTCTTCGGGGTTCTGGTCGGTGACGCGGTGCGAGCCGCGAACCTCGCTCAGCGCCTTGATCAGCTCGTCGCGCGCCGCGCCGCTCGAGCGCAGCGCATCGCCGGCGCCTCCGGGATGCGCCGCGAGCGCCAGGAGCAGGTGCTCGGTCGAGACGTACTCGTCGCGCAGGTCGCGCATTTCGGACTCGGCGTCGCGGAGGATCTGGACGAGCTCGCTGGAGCCGCCGGCCGGTTCCTCGCGGCCGCCTGACGTCGTCAGCTTGGGCAGCCCGTCGAGGCGTGTCCCCAGCGCCTGGCGCACGGCCGCGGGCTCAACCCCCAGCTTGCGCAGGACCGGAACGACCACGCCGCCGTCCTGCTCGAGCAGCACGGCGAGGAGATGCTCCGGCATCGTCTGCGGGTTCCGGCGCTCGTCAGCGAGGCGCTGGGCCGCCTGGAGCGCCTCCTGCGACTTGATGGTGAAGCGGTCTGGTTGCATGTTCAGTTTCCGTGGTTGCGAGATAAATCTAAGTCTTTAGGACTAAGATTATCGCACGCTGAGACCCCAATCGCAAGCGTCCGACGGTCCCCTGCCGGCAGGTCGTAGAGCTCAGGCCCCACGGCGTTGTCGTCGTGGAGTCTCGGCGGCTTCGGGCCGGCGGCGCGGACGTCAGCGGAGGATGCGCACGGGAACGCCGCGCGTCTGGGCCTCGATGACGCCGGCGGGATCCAGAACCGCCCCGTAGACGGTGGCGGTGACCCGCTCGCGCCGCGCAAGCGCCCACTGCAGCTTGCTGAGGGCGCTCCCGGCGAAGCTGATCTTGACCGTCTTGCGCCCGGCCCGCCTGAGGAGGTAGGCCCTCGACTGGGTCGTGATGCGGTTGCGCGAGCGGCCCAGCTGGATCCGCGCGTAGGCACCGAGGAGGCACCGGCCCGAGCAGGAGATCCGCGCGAGCAGATGCCGGCTCGCCACCGGATGACGCTGCCTCGGCACCATCAGGCCAACGGTCACGATCTTCGGCACGACCGTCTCGGCGATCGCAGCGAGACCGCCGACGTTCACGCTGCCCAGCCCGGAGGCATAGTCGTAGCCCGGCTCGGCCGAGCAGCATCCGAACGGCCGCCCCTGGATGCTCTGCCCCACGTCGTTGTTGTTGGCGACGATGTCGGAGATCGCCGTCGGCCCCTGCGGCAGGTGATCGGCCTTGTAGAGCAGCGGGTTGGCGAGTCCGATGTCCTGCTGGCGATGGACTCGCAGATCCTCGTCGATGAGCGCGAGGCCGCCGGCCAGCAGCGGCGCGGCGGCGCTCGTGCCCCCCACCTGCGTCCACGGAGCGGAGTGCTTGCTGGTCATGCAGTCGCCGGACGCGGTGCAGTAGATCTCGTAGCCCGGCGCCACGTCGGCGAGCATCGAGACGTCGGGGACGGCGCGGTGGTTGACCAGGACCGAGCCGTTCTGGTAGTCGGGGCGCCGGAACAGGTCGCTGAGGCCACCCCCGCCGGCGGCGATGACGAGCGGCGTGTCGTTCCAGACCTGCTGACTGACGATTTGGTTGGCGGCGTTCAGCGAGACGTTCGTGCCGCCGACCCCCGTCACCCAGGGCGAGGACGCCGGATAGCTGACGGCGAGGCCGGGCAGCGGCTGGCCGCTCGGGTCCAGACACGCCGAGGAGCCGTCGTCCCCGCTGGACGCCAGCACCGAGATCCCGCTGGCGGCCGCCAGCGCGAGCGAGCCCTCGACCGTGCGCAACCCTGAGAAGCCGATCGTCTGGACGGTGGCCGGCTCGCACGAGCCCAGCGATGCCGAGATCACATCCGGCTTGATGGCCGAGTTAGTGAGCGGGGCCGTCAGCGAGCGGAGGACGTCGACGGCGCTGGGGCGAGACTCGTAGACATCAACTGCCGCGAGCCTCGGGGCAGCGGCGTCGAGCACCTCAAGATCGAGGGTGGTCTCACCCCCCGGGGCCAGCGGCCGCTTGAGCCCCACGCCGAAGCCGTTGACGGCGGGGATCGAGAGGCCGAAGCACGAGGCGAACCGCCGGACATCCGAGTACTTGAACCCGTCGATCTCGATCAAGGCCACGCGCTCGCCCTGGCCGCGCAGCCCGGCGGCCTGAAGGGGCGTATAGCCATACGCGGTCAGGTACTGGTTCGGCGTGAAGCCTGATTGCGACGTGGCGGCGCCGCAGCCGGTGGCCGCCCCGGTGCGCTGCGGATAGCCGGACTCGTCCGCGGCGTGCTCGGCCGAGGACGCCGCCGCCACGCGCGGCCACTGCGTACTCGACGGCAGCACCGCCCGGGGCGTCCCGAACAGCGGCTTGGTGTTCAGGCCCACGACACCGGTCACCGCCGATTGAAGCGCGGTTGGGATCCGGGTCGGCGCGGAGGGGGCCATGTATGGCCCGGCGCGGGCCGTGCGGTAGTTCGACAGGGACGTGCCGAACAGACGCTGGGCCTGCGCGACCTTCAGCGTGGCGTCGGCGAAGAGGCCGGTGACGTCGATCTTCACCGACGTGGCCCCAGCGGCACGTAGGTAGCGCAGGACCGTCGCCCGAGTGCCCGCCGAGGCGCCGAAGCGGCGGGCGAGGGCAGGCACCGATTCATACTGGCCGTACTGCGGCGAACCGGGGGTCGAGACTGCCGTCGCGAACCGGCTGAGCCCGGCGTCGTTGGCCTTCAGGGGGAGGGCCAGCGCGACCGTCCCGTTCGCCGGCGCCGCACCGACCCAGGTGACGGCGGTCCGTGAGGAGGCGGCCACGGCGGAGGCCGGACCAACGGCCATCACCGAGGAGGCGCAGGCGCACGCGGCCACGAGCACCGCCCCGCGGGCGACCGCACGCCTTCGTCCCCAGCTCTTCATGCTCATGGTCTGTTCACTTCGCTGTCGTGTGCTTGGCGAGGGACGCGCCGTCCTCCGGCGCGGACTGAGGTTAGGCGGGCGGGGAGCGACCGTGAGGGATCGTTGCACACCGAACACATCGCACCCGCCAGAGGTGCGGTCACGATCCCGGAGGAGCTTGGGTCCCCCCGCCGAGCTAGGCGGTGCCGGGCCGCGAGCTGTCTGCGTCGGAGCCGGCGTCGGCGCGCCTGCCTCGCGGGCGTCCGCCGAGGTCAAAGCCGCGGAGGTCGGCATGGCGAACGAGTTCGCCCCCCCGCACGTACGGCACGATCTCGGCGCGCAGCTCCCGGCGGAGCGCCTCCAGGCGCTTGACCTCGCGGCCAAGCTCGTCGGCGCGCTTCTGCAGCGCCGCCACCCTGCGGGACATCAACTCCAGCTCCTGCTCGAGCTCGAACACCCGCTCCACCCCGGCCAGGTTCATCCCCAGCTCGGCGGTCATCTCCTGGATGCGCCGGAGCCGGTCGACGTCCTTCTGCGAGTACAGGCGCGTGCCCTTGGCGGAGCGCTTGGGCTCGATCAGGCCCCTCGCCTCGTACATGCGCAGCGTCTGAGGATGCATCTCGGCCAGCTCGGCGGCGACCGAGATCATGAACACGCCACGGTCGGAGGAGACCTCCACCCGCGTCGTGGTGGTCCGGACCCGGCGTGAGGAGGCCATCACTTCGCCTCCGCCGCCGCGAACAGCCGCTCCCGGGGATTGCCGTTCATCACTCGTGACAGCCGGTCGACCGCCTCGGATTGCTCCGGCGACAGCGATGCCGGCACCTCGAGCACGAACCGGTAGTGGATGTCGCCGCGGCCCTTGCCGCCGAGGCGGGCGGGGCCCTCGCCGCGCAGCCGCTGCACGGTGCCGTGCCTGGTGCCGGGTGGGACCCGCAGGCGCTTGGACCCGTTGAGCGTGGGCACCTCGATGACGGCGCCCTGGAGCGCCTCGGGAATCGTGAGCGGAACCTCGACCTCGAGGTTGTCGCCGTTGCGCTTGAAGACCGGGGACTCGACCACGCGCGTGATCACGAACAGGTCGCCGGGAGGACCGGCGTCGCTGCCTGCTCCCGTCCCTCGGAATCCGGGCTCGCCCTTGCCGGCGAGGCGGATCCGGCTGCCGTCGCGGACGCCGGCGGGAATGTTGACGCGCATGCGGCGGACGGACCGCTGGGCGCCCGTCCCCTGGCACGTGGGACATGGGTCGTCGATCACGGTGCCCGAGCCGTGGCAGTTGGAGCACGGCTGCGACATCGAGAAGATGCCCTGGCTCTGGGACTCCAGACCGCGGCCGTTACAGACCGGGCACACCCGGGGCGAGGTACCGGGCTTGGCGCCAGAGCCGTTGCACGTGGGGCAGGGCTGCGAGGTCGGAACCGCCAGCGGCACCTGCGCGCCGTTGACCGCCTGATCGAAGCTCAGCGAGACCTCGGTCTCGAGGTCCCGTCCGCGCTGTGGCCGCGTGCGGCCCCCGCGGACGCTGCCGGCACCGCCGGTCCCGCGCCCGCCGCCGGCGCCCCCGCCGCCGAACAGGTTCGAGAGGATGTCGGAGACGTTGCCGCTGAACGAGCCGGCGTCGAAGCCGCCCGGCATGCCGAAGCCACCGAGCACGCCACCGCGGTCATACGCCTTGCGCTTGTCCGGGTCCGACAGGACATCGTGCGCCTGCGAGATCTCCTTGAAGCGCTCCTCGGCCTTCTTGTCGCCCTGGTTGCGGTCAGGGTGGTACTGCCGCGCCAGTTTGCGGTACGCCTTCTTGATCTCCTCGTCGGAGGCGTTCTTGCCGACCCCCAGGATCTTGTAGTAGTCAGGCCGGTCAGCCACGGTTGTTCACCTCGTCAGCCCGCGACGACGACGCGCGCCGGGCGGACGACGTTGTCGCCCATCCGGTAGCCACGCTGGAAGACCTCCACCACGACACCGGGCTCGGCGCCCTCCACCGGCTGCTGGGCGACCGCCTCGTGAAACTGCGGATCGAAGCGCTCGCCCTCCGGGAAGTAGGACTCGATTCCCGCGCGACCCAGCGCCGCGACGACATCGCTGTGCACGTGCTTGATTCCCGCGACGAGCGAGTCGGTGCCGTTTCCGTCGGCCACGGCCTCCGTCCCGTCGATGTGCGCCAGCGCGCGCTCCAGATTGTCGATGGCCGGCAGCAGCTCGAGCGCCAACTTGACTGCTCCTCGTTCCTGCGCGTTCTTGGCCTCACGCACGGCGCGCCTGCGGTAGTTCTCGAAGTCGGCCTGCGTGCGCTGAGCCAGGGCCAGGTACTCGTCGGCCTTCTGGGCCTTCGCCGTCAGCACATCGAGGTCGGCCGGCGCAGGCTCGGTCTGCACGCCGGCGGCGTCCACCTCCGGCGTGGCCTGCTCAGGCTCCGGCTTGGCCGGCTCCGCCGCCAGCTCCGGCTCCTTGCCGACCGCGGCCGCCGGCGCCGGCTCCGGCACGCTCGCGTGCGCGCCGGGGGGCGCCTGAGGCAACTCGGCCTCAGGCGCCTGAGCGGCATGGTTGGCGGCCCCGTCCTCGCGGGCCTTGCTCGGATCTGAGGACACGGGTTACTTCCCTTCGTCCACAACCTCGGCGTCGACGACGTCCTCCTCGGCAGCGGCGCCGTTGCCAGAGGCCGACGCACCGTCACCGTTGGGGGTGCCGCCGTCCGCAGAGGAGGACGCGGCCTGCTCCTGGGCGCGCTGGTACATCGCCTCGGAGACCTTGTGGAACGAGGACTGCAGCGCCTCGGTCTTCGCGTTGATCTCGGCCGCGTCGGTCGAGGTGAGCGAGTCCCGGACGTCCTTGATCGCCGCCTCGATCTGATCCTTGGAGGCGGAGTCGACCGACTCACCGAGCTCGGTGAGCTGCCGCTCGGCCTGGTAGGCAGCATTCTCGGCGTTGTTGCGCGCCTCGGCGAGCTCACGCTGGCGCTTGTCCTCGTCGGCATGCGCCTCGGCGTCGGTCACCATCCGCTTGATCTCCTCGTCGGACAGCCCGGAGCCGGCCTTGATCTCGATCTTCTGCTCCTTCTGCGTGCCCAGATCCTTGGCGGACACGTTGAGGATGCCGTTGGCGTCGATGTCGAACGCCACCTCGATCTGCGGGATGCCGCGCGGCGCCGGCGGGATGCCGGTCAGCTGGAACTTGCCCAGCGACTTGTTGTAGGTCGCCATCTCACGCTCGCCCTGGAGGACG
>DASZMU010000023.1:0-16612 GCA_035551695.1 Solirubrobacteraceae bacterium
GGACTCGACGCTCCGCGAGAACGTCCGAATCGCGATCGACTCGTCCAAGAGCGCCTTCAACCGCCTGACGAGCAGCAAGGCGCCGCAGAAGGCGATTCTGGAGGACAAGAAGCTCCAGAACGACATTCGCGAGGCCGCGGAAGCCGTCCGAGACGTGGCCATGGCTCTGTCGGACGCGCCCAAGCACCCCAGCGGCTCCACCAAGAAGGGCGGCCTGCGCCTGGGGCGCAAGCTGCTGTTCGTCGTCGTCGCCGCCGCCGTGGCGCTCGGCGCCTCCGAGTCGCTGCGCTCCAAGGTGCTCGACGCGCTGTTCGGCGCCGAGGAGGAGTTCCAGTACACGCCGCCGGCGGGCACGCCGACCCCGCCGCCGGCGAGCCCGGTGACCGCCGCCTGATCGCGTCTGACACCGGCTTGATGTGACGAAGGCGCCCGCCATGGGCGCCTTCGTCGTTTTCGGCGCCGGCCGCCCCGTGCTGAGCCGGCACCGTCGCGGCCGCTCACCGCGGCGGCGTAGAATCGGCCGTGGATGCAAGCGGCCACCGCACCTGAGCGCTCGCTTGCACGCGAGTTGCCGAGCGACAAAGCGGCCCGCATCGTCGATGCGATGCGAGCGAGCGTCGCCGAACACGGAATCGCGGGCTCGACCTTCGATCGCGTCGCCCGCGAGGCCGGCGTCTCCCGCGGGCTCCTGCATTACTACTTCGGCAGCAAGGAACGACTGCTCGTGGAGGTCGTCCGGCGCGAGGCCGAGGTTCGCGGCCGGTCACTGGACCAGGCGGTGGCCGAGGCGAGCGGGGCCGACGAGCTGATCCACGCGCTTGTCCGCAATCTCGAGGAGATCCTGGGCGAGGGCCAGAGCGCGATGGTCACGTTCTATGAGCTGTTGACCCTGGGCCAGCGCAACGCGGAGATCGCGACCGAGCTGGCCGAGCTGGCTCGCCGGATGCGCACACGGCTGGCGGAGGCGCTGCGGGCGGGACGCGAGGCGGGGGTGTTCGAGCTGCGGGCCGCGCCTGACGACGTGGCAAGCTTCCTGTTCGCGCTCGCCGACGGCGTCACGATCCGCCGCTTGGCCGAGCCGGCGCTCGACATGCGGCCGCTCATGGATCAGGCCGTCCTCGCCGCTCGCGCACTGCTCGCGTGATCGCGGATTCGCCGCGGGCGTGCGCCGGCTGATCGGCCTGGGCCTGGTGGCCCTGGTCGTGGTGGTGCTGGGCATCGCCCAGCTCGTGCTCCCGGGGATCGCCGCGCAGCGCCTGCGCGACCAGCTGTCCCGCTCAGGCCGGGTGCTCAACGTCCAGGTGTCCGCATTTCCCGCGATCGAGTTGCTCTGGCGTCACGCTGACAAGGTCGTGATCCGGATGGCTCGGTACCGCTCCACGCCGGCCGCCCTGCCCGCAAAGCTCAATCAGGCGGCCGCTGTCGGCACGCTTGACGTGTCGGCACAGGAGTTCGCCGACGGCCTGCTCACCCTGCACGACGCACGGCTGGTCAAGCGCGGCAACCAGCTGACCGCCACCGCGACCGTCGACGAAGCCGACCTGCGATCCGCAGTGCCGATCCTGACGTCCGTCACCCCGGTCGCCTCCGGAGACGGGCGTCTCACGCTCCGCGGGACCGCATCGCTGTTCGGCTTCACCGGCAGCGTCGACGCCACCGTCAGCGCCCAGGACGGAAAGCTCGTCGTGGCCCCGGGCATTCCGTTCTTCCCCACCCTGACGCTCTTCAGCGATCCGCATATCGGCGTCGAGAGCGTCAGCGCGTCCCCGGTGCCGGGCGGGTTCGCCGTGCAGGGAACCGCGCTGCTGCACTGACCCGCGGCCCGGCGGCGTCAGGGTCGCGCCGTCAGCACGGCCATGCCGGCCCGGTCGCCGTCGTTCGTCATCTGGCCGGCGGCTGAGCCGTCGGACTTCAGGTACCGGTTGAGGAAATCGGTCGATACGCGTTCGACGATCCCGAGTTGGGGCTGCTCGCTGGTGTAAGGGGGCAGGTGCGGGGCGCCGATCAGCCTGAGCAGGTACTTGGGGGAGCGGGCGAGGCCGAAGAAGGCGTAGGTGAACTTCGGGAGGTTGACGATGTCGGCCGTGCCCTGGGTCGCCAGCAGCGGCGGGGCGCCCCGCGGGAACCAGAGCGCTTTCGCTCCCGGGATCCGTGCGCCGGAGAGGATGACCGCGGCCCGGACGCGAAGGTCGAGAAATTGGCGGTCGTAGGCGACCGCCAGGGCGGTCTCGCCGCCGTCGGATTGGCCGCTGACCGCGATCTCCGGGGAGTCGACTGCGCCCGCCAGCGCGTCGTGAGGGTTGGCGCTCACCGCGAGCATGCCGGAGATGACGTCGCTCATGTCGCCGGGCTCGTTGATCAGATCGGATTCGTCGGGGCCGCCGGGAGCATGCGCGTTCTCCAACGGGAACACCGGTGCGGCGACGACGTAGCCGGCCTGCGCCCACGCTCTGAGCAGGCGGTAGTAGACGGCCGGCGTCACCGCGAACCCGTGTCCGAACACGACCAGCGGGAACGGCCCGTCCGCGCGGTCGAGGGGGGCATTGCGCACGTCGACCCGCGACGCCGAGCCCACAGTGGGATAGCGCACGACGGTCACGAGCGTCCGCGGCTCCGGCGGCCGGCCGGGGAACCTGACCGTCCGGCTCCGGTCGACGAACGTGATGACGCGCTCGCCGACGGCATACGGGGGGCCGTGCGGGCCGGCGGGCGCAGGTGTCGGCACCGGCCCCCCGGCCGCGCTCCTCTCGGCCGGGCTCGTCGTTCCGGCGCCCGCCGCCACGATTCCCAGCACGAGCACGGCCGCGATCGCCGCGGCCGCGAGCCTCACTTGACGTAGACGGCGAAGAAGTCCCGGTCGTCCGGGGTCAGGTAGCGCAGGGGCGAGCGGGTCATGCCCAACAGCAGGTTTGCCGGATCCTTGGCGCCCGGGTATCGGTAGGTGATGAAGCTCGGCCAGTAGGAGTTGATGTCCATTTCCAGCGCGCGAACCGCGCCGGCCCGTTTGAGGATCTCGGCCAGGGACGCAACGGTCTGATAATTGGCGGCAGCATAGATGAGGTTGCCGCGGCGGTCGATGCCCAGGCCGGACCGCCACACCTGGATCGCGTTGCCGAGCGTTGCGCCCCACTCGGGTCCGCTGGACAGGTTGGGGTTCAGCCGCCCGTTGTTGACGATCAGCGGGAGGTTCTGCCGGGCGTAGATGACATTCGCCGGGGCGACCGGCCCCCCGGTCCAATCGACGATGTCCATGCGCCCGCTCTGATAGCGCACGATCGTCGCCATGCCGTCCTTGAGCGGCGCGTACGTGTGGCCGCCGCTGGCGAACCCGCCGCCGGAGTCGCTGAGCTTGAACGCGCTGTTGAACGTGGCCACGAGCTTGGGCCGAAGGTGCTTCGGCACCTCCTCCGGCCCGCGTGAGCGCATGCTCACCGCCGGCTCCTGGGCGCCGGGATACAGCCAGGTGCTCGTCCGGGACGCGTTGATCCAGGCCACCCCGGCGACGAGCTGTGGGTAGAGCGGATTCGGCCGGAAGCTGGTGATCATGACCGGCGGCTGGGACCCGCCGTCGGCGAACGTCGCGTGCCACATGCCCTCACCGGAGAGGGCCGGGTGTACCACCGGCCGGATCCGGTGCGGATGGTCGGCGCGGATCCTGGCGCGCGCCCGGGCCACGGCCACGGCTGCCTGCTTGGGCAGGGCCCGCAGCGCCGGACCCCCGGTGGATGGCGCGTTCAGCGAGTAGTAGATCGACTCGACCCGGTTGACGAGCCCCACTAGTCCATTGCTGCGCAACCACTCGACCGTATTGACGCCGAGGCTGCTGTTGGAAGGAGTCGTCGCCATCCCGACGTAAGAGATAAGGGCCGGGAGCAGCGCCAGCGCAGCGGCCATCGCGATGACGCGGCGCGCTCGGCGGCGCCGCGGGCGACCAGGGGTTGATCGGCGGCTCGCCGGGCCTCGCGAAGCCGAAATTGGCCGCGGTGGGGCATTGGTCTCGACGGACACTTTGAAAAATCCTGTCATTTCCACGGCGATCGAGAGTAAAAACTGACTGAGAACTTACTCATCAGCCCGTCAGGTGTGATTGAGACGCCCTTCATACTTTGCCGACCATGCGGCCCGTCGAAGGAGGCTCCGTGTCCGTGAGGCACGCGCCTGACCCCACGCTGTCCGCGCCCGCGCGACCAACGCCCCCGGGGAACGCGGCCGTGATCACGCCCATCCGGACCCGTCGCAGCCGCCCGCGGGCGCTGCTGGCGCTCGCCCGGCCCCGCCAGTGGGTCAAGAACGCGCTGGTGATCGCCGCGCCGGGCGCGGCGGGCGCCCTTGGTCACGACGACGTGCCCGTGCGGGTCGTGCTCGCCGCGATCGCGTTCTGCCTGGTCTCGGGCAGCATCTACGCGCTCAACGACGTCCGCGACCGCCACGAGGACCGGCGGCATCCCCGCAAGCGCTTCCGCCCGGTGGCGGCCGGCGAGGTCACGCCCCGCGAGGCGGTCATCTTCGGCATCGTCCTGATGCTCTCCGGACTGATCCTGGCTTTTGGCGTCAGGCCGCTGCTGGCGGTTGTCGCCCTGGGCTACGTGGCGCTCACCGTCAGCTACACCTGGGTCTGGCGCCACCTCCCGGTCCTCGACCTGGTGGCGCTTGCCGGTGGCTTCGTCCTGCGGGCGGTGGCCGGCGGCGTGGCCGCACCCGTCGGCCTGTCGCGCTGGTTTGTGCTGGTCGTCACGTTTGCGGCGATCTTCGTCGCCGTCGGCAAGCGGCTGGCCGAGTCGATCCGCACCACCGCGTCCGGTCACCGGGCCCGCGCCGTCATGCGGCATTACAGCCCGCGGCGGTTGCGTCTCCTCCTGAGCCTGAGCGGCGCCGGTGCGCTCTTTGCCTACTGCGTCTGGGCGTTCGCGCTCCCGGTGGTCAACGGGATCCCGTGGCGGCCGCTGACCATCCTTCCCTTCGCGGTCTGCCTGCTGCGCTACGGCGGGGTGGTGCGCTCCGGCGGCGGCGAGGCGCCGGAGGAGGTGCTCATGTCGGATCGAGTTCTCGCCGCGGGTGGGGTGGCGTGGCTCGTGCTGTTCGCGCTGGGCGTCAATGCGGCTGGCTGAACCGCCCGCCGCTCGCACCCCGGCTGTGACCACCGCGGGCGGGGGCGGTGTCGAAGCGGCGCTCTGCGGCTGGGGTGGAGGTCAGCGCGTGGCTGCCGGGGTCGTTCGCGCCGCCAGCGCCGACGCGCTCCAGGCGGCCGTCGCCCAACCGGGCGGGGCGGCGTCGATCCCCCGCGGGATGGGCCGCAGCTATGGCGACGCCGCCCAGCTGGCCGGCGGGCAGGTGCTCGAGACGACCCGGCTCAACGACTTCGACCTGGACGCCGAGACCGGAGTCGTCCGAGCCCAGGCAGGGGCCACCCTCGGCCGGCTGCTCGCGGAGTCAGAACCGGCCGGATGGGTGCTTCCGGTCGTCCCGGGCACCCAGCACGTCAGCGTCGGCGGCGCGATCGCCTCCGACATCCACGGCAAGAACCACGGGGTGTCCGGCACCTTCGGCGCGCACGTGCTCGCGCTCGAGCTGCTGACCGCCTCAGGCGAGCTGCTCGAGCTGACCCCGGAGCATGATCCAGAGCTTTGGGGGGCGACGATCGGCGGCATGGGACTGACCGGGGTGATCGTGTGGGCGACGATCAGGCTCCGCCGGCTCCTCAGCCCGCTCCTGTCGGTCGACACCGACCGGGTCGAGGATCTCGACGCGGCGCTCGCCCGGCTCGACGCTCCCGGCGGGCCTCACCGGGTGGCCTGGCTCGACCTCCTGGGGCCGGGTCTCGCCCGCGGCGTGGTGACCCGCGCCGAGGATGCGCCCGCCGGCGCCGCCAACGGTCACGCGGGCGCCCGGACGACCGTCGCCGGTCGGCTGCGGATCCCGCCGCGGTGGCCGGGCGGTCTGCTGCAACCCGGCGTCGTGCGCGCCTACAACGAGTTTCGCTTCCGCAGCATGCCGCGACGGGCCACCGGTGAGCTCGAGCCCTTCGGCGCGCACATGTTCCCACTTGACGCCCTCGACGCGTGGCCGCGCCTATACGGACCGGCCGGGTTCGTCCAGTACCAGCTCGTCGTGCCCCGCGGCCAGGAGGTGGCGGTGGAGCACGTGCTCGTCCAGCTGCGCCGGTCGGCCGTTCCCTGCTACCTCGCGGTGCTCAAGGACTTCGGTCCCGCCAACCCCTTCCCGCTCTCCTTTCCGCTGGAGGGCTGGACCCTGGCCCTCGACCTGCCGCGACGGGCGCCGGGTCTGATGGCGCTGCTCGAGCGCTTCGATGAGATCGTCGCGGGCGCCGGCGGTCGCGTCTACCTGGCCAAGGACGCCCGCCTGCGCGCCGACACGCTCGCGGCGATGTATCCGCGCCTCGACGAGTGGCGGGCCGTGCGCGACCGCGTCGACCCGGACGGCCGGTGGCGCTCGGACCTCGGCGTCCGGACCGGTCTGGTGCGGGCGCGATGACCGCCGAGACGGCGGGCACGGAGACGGCCGCGACCGCGGCCTCGACCCGCGTGCTGCTCATCGGCGGTAGCTCGGAGATCGGCCTGGCGATCGTCCGGCGGTTGCGCGCCGACGGCCCGGTCAGCGTCTGCCTGCTGGGACGCGATCGCGGCCGGTTGGAGACGGCCTCCCGCGAGCTGAAGACCGCCGGCGTGGGCCCCGTCGTCATCGAGATGGCCGACGCCGACGAGGTGGCGTCCCATCAGCAGGCGGTGGCGAACGCGTTCGTCGCGCTCGGCGGGGTGGACGTCGTCATCGTCGCCGTCGGCCGGCTGGGGGCGCAGGCCGGGCTCGACGCGGACCCCGCGGAGGCCGTCGATGTCATGCGCGTCAACTTTCTCGGTGCCGGATCGCTGCTGCTCCACGCGCTGCGCCGCCTGCGCGACCAGGACCGGGGGACGCTCGTCATCCTGTCCTCGGTCGCCGGCGAGCGGGTACGCGCGAGCAACGCCATCTACGGGGCGGCGAAGGCGGGTATCGACGGGCTGGCGCAGGGCCTCGCCGACGCCACCGCCGGTACCGGTGTCCGCGTGCTCGTCGTCCGCCCGGGGTTCGTCACGACCCGGATGACGGCGGGGCTCGACCCGGCACCGATGTCCTCGTCGCCGGACGAGGTGGCCGATGCTACGGTCCAGGCTCTCACCGGGGGCGCCCACACCGTCTGGGTGCCCGGCCGTCTGCGCTACGTCTTCGCGGTGCTGCGGCATCTGCCTCGATCGCTGTTCCGGAGGCTTCCGCTGTGAACGTCAAGCCGCTCGTCTTCGACATCCTGATCGCGGTCGTCGTCGCCGCGGTCGTCGTGATCGTCCTCTCCGGCGTCGCGACCGTGGGGCTGATCGCTGCGCTCGTCCTGGCGGCGTGCGGCATCAGCGTGCTGATCGACCGGCGACGTGCGCGCCTGCGGCGCCTGCGCCGCCGGGCGCGATGACGGGCCGCCACCGTACCTTCACCCGGCGTCGCGTGATCGGCGGCGCGGCGGTCGCCGCGGGAGCCGGGCTGCTGGCCGGGCCGGCGGGCGCGCTCGCGCGCACGGATGGCGCTCTACCCGGCGGAGCCGTGTTCAGCCGGCACCTGGCGTCGGTCGCCGGGACCGCTCAGCCGATCGCCGCCGGCCGGCGCTTCGTGATGGCGGGCGTTCAGTGGTCCGGTCCGGCGACGGCGCGGATTGAGCTGCGCGCCCGGCGGTTCGGCGGGCGCTGGAGCCCGTGGGCGCTCGCCTCGGTGCGCGGCCACGGCCCGGACCGGCCCGTCGCCGCCTCGACTCACTCCGGCGAGCCTGTGTGGTTCGGTCCGGCCGACGAGCTGCAGCTCCGCAGCGCCGTCCCGCTGCGCGGGGTGCGGGTCCAGTTCGTGGCCGCGGGAGCCGTCGGCTCATCCCTCGATGAGGCGAGATCGGCGCGCTCCGCGGCATTCCCGCTGGCCCAGCCGGTCCTGCCCGCCGGGCCCGGCCAGCCGCCGATCATCGCCCGGTCGGCCTGGGCGGGGCGCGGCAACGGGCCGGATGCCGGCCCGTACTACGGCGCCGTCCGCATGGCGTTCGTGCATCACAGCGACGGGCCCAACGGCTACTCCGCCGGCGAGGTGCCGGCGATGATCCTGGCCATCTACGTCTTTCACCGCTTCACCCGGGGCTGGCATGACATCGGCTACAACTTCGTCATCGACGCCTTCGGCCGGATCTGGGAGGCCCGCGCCGGCGGCATCGACGAGCCGGTGGTCGGTGCCCAGGCCGGGGGGTACAACCTGGTCTCGACCGGGGTGTGCATGCTGGGGACGTTCAGCTCGCAGCTGCCGACGCCGGCGGCGATGGCGTCGCTCGAGCTGCTGCTCGCCTGGAAGCTGTCGCTGCACGGCGTCCCGGTCCTCGGAAAGGTGCGGGTCGAGGTCGACCCCGCCGATGCGTTCTACACCCCGTTCCGCCCGGGCCAGCGGGTGCTGCTGCCCCGCATCGCCGGCCACCGCGACGGCGACACCACCGACTGTCCGGGCAACGATCTCTACGGGCAGCTGCCCGCGGTTCGCACCCGGGTCAACGGGCTGGCCGGCGTGCCCGCCCAGCTCACGCTCTCCGCCGCGCGCACGACGGTCGCGCCGGACACCCCGGTCCTGATCAGCGGGACGCTCTCGAGCCTCGGCGGCTCACCGATTCCGGGTGCGGCGCTGGCGCTCCAGACGGTCGCCGGAATCGGCAGGACGACGACGTTCGCGACCGTGACGACCGCCGCCGACGGCACGTGGAGCGCGACGCTCGCCCCGGCGACGACCGCGCTCGTGCGTGCACTGCATCCGGTCGCGCCAGCGGCGGTCTCCGACCTCGTCGAGATCGGCGTCGCGCCCGTGATCACGCTGGCGCTGGTGTCCGGCGCGCCGCTACGGCTGGCCGGCACCATCGCGCCCTCCAAGCGCACCGTCACCCTCGACGTGTACAAGCTGTCGGGGCCCCACCGGCACCTTGTTACGTCGCGCCGGGTCGCGGTTCACCACGGAACGTTCACCGCCCGCCTGTCCCTGGGGCGCCGGGCCCGGGGGCAGTACGAGGTCGTCGCGCGCAGCCGGGCCGATACCGCCACGGTGGCCGGCGCTTCCGCACCGGTCACCGCCACTGTCTGACGCCCCGTCTATTCCGGCTCGGCGCGCGGGACCTTGGGCGAGGTCCACGGCGTGCGCAGGCGCCGCTCGATCTCGTCGCCGAGCTCCGAGATCGCCACCCGCTCCTGCTCCAGGCTGTCGCGGTCGCGCAGGGTGACCGTCTCGTCCTCCAGCGACTGGTGGTCGATCGTCACTGCCCACGGGGTCCCGATTTCGTCCTGGCGGCGGTAGCGGCGGCCGATCGCTCCGCCCGCGTCGTATTCGGTCTGCACCTGCTCGCGCAGCTCGCGGTACACGCGCTCGGCGAGCTCCGGCTGGCCATCCTTGCGCACGAGCGGCAGCACAGCGACCTTGACCGGTGCCAGCTGCGGGTGCAGGCGCAGCACGGTCCGCTTCTCGCCCTCGATCTCGTCCTCGTCGTACGCATCGACGAGAAACGCCAGCGCCGCCCGGTCGGCGCCGGCCGCGGGCTCGATGACGTGCGGGATGTAGCGCTCACCGGTCGCCGTGTCGACGTACTCAAGCTTCTGCCCGGAGTACTCGGCATGACGCGAGAGGTCGAAGTCGCCGCGGTTGGCGATCCCCTCCAGCTCCTGCCAGCGGGCTCCGCCGGCGAAGCCGGTGGACGGGAACAGGTACTCGACGTCGCTGGTGGCGCTCGAGTAATGGGAGAGCTCGTCGGCGTCATGGGGGCGCAGACGCAGGTGGTCGGCCCGGATGCCGAGCTGCAGGTACCAGTCGTGGCGTTCGTAGAGCCAGTGCTCGAACCACTGCTGGGCCTGGTCCGGCGGGACGAAGAACTCCATCTCCATCTGCTCGAACTCCCGCGTGCGGAAGATGAAGTTGCCCGGCGTGATCTCGTTGCGGAAGCTCTTGCCGATCTGGGCGATGCCGAACGGCGGCTTCTTGCGGCCGAACTGCAGGTAGTTCCGGAAGTTGAGGAAGATGCCCTGGGCCGTCTCCGGGCGCAGGTACACGGTCGAGCCCTCCTCCTTGACCGGCCCGACCGTCGTCTCGAACATCAGGTTGAACGCTCGGGCCTCGGTCAGGTCGCAGTCCGGCGTCTCGCCCGGGTGCTTGGAGGGCTTGCGCCCGCAGGCGGAGACGTCGAGGTGGTCGGCGCGGAAGCGGAGCTTGCAGGTGCGGCAGTCGACGAGCGGGTCGGTGAAGCCGGCGAGGTGCCCACTCGCCTCCCACGTTCGCGGGTGCTGGATGATCGCCGAGTCGAGCGCCAGGATGTCGTCGCGCTCCTGGAGCATCGACCGCCACCACTGGGCCTTGACGTTGTTCTTGAGCAGCACGCCGTAGTGGCCGTAGTCGTAGCTCGAGCCGATCCCGCCGTAGATCTCGCTGCTCTGGAAGACGAAGCCGCGCCGCTTCGAGAGCGAGACGATCTTGTCCATGGTGACGGCGTCGGGGTTGGGCATCTGTGTGGGCGGTCTCGGTTCTCGGTGGTCAGTTGTCGGTTGTCGGCGGGCGGGGGCGTGATGGTAGCCGCCGGTCGCCGGCTACCTGAACCCCGTCATCCTGGTCCCTGTCCGTGGGCACTTTGGCACTCTCAGGGTGCGAGTGCCAAGCGCCTTGGCTATATTCTCTGAAGTCATGCCGATCTACGAGTACCGTTGCGAGAACGGCCACACCTTCGAGGTGATGCAGCGCATCAACGACGACCCGGTGACCAAGTGCGAGATCGACGGCACCCCCGTCCAGCGCGTCTTTCACCCGGTCGCGGTCCACTTCAAGGGCTCCGGCTTCTACAACACCGATTACGGCACCCGCAAGCGCTCACGGGAGAAGGAAGCGGCCAAGGCGGAGAGCAAGAGCGACGGCGGCTCAGGCGACTCCAAGTCAGCCGACTCCAAGTCCAGCTCGGACTCCGGCTCCTCCAACTCCGGCTCCGGCACGAAGAAGGCCGAGACCAAGGCCTCCGCCGGCGACTAGCGCCGGCAGCTCACCTTTTCCTCGTTGCGCCATTCAGGCGCGCTCCGGCTACCGCAAGGCCGCCGGCCGGCTCATCCGTTCATCAGCCGGTTGACCGCCCGGTGAATCGCCGCCTGCCCTGAGGGGGACTGGACGTCAGGTAGCGGCAGGTGGTTCTGCTGGAGGATCTGGGTCGGCGCCGAGCCGCCCATCTCGGCGCCCGCGAACAGCGTGAGCAGCGTGAAGCCGCCCATATCGGTGCGCACGGCCTGCGGCGCGTCCCAGGAGGCCCAGGGGAGCCGGAAGAACGTCGACGGCGTCAGGAGCTGGGACTTGATCGAGTTGAGGATCTCCTGCTGGTAGCCCTCGCGGGTGAGGTCGTTGCTGGCGGCGTTGCAGCTGTTCTCCCGGGTGCGGGCCAGCGTGAGGGCGTCGCGGCCGTCGAGGTGGTGAACGCCCGGACCGAGGAATAGCGAGAAGCCGCCGTTCTTGACCCCGCCGCTGATGTTGGAGCAGATCCGGCCCGTCTTGACGTTGATGCCGCCGATGTCGTCGATGAACTTGGGGAAGTTGGCCAGGTTGACGATGATGACGTGGTTGATCTTGACGCCGGTCAGGTTCTCGACCGTCTTGATCGCGAGCGCCGGGCCGCCGTAGGAGTAGGCGGCGTTGATCTTCGTCGTGCCGTAGCCGGGGATCGGGACGACCGTGTCCCGCGGGATCGACAGGCGGCGCGACGTCCCACCGCCGATCCGCCACAGCATCATCGTGTCCGAGCGGATGCCCCCGGCAAAGGCCCCCGGCTCCTTGGAGCCCTTGGGCCGCTGGTCGGTTCCGATGACCAGCACCGTGTCGGTACCGGTGAGCATGTTGCCGCCCGGCGTGAGCGCCGCCGACACGCTGGCGGGGATCGACCCGCTCTGCTGCTGGGCGCTGATGACGAACAGGACCAGGGACAGCGCCAGCCAGGCGACGATGAGCCCCAGCACCCACAGCACCAGGCGCCGCGGGCGCAGCTGCCGCCGCCACCACGGGAGGCCGGCGCCGGCACCGAGGCCGCCGCCCCGTCGCGGCAGCCGGGGACCACGGCCGGGAGCCAGATCGTCCTCGCCGCGCAGTCGCGATCGCAGTCCGCGCGGCAGCGAGCGGTACACCTTGTACGCGGGCCCGCCGCCGTCCGGGTACGGGCGGTCCCCGGACCCGCCGCCCGTGCGACCGCCGGAGCCGCCGCCCTTGCGGCCGCCGCCCCGCTCAGGCCCGTAGACGCGGTAGGGCGGGTCCTCCGTCGGTGTCCTGTGTGAGGGCTCGTCGGGCATCGGAGTCTGCATATAGTGACGACATGTCCGCGCGGCGCACCATTGGCGTCGACCTGGGCGGCACGAAGCTTCTCGCTGGCGCGGTGGACGCAAGGTTAGGCGTTCATCACCGCGTGCACCGCGCCGTCGCCGGTCTGAGCCAGCGAGCTCTGCTCGATCTGGCGGTCGAAGCGGTCACCGAAGCCCGCGAATCCGCGGGCGCGGACGTCGCCGCGGTCGGCTTTGGGATCCCCGGGCTCATCGACCGGACCACGGGCAAGGTGGCGGCCGGGGTGCACACCCCGCTGGCCGATATCGCCTTCGCCGACGTCATGGCGGAGCGTCTGGGGGTGCCGGTGTTCGTCGACAACGACGGCAACGCGTCCGCCCTCGCCGAGCACCGGGCCGGCGCGGCCCGCGACGTCGACCATGCGCTCGTGCTGACGCTCGGCACCGGGATCGGCGGCGGGCTCATCCTGGGGGGACGCCTCTACCGCGGCGCGCGGGGCGGCGCCGCCGAGCTGGGGCATATGGAGATCGACTTCGACGGACCGCGCTGCACCGACAACTGTCCCGGCCGGGGCTGCGCCGAGCTGTTCGTCTCCGGGACGGCGCTCGTCCGCGAGGCGCACCGCCTCGCCCATGAGCGGCCGGACTCCGGCCTGGGCCTGGCTCTGCGCGAGGGCCGGCCGCTCGTCGGCCCGCTCGTGACCGAGCTGGCCCACGACGGCGATCTGGCCGCGCTGGAGGTGGTGGAGCTGCTCGGCGAGCGCCTCGGCGTCGTCATCACCAGCCTCGTCAACATCTTCAATCCGCAGATGGTCGTCGTCGGCGGCGGGGTGATCGCCGCCGGCGAGCTCCTGCTCGCGCCCGCCCGCGCAATCGTCGCCGAGCGGACGCTCCCGTACTTCAGCCAGAACCTGCAGATCGTCGCCGCCCGGTTCGGCGTCGAGGCCGGCATGGTCGGCGCCGCAGCGCTCGCCTACGAGGGCCTCGCTCAGATGGAGGAGATGGTCGGATGAGATCGGTGGTCGGCCGATGAGCGGGCGTCTCATCGTCTGCCCCACGCCGATCGGCAACCTCGAGGACGTGACGCTGCGCGTACTCGCTGCGCTCCGCGAAGCCGACATCGTGGCCTGCGAGGACACGCGCCGCACCCGCGTGCTGCTCGACCGCTACGGCGTCTCCGGCCGGCTCGTCAGCTACCACGAGCACAACGAGCGCGCCCGCGCCGAGGAGCTCGTCGCGCGCATGCGCGAGGGGGCGGTCGTGGCGCTCGTCTCCGACGCCGGGATGCCGCTCGTCTCCGACCCCGGGCTGATACTCGTCCGCGCCTGCGTCGCCGCCGGACTGGGGGTGGAGGTCCTGCCGGGCCCCTCCGCGGCGCTCAGCGCGCTCGTCGCCAGCGCGCTGCCCGCGGAGCGCTGGCAGTTCGTCGGCTTCCTGCCGAGGAAGAAAACCGAGCTGGAGCAGGTGTTCGCGACGCCCCAGACGGTGGTGGCGTTCGAGTCGCCGCGGCGGCTGGCGGCCACGCTGAGAACCCTGGCCGAGGTCGACCCGGCCCGGCCCGCCGCAGTCTGCCGCGAGCTCACGAAGATCCACGAGGAGGTCGTGCGCGGCTCCGCCGCCGACCTGGCCGAGCGCTACGCCGCCGAGCCTCCGCGCGGGGAGATCGTGCTCGTCATCGGCGCGGCGCCCGAGGCGACACCGGGCCTCGACGGTCCGCTGGCGGCGCTCACCCGCCTCGTCGACGCCGGCGCCAAGCCCCGGCCGGCGGCCGCGGTCGTGGCCGAGCTGACCGGCGTCGGGGCCAACGCGCTGTACCGCGCGCTGACCGATCAGCGTTCGACGAAGTAGGTGCCGCTGCCCTGGCCGCTTGAGAAGTAGCGGCTGGTGATGGTTTTCTTGCGGGTGTAGAACTCGACGGCGTCGGTGCCGTGGGCGTGGAGGTCGCCGAGGAAGGAGTCTTTCCAGCCGGAGAACGGGAAGAAGGCGACGGGGGCGGCGACGCCGATGTTGACGCCGATCATGCCGGCCTGGACCTCGTGGCGGTAGCGGCGCACTGACGCGCCGGATTCGGTGAAGATGCTGGTGCCGTTGCCGAAGCGGCTGGCGTTGACGATGTGGATGGCCTGGTCGAGGGTGGGGGCCTGGATGACGGTCAGCACCGGGCCGAACACCTCGTCTTGGGCGATCGCCATGTCCGGGGTGACGTCGTCGAGGATGGTGGGTCCGAGGTAGGCGCCGGATGGGTCGATCTGATCGCCGCTGACCCCGCGGCCGTCGACGACGAGCTTGGCGCCGTCGGCGATCCCGCGCTCGATCCAGTCAGCGATCCGGTCGCGGGCGGCGCAGGAGATGACCGGGCCCATGTCGGAGCGCTCGTCGATGCCGTCGCCGACGTGCAGCGCCCGGGTCGCGTCGGTCAGCGGCCCCATCAGCTGCTGGTGGGCGTCGCCGACGGTGACGACGACCGAGCCGGCCATGCAGCGCTGGCCGGCGGCGCCGAACGCCGAGCCGATGATCCCGTCGACGGTCTTGTCGATGACGGCGTCGGGCATGACGACCATGTGGTTCTTGGCGCCGCCGAGGGCCTGGACGCGCTTGCCGGCCTTGGCCGCGCGCTCGTAGACGAGCCGGGCGACCGGGGCGGAGCCGACGAAGGAGACGGCGTCGATGCCGGGGTGCTCGAGGATCCCGTCCACGACCTCGCGGCCGCCGTTGACGAGGTTGACGACGCCGGGGGGCAGACCGAGCGCGTCGAGCTCTTCGAACGCGATCTGCTGCGTGAGCGGCACCTGTTCTGAGGGCTTGAGCACGAACGTGTTGCCGCACGCGATCGCGAACGGTAGAAACCAGAACGGCACCATCGCCGGGAAGTTGAACGGGACGATCGCCGCGCATACCCCCACGGGCTGGCGGATCGTCTCGGCGTCGATGTTGCGCGAGACGTCTTCGAGGATGCGGCCCTGCATCGTCGTCGGGATCGCGCACGCCGCCTCCACCATCTCAATCGCTCGTGCCACCTCGGCGGTGGCGTCGGCGATCGTCTTGCCCATCTCGGTCGTGACCGACCGCGCCAGATCGTCAGACCGCGCCACGAGCCGCTCGCGCAGCGCAAACAGCGTGCGCGCCCGCGCGATCGTCGACACCGCCCGCCACTCCGGAAGGGCGTTGCGCGCCGCGGCCACCGCGGCGTCGAGGTCCGCGGCGCCCGACAGCGGCACCCGGGCCAGCGTCTGGCCGGTCGCCGGGTTGGTGACGTCGAGCACATCGGTCGCTGCCTGCGCTGGTGTCCAGCGCCCGGCGATGTAGTTGTCCAGAAGACGGGTGGCGGTGGCGGTCATCACACGTGGTCCTTCCCGGTCGCAGGGGGGTCAAGACGCCATTCGTGGTCAGGATCAGTGACGACCGCCCACTGCCGGATGGGACCAGCCATCACGTTGAGGTAGTACAGGTCATAGCCCGGCGGCGCCGACACGGTGTGGTAGCCCCGCGCGACCAGCACGCAGTCACCATCGCCAAAGCTCAGGGTCTCATCCAGCGACCGGTCCGCCGTGTAGACGCGCTGCAGCCCAAACCCCCGGCCCGGGAAGATCCGGTGGTAGTAGGTCTCCTCCAGGAACGTCTCCGCCGGGGGCGCATCGCGATCATGCTTGTGCGGGGGATAGCTCGACCAGTTACCGCCCGGCGTGAGCACCTCGCACACCAGCAGCGAGTCGGCCTCCCGGTCGGCCATCAAGATCGGCGTGACCGTCCGCTCCTGCGAACCGTACCCCCGGGTCTCGACCTCCACGCCGTCGCTCCCCAGCCGCCGCGGCGCCGCGCCGCCACCGGGCGCCGGCGCCCAGCACAACGCCACCTCGCCGCTTCCCGTCAGGCGCACATGGGAGCCGGGGGGCAGGTATGCCGCCTCCGGCGGTCCTGACCACGGATCGGCGCGGCCACCCAGTCCCGTCCACTCCCCGTGCTCAGAGCTGACGTCGGCGGTCCCGCTGACGACGACGACGCACAGTTCCCGGTCCGCGCAGTCACGCTCGGCGACGATCCCATCGCCCAGCTCGAGGACCTCGAAGCCGACATACCCCCACCCGGCGGACGTCGGCGACACGCTCAGCCGTGTGCCGTCCGCGGCCGGTGAGGAGGGGTGGACGAGCAGATCGGACATCATCACCCGTCAGCTTAGGCCGGTTCGATGTAGGGCCGCTGCGCCGTCCGCGCCCGCTCGTAGCCCTCCCGGGCGGCGCGCACGCTGTCCTGCTCTGAGACCTCGGCCA
>DASZMU010000024.1:0-37393 GCA_035551695.1 Solirubrobacteraceae bacterium
TTTCTCGGGCGGGGCATCTGGGGCAGCCCCTCGTATGCGCCCGCTGCGACCGGGTGCGTTCCCGTAGAGGGTTCCGCGTCCGGGATCTCAGTGCGGCGCCTGCAATGGCCGTACGATCGCTTGGGCCGCCCACGACGATGAGTTTTCGTCTCGTGATCGGTCACTAGCTGTGGCAGAGCAGCCTGCGGAAGGAAGGAGCCCGATGTCAGGCTCGATGGTGAATCTCATCGCGATCACCGTCCGCCGCTGCGGTGCGATGAGCCTGAAGCCATGCTGATCTACTCGATGAGCGTCTCGGTGGACGGCTTTATCGCCGACCGCGCGGGCGCGTTCGGGTGGACGGCCCCTCACGAGGAGCAGTTTCGTTTCCACATCGCGCAGACACGCGAGCTCGGCGGCTATCTGCTCGGCCGCAGGCTTTACCAGACCATGCTGGTGTGGGAGACGGATCCGTCGATGCGCGGCAACGAGCCCGGGGCCGCGTTCGCCGACCTCTGGTGCGCGCTCCCGAAGGTCGTCTTCAGCCGCACGCTCGACAGCGTTCAGGGCAACGCCCGGCTCGCCGAGGCGTCGGTGGCCGAGGAGGCCGCTGCGGCGCTCGACGCGACCGGCAAGAACGTCTCGATCGGTGGCGCCGGCCTGGCCGCGGCAGCGTTCGAGCTCGGCCTGGTCGACGAGTTGCGCATGTTCCGCAATCCGGTCGTCGTCGGTGGCGGCACGCCCTTCCTGCCGCCGGTGACCGAAGACGTTCGGCTGGTCCTGGTCGAGACCAGGACGTTCGGCTCGCGCGTGATCTACGAGCGCTAAGGGCGCGCCCGCGATGAGTCGGACTGACACCGCCGTCCGAGGCATCAGCGCCTCGCCGAACCGGGTACTCGCCGCGCTGACCGACTCCGACGCGCTTGCCGTGTGGCTACCGCCCGACGGATGACTTATTAGAAGCTAGAGCATATATCGGGGGTGGGTGCCATGGAGTTGAAAGCCCCGCAATCGCGGGTTTTTCTTTTCGGCGTGGTGCGTCTATGAGCCCCGGATGGCGTTCAGTGCGAACCAGGCGCGAACAGCGCGTCAGTCTCGAGGATGCTCACGGCGGCATGTACCGACGTCCGGACAGGATCGAGAAGATGAAGCCCAAGGCGACTGGCCGCGCGGCAACTCGTTCACTGGGACAGGTGGAATGGCACGGTGGTGATGATGATCCCCTCGTACGCGATGAGCGACGCGCGCAGGCGTGCGGCGATGCGGTTGTGAAGGATCCGCTGCCAGCGCTTGGCGACCACGATCTCGGGCACGACGAGCGTGAGCGTCACGTCAGGGCGTTGACGGTGCAGCGCGGCGATGTAATTGGCCAACGGCGCAACGGTTGCGCGATATGGGGAGACGAGCACCTCCAGCGGCAGGTGGTCACCCCACGCCTGCCATGAGCGTTGGAAGCGGTCGGCCTCGTCCTCGGTGGGGCTGACGTGGACCGCGAGCACTGGTTGGGCAAGGGAGACGGCGTACGCGAGCGCGTGCAGCGCGGCCAAGTCGAGTGCGGCGATTGGGACGACGGCGAAGCTGTATACCTGGTCCGGCTCGTCCTGCGCCTCGGCTAAGCGCTGGGAGACCTCCGGCGCAAGCCGGGGTGGGGCCAGCCGACCGAGCGGCGTCTGCTCGCCGGTTTCGGGACCTGGCGTGAGGGCCTCGCGGGCGCTCTGGTAGTGATCGTGTACGCGCCTGCCCGCCAGCACGATGAGCGGGACCAGCACGACCACGACCCAGGCGCCCTGCGTGAGCTTGGTGACCGCGGCGATCACTACGACGACGGCCGAGAGGACCGCTCCGAGGAGGTTGGTCGCCAGCGCGGCGCGCCACCCGCGCTCGCGGTGGCGCAACCAGTACGCGACCATCCCGCTCTGAGCGAGCGTGAACGCAACGAACACTCCGATCGCGAAGAGCGGGATCAGCGGAGCGGTCTGACCAGCGAACGCCGCGTAGATCAAGGCCGCCGGGACGGCGAGCACAAGGATGCCGTTGGTGAACGCGAGACGATCTCCCATGCGCAGGAACACCCGGGGGGCGAAGTCGTCTCGAGCGATGACGGACAGCAGCCGGGGGAAGCCGTTGAACGCCGAGTTGGCCGCCACCAGCAGCACGAGCGTGGTCGCCAGCTGGACGAACCCGTAGGCAACGCCGCCCCCGACGCTTCGGTGTGCGATCTGGGAAAGGACCGTCTGGCCGCCGCTTGGGGCAGCGCCGTCGAAATGAGCGACGAGCACGACGCCCACGAACATCGAGATCAACAGGGCCACCATCACACCGAGCGTCTGGCGGGCGTGGGCTGCCTGCGGCGGGCGGAACACAGGGACCGCGTTGGAGATCACCTCGATCCCCGTCATCGCCGTCGCCCCAGAGGCGAACGCGCGTAGGACGAGCAGCGCGCCGAGCGCCTCGGTGGCCCGGTGAGGCGCCGGGGGAACGGGATGAAAGCCGTGCGAAGCGGCTTTGATGAGACCGGCAATCACGATCAACGCGATCGCGGCGACGAACATGTAGGTGGGGGCGGCGAAGGCGACGGCGGAATCGCGCACCCCGCGCAGGTTGCCGACGACCAGCAGCACGATCACCACCAGACCGATTGGGACGGTCGCCGAAGAGACCGAAGGTATCGCCGAGGTCACCGCGGCCACGCCAGCGGCGACCGACACGGCGACCGTGAGGATGTAGTCGACGATCAGCCCCGCGCCCGCCAGTAGGCCCCACTGGCGCCCCAGGCTGTCGCTCGCAACGATGTAGGAGCCACCGCCGTGCGGATAGGCTCGGACGACCTGGCGGTAGCCCAGGCCGACCGAGAGCATCAGCACCGCCAGCGCCGCTCCGATCGGCAGTGAAAGCTTGAGCTCGCTGGCTCCAGCGAGCACGAGGATCGCCATCATCGCCTCGGGGCCGTAGGCCACCGAGGAGAGCGCATCAGGCGAAAGGACGGCGAGCGCGAGCAGCCTCCCCATGCGTTGCTCGGCGATCGCCGTGCCGCGCAGCGGCGGACCGACTAGTAGACGGCGCAACGCGTACGCCACGCGGCCCGTCGGCGAATCGCTCCGCCCCGCCTCGACGGTCGCTTCGAGCTCGTCGTCGTCGGCCGTCGTAGCCCGCGCGGTTCGGATGTGGACAAAGCGCCCCGCGCGCGAGCGCTCCGGATCGGCGAAAGCGAGCCCTGGGTCAACAGGCAGCGCGCGCTCCCAGATCTCCCGCGCCGGCATGCACCCATCCCAGCGACGACCCACCTCGGCCAGCGCGATCGCCGAGCTCTGATCAAGCTCAGGCCGCTGGGCGCTCGCCGTCACAGTCGCGTCGGATCCGCCCGCCCCCTCATCGGCCGGGCCAGACGCTGCACGAGGCGGGTCCGGATCGCGGTCCCGCTCAGCGGAGTGATCTCCGCGACCGGCGCCCGGCCGCTTCGGTGTCTCGGCCATCAGGTCAGGTAAGACCGCTTCGAGCAGGGCACACGAGGTCGCGGTCGCTGCTCGCCACGCTGACGTCGACGACGGGGCATGACCGGCACCCGGGGATCATAAGTCCGGCAAGGACGACCACAGCCTAAGATTTGAAGGGCGGGAGCGCCATTCGACGAAAGGAGACGGCTCGATGGTCGGCCGGGTCAACCCTCATCCGGGAATTCTGATGTACACCCGGATCAAGAAGTCCCCGTATTACTACGGGGCGCGTCGTCATGGTGTCCAGCTGTACAGCGTCTACAACCACCACTACCACCCACGGCTCTACCGCGATCCGATCGAGGAGTACTGGCAGCTACTCGAGGGTGTGACCGTGTGGGACGTCGGCGGGGCCGAGCGCCAGGTTGAGATCAGCGGTCCGGACGCGTTTCGCTTCACGAACATGCTCACACCGCGCAATCTCGAGCGGTGCGCGGTAGGCCAGTGCAAGTACGCGTTTATTACCGACGAGCGCGGAGGAATCATCAACGACCCGGTGCTGCTGCGACTGGGCGAGAACCACTTCTGGCTCTCGCTCGCTGACAGCGACGTTCTGCTGTGGGCCAAGGGTGTGGCCTACCACGCGGGGCTGCAAGTGACGATCACCGAGCCGGATGTCGGCCCGCTCCAGATCCAGGGACCGAAATCGAGGGAGGTCATGACCGACCTCTTCGCCGCCGACATCCTCGAGCTGCCCTACTACCACCTGGTGGAGCGCGAGCTCGACGGCATGCGGATGGTCATCTCGCGCACGGGTTACTCAGGCGAGCTCGGCTACGAGCTCTACCTCCGCGACGCCAGCCGAGATGGGGTCAAGCTGTGGGACGCGGTGATCCAGGCCGGCGAGCCATATGGCCTGGCGCCAATCGGGCCCTGCCACATCCGCCGGATCGAGGGAGGGATCCTCGCCCACGGGTGCGATATGACGATCGAGGAGAACCCCTACGAGGTCGGCTACGCCTACAAGTGGATGGTGGAGCTCGAGCAGGAGCAGGACTTCATCGGCCGCGAGGCGTTGCGCGAGGTCGCAAAGCGCGGCGTCACCCGCAAGCTCGTGGGCGTCGAGCTCGGCGGGGCGCGCCTGGGCGCCTACAGCGACGGCTCAATGCCCGACTTCTTCCCCGTTACGAAGGACGGAGCGCTGATCGGCAAGGTCACCTCGGCCTGCTTTTCGCCCCGGCTGGAGAAGAACATCGGCTACGCGATGGTCCCCGTCGAGCACAGCGAGCTCGGTGCGCAGCTGGTGGTCGAGCGCCCTGAGGAGCAGGTCGGCGCCGTCGTGGCCGACCGGGTCTTCTTCAAGCCCGAGCGCGCCACGGAGGAGCTGGCAGGCGGCTCGAGCTCGGCCGCCTGATGGAACGGCACTCGATCGATGAGGGCGCGGCTTGCGGCATGCCAACCGCCTCTCTACCGGCCTGAAACGGTGAGCGAGCGAGCATCCGAACCAGTCGGCGGGGTAGCGAGCCTGGCCTCCTGTCTTTGGCGGCTACTTCCGCTCGCGCCACACGCGCTCAAATGGCAACCGCCAGGCGTGTGGAGCGATGAGTTGGTGGATTGCGTTGGGCCCCCAGGTGCCCGGCGCATAGGTCCTGACCGGAGGCGGGTCCTGCAGCAGCGGGGCCGAACGCTCCCACAGGCTCTCAATCCCTTCCGCGGTGGTGAACAAAGTGTGGTCTCCGCGCATTGTGTCCAGCAGGAGTCGCTCGTAGGCCTCCAGAACGTCGGCGGCTCGCTCGGTCTCGCTCGTCGCAAACTGCATGCTCAGCTTGTCGAGCCGCATGCCGGGTCCGGGACGTTTGCCGTAGAACGACAGCGATAGCCTCGAGGCGTCCGCGAGGTCGAAGGTGAGGTGGTCGGGGCCCGCTGACCCGAGACCCGATCCGGCGGGGAACATGCTCTTGGGTGCCTGGCGGAACGCGATCGAGACGATCCGTTGTCCTTCGGCCATCCGTTTACCCGTGCGCAGGTAGAACGGCACTCCGGCCCAGCGCCAGTTATCGAGTCCACACTTGAGGGCAATGAACGTTTCGGTGTCAGAGTGGGGTGCTACGCCCTCCTCGCTGCGGTACCCGTCGTACTGGCCCCTCACCACATGGGCCGGATCTATCGGCAGCAGGGACCGAAAGACCTTGTTCTTCTCTTCGCTGATCGCTCGAGGTTCGAGGGCCGTGGGTGGTTCTATCGCGACGAACGCCAACACCTGCAGCAGATGCGTTACGACCATGTCTTTGTAGGCCCCGGTTGATTCATAGAACCCCACGCGCCGATCGAGTCCCAGGGTCTCCGGGATGTCAATCTGCACGTGGTCAATGAAATTGCGGTTCCAGATCGGCTCAAATAGACCATTCGCAAACCGGAACGCGAGAATGTTCTGCGCAGGTTCCTTGCCCAGGAAATGGTCGATCCTAAAGATCTGTGGCTCCGCGAACGTTTGGTGTAGTTGGTCGTTGAGACTCACCGCACTGACCAAGTCCCTGCCGAAAGGCTTCTCCATGACGACGCGCGAACGGTCGACAAGATCGGCAGCCCGCAGCGTGTTGATCACCGCGAGCGCCGCCTTCGGCGGAACACTCAGGTAGTGCAGTCGACGAACATCGTCGCCCAACCGCTGTTCCGCTGCGGCGACCGCTTTGGCCAGCGCCCCGGGTCCCGCGCCCTGGCGAACATAATGAAGTCTCCTGGCAAACCCAGCCCACTGGTCATCGGTCAGCCTGTGGGTGCCAAACTCGTGTACCGCGCTACGAGCGAATGTCCGAAAGGACTCGTCGTCGTAATCCTCCAGCGAGGTTCCCACGATCTCGATATCCGGCGCCAGCGTGGACAGCGATAAGCGCGTGAGGCCCGGAAGGAGCTTCCGGCGACCCAGGTCTCCGGTCGCCCCGAACAGCACGAGGACGTGCGGGACCACGTGCTCGACAAAACTCGACGACGGCCGAGCGGTGGGAGCAGGGTATGCGATGTTCTCTTCGTTCACGTGGGTCACGCTCCCGATGATGCCAGCTTCCCAGGTGGCCACTTGCGTCGATCGGGCGCCGCGACGCCCGGCAGCGAAGGTCGTGGTCACGATCGAGTCGACTTGCTCACCCCTGACCGTCAGACAACTCGATTACGACAGCAGTAGGAGTAGGCATCAGCTCGCGCGCTGCCGAGACGCTGACCTTGGCGATCTCCTCGGCTAGGTCCGCGTGCGTCTTGAGGAGGGTGGCGACCCCGTCAACCTGGGTCTGGCTGCCGAGCGTGCGCTCGAACTGAGCGATGCCCGAAACGTACTTCTCGACGCCGTCCAGACGGTCGTGACCCTGCGGCTGACCTCGGCGAAGCGGTGGTTGGCGACGCGGGCGCGCTCGGCGGCGCCCCACTGACCCTGCAGTCAAAACCGATTTAACCTCCGCCTCTCGCCTCGTGGCGCTGATCGCGCCGTCGGTGGCATTCGGGCGGTGGGCTCCGAATTCTGGCCACAGGGCCAGCCTGACACCGACGCTACTCCTATTGCGACGTTTGTGGGCGCCAATTCCGCAATTCGCCGAAACTGCCCTGAACCAGGGACGCTGAGCGGGGCGATGCCGATGAGCCAAATTGGTCGGTTGCGGGCGTTACGTGCCTGACGGTCCGAGATGGGTCCAAGCTGACGACAAAAGGGCGCACGCAGTCTCGCGCTGGTTGTCCCGGGGGCCGGCGGCTGTCGGCGATCATGGGCAGATCCCGGAGCGGCCGGGGGGTCTGTCTACGTGCTTTCGCGGAACGCTTTGGCGACGGCGTCGGCGGCCGTGTGTACGCCGAGCTTGGCTTCCAGGTGCAGGAGCCTATCTCGAACTGCGCGCCGGCTCAGGCAGAGCTCCCACGCTATGTCCGCCTCTTCCTCGATCGCGGTGGCGGCACGCAAGACCTCGGTCTCGCGCGGGGTCAAGCCGAGGCGGTCGAGCGCGTCCTGGCGGAAGCTCGCAACCTCCTCCTCGAGCAGCAACGTGTGCGGATCACCAGGCAGTAGGCGGAGCGTGAGGCGCCGCCCGTCTCGCACGCTGACAAGCGGCGGGCGCGGCGGCAGGCCGAGCCATGCCGCGACGGTCTCCGGCAGCCAGCCAGCATGCTCGGCGGGCCCGTGGTGCTCGACGAGCCAGCGCTCGGCGTCGGGGCTGGCGTACTCGATCTCGCCGTTGCGGTCGAGGAGCGCAACGGCGGTCCCCGGCGGCGGATCGGCGGCGAGCGCACGGGCAAGACGCTCCCGCGCCTCCGCATCGTGTAGCGCGTCCTCGATGGCGGGGCGTACGAGATCGAGCACGTCGCGGTCGCGCTCCGAGAACTGACGCTCGGTGCGGCCGAGGCCCACGACGACCATCTGGCGACGCTCCGTTCGAACGCCGATCGCGATGCAGTACTCGACGCCTGACGGGTGAAGGAGATCGCCGTACAGCTCGGTGTGGGAGAGGCGGCGTCGCTCGACGGCGTCAGACATGCGCAGCGCCGGGCGCCTCCGGGCAGCATGCGCAGACAGGAGCGGGTGACCCGTCGCCGTGTCACCCACGATCGCTGCGAACGCGCCGGGGGGTTCGGCGTCAACGGGGACCGCCTCGTGTCGCACAGCGGCGGTGGCGAGCTCGACGCGGTCCCAAGTCAGCACGTCCGCGGGCACGAGCTCCTCGACGCCCGACAGCGCCCGGCGACGCAGCTCGGTCGACGTACCGACCCCGAGCAGCGTCCGGGCGAAGCTGCTCGCCGCGCCCACCTCGGTATCCGCGAGCCAGGGCATGACCCTCACCACTCACGATACACCCGCGGAACTGCCGCGCACCGATGCCCGGTGTACCCGGACCAGTTCAATCGTGACGGCGGCGGCGGGACGGCAGCTGAGCGCTCCTCTACGCCGCGGCGGATCGCGCGCTGCTCCCGCCTTCGAGCGGGATTTCGATCACAAGGGTGGTGCCGGCGTCGGCGGGGCTGGTGAGCTTGAGCGTGCCGCCGAGCGCTGCGATCCGATCGCTGAGCCCGAGCAGTCCCGACCCGCGGCCGGGATCGGCTCCCCCGATCCCGTCGTCGCAGATCACCAACCGTACGGTCGTGTCGCGGACCGTGAGCTCGACGTGCAAGGCGGACGCGTGCGCGTGTTTGGCGGCGTTGGTCAGTGCCTCTGACGTCACGTAATACGCCGCCACCTCGACATCCCCGGGCAGTGGTCGCGCGAGACGGAGGTCCAGCTCGACCGGTATCGGCGACCGGCGCGCCAGCGCTCTGAGCGCCGGCTCCAGACCACTCTCGGACAGGATCGCAGGATGAATCCCGTGGGAGATCTCGCGCAGCTCGTCAAACACAGTCGCCAGCCCCTCCACCGCGCTCGAGAACACATCCTGAAGCTCATCGGCCTGCCCGGCCACTGCCGCCTGCGCCGCGCGCAACTCCAGCCCGAGCGTAATGAGCCGCTGCTGTGCGCGGTCGTGCAAGTCACGCTCGATCCGCCGCCGGGCCTCGTCAGCGGCGGCAACGATCCGCGCGCGTGAAGCGGTCAGAGCGGCGCGGCTCTCGGCGTTCGCGATCGCCGTGCCCAAGAGCTCCGTGAACTGCTCCAGGCGCGCCTCGGTGTCTGGGAGCCGGTGGTGCTCGACGATCGCGCCGGCGGCCATCAGGCCCCACAGGCGGCCCTCGACCATGATCGGCGTTCCAACAGACCAGGTGACGCCTCGTTCGCGCAGCGCGTCGCCGAGTGGACCCGACCGTTCGGCCCAGCTGTCGATCCGCGCCGGACGGCCCGTCTGCGCGACGATTGTGGCCAGGTTCTTGCCCCCGAGCGTCGACCTGGTGCCAACGGGGAACACAGGGCCCGCCCTGCCCCACGCCGCGACAAACGTAATCGTGCCGTCCGGCTCGTAGCGGCCGAGGAGGGTGTACTCGACGGGAAGGAGCCGCCCGACCTCCTCCACGACTGCCGTGAATACGTCCTCCGGCGGCGTCCCCTGCGCCACGAGCGTCGCGACCCGCCGCAACGCCGCCTGCTCCGTGGCCAATTTGGCGAGGCTGGCGCGACTCTCCGCATTCGCGATCGCCGTCACCAACAACTCCGTGAAGTCGGCCAGGCGGGCCTCGGTGTGGGGCGGCAGCGGCTGCTCGAGGGTCGAGCCGGCGGCCATCACCCCCCACAGGCGGCCCTCGACAATGATCGGCGTCCCGACCCCCGAGCGCACGCCTGCCTTACGGGTGATGACAGCGCCCGCGCCCCAGTCATCGGCAAAGCTGTCGACCCGGACCGGACGACCGGTCTCGAACACAAGCGTGACCGGGTTCTTCCCCTCGAGGATCCACCGGCTGCCGACGGGGGCAAACTCGACTGCCCTGCCCCAGCTGGCGACCACGGTGACCGCCCCGTCAGGTTCATAGCGGCCCATGCCCGCGTGATCGACGGGCAGCAGCTGCCCCACCTCCTCGACGACCGCCGCGAACAGATCCTCCGGCGGCGTCCCGCGGGCCACCAGCGTCGCGACCCTTCGCAACGCCGCCTGCTCCTCGGCCAGCCGGGCGAGCCCGGCGCGACTCTCAGCATTCGCGATCGCCGTCGCCAACAACTCCGTGAAGTCGGCCAGGCGCGCCTCCGTGCCCGGCGGCATCGGCTGCTCGCGGGTCGAACCGGCGATCACGACGCCCCACAGGCTGCCCTCGACGACGATCGGCGTGCCCACCGCCGAGCGGAACCCCCGCTCGCGGCCTCCGACACCGAGCGGACCCGAAGCATCGGCATAGCTGTCGAGCCGGGCAGGACGGCCCGTCTTGAACACAATCGTCCCAAGGTTCCTCCCCTCAAGCACCCACCGTGTGCCAACCGGAGAGGAGTCGCCTACGTTGCCCCAGGCCGCGACGAAGGTGATCGTACCGCCGGGGTCGTAGCGGCCCATGTCTGCGAAGTCGACTGGAAGCAGCCGACCGACCTCCTCGACAATCGCCGCGAACCCCTCCTCCGGCGGCGTCCCCCGCGCGACGAGCATCGCGACTCGCCGCAACGCCGCCTGCTCAGCCAGCACACGCAACTCCTCACCGCGCAACGGCGCTCCCCAACACCAGCGGAGGGGACATCGAGATCGGGAGCCACGGCACGCGGTCGCCCATCAACCACCAAGCGTACGCCCGCATAGCCACGGCCCACCCGGCACGCGAACGAAACTCTCACCGTCAGGTGAGCACCTTCTCGAACCAGTGATCCGCGAACGGCTCGTCGTTGAACGCAGGCACCTCGATCCAGCCGGTTGACCGGTATAGGGTGAGCGCCTCGACCAGGACTGCGCTCGTCTCGATGTGCGCGACTCGGGCCCCGGCGGCGAGCGCGCACGCCTCCAGGCTCGCGAGAAGGCGGCGGCCCAGTCCGAGTCCGCGGGCACTCGGAGAGATCCACATGCGCTTGAGCTCGGCCGGCGCGTCTGCGTGGTGCTTCACCGCACCGCAGCCGACCGCCTTGCCATGCAGATAGGCGACGAAGAACCCCCCGGCGGGCGGCCGGATCTCGTGCGGCAGAGCGGTGGCACCCACCGTGGGGTCAAAGCCGCGCTCCGAGCGGCGGTTGAGCTCGGCGACGTACTCCGCGAGGCAGTACTCCGCATCAGGGTGCTGGGGATCGACGGCCGTGATCTGCACGCTCGCCGAGATCAGGAGGCGCTCGACTTCCTGCATCGCCGCGACCAGCCGTGCGCGCTGCTTCGAACTCAGAGGCGCAAGCAGCGATTGCGCGAGCTCGTCGGAGTCCTTGTCGAGGGCGGCACGTTCGCGGCAGCCGGCGGCGGTCAGCCGCGCAACTCGAACCCGTCGGTCGTGATCGCCCGCCACCACCTGCACCAACCCGGCGGTCTCCAGTGAGCGCAGCAGCCGGCTCAGATATCCGGAGTCGAGCCCCAGCCGCGCGCGCAGCAGACGCACTTCGCAGCCGTCGCACCCAATCTCCCACAGCAGCCTGGCCTCGCCGAGTGGCCGCTCGCGCCCGAGGAAATGATCGTTGAGCGCCCCGACGCGCTCGGTCACGACGCGGTTGAAGCGACGGACCTGATCAACCATCGCATCCGACATTCTCTGACCTTAGTCAGCAAACCGGCCGGCGTCAACGCAGACCAGGGTCACACGTCCGCCGGCCCAAGGGGTTTTGGGGCTCATGCGTCCTAAACACGGGTAATCCCCCAAACCCTCCCGGACCCGTACCTTCACTGCTGACGACGAGGGTTAGCAAGTGGATGGCCTGCGGCCTGGACTCCGAGCTCTCCGATCATTCACAAGAAGCACTTCGGTCCATCTCACGCGGTTCTTAGCGCGTCCGCGCATCGTGGAAACAACCCGCTACCCACGATCACGGACGACGGAAGGAAATCAATCCATGTTCTCCCGGAAACTCACCAGGCCGATCGCGATCGGCGCCGCGGCGATCGCCATTGGGGGCGGTGCCTACGGCGTCGTCAGCGCAACCGCCAGCACCGGCTCAGGGACTGCGACAACAGCCGCGTCCACCTCGGCAACACCAGGGCAACCTGTGTCCGCAAGCAGGGGGTCCAACGCTCGGTCTGGCCCGGCCGCAGGGGGAGCATCCGGCACGGTCGACAGCGTGTCCACGTCGAGCTTCACAATCTCGACGTCAGCGGGTCAGAAGGTGACCGTCGACAAGGCGTCCTCCACGACCTACCGGAAGGGGACAACCTCGAGCTCGGCGAGTGCCATTACAAAGGGCGAAAGCGTCCTCGTACTCGGGACGACGAGCGGAACGACCATCACGGCCAGCCAGGTCATCGTGCAACCGTCCAACGGCGGTGGATCTGCGACTTCCTCGGCGGCAGGGGTGGTCCCCTTCCAGCGTGGCGCACCGTCGACGTCGAAGCAGGTCGGTCAGATCCCGGCGAACTACAGTCAGGGGTCGGGGACGATCGTCAGTGGAACGGCAGCGAACCAGGCGACTGAAGCTGCGTTGGCCGCCTACCCAGGGGGAGTTGTCGACCGTGTTGTGAAGCTGAGCAACGGCGAGTACGAGGTCCACAACATCGGCGTCAACTGGCCGCACCACATCTTCGTCAACCAGGACTTCAAGGTCGTCGGCGCCGATTAGCCGCCACCGGAGCCTCCATCGGCTCCGAGCGCGCCCATCGGCTACGCCGGATGCGTGCCTGGAGCCCCGGTCGCGCCTGACCGGGGCTCCATGCCGCTACGTCGAATGAACCGCAGACACGTCTGGCCTGAGCGCACCGTCCGCCGGCGTATAGACACTTTCGTGCCCGTCGTCCCAGCGAATTCGGTACCGCGGCCGCGGGTCGTCGTGGAGCACCTGCTCGACTACCCCTCGCCGCGGCGCTCGCTCGGTCGACTCGGTCTCAGCGAGAACACGATCTCCGGGTGAAAACGCCATGGTCGTCCCTTCGTCGACTACCGTGGAGCGTAGCTCGCCCGCCGCGAACCGTCGAGTCGACGGCCCGCGACAAACTCCCCACGCGCGTAGCTGTAGGGCGTGTCCGGGAGGATCTCGCCGTCGGGCAGGATCCTCCACATGGTGGGTCGTGTCCTGGAGGCTCGGGACTCGCAGATGAGGCCGCCGTCGTTGGCTGCGTGCGTGAAGAGCATCCGGCCCACAACTCGCATCAGCCGGCCATAGGCACCGATCGCCGCCTGGCTGATCTCGATCTCGATCTCGATCTCGTCGCGGCTCGACACATCGCCGGCGCGCTCCACTAACACGCTCATACCTCGGTAGATCGGCTCGCGCATCGTCTTCCTAGAGACCCCGGTCAGGTTCTCCGCCGTCTCTGCTCGTCCGTCAGTGGGAACTCGGCGGCGATCAGCGTGCCGCCGCCGGCCGGGCTCTCGATCCGGAGCTGCCCCCCGAGCGCTGCTAGCCGGTCCGCCATCCCGAGTAGCCCGCTTCCGTCGGGTCGAGCGCCACCGATGCCGTCATCGCGCACCTCGACTCGGAGCGTGTCGTGTTCGACACAGCCGGTGACCGTCGCGTATCCGGCGCGGGAGTGTTTCGCGATGTTGGTGAGCGCTTCGGCGATAACGAAGTAGGCGGTCGCCTCGATCGTGGCCGAGAACCGCTCGCCGGAGACGCGATTCTCGACCGGGAGCGGCATCCGCGAAACGAGCTGTCGCACTGCCGCGCGCAGTCCGACGTGGCTGAGCGTCGCCGGGAGGATGCCGTGCGCGAGCTCGCGCAGCTCTTCGGTTGCATGCTGCGCGTGGTCGATCGCCTCGGTCAGGACAGCGCGGACGTCCAGCGCCTCACCGTGATCCAGTGCCTCGCGTCCCCGCTTCAATGTCATGATCGTGTTGACAAGCCGCTGCTGCGCTCCGTCGTGGAGATCGCGCACTACCCGCCGGCGTTCCTCCTCGGCCGCTCGCACGATCCGCGCCCGGGACGCCGCCAGCTCCGCTCGCGCCTCGATGTTTGAGATCGCCGTGGCGACCAGCTCGGTGAAGTTCCCGAGCCGCGACTCGGTGTCCAGGGGGAACGGGTGTGGCCCTCTGGTGTGGACGGCGAGTGCGCCCCACAGGCGCCCGTTGACAAGGATGGGGCTGCCGACGGAAGACGTGACCCCGACGTCGCGAAGCGAGGTGGCAACGGTCCCGGTAACGCCGCTCCAGTCGATCCGCACGGCTCGGCGTGTCCGCGCGATCATTGTCGCCGGATCGACGTCGCTCGTAGGCCATGGATCCGGCCACTCCGGGTGCTCGTCCACTGCGCCCCAGGCGGCGACCGGGGTCACCGTGACGTCAGGCTCGTAGCGGATCATCCCGGCGAAGTCCGCGCCGAACAGGCTGCCGACCTCCTCGATAACGGCATTGAAGAGCTCGCCCTCGGGCACCCCGCGCGCGACCAGCGTCGCGACACGCCGGAGTGCCGCTTGCTCGTCCGCCAGCCGCCCGAGCTCCTCGCGGGTTGCACTGCTTGAGATCGCGGTGGCGACCAGTTCCGTGATCTCCGCCAGCCGATACTCGATCTCGTCGGGAAGCGGGGCAGGGTCGGTCGAGAGGACCGAAATCGCGCCCCAGACCTCGCCGCCAACGATGATCGGCGCGCCGGCGCACGACCGTATCCCCGCCTCGCGCTGGGCGTCGGCGATCGTGCCGGGCACGCCCGCGAAGTCTTCGACTCGCTGGGGGCGGCCGACCTTTCGAAGCAGCGCGCAGACTGCCCCTCCGTCCAGCGTCCAGCGGCTGCCCGGCTGGAACGGATGCCGAAGCTCGCCCCACGCGCTGATAACGACGCCCACCCCGTCGGACTCGTAGTGCCACACCACGACCAGCGGGAGGCCGATCACGCTACCGACCTGCTGGGCGATCGCCGCGAAGACCTCGGCGGGCGGCGCGCCACCCGCCACGAGCGTCGCGATCCGTCGCTGCGCTCCGACGATCGTCTCGTGCTCCCGCCGCAGCCGTTCCCCTCGGAGGCGATCCTCGGCGTCGGTGAACGTTACGACGGCAAGGCGACCCATCGGAATGTCGATCGGGACCGAGACGTAGGAAACGGGGAACGTCGAGCCGTCGTGCCGAACGAACCAGTCCAGATCGCTCGTGACGATCTCGCCCGTGGCCGGCGGGAGGCGTATCGACCTGTCGTCGGCGCTCCCATGTCCAAGCGCGGCGAGTGCGGCTGCGTTGGCGAACCGGATCCGGCCGTCGGCATCCACGACGCAGATCGGCTGCGCCGCCTTCTGGAGGACCGTGCCGAGGAAATCCTCGGTAGCGACGCTCAGGCTGGCCACGAGACGTCTGTTCGGCGGCTCGTTCCTGTCTGCTTCCCGCGACCCACGGGTCGAGCGTGCATGAGATCCGTTGCGGTTTCGCTCGGCAAGAGACCAGTCGGCGCTGTCCTTGGGCCCGGCCAGCCCGGGGCCATCGACGGCGCTCTCGGTTTCTGCCGCCCGGATGCCTTGGTCGCCTGGGCCCGTCAGCGAGTGGTGTTGACGGTGCCGACGGCGGCCGACGGAGACGTGACGATGACCGTTCCGCCGTTGAATGTGTCGCCGATGAGCGTTGGGCCGATGGCGGTGCCTGGCGAGCCGGCCGAGGTCTGGATGGCTACGCGTGGCGTGGCGGCACTCGCTTGGGTGGCCGGCGCGGCAAGCGCCAGAACCGTGACCGCGGCTGTCGCGAGCGCGGCGCGTCGTCCGATCGAGCCGGGCGCGCCGAGTTTTGAAAGCTGAAGGACCTTCATCAGTCCCGCTCCTCGAGTAATGGTCTAAAAGCTGATGCCCATTACAGGTTACACCCTTGTCAAACCTTTGCCATACCGGCTGCCGGAATTCCGCCGCGGGGGCGCCGGCGGACCAGCAGGTGGCTGCTGAGCGCACTCAGCGCGTCGGCCGCGGAGCGGATCCCGTCGCGGCTCGGCGGCGATAGGCGGCGACGTTGGATCGGTTGCCGCACACCTCGTAGGAGTGCCACCGCTGCGTCCGACTGCGCGTCGCGTCAAAGAAGGCCGAGCTACAGGGCTCGTAGGCGCAGAGCCGAACGCGTCGCCAGCTCCCGCTGCTCACCGCTTGGTGCAAATCGCCGATGAGGGCGCCGAGGATCGCGTTGAGTCCTTCCCCGGCCGGACGCACGTCGGACTCGACATCCGAGCAAAAACGCACGACCGTCGGCACGCCCGCGGCAATCTCGTTGACCGCATGCCACGCCGCGGCGCGAACGCCGTCGCCACCCTCCCGGTCGGCCAGCACGGCGAGCAGATCCCGAAATCGTCGGAGGCGCTCCAACCCTGTCGGATCGACCGAGCCACAGTCGAGCCCCAGTCCGCTGAGCAACGCCCCGGCCGACTCGTCGCTCCGTAACCCGTCCGGGTGCCCGTCGCCACGCGGTCGTGAGTTCAAGAACCCAATGAGGCGCTCGACCTCTAGCGGCGGCGGGGAGCCGCCATCGCGCTGTTCGGCCCGCTTGCTGGTCATCCTCCAACTATATTCCGACAGGGCCTAAACGCGTCAGCCCATTACAGCATGCAGGACCAAGATGCGCGCGTGTTCGGCTACCCGCCCGGGGTCAATCAGCAGCGCGCGCCCAGGCGACTCACCGCGCGAGGCGGACCGGGATCGTCCCTGGCGTGTAGCCGACGCGGGTGACACCGGCCGTGAACCCCCGGCGCGGACGCAGCGTCATCGTGACGCGGCCGTTCGCGGCCGTTCTTGCGCTGCGGCCAAGGGCGGAGACAATCGCCCCCCGGATCGGATCACCGGCGTCCAACACCCTGAAGGTCACGGCGGTGGCGTGATCGCGCCGCAACCGATTCGGCGTCGCGCGTATCGTCAGGCCCGGCAGGAGATGCGTCTGAAACGTCGCAGTGTGACCGGCGTCGGTGAGAGCGAAGATGTCGATGCCGCCGTCTGGCCCAGCGCTGGCATCCAGCGAATAGGTGCTGCCCCTGCCGGGAACGCCGGTCGACACAACGGCACCGAACGTCTTCGCGCTGCGGTTGCTACGCGACGCGTAGACCCGCCCGTGCTCGTCGGTCCACACCACCCAGAGCCGCCCGTCTCCGGTCGCCGACACGGTGACGTGATGATCCCCCGGAGCGTGCGCGATGACACGTGAAGTGGCGGCGCCCACCCGCCAGAGCACAACCCGGGTGCTGGCCGGGTATCCGCCGGGATAGGCGACATAGACCCCCCCTCCTGCACGGGCCGCGAGCGGCGTCCGCTGAAGCTGCTGATTGAAGCCGCCGGCGAGCAGCCCGGGCATCAGCTGCGGTGGCGCCGCGGGCGTGCCGTTCGCCTGAAGCGGCTGTGCCCAAACACCGCTGCGCGCGGTCGCATTCGATGCCCACGCGACGTAGGGCACCCCCTCCGAGCTCGTGACCAACCCGGGGTCGTATCCGAAGTCGCCGCCGAGCTGTCCCTGGAGGTCGTAGACCGGCCCGGGCGCCGTGCCGACCGCTGTGAACGTGCCAGAGCTCGATCCCCAGGCGCTCACGGGCGTGAGGTCCGCCAGCGTGGTGGCGGCGACCGGGCTCGCGTAGGCGCTCGGACCGTCGCTCGCGTTCCTGATCTGCAGCGTCCAGCTGTTGCCGCCGTCGGCGGACGTGGCCGTGTTGAGATCGTCGTTCGGCTCATTGGCGTTGCTCGTACGGATCCCGCCGAACAGCGCACGAACCCCGCCGGGACCAAGTGCCAGCGCCGGGTTGCTGAGGGCCGCCCACCGACTGGCGATCAACGTGACCGGTCCCAACGCATTCCCGGCCGGCGACAGGTTGCGTGTCGCGATGTCCTGACTGGTGGGATCAGCGACGTCCTTCTGCACCCAGGCGATGTGCAGCACGCCGTCGGAGGTGCGCAACAGCCCCACCTCCTCGATGTTCGTCCCGCCGGAGGGCGTGACCTGTCGCCACGTTGAGGCCTCCGCCCCCGCACCCTGAACGATCAGGATCAGCGGTACGAGCAGCAGCATCCGTCGGCCCTGGCGGCCCACGGTCCGCGCGCGCATCAGCGACCGATCAGCGTGGTGGAGTGAAATGCGCTCGATGACGCGGAGCATCGCGAGCGGCATATTTGCATGTCCACCGGCGGCATCGGTTCACGAGCCGCTGCCGACGACGGGCGGGCGCTGCTATTTGGTCGCCGTCAGCACGCACGCCTCGGCGACGATGCGCCCGGTGGTCACTGCGTCAAAGCCGGCAGTACGCACAAGCGACTCCCACCTGGCCACCGGCAACGGCTTCTCGCCGAGTCGCAGGGTGAACCGCCACACGTTCTTGGCCAGCCGCCACCAGCCGGCCGGGCCCCGTTTCAGCATGCCGCCCGCCTTCGAGGCGATGATCGCCCTGTCCCCGGCGTCGCCACCCCGACCGAACATCATGTCGCCGATCACCAGGCGGCCGCCGGGTCGCAGCCACTCGTACGCGCGATTCATCAACTGAGCCTTGTCGGCGTCACGCAGGTGATGGAGCGCGTAGTTCGAGACAACCAGGTCGACGCTCCCGTCCGGCAGATCGAGCGTCTCAATCGGATGAGTCAAAGCCTGGATGTTCGTGATTCCGGCGTCGGCGGCCTTGCCCTCGAGCCTGGCGATCGACGGGGCGCTCACGTCGACGGCCAGGACGCTCGCACTCTCTGCAGCAAGGGGAATCGTCACTTGCCCGGAGCCACAGCCGAGGTCGACGGCCACCGCTCCGCGGGAGGGGCGACACGCCTCCACGACCCTGTCGGTGACCCGGGACAGTCCGGTGGAGCCCTCGATGTCCCAGCTCTCGGCGCGCCGGTTCCACAGCAGACGCTCGCGCATGACAGCCAGAGCCTGTGCGGGTGAGAGGCGGCGGGACCTGACGGTCAACGGTCTCGGACTCGCGTCAGCCGCCCGCCGCGAGGAACTGGCTCCATGACTGCCCGTCGCCGCGGGCGGAGGACGCTGCTCAGATGGGGAGGGGTGGGGTGTCACTTGATCACTTTCCGGGTGGATTTCAGGCACGCGACTGGTTACCGCTCGGCCTGGTCAGGGTCGACCGGCAGCCTGAACTTGTCTTTAACTGCCTGTGAGACGGCGCTTACACAGCTTGGGAAATGAGACGATCCTTACGGTTTGGCCGCGCGTCGTCTCTAGGGCATACCCATCGCCGACCGCCTTCAGTACGACGCTCGTACCCAAGCGACACGGGAAAGCTCTCGGCCTTCAGGCGCGCTAGTGTCGGCGGGAAAGCCACGCCCGCACAAGCCGGGGGTGCGACCTGCGGAACCCCAACACCACGTGTCCGTGTCCCCGTCGAACCCAAGACGATCCGGCGAGTCCGGCCGGCCACAGCGCCGGCCGGCGGCCCGGCGGCGTCGGCTGAGCCGGCGAACGCAGCGCAGGCGCCGGGTCACCGCGTTGCTGGCGGCAGCTGTCCTGGTTGCCGTGGTTGTTTTCGCGATCGCGCACGGCAGTGGCTCGAGCAGCGGCGGCCGCGCGGCCGCGTCTGCCGGCAGTCGGACAGCGACGGCAACGGGGACTGGTCCTGCGGCGACCAGCCACACGACGACCACGCCGCATCGAGCAGGTTCCGGCTCCCCCGGGGGACACGGCGCTCAGAGCGCGTCCGGCGTGTCCCGCGTCGGGAGCGAAGCGCTGACGTTCAGCGAGCCGGCGACGCCCTCGACCGCGACCGCCCACACAGCATCTGGAGCGCCGATCCGCCCGCTCCCGATCGTCGTGCGCTACCCCGCGACCGGCACTCCGGGTCCCGGCGCGCATCCCGGTGCCCGGCCGGACTCGGCTGCCGGGCCGTTTCCTCTCGTCGTCTTCTCTCAGGGCTTTGACGTGTCGGCTGAGTCCTACTCCTGGCTCCTCGACGCCTGGGCGCGGGCCGGCTACGTCGTGGCCGATCCGACCTACCCTCTGACGGATCCGTCGACGCCCGGAGGGGTCTCCGAGGCCGACATCGTCAACCATCCGGGCGATCTGCGCTACGTGATCTCAGCGCTCCTCGCCGCCGGACGCGACGGTCACAGCGCGCTCCACGGCCTCGTCGACCCCGGCCGCGTCGCGATCATCGGCCACTCGGACGGCGGCGACGTCAGCCTGGCGGCCGCCGCCAACTCGTGCTGCAGGATCCCGGCGGTCAAGGCCGCCGTGATCCTCTCCGGCGCTGAGCTCAGCGCCTTCGGTGGCAGCTACTACAGCGACGGAAGCGTTCCGCTGCTCGTCGTGCAGGGGAGCGCGGACACCATCAACGTCCCCGGCTGCGGCGCCCAGCTCTACGACGGGGCGCCGCCGCCCAAGTACTACTTGGACATCGCCGGAGCCGGGCATCAGCCGCCGTATCTGGATCCAGGAGCCACGAGGAGCGGCGTCGCGCGCAGCGTCATCGCGTTCCTGGACGCCTACATGGATCGCCGGCCGGCGCACCTGCAGGCGCTGGTTCACCGGGGGACGGTGACCAGTGGAGAGACAGTGACGACGGCGCCTGCGTTGAGTGCCGGAACGAGCACATACTGCCCGGGGGCACCGTGACACCGTCACAGTATGTGTATGTATGTGGTGACGAGTGGGGTGAACCGTCGGAGATGACCGGAGCTGGCTGTTCCGGCGGGCTATGGGTGTGAGCGCAGCGCGAGGATGCGAGCAGCGGCCTGCTGCGCCGAGGCCGTCGAGATACCGCGGGAGCCGATGGCGGCAGCAATTGCATGCATCGCGGTGATCCCCTGCGCCGGGCTGTTGGCCGCCGGGTTGACCGCGGCGCACAGGATGAGGTCGGCGCCGGCTTGCGCCGCCAGGACGCTGCGCCGAGCCAGGCTGCCGTAGGGCGTGACGGCGCCCGCATCGATGCCGTCGGTGATCGTCACTCCGCGGAACCGCAGGCGCCGGCGCAGCTCGCCCTGGATAACGGTGGGGGAGAGGCCGGCTGGTCGAAACGGGTCGAGCGCCGGGTAGACGGCCCACGAGGTCATGACCAGCTTGACCCCGGCGGCAATCGCGGTGCGATACGGCGCCTCGTCCGCCGAGCGCAGCGTCGCCGCCGAGAGCCCGAGGTTGACCGGCCGCAGGTCGGTGTTCTGGCTCTGCGCAGCCGCACCCAGGCCGGGAAAATGCTTCGCGGTCGCGGCCACCCCAAGTCGCTGCTGGGCGGCGACGAATGCTGCGCCGAGCGTCGCCACCGTCGACGGCGTGCTCGAGTACGAGCGCTGGAACTCGTCGATGAAGTTGCCGGGGCGCCGGTAGACGTCGAGCACGGGCGCGAGGTTGACGTTCATGCCAACGCCTGCGAGCGCGTGGCCGGCCCCCGTCCCCGCCGCGTGGGCGAGCGAGGCGGCGGCCCGGCTCCGGCCGATCTGCTTCTCGGAGAGCGCCGGAGCTCCCGGGAGCCGCCGGACCTCGCCGCCCTCCTGATCGGTCAGCATCAGGAGGCGCGTGTGCAGCGGCGACGCGAGGCTCGCCCGTTGCAGCTCGGCGATCACACCGCGGATCTGGGAGACGCTCGAGATGTTGGGGCCAAAGAAGATCACGCCGCCCGCCTCCCCGGCGCGGATCGCCGTCAGCAGCGAGGCGGGTGGGCGCAGGCCGGCATAGGCGTAGATGATTCGCTGACCGGCAAGCTCATCAGCCGTGAGCTTCTGGACGGCGGCCGTGCGACGCGCGGAGGCCGCGAGATCGGCCTCGGCGGCTGAGACGCCGCCGGAGGTGGCGATGGCGTGCCGCCCGCCCAAGGCCGACCCATTGCGCGCGACTGCGACGACGGCGGCGACGAACACGGCGACGAGCAGCAGTGCGAGGACAGGCAGACGCGGACGCGACCTCATGCTTGCACGCTAAACGATCGACGCCACGAGAACCCGTGCCGGAGGCAGCGCCTGATGACGAGCGAACGAGGGGAGACGGGGGCCGGGCGGACGCGCTGAATACGATCGAGACGATGGCCGACGTCACGACCCCCCGCGCGGCTGAGGCCGGTGTCCTCTCTCGCGCTCCGTCAGGCGGCCTCGTCATTGCGGCGATCGCCTCGGTCCAGTTCGGCGGCGCCCTGGCCGTGCATCTGTTTGCATCCGTCGGACCAGGCGGAGCGGTCCTGCTGCGACTCGCCTCGGCGAGCATCGTGCTCCTGGCCGTCTCGCGGCCCCGCGTCGACCGGCCGGCGTTGCGGCACCTGCCGCTGGCGGCGTCGTTTGGGCTCGTCCTCGCCGGCATGAACCTGAGCTTCTACGCCTCCATCGACCGGATCCCGCTCGGGATCGCGGTGTCGCTCGAGTTCGTCGGCCCGCTGGCGGTGGCGGTGGCGGGCTCGCGGCGTCCGATCGACCTCGTCTGGGTGGCGCTTGCGGTTGCGGGGATCCTCACGCTGACGCACGTCGGCGGCTCGCGACCCGTCGATGGCTTGGGAATCGCGCTCGCGCTGCTGGCCGGTTGCTGCTGGGGCGCCTACATCCTGCTCAGCGCGCGGGTCGGCCGTGTGTTCGAGCGTGGCACCGGGCTGTCGCTGGCGATGTGCTTCGCCTCGGTTGTCACGGTGCCCGTCGGCGTCGCTGCCGCCGGCACGCGGCTGATCGAGCCACGATCATTGGCGCTCGGCTGCGCTGTCGGGATGCTGTCGTCGGCCATCCCGTACTCATTCGAGCTCGAAGCGCTGAGGCGAATCGCTGTGCCTGTGTTCGGAGTCCTGATGAGCCTGGAGCCGGCGATGGCGGCGCTGGCCGGCCTTCTGGTGCTCGGCCAGGGGCTGAGTGCGCGGACGCTCGTTGGGATTGCGCTGGTGGTCAGCGCCTCGGTTGGCGCCTCCCGCCGGACCCGCGAAGCGCCGACCGCCGTGTGACGAAACGGCCCTCCGGCCCCGCCCGCAGTGGGCCAAGCTGGAGTACGGATCCGCTGGCAGTTGGACGAAAGGTAATGCTCGCCGACCGGTGATCCCGGTACGCTCCGCCGCGGCCACCACCCTGCAGCGCTGTCGTCGGACAAAACGGAGGAAGGAACCGGATGGAAGCGACGTCTGTCACCAGGCAGGTCCCCGCGGGCGCAGATTCACCGCGCCCAGCGCTCAAGCGGGGAGCCTTGAGCTATCTGAGCAACGTCGTCATCGGCGTCGCGTCGACGGCGCCGGGATACAGCCTGGCCGCGACCATCGGGTTCATGGTCGCCGTCGGCGGAATCGGGGTCCATAACCCCGCGGTGGTGATCGTGTCGTTCATCCCGATGCTGTTCATCGCCATGGCCTACAAGGCGATGAACGCCGTCGACCCCGACTGCGGGACGACGTTCTCGTGGATCAGCCGGGCGATGGGCCCCCAAATCGGCTGGATCATCGGCTGGATCGTCATCGTCTCCGACATCGTCGTCAACGCCAACCAGGCGCAGATCGCCGGCAGCTACGGCTTTCAGCTGTTCGGGCGCTACGGCATGGCGAACAGCACCAGCGCCGTGATCGTGCTTGGGGGTGTGTTCATCATCCTGCTCACGTGGATCTGCTGGCGGGGCATCGAGCTGTCGGCGAGGACCCAGCAGCTGCTGCTCGGCTTCGAGATGGCGACCCTGATCATCTTCGCCGTCGTAGCCCTGATCAAGACCTATGCTGACTCGCCAGCGCACTCGATGCACGTGCAGCTCAACTGGTTCAATCCGTTCTCGGTCAGCATCGGCTCGCTCATCTCAGGCATGCTCCTGGGCGTGTTCCTGTATTGGGGCTGGGACACCGGGGTGTCGGTCAACGAGGAGAGCGAGAACGCGAGTTCCGGCCCCGGCCGGAGCGCGATCGCGTCGACGCTCGTCCTCATCGGCATCTACCTGCTCGTGTCGGTCGCCTCGCAGGCCTATGCCGGCACCGCCTACCTGGTCAACAACCCCAATGACATCTTCGCCGGCGGCCTGGCCAAGGGCGTGCTTGGCTCGTTGCACATCCTGCTGATCATCGCGGTGCTGACGTCGGCGACGGCAGCGACCCAGACGACGATCATCCCCGCCGCTCGCTCGGCGCTGTCGATGGCGCGCCGCGGCGCCATCCCGAGCCGGTTCGCAGAGATCCACGAGCGCAACCTGTCCCCTGGCACCGCCACCATCTGGGCGGGCATCCTGTCGGTCATCTGGTTCGTCGCCATCGAGCTCCTCTCGACGAACGTCCTGGCCGATTGCGTGTCAGGCCTCGGCATCCTCGTCTGCATCTACTACGGGTTCACCGGCTTCTGCGCCACCTGGTTCTACCGCCACGAGCTGACCAAGTCGGTCCGGAATCTGTTCATGTTGGCCATCTTCCCGACGGTCGGCGGGCTGATTCTCATGGTCATCCTGGTCAAAGCCGTCATCTACTACGGCAACGCCGCCAACGACAGCAGTGGCGCGTTCCTCGGCCTCGGCGTGCCGGTGTGGATCGGCATCCTCGGCGTGGGCAGCGGAGTCGTGCTCATGCTCATCCGCCGCGTCACCGCTCCCGGCTTCTTCCAGCGGGAGAAGCGGCTGGTCTACGGGGATCCGATCGAGGTCGTCACGCCGGAGGCCGAGTTCGCGCCCGCGGACTCGATGCTCTGACCGTCACGACACGCGAGATGTCACGAACTCCGTCGTTCTGGCTTGACCAGGTTGGGCCGGAGCGGCGGCGCCCGCCGCTCGACGGCGTGCGCGACGCCGATGTCTGCATCGTCGGCGGAGGCTTCACCGGGCTGTGGACGGCGTATGAGCTGCGCCGCGCCGACCCCAGCCTGGACGTGGTCGTGCTGGAGGCCCAGCACGTCGGCTTCGGCGCATCCGGGCGCAACGGAGGCTGGGTGCTGGGCAAGCTGTCAGGCTCGCGAGCGGCGTGGCGCCGGCGCGGTGGCCCAGACGGGGCCAAGACCATGGTCAGCGCAATCCAGCAGACCGTGGACGAGATCGGCGCCGTCGTCGAACGGGAGGCGATCGCCTGCGACTGGAGACAGGGTGGGTCGCTGACCGTCGCCCAGTCCGACACCCAGTGGGAGCGCTTGCGTAGCGAGGCCGCCTCCGAGCATGCCGAACTGGGAGACGACCTCGCCTGGCAACTGCTCGACGCCCAGGCGCTCGCCTCCCGGATCCGGGTCAGCGACGGGTGTGGCGCGCTGTTCACGCCCCACTGCGCGCGCGTGCAGCCGGCCAAGCTCGTCGCCGGGTTGGCGGACGCGGCCGAGCGGGCCGGTGCGGTCATCTACGAGTCGACTCCGGTCACGGACATTGCGCCGGGGCTGGCACAGGCACCGACCGGACAGGTCCGCGCCCGCTACGTGCTTCGCGCGACCGAGGGCTACACCGCCGACCTCCCCGGCAAGCATCGCGTCCTTCTGCCCATGAACAGCTCGATGATCGTCACCGAGCCGCTCGACGAGGCGCAATGGGCGCAGATCGGCTGGGACGGCGCCGAGACGATGCTGGACGGCTCCCACGTGTACACGTATTCCCAACGGACGTCGGACGGCCGGATCGCGATCGGCGGGCGTGGCGTTCCGTACCGCTTCGGTTCCCGGACCGACCGCGAGGGACCGGTTCCCCAGCGGACGATCGACGAGCTGCAGGGGCGCCTGGTGGCGCTCTTTCCCGCGCTGCGGGACGTTGGCGTCGCGCGGGCGTGGCACGGCGTGCTGGGGGTCGCGCGCGACTGGTTGCCCACAGTCGGACTGAACCGCTCCACCGGCCTCGGCTATGCCGGCGGCTATGCCGGGGAGGGCGTCGCCGCCAGCAACCTCGCCGCCCGGACGCTGCGCGACATGGTGCTTGGCCGCGACAGCGAGCTGACCCGCCTGCCGTGGGTGGGGCATCCGGCGCGCAACTGGGAGCCGGAGCCGTTGCGGTTCGTCGGCGCGCGGGGGATCTACACGCTGTACCGCGTTGCCGATCGCCACGAGCAGGTCAGTGGGCGGGAGTCGCCGGTGGCGGCGATGGCGGACCGGATCGCCGGGCGCTAGCACCCGCCGCCGTCCAGGCGGGGCCGCTGTGGCTCCACGGTGTACTACGTACGGATCCGTGGCCGAGGCCATTCCGGCGGCGAAGATGCCAAACAAACCGGGGCGCGCGCGTCATCGCCCGCCCGGGCCGCGTGAGCGCACTCGCGACACGGCGCGGACGACTCCGCCCGCCAGCACCGTGGCGAGGAGGGCGGCCTGGCCGGCGTGCTCGCGGGCCCACGCCGAGGCCGGGCCGCGGGTGGGGCGCGCCGCTGCCGGCCGATCGGCTGACGGCTGATCGCCTGACGGCTGCTCGGCGGCGAACCTCGCGTACGCGGCCGCTGCCGCGCCGGCCACCTCGGGGTCGACCTCAGCATGAGGCTTCCAGAGCTCGGCCCGCGCCGGCTCGCTCTCGTTCTGTGGGGTCGCCGCCACGGCGCTCTCCCCGGCGGCGACCGCCGGCCGGCCGGCGCCTGCGCCGGCCGCGCTCGCTCCACCCGCGTCCGCGGCGGCCGGCGCGCGCATCAGACGGCGCCGGACGCCCGGCAGGGAAACGAGGCCGAGCGCCAGCGCCACGGCGAGGAAAACGGGGATCGCGGCCGCCGGTAGCGATGATCCGGCCCCGGCGCGCTCGACGTGCCGGCCGGCGCCCCGGGTGGCCACCGCGATACGGTGGCGGCCCCGCCGTCGCGTCCGCGGCGACGGGCTCGCCGATCCGCCGGCGGCCGTGCGGATCGACGCCGCAGAGGAGCCGGCCGGGGCGCCGGCACTGAGCCACGGGGGCGTCGAGTTGAGGGCGAGCCCGGAGAAGGGGGAGATCTGTCCCGGCGCCTCCGGCGACGACGTTGCGCCACCGGCGCATCCGCCCGTCGCCGCTTCCCGGAGCTCGCGCAGCGCCAGTTGCTCGAGCAGGCGCTCGCGGCGGAGCGTGACGTGGAGGATCCGAGCGACGGCGGCGGCGCTCCGTGGCGCTCCCGTCAGCCCGGCCCGCAGCGACAGGAGCCGGCGCGGTGCCGGCGCCACCGACGCGAGGCAGCCGTGCAGCCGCTTGACGAGCGAACGCAGCCGGCGAGTCTCAGCTGACGTGGAGGCCTGCGACCGCCGGCTCGAGCCCGCGTGCGTACGAGACGCGATCACGCCTCGGCTCCCGCTGACTCCGCTTGTGTGACCGGCTCCGGTCGTGTTACCGGATGTGGGGGATGACGCGGAGCCGAACGATGACCCGGAGCCGGACGATGAGCCGGAGCCGGTCTGGATCAAGCTCGTCCCGCGGCTCGAGCCGCTCGCGCTGCCTGATCCGGTGACGACGCTCGAGCCGGTCGCCCCGGAGGCGAGCTTCTGGCTGGAGCCCAAGGCTCCGGACGTCACGCCGCCCACCCCGCGGACGGCGCCGCCGACGGCGGAGCTGACGGGTTGCGTCCCGGAGCTGCCCGCGCCACTGGAGACCGGCGGCGTCGCGACCGCGGGCGTCGTCACCGCGGGCGTCGTCGCCGTCGGCAGGCCGCCGGCCGCCGGGGTGGTCACCGACGGCACGGTGGCCGGGGGCACGGTCACCCCCGGAGTGGGGACCGAAGCCGTGTGACTCAGGCCGCTGCCCTGGATCGATGGGACCGTCGCCGCCGAGCCGACGAGCGGCTGAGCAACGAGCATGCCGAGCGCCACTGCTGCACCGGCTGCCAACCCCGTACTGCTGCGCATGCTTGCCTCGACCCGCTATGAGGGGGGAGAACCCTGTGCTTCCCCGGTTATCTCTACCCACACCTACGTAAAGGTGCTACCCACTTTCCGGAGTTTCAGTCCGCGTCTGGCCACGTCGACGGACCCAGCGCCCCCAGGGCTTGGAGGCACGCCTCAGCGGCCCCAGATCTCCGCGGCCGTCTCGACGATGAGCTCCAGCTTGGCTCGTTCCTCGTCGATCGTCAGCTTGTTGCCCTCCTCGGTGGAGGAGAAGCCGCACTGGGGCGACAGGCAGAGCTGATCGGCGTCGACGAACTGTGATGCCTCGTCGACGCGGCGCTTGAGCATGTCCTTGTCCTCCAGTTGCGGGCGTTTGGTCGTGATCAGACCCAGCACGACGAGCTTGTCCTTGGGCACGAAGCGGAGTGGATCGAACGTGCCCGAGCGCTCGTCGTCGAATTCGAGGAAGTAGCCGTTGACATTGAGGTCTCCGAACAGCGCCTCGGCGACGAAGTCGTAGCCGCCCTCGGCCACCCACATCGACTGATTGTTGCCGCGGCAGAGATGGGTGGTGATGACCAGATCCTCCGGCTTGTCTGCCAGCGACTTGTTGATGTTGGCGATGTACTGCTCGTGCAAGTGATCCGGATCGGCGCCGATCTGCTCGATGTGCGCTCGTTGTGCCGGATCGTTGATGTACGCGAGGCTCGTGTCGTCAAGCTGCAGATACCGGCACCCGAGGCCATAGGCGCCGCTGATCTGTCTCCGGTACGCGCCGGTGAGGTCCTCCCAGAACTGATCCAGCTCCGGGTAGACAGACTCATCGATGAAGGAGTTGCCACCGCGGTAGTGGACCATGCTGGGGGAGGGGATCGTGAGCTTCGGCGTCTGGGCTGCGGACGCGTTGTCGCGAAGGAACTCGAACGCCGAGGCGAAGATCGTTTCGGTTAGGCCGACCCTGCCGCTGACGCGCATCGCCGGCGGCGCGTAGTCGTACTCACCCTCCTCGCTACGGAACCGGACATGGATCGATTCGCCCTGAACCTGCTCGATTCCCTGTAGCGAGTAGATGAAGTCCATGTGCCACGACGTCCGCCTGAACTCGCCGTCGGTGACCGTCTGGAGCCCGGCAGCGCGCTGAAGCTCGATCACCCCGCGGATCGCCTCGTCCTCGACCTCGCGCAGCCGCGAGGCATCCGTTCGTCCCGCCTTGAACTCGGCGCGGGCGCGCGCCAGCTCAGGTGGCCTGAGCAGGCTGCCCACGTGGTCGGCACGGAACGGAGGCGTTTCACGAGACGGCATCCTTGATTCCTTTTCTGTGACGAAATGAAACGAACGGCGATTCAAGCAGAGGGCCGAGCGCATGTAGGCTCGGCAGATGCTCGACCGCTACCGTGCCGTGCTCTCCGCGCCGGGATGTGCGCGGGTCTTCGCCACCGCGCTGCTCGGCCGGCTGCCGCAGGGCATGTCGTCGCTGGCGATCCTGCTCCTGGTCCGCGCCCGGACGGGCTCCTATGCCGCTGCCGGGGTGGCCGTCGGCGCGTACGCTCTCTCGTCGGCAGCGTGCGCACCGGTTCAGGGCCGGCTCGTCGACCGCTTTGGTCGCGTCCGCGTCCTCGCCCCCGCGGCCGTGCTCCAGGGGCTCGCGCTGGTGGCGCTTGTGCTCGCCGGAAGCGCGCCGGCCGCGATGCTGATCGTGCTGGCGGGGATCGCCGGGGCGCTCCTGCCGTCCCTTGCGCCGACGGTGCGCGCCCTGCTGCGTGAGATGCTGACCGATCGCGCGTTGCGCGAGACGGCGTACTCGCTGGAGTCGGTGATCCAGGAGCTGATCTGGATCACCGGGCCCCTGGTCGTAGCGCTCGTGATCACGTTCACCTCGCCGGCGGGGGCGGTACTGCTCAGCGCCGTCATCTGCCTGACCGGCACGCTGTTGTTCCTCGGCACCCCGGTTGTGCGTTCCGGGGGTCCGCGCCGCTCGGAGGCCGAGCGCGTCCCCGTCCTGGCGATCCCGGCCCTGCGGGCTCTCTTGGGGCCGATTGCGCTCATGGGCACCAGCCTGGGAGCGATCGAGGTGGGACTCCCGTCACTGGCGCTCCATGCCGGCTCGCGGCCGGCGTCCGGGCTGCTTCTGGCAGTGTGGAGCGTCGGCAGCATGGCCGGCGGCCTGTGGTATGGCTCCCGGTCATGGCATGCATCGCTCGGCACGCGCTACCGGACGCTGCTCCTCGCCGCCGTGGTCTGCTGCGCCCCGTTGATCGTCGCCCGCACCATCCCGGAGGGGATGATCTTCAGCCTGCTCGCCGGTGTGACGATCGCGCCCGTGTTCGCCTGTCAGTACGCGCTGATCGGCCACGCGGTGACGCCCGGTGTCGAGACCGAGGCGTTCACCTGGGTCGCCGCCGCGCTGATCGCCGGGCTCGCCGCCGGATCGGCTCTCGGTGGGACGGTCATCTCGGCCGCCGGCGTCAGCGCTCCGTTCATCCTCGCTTGCGGGGCGAGCGCGCTTGCGGCCCTGTCGGCCGTCCGGCTGCGCGGGGCCGTTGAACAGCCGCCTGACCCGCAGACGGCCGCCGGCTGCTAGAGCGGTTAGACCTCACGGACGGGACGGCAGGGGCTGCCGACACACAGATGCCGTGCCGGCATGTCGTCGTTGACGACGCTGCCGGCACCGATGACCGTGCCCGCGCCGACCGTCACCCCCGGACAGACGATCACGCCGCTCGCCAGCCACGCGCCGTCCTCGACCGTGATCGGCTCTGCCCGCTCGGTCTGGGTGCGGCGCTTGACCGGATCCAAGGGGTGCAGCGGGGTCACGAGCTGGACGCCCGGGCCGATCTGCACGTCGTCGCCGATCCGCACCACTGCGGAATCGAGGATCACGGCGCCGAAGTTGATCAACGTCCGCGCGCCGACCGAGATCCGATAGCCGTAGGCGCAGTGGAAGGGGGAGAGGATCTCCGTCCCGTCGCCGATCGCCTCCAGCAGCGTGCGCAGGATCTCCTCCCGCTCGAAGGGCTCGGCTACGCTCGTGGAGTTCAGCTGCTCGGTCAGGAGGCGACAGCGCCGACGGTCGTCCAGCAGCTCCGGGTCGTCCGCGAGATACGGCTCGCCGGCGAGCATGCGGTCCTTCTGGGAGGGCATCGGGGAATGCTGACAGCTGACCGGGATCCGGGCGGTCCGCCGCCGGCCACGGATGCGCGTCGCCTGGGCCATGCGGTGGCGTCAGAAGTGGAGAATGGTGAGCTTCCCGGTCACCCGGGGAAAGGCCGTCTTCGAGTACCGGCTGGTGCTCTCGAACGCCACGTTGTATTGGCTGCTGCGCGGCCGGCCGCCCGGGTACAGGAGCGCCCGCTGGCGCAAGGTTCCGCACGGTCCGCCCGCCGCGGCGAACCGGGCCCTGGCGACGATCTTCTTTCGCATGTAGTAGCCGTAGATGTGCTTGCCGGGGGTGAACCCGGAGAAGCTGAACGTGACCTTGTCCTTGCGGACGTTGCGAACGCTGCTCGGCTTCGTCGCGACCGCCAGGTTGGCCGACCGGACCACCGTGGTGGCGCTGACCGCCGGGCCGCCGGTACCGGTCTGCTCGGTCGCGGTCAGCGTTGCGCTCATCGACCCGGGGCCGCTCGAGGAGAGGATCGGCGCCTTCGTGGCGACGACGAACTCGCCGTCGGACGTGACGGTCGCCGTCGTGGACACGCCGCCGCCGCTGATGGCGACGGTGCCGTTGGGAGTGAAGCCGATCCCGGAGACCGTCATCGGCGCTCCGGAGGCCGAGTTGGTGTTCACATAGCAGGCCTTGTCGGCCGAGATCCTCGCCGTCGACGACTCGGCCGCGCGCGCCCCGGATCCTGACGCCAGCGCGGCTGCCGACGCCAGCGCGCCGACGGTGAGCGCGACGAGGACCACCGGGCGGCGCTTGGGTGAAGTCATGGTGTCTCCTCGGTAGGGGGCGCGACGGAGATCAAATCAGCCACCGCGTCCGTTCGCGCTAAAACCCGCAGCTCCGTTCTGAGTTGCTGTGCGGTGTAGCACTCATTTGGCCCGAGATGCACGCCCTCGACGCGTTGACGTCGCTGACCTGCATCTGATATATCACGGAGCCATGGCCACTATGGAATCCAGGCAGTTGCCGGCCAGCCAGCGGATCGTGATCATCGGCGCCGGCATCGTGGGCAACAGTGTCGCCTATCACCTGACTCGCCTCGGCGAGACCGAGATCACGCTGCTGGACAAGGGGCCGCTGCCCAACCCGGGGGGCTCCACCGGGCATGCGTCGAACTTCATCTTCCCGGTCGACCACTCCAAGGAGATGACGGCCCTGACGCTGGAGAGCATGCGCCAGTACAAGGACCTCGACGTCTACCTGGAGTGCGGCGGCATCGAGGTCGCCCGGACCGAGGGGCGGATGCAGGAGCTCCACCGGCGGGTGGTCTCGGCCAAGACGTGGGGGATCGAGCCCACCTCGCTGCTGACCCCGGCGGAGATCAAGGAGCTCGTTCCGTTCATCAACGAGGAGATACTCCTCGGCGGTTTCTACACCCCGGGTGCCGGCGTCGTCGACTCACTCCGCGCCGCCACGATCATCCGCGAGCGCGCCATGGAGGCCGGAATGACGGTCGCGGCGAACACCGAGGTCCTCGGTCTCGACGTCGAGCACGGCCGCATCGCCCGAGTGCGGACCGACCGCGGGGACATCGAGGCAGACCGCGTCGTGATCGCGTGCGGCTGCTGGAGCCCGCGCATCGCGCGGATGGCGGGCGCGCGGATCCCGCTGACCCCGGCTGTCCACCAGATGATCGACATCGGACCGGTCGAGCGCTTCGCCGACGCCAGGACCCTCGTCGACTATCCGATCGTGCGCGACATGGACACGAACATGTACGAGCGCCAGGACGGCGGCGGACTGGAGATCGGCTCCTACGCCCACCGGCCGATCATGATGGACGCCGACGAGATCCCGTCCATCGAGGAATCGGCCCTCAGTCCGACCGAGCTCCCGTTCACCCAGCAGGACTTCGAGCTGCAGATGGAGCAGGCGCTCGAGCTCATGCCGGACATCGTGGGCGATGAGTCCGTGGGTGTGCGGTACGCCATCAACGGGCTGTTGTCGGTGACGCTCGACGGTCTGCCGCTGATCGGCGAGACGCCGGAGGTCAAGGGCCTGTGGTCGGCGGCGGCGATCTGGATCAAGGAGGGCCCGGGAGCCGGCAAGACGGTCGCCGAGCTGATTGTCCATGGCGACTCCGAGATCGACGTCTACGAATCGAACATTGCGCGCGCCTATCCGCACCAGAAGACGTCGGCCCACGTCCAGGCACGCGCCGGCGAGGGCTTCAACAAGATGTACGGCATCGTGCACCCGGCCGAGCAGTGGGAGTCGGACCGGCGCGTCAAGCTCTCGCCGTACTACGAGCGCGAGCAGGAGTTCGGCGCGGTGTTCTACGAGGCCGCCGGCTGGGAGCGTCCTCAGTGGTATGAGTCCAACGCGCCGCTGCTGGAGGAGTTCGGTGATCGCATCAACACGCGGGAGGCCGAGTGGGAGGCTCGCTGGTGGTCGCCGATCATCAACGCCGAGCACCTCGCTCTGCGCGACCGAGCCGGCTTCACCGATCTGACTGCGTTCGCCATCTTCGACGTGTGCGGCCCCGGTGCGCTGGACGCGGTCCAGCGCGTGGCCATGCGCCAGATGGACGTGCCGGTGGGCCGGGTGGTGTACACGCCCGTGCTGACGCCGAGTGGTGGCTTCAAGGCCGACCTGACGATCATGCGCATGGCCGACGACGTCTTCCGCGTCGTCACCGGGGGCGCGTGGGGGATGTCGGACCTCAAATGGTTCAAGGACCATCTGCCGAAGGACGGAAGTGCGCAGATTCACGACCAGACGAACGCCTGGACGACCCTGGGGCTGTGGGGCCCCCGGGCACGGGACATCCTGTCGAGCGTCACCCGCGACGACGTCTCCAACGAGGGCTTCCCGTTCGCGCGCTGGAAGTCGATCGAGGTGGGGCCGTTGCAGGTGATCGCCAGCCGCATCTCCTACGTGGGAGACCTGGGCTGGGAGCTGTACGTGCCGATCGAGCAGGGATCGCGGCTGTGGGACACCATCGCCGAGGCCGGGCTGCCCCACGGCGCGGTGCCGGTCGGCGCCGGTGTGTACGGAACGACCGGGCGGCTGGAGAAGTGCTACCGGGCGTACGGCGCAGAGCTCGAGGGTGAGTACAACGTCGTCGAGGCCGGCATGGCGTGGGGCAGGGTCAAGGACCAGGACTTCATTGGGAAGGAGGCCCACGTCCGTCAGCGCGAGGAGCCGCAGGCCGTGACGATGTGCACGCTGACCGTCGACGACCACACGTCGAGCTCCGGCGTCAAGCGCTACATGATGGGCGGCGAACCGATCCTGACGGGCGACGGCGAGCCGATCGCCGACGCGAAGGGACGCCGGTCATACGTGACGAGCGCCGGCGCCGGCCCGTCGATCGGCAAGCACATCCTGATGGGCTATCTGCCGCCGGACCATGCCGTCGTCGGCCGGCCGCTGCTCGTCCAGTACATGGGCGAGCAATATCCGGTGACGGTCGCCACCAAAGACTCGACCCCGGTCTTCGATCCGGAGAACACGAGAGTCCGCTCATGAACATCCTCGTCAGCGTCAAGCGGGTACCGCTGACCGGCGGCAAGATCACGCTCACCGAGGACGAGCGTGCGATCCAGACCCGTCACCTTGGCTTCACCGTCTCCCCGCACGAGGAGTGCGCGGCCGAGGAGGCGATCCGGCTCGTCGAGCAGCACGGCGGCGAGTCGGTGGTGCTGACGCTGGGACCGGCGGAGGCGGAGGAGCAGCTGCGCGACATGATGGCGATCGGCATCGACCGCGGAATCCACCTCGTCACCGACGGGGAGGAGTGGGACCCGCAGGCGACGGCGGCGGCGATCCTGGCCGCGATCGGCGAGGACGGGACAAGCTACGACCTGCTCCTGTTCGGCAACGAGTCCGCCGACGCCGGCAACTATCAGGTGGCGATCCGGGTCGCCCACGCGCTCGGGTTGCCGTGCGTGACCGGCGTCAAGGCCATCAGCGTCGACGGGAACACGCTGCGCTGCGAGCAGGAGGTGCCCGGCGGCCGTGACGTCTACGAGGTGCCGATGCCGGCGGTCGTCACGGTCAAGGAGGGGATCAACCTCCCGCGGTACCCATCGGTCCCGGGGCGGATGCGGGCCAAGCGCAAGCCGCTGGCCGGCGCCGCGCCGGCGTGGAGCGAATCAAAGCTGGAGATGCGGCGACTCCTGCTCCCGGAGGGATCCAGCAAACAGGCGGAGGTGCTGGGGACCGGCGCCGACGCAGCGCCCGCGGTCGTCCAGATTCTCCAAGAGCTGGGGGTGATGTAGACATGGCCACGCTCGTCTTCATCGAGAACGCCGACGACGAGCTCTCCCAGCAGGCGGTCGCTTTCGCCCGCGGGCTGGGCGACGGTGTCGCGGCCGTGGCGATTCAGGACGCGGCCGGATACGCACCGGCGGCGTGGGCCCAGACGCTCGTCGACCTCGCCGAGCAGCGATCGGCGACAGCGGTCGTCGGTCCCGGCACCGACCGGGGCAACGAGGTCATGGCTCACGTTGCCGCCAAGCTCGGTCAGCCGATGGCGGCCAACTGCACGTCGGTGTCGCCCGGCGACCCCGCCACGGTCATCCGCATGCGCTGGGGGGGCTCGCTGCTGGAGGAGGCGGCGATCCACGGCTCGCCCCTGCTGATGACGAGCGCCGCCCACGCCGTGGCCGCCGAGCCGATCGCCGACACCGAGACGGTCCCAGTGACCGCGTCCGCGTCCGCCGCCGACCGGGTGGCGCGGGTCGTCGAGCGGATCCCGGCCTCGACGGGCGGCGTCTCCCTTGCCGACGCCGATGTCGTCGTCTCCGGCGGCCGCGGCGTGGGGTCGGCCGAGGGCTTCGCCATCATCGAAGAGCTCGCCGAGTTGCTCGGGGGCGCCGTCGGCTGCTCGCGGGCGGTGACGAGCGCCGGGTGGCGCCCGCACTCCGATCAGGTGGGGCAGACGGGGACGAAGGTCTCGCCGGAGATCTACATCGCCTGTGGGATCAGCGGCGCCACGCAGCACATGGCGGGATGCAAGGGGGCCAAGCGCCTGCTTGCCATCAACCCGGACGGCGAGGCGTCGATCTTCGCCGCCGCCGACTATGCGGTCATCGGCGACCTGCACGAGGTGGTGCCGGCGATCTCGGCTGAGATCAGGAAGGTGAGAGCGTAGTGCGCCGCCCGGCGATCAGGGCACATGTATCGCGGTCCCGGATGACCGTCATGCGGCGTCCTCGGAGCCTCGCGCAGCAGGGCTGCGCCACGGCTCCTGCGTCCTTGCCTGCCGGCCACCGGGCCTCGCGCTCCATGCACCCCGACCACCGGCCGACACACTGATCGGCGTAGCCATCGCCGCCGTCGTGCTCGCTGCCGCGCTGGCGACGAGCATGACTCTGTTCGGTCTGCGGGTTCGCTTCCTGGTGGCGCTGGTGCGGTCGGCCGCACCGGTGCAGCGCTCCGGCGACGTGCCCCGGCGGGTGCGCAACGAGGGCACGATCGTGTTGGGGCAGCGCAAGCTGCTGCAGCGGATCGGCCCCGGGCTGATCCACGCGTTCATCTTCTGGGGGTTCCTCGTGCTCGGCCCCACGATCGTCATCGCGATGATCGGTGCCGTCGACAAGCATGCGACGTTCCCGTGGCTGAGCCACCAGGGCTGGTACGCGTTCATCGTCGACGTGTTCGCGGTGCTCGTGCTCGTCGGCGTCGTCTCCGCGCTCTGGATCCGCAAGGTTCAGCGCCCGCGGCGCTTTCTGGGCAGCCACCTGGGGGAGGCCGACCTGATCCTCGCGCTCATCGCGATCATCGCGACGACGCTGCTGCTGTGGCACGCCACGCGGATCGCGCTGGGGCTCAACGAGTGGCCGGCGTCGTCGGCGCCGGTCTCCGATCTGCTGTCGCACCTGTTCGCGCGCGACCAATCGACGCGCGTCCTCGAGCGCGTGTTCGTCTGGGCACACGTGCTGACGATCCTCGGCTTCCTCGCCTACCTGCCGCGCTCCAAGCACCTGCACATCGCGTCCGCGGCGTTCAACGTGTGGTATGGACGGACGGGGGCCGGCGGGCGTCTGGAGCCCCTGCGCTTCGACGATCCGGACATCCCCGAGGAGGACATTCGCTTCGGCGCGGGCACAGCCGCCGACCTGACCTGGAAGCAGATGCTCGACACGTTCACGTGCACCGAGTGCGGGCGGTGTCAGGACGCGTGTCCGGCCTTTGCCACCGGCAAGGTGCTCTCGCCCAAGCTCCTGATCATGGGCCTGCGCGACCAGGTGTTCGCCGACGGCGGGGCCATGGTCAAGGCTCGGGGTGGGGACGAGCCGGCCGCCGACGCGCAGCTGACGCCGCTCGTGCCCACCGCCGTGCCGGAGGAATCGGTGTGGGACTGCGTGACCTGTGGGGCGTGCGTGCAGGCGTGCCCGGTCTCGATCGAGCACGTCGACCACATCGTCGACCTGCGCCGCCACCTGGTGATGGTCGAGTCGAGCTTCCCCGCCGAGGCCGAGCCGATGCTGCGCGACGTCGAGCGGTCGTCGAACCCGTGGGGCAAGGCGCAGTCCGAACGCGCCGACTGGGCAGCGTCGCTCGGCGTGCGCGTCCTGGAGCCGGGCGATCCGGCGCCGGAGTACCTGTACTGGGTGGGGTGCGCGTCCTCATTTGACGAGCGCGCCCGCACGACGGCGGAATCGACGGCGAAGCTGCTCCAGCGTGCCGGGGTTGACTTCGCCATCCTGGGCCCGCGCGAGGCGTGCACCGGCGACCCGGCGCGGCGGATGGGCAACGAGTACGTCTTCCAGGCGTTTGCCGAGCAGAACGTCGAGACGCTCAACGAAGCGGGCGTCACGAAGATCATCGCCAACTGCCCGCACTGCTTCAACACGCTC
>DASZMU010000025.1:0-9811 GCA_035551695.1 Solirubrobacteraceae bacterium
TCATGACCCCTCAGCGCGGACGAGGCGGCCTTGAACGATCAGCTTGCTGGGCGTGCGCAGGATGCCCAGCGGGCTCCAGACCATCCCCAGCTCCCGGTGATCGGCCACTGCGGCGGCCTCGAGCTCGAGCTCGCCGTCGACCCCCACGTCGCGCAGGTGGGCGGCCACTTTCAGCGGGACCTGCTTGCCGGCGGCGTCCAGGCGTCCCGAGGCATGCAGCGTGTCGCCCTGAACCGTGGCAGCGTCGGCGACGAAGCGCACCTGCGGATGGTTCCCGACGTCGAAGAAGTCCGCCGAGCGCAGGTGCTTATCGCGCTTCTTCTGCTTGGTGTCCAGGCTGTCGGCCTCGATCGTCAGCTCGACCGCGGGGTTCGCGGACAGGTCGAGCGTGCCCTCGTAGCGGTCGAAGCGGCCCTTGACGGTCATCAGTCCGTAGAAATGGGGCACGTGAAACTCGATGGTCGATCGCGCGGGATCCAGGCGCCAGCGGCCGGCGGCGAGGCCAGCGACGCTGGTGGTGGGGATGGGATCGGTGGTCATGGGCGGGGCTCCTTGGGGTTCGGTTGCGGCGGATCGCCCAAGTCATCTGGGTCACGCCATCAGATCGCATACTGTCATCAACGATCTACCGAGCTGATCCCTGACCCGTACCACCGATCACTCGCCGACCGATTGGGAACGCGCGTAGTATCCGGGACGTCAAGGAGAGAGGTTCGCGATGTGGGTCGACGACGTGGCCGCAGCGCCGACAGATGGCGGGTTTCACGGCACTTAGAGCCCGTCTGCGCGGAGGGTCCGCCGCGCGGCGGGCCGGCGCGCTGGCGCTCGGTCTGCTCATCGCCGGCGGGCTCGCCGCAGCGGACGCGGCAAGCGGCCGGAGCGCGATCGTCATCGCCACGGTCGTGCTGGCGCCGTTTGTCGTGTCGGTGTTGGCCGGGCCTCTCGAGACCGCGCTGGTCGCCGGGATCGCCGTCGCACTGGCGGTTGCGAGCGGTGTTTGGAACCACAACTTCGACAGTGGCGCGTACTACCTGCGCGCGGCGGCCGTCGTGGTGGGCGGGGCCATCTCGGTGCTGGTGGCTCGCACGCGGGAGCGGACCGACCGAGACAGCGAGCGCTTTGAGTTGCTGGCGGCCGTCGCTGACGTCGCCGACGGACACCTCACGCTCGAGGAGACCGCCGCGCAGGTGTGTGCCCTCCTGGTCCCGAGTGTTGGCGACATCTGCGTCGTCGACGTCGTGCACGACGGGGGGCTCCGTCGACTGGCCGTCAAGGCGTCCGGACCGGACGCCGCAGAGCGCGAAGCCCAACTGCGCGATCGCCGGCTGCCGACCGTGGCCGAGTCGGGCGTGGCCGCCGCAGTGGCGTCCGGTCGGTCGCAGTTGCTGGCACCTGTCACCGACGAGATGCTGCGTGCGAGGGCCGACGGAGCGGATGACCTTGGGCTGCTTCGCTCTCAGCGCACGAAGGCCGGGATCGTCGTTCCGCTGACAGGACACGGGCAGACCCTCGGCGCGTTGGCCCTGTTTGTGACGCAGCGGTCGGGCCGTACCTACCTACCGGAGGACCTGCGGTTCGTCGAGGTCCTCGCCGGCCGTGTGGCGCTGGCGCTCGACAACGCGGGCCTGTTCACCGAGTGGCAGAGCATGGAGTCGCAGTTGACCACTGTGCTTGGCAGCCTGTCCGAGGCGGTCACCGTCCAGAACCCGCGGGGCAGCCTCATCTACGCCAATCAGGCGGCCGCCGACATCCTCGGCTACACCTCGGCACAGCAGCTGGTGGCGACGCCGGCGGGAGATATCGCCGAGCGCTTTCGGTCCTTCCGTGAGGACGGATCGCCGCTCCAGCTCACAGACCTGCCGGGACGGCGGGTGCTGACCGGCGAGGACCCGACGTCGCTCGTCGTGCGGGTTGTCGACAAGCGCACGGGCGAACAGCGCTGGCGCATGACCAAGTCCTCGGCCGTCCGCGACAGCGCCGGAGACATCAAGATGGTCGTGAACGTCATCGCCGACATCACTGCCGTCAAGCGCGCCGAGCTCGTCCAGCGCCTGCTCGTCGAAACCGGAGAGGCGCTGGCCTCATCGCTGGATTCGCGCGACACCCTCCAGCAGGTCGCCGATCTCTGCGTGCCCGAGCTCGCGGACTGGTGCGCGGTCAGCCTGCCGGACGAGCAGGAGCAGCTGCGGACGGTCGCGGTGGCGCACACCGACCCGGGCAAGGTGGCCCTCGCATGGCGCGTGGGAGAGCAATACCCGGTCGCGCTGGACGAGCCGGGCGGTGCCGCGCAGGTCTTTCGTGACCATTCGACTGTGTCCACCAATGACATCACCGACGAGATGCTCATGGCCGCGGCCAAGGATGAGGAGCACCTCGAGGCGCTGCGAGGTCTCGGCATGCACGCCGCGCTCGTCGTGCCGATGATCAGCGGCGGACGAAGCATCGGCGTGCTCAGCCTGGTCAGTGCCGAGTCCGCACGCAGCTTCGGCGAGGAGGATGCCGCGCTTGCGAGCGAGCTGGCGCGACGCGCGGCGACGGCGGTCGAGAACGCGCGCCTCTATACAGAGCGGTCGAACATCGCCCGCACGCTCCAGACCAGCCTGTTGCCCGACGCGTTGCCCCACGTACCCGGCTGGCGGACGGCGACGCTGTATCGCCCCGCCGGGGACGAGAACCAGGTCGGCGGCGACTTCTACGAGGCCGTTCCGCTGGATGCAGACTGGATGCTCGTGGTCGGCGACGTCACCGGCCGCGGCGCGCCGGCCGCTGCTCTCACCGGCTTGATGCGACACACGCTGCGCACCGCCGCGACTCTCACCGGCTCCGCCAGCCGCGCTCTCGACAAGCTCAACGCCGACCTGATCGCCCGGCCGCAGCTGTCCCTGTGCACCGCAGTCTGTCTCGTGGTCCGCGACCGCGACGGCCATACGCAGGCGACCATCCTCTGCGCGGGCCATCCGCCGCCCATTCTCGTTCGAGGCGGCGCGGCCGACGAAATCGGTCGGTTCGGACCGATGCTCGGCGCGTACACGGATGCGCGCTGGGAGCCACTGAGCCTGAGCGTGCGCCCGGGTGACGTCCTGGTGCTCTACAGCGATGGCCTGCTCGACGCCACGGGAGCCGAGGATCGCTTCGGTGCCGAGCGCCTGCGCCAGGCGCTCACCGGCGCGAGGGGCGCGGATGACGCGATGGCACGCATCAAGCGGGAACTCGCCGAGTTCCAGGTGGGGGCTCAGGCCGATGACACGGCGGTCCTCGTCGTCGAGCGCGTCGGCAGGCCGGCCGATTTGGTCACCGACGGCGCGGGGCGTGCCAGCGGGGAGATGCGGGACTCCGTTTCGCCGCCCAGGGATGTGCCGCACCTGTCGGGACGCCGACCCGCCGAGTGAGCGCGGCGGGACCTCACAGTCCGGAGAACAGCGCCTGGCACGGCGGCGACAGAAATGCCGGGTCGTGCAGACCGACACTCGTCAAATGGCCGTTCACCGAGCGGGTCCTGACAATCAGGCCCGCGAGCTCCTGCTGAAGTTGCGGGACGCAGTCGCGCAGCCCAATGGCCTGCTCCTGCGTCAGGCTCGTGCTGCTCTGAAGCCCGTGGACCGTGCGCTGGAGGCGCGTCAGGCGACCCGCGAGGCGCTTCGTGTCCCGGCTCAGGCCGGCGTCTTGAGACCGGGCGTGACCGACAACAGCCTGCAGCGCGACAAGCTGGGTGTGCGCGGCGCCCAGGCGCCGGGTGAGCGACCCGATCTCTCGCTCCAACCTCGCCGCCGTCGGTTGCGTGGCGAGCATGAGGATGGCGGCGACGCAGCCGACGAGCGCAAGCACGGCCAGGATCGACGCAACCACGGCGCGGAGATCCGCGCCGGGACCGCGCCGGGTGACGGAGGCGCGCCGGCGATGCGGCGGGAGGGGCAGGGGGGCGCGGTCCGGCTCAGGCCCGGAGCGCTGCCTCTCGTGTGTGATCTCGGCTCCCACGTTCGATCGAATCCTTCGAGCAAACCTCCTCTGGACGGAAGGAACGGTTGAACGAGCCCCGGACTGCCGCGGGACCCGCCTGCTACTCGCTGTCGAGGCGAGCGGCAATCACGAGCGTGGCGCGTTCGTGAGCCGCATACGTGGCGCGAAGCGCGGGCACCACATCATCTCCGGCCGCGCCCGCCGGCGGAGGGTGGGCAACGAGCAGCGCGCGCACCTCTCGGCCGAGCGACTCACCGCCGACCACGTCGGCGAGGGCCGCGAGCGTGTCCGCCCGTACCCGCGCACCCTCGACGAACGAGCCGATTACCGTGTCAGGCGTCAGCGGTGCTCCCCCAAAGACGCGGGCATGGAGGACGGCCGGATTGACCGCATGGGGCCGGATGAGCGCGCGGCGCTCTCCGGCCGACAGGCCGGCGGCGGTCGCGAGGTGGTCGATCGCCCGGGTCACTCCCTGGGCGTCCACGGGAAGTGACGCCTGCAGCTCCGGCGGCAGGCGGGACATGAGACTCGCGTGCTCGGCAGCGGCGTCGCTCAACAGTGCCTCGACGCGACCACGGTGGGAGACGGCCACGGCCTCCACGGTAGTCACCGGCGGGACGTTCCGAAAGAGGTTGCCGGCGGCGCTGATCAGTCCGACGAGGTGATCTGAACCCGGTCGAGCGGGCCCATGATCGCCAGAATCGCCGGTCCCAGAGACTCCTGCGGGTCGAGGATGAGCGCCGCGGCCTCGCTGCGTGACCGCACGTCCAGCTTCGTGAACGCCGACGACAGATGGCTCTTCACGGTGCTCTCGGCCAGGAACAGCCGGGCGCCGATCTGGCTGTTCGTCAGGCCCATCACCACCATGCCGAGGATCTGCTTCTCCCGGAAGGACAGGGACGGCCTCCGAACGCTGGCGCGCAACTGCGCGGGAACGGAGGTTTGGCCCGCCAGCACTGCCGCCACGGTGGGGGCGAGCGCAGTCGTGAGCTGCTCGAGGAAGACGACTCCGTCCGCTCCTCCGTCGACCGCCCGGCGAGCGCTCCTGCCGTTGGCCGCCTGGCAGACGACAACGATCCGCACACCGTCATGCGTGCGCTTGAGTTCGCGCAGCAGAGTCAGCTCCTCGCTCGTCAGCTCGTCGCAGTGGATGATCAGCACGTCAGGGGTGCTCGGCTCCTGCGCGACCTGGGCGGCCGAGGCCGCGCCGCGCACTCTGAACGTCGTGCCGCCTAATGCCGCGACGCTCCGTGTGCGGACGTCCGGGTTCTCGGCAGCGACGACCACCAAAGGCGCGTCCAGCGGTTCGATACCGGTACGGGCGTCAATAGCGATGCTGCTCATCCCTAAAGAAACGCGTGGCTTCGTACGATGCTTCCGGGGGTATTAAGAACACGGGCCTTGTCGTGTATCACCATTGGCACGGACGGCCCGCTGGTGTAGCGTGGCGGCGTGCCGACGGGAGAGGAGAACGACGGCGTGCTTGCGGTGGACGAGGTCTCCGTGTCGTTCGGCGGGATCACTGCCCTGGACGGCGTCTCGCTGTCGGTCACCAAAGGTGAGGTCTTGGGGGTGATCGGCCCGAACGGAGCCGGTAAGACGACGTTGTTCAACGTCATCTGCGGCTTCGTGAAACCGTCCTCGGGAACGATGAGCTGGCATGGGAAGCCGCTGACGCGTATGCGTCCGCATCGCCTGGCCTCCCTGGGCATCGCTCGGACGCTCCAGGGCGTCGGCCTCTTCGCTCAGCTGTCCGTCGTCGACAACGTGATGGCCGGGGCCGAACGATTTCGCCGCACCGGCGTCGCCGGTGCGCTGCTCGCGATGCCGCGGGCCGATCGAGATGAGCGCGCTCTGCGCGAGCGCGCGTCCGCCGCGCTGGAGCGGTTGGGCTGCGCGGATGTCGCCGGCCGTCTGCCCGGCGAGTTGCCGTATGCCGTGCAGAAGCGTGTCGCCCTGGCCCGGGCGCTGGTCTCCGAGCCGGAGCTTCTCCTCCTGGACGAGCCCGCCGGCGGTCTCGATGCCGCCGAGTTGTCGACGCTGGCGCAGACGATCGATGCGCTCGGCGGCTCGATTGCCGTGATGCTCGTCGACCACCACATGGACCTGGTGACCTCGGTGTGCCATCGGGTTGTCGTTCTTGACTTCGGCCGGGTGATCGCGACCGGCGAGCCGCCTGCGGTCCGGGAGGACCCCCGGGTGCTGGAGGCCTACCTCGGCCGCGATGCCGAGCCGGGCGCAGCCGTGGCGAGTGGACCTCGTGATGCTGTCGATTGAGGGCCTGACGACCGACTATGGCCCGGTGCGAGCCGTCGACGAGGTCTCGCTCGAGGCAGCGGCCGGAACGGTGACGGCCGTGCTCGGCGCCAACGGCGCCGGCAAGACGTCACTGCTGCGCACGATCACCGGCCTGGTGCCGGCGCGCTTCGGCCGGGTGAGGTTCGACGGCGAGGACATCACCCGGATGGCGGTTGAGGAGATCGTCCGCCGCGGCGTCGCCCACGTGCCGGAGGGGCGGGGGGTGATCTCGGAGCTGACCGCGGAGGAGAACCTCAGGCTGGGCGGGCTGTGGCGCGGCCGCGGGGCCGCGCCGGTCAGCGAGATCTACGACCTCTTTCCGCGACTGGCCGAACGCCGGCGCCAACCGGCGTCCCGGCTCTCCGGCGGCGAGCGTCAGATGCTCTCCGTCGGCCGCGCGCTGATGGGGCGCCCGCGGGCGCTGCTGCTCGACGAGCCGTCGCTGGGGCTGGCTCCCGTGCTCGTGGCGCAGATCATGACGATGGTTCGCTCCCTCGCCGACAATCTCGGCCTGGCCGTTCTGCTCGTGGAGCAGAACGCGCGCAGCGCATTGTCGATCGCCAACCGCGGGATCGTGCTGAACCTGGGGCGCGTCGTCGCCGACCGCGAGCCGGATGAATTGGCCGCCGACGAGCGGCTCCGCCACGCCTACCTGGGGTTCTGACCGGATGACCAAGTTCATCGATCTGACGCTGAGCGGCGTCTCCAGCGGAGCCATCTATGCCGCGGTGGCCCTGGCCCTGGTGCTGATCTGGCGAGCCACCCGGATCGTGAACTTCGCCCAGGGCGCGATGCTGATGATCACCACGTACATCGCCTCGGCGGTCATCGGCGCGACCGGCTCCTACTGGGTGGGTTTTGTCACCGCGCTTCTCTCCGGGCTTGTCTTCGGCGCGGTTGTGGAGCGGGTCCTGATCCGACCAGTCGAGCACGCGCCCCCGCTCAACCCCGTCATCCTCACCCTCGGCCTGTACACGCTGCTCGTCGCGGTCGCCGGGATGATCTGGGGCAGCACGCCGCGGTCGTTCCCGGCAGCCTTCTCGCTGCAGGGTTACGCCGTTGGCGGGACGCGGTTGCTGTTCACCCCCAACGACACGTTCATCGTGCTCGTCGTGATCGCCGTCGCTGCCGGCCTGGCCCTGCTGTTCCGCACCACCCCGCTCGGGCTGCAGATGCGCGCGGCGGCCTTCGCCCCGGAGGTGGCACGTCTGCTCGGTGTCCGCGTGGCGCGGATGTTCACCGTCGGCTGGGCATTCGCAGCGGTCGCTGGTGCGCTGGCCGGCGTGCTCGTCGCGCCTTCGGTGTTCCTGGGGCCCAACAGCTTCGATCCCATCCTCGTCAGCGGCTTCGTCGCGGCCGTCCTCGGTGGCCTGGACAGTCCGCCGGGGGCGGTCATCGGCGGGCTCGTGCTGGGGCTGGCGCTGTCCTACGTGTCCGGGTACGAGGGAGCGGCTTTGGCTCCGCTCGCGGCGCTCGTGATCCTCGTCGCCGTCCTGATGCTGCGCCCTGGCGGCCTGTTCGCGGCAAGCCGGGAGCGGCGCGTATGAGTGTCCTGGCCCGCGCGCGAAGCCTGCTCGGCCGCAGCACACTGGCGCGCTCGCTGGCGTGGGTGATCCTCGCGGCCGTCGTCCTGATCCTCGTCAGCGATGGACTGAGCCCGTACAACGACCTGCAGCTGGCGACAGGCGCGTACTACTTCGCCGTTCTGGCGGGGCTGACCGTGCTGGCCGGGCAGAGTGGTCAGATCTCACTCGGCCACGGGGCCCTGATGGCCATCGGCGCCTACACCGCCGCCCTGCTGATCGGCAACGAGGGGTGGGGGCTCCTGCCTGCGATCATCGCCGCAGTCCTCGCGACCGCCCTCGTGGGGGTGCCGGTGGGCGTCGCCGCCAGCCGGCTGCGCGGGCCCTACCTGGCGGGGGCGACGCTGGCGTTCGCCGTCGGGCTTCCGGCCCTGGCCGACAAGTTCCCGTCGCTGCTCGGCGGCGAGAACGGCCTGACGATCAACCCTCCGGCGGTGCCGTCATCACTGGGAGCGACGTTTCCGCTCGAGCGCTGGGAGGCCTGGATCGCCTGCGCCGGCGCTCTCGTCGCCCTGTTCGTTCTCCACAACCTGACGAGCGGCGGCGTCGGTCGTGGATGGCGAGCCGTGCGCGACGACGAGATCGCGGCCTCCCTGTGCGGCCTGCCCGTGGGTAGGACGCAGTCGGTGGCGTTCGTGGTCAGCGCCGGTTGCGCCGGTCTCGGCGGCGCGCTGCTGGCGGTTGTGCTCCAGCTGGCACAGCCGGGCGCGTTCCCGTTGCAGCTGTCGTTGTCGTTGCTGACCGGAGTCGTGCTCGGCGGGCTCGGCTCGATCGTCGGCGCCATCTGGGGAGCGGCGCTGCTGACCATGCTGCCCAACTGGACCAATGACCTGGCCAACTCGTTTTCCCTGTCGACCCGCGTGTCCGAGCAGTTGCCGCTCGCCATCTATGGAGTGGTGCTGATCGTCGCCATGATCCTCTGGCCAAGCGGCATCCAGGGCGGGGTTCGCGCGCTCGCCGCGCGCCTGGGAGGCCGCCACCGCCGCCGGGCCGCCGCCGAGGCCTCGCTCGGCGAGGGGCGCTCAGCCTGATCGCGAGCGGCTTGACGGCCGTGCGCCCGGGCTCGGCGTGGGGCGGGGCACGCCGAGCAACGCCGCCTCGACCTCGCGCAGCCGGGCATGATCGCCGCGGATTCCGAACGCGGCGTCGTTGTACAGGAACGCCTCGGCGAGACGGACGATCGCGTAGGCCAGGGTCTGTGGGTCGGCCGGCGGCTCATAGCGTCCCGCGGCAGCTTCGCTCGCGATCAGCTCGGTGATGCAGGCCACCGAGCGCGGCTGGACGCCGCCGTCGCTGGCGGTCAGCAACCGCAGCGCCCCGGCGCGCTCCTGCTCGACAAACCGCCGGAGCGCGGTGGAGTGCGTCAGCCAGCGGTTGACACGATCGAAGACCTCGAGCAGGCCCCGGGCGCCGCGCTGTCGGACCCGCCTGCGCGCGCGGGTGACGAGCGACTCGAGCTCGGTGGCGATGACGTCGGCGAGCAGCTGCTCCCGTGAGCCGAACCAGCGGTAGATCGTCGCCCGGCCCAGGCCGAGTTCGCGGGCGACGATCGTCACGTCCACGCGTTGGCCAGCGAGGAACTGTGCGCGCGCCGTGCGCAGCACGTCATCGCGTGATGCCGTGGCCGGACGGCCGCGACGTGGCGCTGGGCGGGCTGTTGCAGAGCTCATCCCACCACCTTAGTATTTGAAACGCACGAGGGAGAACGTATCGATTTGCTGGTGCCGGATGACCGGGACGAGCAAGCGGCCGACGTCGATGGCCGGCCATCACAATCGGAGGAGGAGAGAGATGGGATCTGTCAAACGCCGACGGCCGGCTGCCGCCGCGCTCGCCGTGTGTCTCGCTGCCGCCGTGGCCGGCTGCGGCTCATCGAATGGCGGCGGAGGAGGAGGCAGCAGCGCCCCCGGGGTCACGGCCACCAGCATCACGTTCGGGACCCATCAGCCCCTGACAGGGCCGGCAGCGCCCGG
>DASZMU010000026.1:0-10961 GCA_035551695.1 Solirubrobacteraceae bacterium
GCGGTGCAACGGCTCGGCCGGCGGGAGACAGGCAATGCCGCCTCCGGCGGTGTTCAGACGACCGCGGGACTGCCCAGGTTCGCGTACAGCGGATACCGATCCGCGATCGCCTCGACCCGCTCGGCGAGTTCGGCGCGCTGCGCGTCGAAGTCGTCGCCCGCGACGAGCGTGGCCGCGATGGCCTTGCCGACCTCGACGAAATCGTCGACCTGGAGCCCGCGGGTGGCGAGAGCCGGCGAGCCGATCCGCAGGCCGGATGAGACGGCGGGGGGCCGGGGGTCGAACGGCACGGCGTTGCGGTTGACGGTGATCCCGATCGCGTGCAGGCGGTCCTCCGCCTGCTTGCCGTCGAGTGAGGACTCGCGCAGGTCGCACAGGACGAGGTGCACGTCGGTTCCGCCGGTCAGCACCGAGACCCCGCCGCCGGCCGACAACAGCTCGGACGCGACGGCTCGCGCACCGTCCACCGTCCGGCGCTGGCGTTCACGGAACGCCTCGGATGCGGCGATCTTCAGCGCCACCGCCTTGCCGGCGATGATGTGCTCGAGCGGGCCGCCCTGCTGGCCGGGGAAGACGGCCGAGTCGATCTTCTTGGCGTACTCCTCCTTGCAGAGGATCATGCCGCCGCGGCCACCGCCGATCGTCTTGTGGATGGTGGTTGTCACGACGTCGGCCAGAGGGATCGGCGACGGATGCAGCCCGGCGGCCACCAGCCCGGCGAAGTGCGCCATATCCACGAGCAGGTAGGCGCCGACCGCGTCGGCGATCGCGCGGAAGCGCTCGAAGTCGAGCTGACGCGGGTACGCCGACCACCCGGCGATGATCATCGTCGGCCGGTGCTCATGGGCCAGGCGGTCCACCTCGTCCATGTCGACCAGCGACGTCTCCCGATCGACGTGGTAGGCGACGATGTTGTACAGGCGGCCGGAGACGTTGATCCTCATCCCGTGGGACAGGTGGCCGCCGTGGGAGAGCTCGAGTCCCATCACCGTGTCACCGGGCTGGAGCAGCGCGTGGTAGACGGCGGTGTTGGCCTGGGCGCCGGCGTGGGGCTGGACGTTGGCGTGCTCAGCACCGAAGAGCGCCTTGGCCCGGTCGATCGCCAGCTGCTCGCCGATGTCGACGAACTCGCACCCGCCGTAGTACCGCTTGCCGGGGTAGCCCTCGGCATACTTGTTGTTCAGGACCGAGCCCTGCGCCTCGAGAACCGCCATCGGCGCGAAGTTCTCGGACGCGATCATCTCCAGCGTTCGCTGCTGCCGGTCCAGCTCGCGCGCGAGCACCTCCGCGATCTCAGGATCGACCTCCGCGAGCGGTCGGTTGAAGAAGTCAGCGGGCAGATCGGCGCTCATCGCGAGCATGGTACCGGTCAACCGCGAGGCCGCCCACCCCTCACTCCCGAGCGTCGGCCGCGATCACCGTCAGGTCCCGGCGCTCCCAGACGACGCGCGCGTCGAACCCCCCCTCATCCAACCACCGCAGCTGATGCGCGACCGGGCTGGGGTGGTCCCAGCCGGGGCTGAGCGCTATCTCCGCGCTCTCCGGATCGGCCGGCACGATCACATCGGCGAGCACGAACCGGCCGCCCGGCGACATGACCTCCTTGATCCGGGCGAACAGCTCGCGCTTCTCCTCACCTCGCAGGTGATGGACGGCCAGCGCGCTCGCAACGAGATCGAACGGGCCGTCCGGCAGCGGGTTCTGGATCCTGGCGACGCGCAGCGATACCCGGTCCGGCGGTAGCCGGCGCCGCGCCTCGGCCAGCATCGATTCGCTCTCGTCGACGCCCACCAGGTCGGCATCCGGATGACGCTCCAACAGCCGCCGCGCGGTCTCGCCCGTCCCGGTTCCGAGCTCCAGCACCCGGCTGGCCCCGCTCCCGCTGGCGCGAACCAGCGTCTCCTGGAGCTCCTCGTAGACGGGGATGTCCGCGTGGATCATCGCCGCGTACGTCGACGGGTCGAAGTGGAACTGCCATTCGAGCGCCGCGGCAACGTCGCGCTCCTCCACCATCCCCGCGCGCACGATCGCCCATCGCCCCTCGTCCTCGAAAACCCGCAGGTCGATGACCGTCGACGGCATCCCGGGCAGCTCGCCGCCGTCGATGACGAGATCGGCGGCACGCCGGATCGACTCCGGCACCTCGTCGAGCCGGCGGGCATCGGGACCCCCCGCGACGTTGGCGCTCGATTGCAGGACCGGCCACGCCACGCCGGACAGCGCCGGCACGCGCGGCACCCGTAGCCCGAAGGTGCTCAGATCATCACCGCACGCGAGCGGAAAGCGGCCCTCCGGATTGGGCAGGAGAACCGTGACCGCGCCCGGCAGCAGGCGCTCCATCGCCGAGCGCGTCCGCGCACCCAGCTCCGGCAGCGCCGCCAGCGCCAGATCGCGGTCGAAGAACATGACGGCCGAGGGCTTGTCGAGCCGCCGGCGCTTGAGGCGGTACAGACGCTCGACGGCGATCCGGTTGTGCACGTCGCAGGCAAGCCCGTAGACGGTGTCGGCGGGGAACACGGCCACGCCGCCGACGGACATGCAGCGCTCGAAAGACTCGGTCTGGGCGCCCGCCGTCACGCCCATCCCACCACGACGCGGTCACAACCCGCCAGGTCCCGCCGCACCTCCACCGTGCCCCAGCCTCCGTCCGCCAGCAGCCGCTCAACCTCGGCCGCCTGCTCAGCGCCGCCGATCTCCAAACCGAGCGTCCTCACGCCCCGGCCGCGGACGGCCGAAACCAGGCGCCGCACCAGATCGAGCCCGTCGGCGCCTGCAAAGAGCGCCCCGGCCGGCTCATACCGCGCGATCTCCGGCGCCAGCGCCGCGCCCTCCGGCACGTACGGGAGGTTCGCGAGCACCGCGTCAGCCGGTTCGTCATCGAGGAGATCGACGACGGCGAAGTCCACCTCGAGGCCCAGCCGGAGCGCGTTGCCCCGGGCCACGGCCACCGCGTCCGCGCTGATGTCGGTCCCGCGCACACGCAGGTCCGGTCGCTCGTCCTTGATCGCCAACGCGACAGCGCCGCTCCCGGTGCCGACATCGACGACGGCAGCCCCCGCCGGCAGCTCCAGCCCCACCTCCACGAGCAGCTCGGTCTCCGGGCGGGGAATCAGCACCCGCCGGTCGACCCAGAGAGTCAGGTGACGGAACGACCGCCGACCCAGGATGTAGGCCACCGGCTCACGCGCCTCGCGCCGGGCCAGCAGGGCGCCGAACCGATCGGCCTCGGCGTCGCTCAGCGCCCGGTCGCGCTCCGTGACGAGCCGCGCGCGGGGGGCGTCGAGCACGTCGGCCAACAGGAGCTCGGCGTCGAGCCGCGGGGAGTCACAGCCGGCCGCCGCCAGCCGGCGGCTCGCCGCGGCCAGCGCGTCCCCCACCGAGGCCGGGACGACGTCAGCCCTCGGCGCGCTCATCACCGGACGGATTTGAGCGCGTCCAATTCAAGCGAGGCCGGATTCCGAGCCGGGCGCGCTCAAATGCCGGCGCTTCTCGTCGTCCTGGAGGGCGTCGGTCAGCTCGTCCAGCTGGCCCAGCAGGATCTCATCGAGGTTGTGGACGAGCAGGTTGATGCGGTGGTCCTTGACCCGCCGCTCGCCGTAGTTGTACGTGCGGATCTTCTCGGCCCGGTCGCCGGTGCCGACCTGGGCCAGGCGGCTGGCGCCGAGCTCGGCCTGCTGCTCGGCCAGGGCGCGCTCGTAGAGGCGCGCCCGGAGCACCTTCATCGCGCGCTCGCGATTCTGAAGCTGGGACTTCTCGTCCTGCATGGAGACGACGACCCCGGTCGGCTTGTGGGTGATCCGGACGGCCGAGTCGGTCGTGTTGACCGACTGGCCACCGGGTCCGGAGCTGCGGTAGACGTCGATCTGCAGGTCGTTGGGATCGATGTGCACGTCCACGTCCTCGGCCTCCGGCAACACCGCGACCGTCGCCGTCGACGTATGGATGCGGCCCTGGGACTCGGTCTCCGGCACGCGCTGGACGCGATGGGTGCCGCCCTCGAACTTGAACACCGAGTACGCGCCATCGCCCTTGACCTCAACGGTGTAGTCGCCCTCGCCGATGGCCAGCGGATCCACCTTGAACCCGCGGTGCTCGGCGTACCGAGTGAGCATGCGGTAGACGTCGCCGGCCCACAACGCGGCCTCGTCCCCCCCGGCGCCCGGCCGAATCTCGATGATGACGCTCTTGTCGTCGTTGGGATCGCGCTCGACCATGGCGAGGCGGATCTCCTCCTCGAGCGTCTCCATCCGCTCGCGGGAGCTCTCCAGCAGCGCCCGGAGCTCCGGATCGTCGCCGTCCTCGGCGAGCAGTTCGCGGGCGCCCTGGGCGTCGTCGGCGGCGCGGCGGTATTCGGTCGCCAGCCGGGCGGCCGGCTCCAGCTCGCGGTAGGCGCGGCTAGCGGTCGGGAACCGCTCGCGATCGCTGATCACATCCGGGTCTGAGAGCTCGGTCTCGAGCGCAGCGAAGCGGCTGAGAATCTGGGCGACGAGTCCGTCGATCATGCACCCGAGTGTAGGAGTCGCAAGGCTCCTACACCGCGCAACTCAGGGTCAGTGCTTGGGGTTGACGACGTCCTTGGCCTTATCGGCCACGTCGCCGACGGCGTTCTTCGTCTTGCCGGATGCCTTGTCCACCCGGCCCTCGATGGCTACCCGGACAGCCTGCCGGCGAAAAACCCCTCGCGACTATGCGACGACCTCGAGGCCGACCAGATCGTCCGGCGAGGCCGCCCCCGGCGTCTCGACCGCGAGCACCGCGCCCAGCGCGGCGATCGACACCGCCAACTGGTCGAGGTCCGGCTCGCGCGTCGTGAGTCTCTGCAGCTGAAGCCCCGGGTACATGATCACCTGTACCCAGCGCCGCCGGCGGTTGCGCCCCGCCCACTTGATGACCTCGAAGGAGAGTCCGGCGATCAGCGGGACGCCGACGATCCGCGTCAGGACCAGGATCCACCAGGCGGGGAGGCCGACGGGCGCGAACACGAAGATCGCCATGATCATGACGATCAGCAGGAAGCTCGTTCCGCACCGGGGGTGCAGTCGCGAGTACAGCTGGGCCCGGGCGGGCGTCAGCTCATCGCCGGCCTCGTAGCAGGAGATCACCTTGTGCTCGGCCCCGTGGTACTCGAACACCCGCCGGAGGTCGCGGACGCGCGAGAGGAGCGTCAGGTAACCGAGAAAGATGGCGGTCCGCAACAGTCCCTCCACGAGCCAGAACAGAACCGAGGAGCCGAGCTGATTCTTGATCAGGCTCGTCACCCCCACCGGGACGACGAAGAACAAGCCGATCGCGAACACGAGCGAGACGAGAACGGTCCCAAACCAGGCACCGCTGGAGATCTCCTGCTCGGAGTCCGGCATCTGCGCGTTTGCCGAGATGCTCAGCGCGCGCAGGCCGATGCTCATCGACTCGACGAGCGCGACGACACCGCGGATCACCGGCAGCCTGAAGAGCCGGCGCCGCCTCGACCAGGGGACGATCGGCGACGAGCTGACCGCGATCTCGCCGAGCGGGGGCTCACCGCGCGCGGGGTCATCGCTCCCGGGGATCTCCTCGGCGGGCTTGCGCACGGCGACGGCCCACGTGGAAACGCCCCGCATCATCACGCCCTCCAGCACGGCCTGACCGCCCAGCGGGGCGTCGCGTGAGGCCGTCAGCGGCCCTCCGCGGCCCGTCAGCGGGGCATCGGCCGAAGCCGGGGCCCGCGAGGCGTCCCGCGTGGCCGTGAGCGGGGCGGCGCCGTGCGAAACCGCGAGCGGCTCCTCACGTACGTCGCCCCCGCGCTCGGTCATCTCGGCGCGGGGCGGCTCAGCCTGCCGCGGCCCGCGCGCTGCGCCGGCCCTTGGCGACGCGGCGCTGGAAGCGCTCGACCCGTCCGCCGGTGTCGACCAGCTTCTGGCGACCCGTGTAGAAGGGGTGACACGCCGAGCAGATCTCGACGTGAATGTCGGATTGCGTCGAGCGGGTCGTGAACTCGTTGCCGCACGTGCAGCGCACGTGAGCCTCGGTATAGGTGGGGTGGATCTCGGTTTTCATCGTCAGAGAAAGTCTAGCGGCGCTCCCCTGGCGCCCTCGGAGGCGCTCACGACCCTCCCGCGACCGGACAGACGGCGGTCGCCGTGTTGTCCGCGCGGGTGTAGTCGTCCACCTCGTGGGCGGCGTCGGCCGTGACGCTCGGTGGATCTGTGGGATCGCAGACCGGGCCGGTGAACGAGAGCGTCCGGCTCCGGCCGGCGCCGAGGGACGGGATGTTATCGGTCGTTGCCGCCGCACTCCCTCCCGGGACGAACAGAACCTCGAACGGCCCGGCGCCGGTGAGACCCCGGTTGGCGACGACCGCGGTGTAGAGATCCTCGTTCGGATGGCCGGCAACCGGGGCCACGCTCAGCGACGTGACGGCCAGGTCCGGTCGCAGCTCCTGCTGATGGCAGACCCGGCTGAGGCGCACCGTCGAGCCGAGCACTCGTCCGTTGGCGCCGGTCCAGCGGAAGACGACCCGGAACTGGTACGCGGCCGGAGCCTCGAGGTTCAGCACCGTCTTGTTCAGGCGCCAGACGTCCCCCGGCAGTTGCCCCAGCGTCGGATCGGCCGGGAGCAACCAGACGCCCAGGTCTCCGGCGTGCACGGCGGTGGGTGCCGCCGCGCCGGAAACCCGCTGCAGCAGCTCGAACTTGACGGATAGCCGCCTCGTGTCGACGAGAGGTCGCATCACCGCCTCCACCGACACCGAACGGTTCGCCGGATCCAGCGCGTGGCCGCAGGAGAACTGCGTCAGCTGGGCACGCGGAGGAGCGATGGGAGGAACGGCGGCCGCGGCCGCTCCGGGGCCGGCGAAGGCCGACAGGGTCGCCACGAGTGCGCCGGCGGCCCCGCCAATACACAGGCGCAGAAACCTCATATGAGGACCTATTAACCGGCAACTGCACCAGAAGTTGCAGTGCCAGCCACCGCGCGCCGGCGGAGCGCCCGGCGCCGCTCAGCTCACGTGATCGTGTACAGCGGCCCGTCGCCGCCCTCAGGCGGGGTCAGCCGACCGCCCTTGGCGGTGATCGCGCCGCACTGGACGCAGTTCGTGTAGTTCACGGTCACGTCGACGGGGCCGTTCTGGGGCGCGTCGTCCGGGATCTCGTACACCCCCGCCGGGCACATCCACCGCCACCCCTCGGCGATCTCGCGGGGGACGTTGCGGTGCACCCGGATGTGGTTGGGCGCGTCGTCACGGGTCGCGTTGCCTGAGATGTAGACGCTGGAGAGCTTGTCGAACGTGTACTTGCCGTCCGGCTTGGGGTAATCCTTGTGCGTATCGCCGATGAACAGCGGCTGCTGGTCGTTACGGTGCCACGGCAGCCGGCCCCGGGGGATCCGGCCCTTGCTGGCGATCGCCAGGTTGACCAGCGGGCCGCCCTTGATGAAGCCCTTCTGGAACGGTTGGCGCGTGTTGCGCACCTGCCACAGCTCCTGGCCGATCGAGGAGTCCTCGACCGCCTGCTCATAGGACTCCAGGGAGCTGCCGTCCTTGAGCGACCGGTAGATCGCCTCGGCCGCCAGCGCGCCCGATTTGATGCAGTGGTGCACGCCCTTGAGCGCGACCGTGTCGACCATTCCGCCGGAGTCGCCGACCAGCAGCGCGCCGGGCATCGAGAGCTTGGGCATCGACCAGTAGCCGCCGCCCGGCAGCGCCTTGGCGCCCCAGGCGACGCGCTCACCACCCTCGAGGATGCCCTTGACCAGCGGGTGCAACTTGAACTCCTGGAGCAGATCATGGGCGGACGTGGTCGCGTCGGCGTACTCGAGGTCGACGACGAAGCCGATCGAGACCAGGTCGTCGCCGGACTTCTCGTCCTTCATCGGATACAGCCACGTACCGCCGATCTGCCCGTACTTCGCGGAGATCTTCAGCGGCCAGGGGCCGATCGTGTGGATGATCCGGTCCAGCGGCTTGGGGACCTTCCAGACCTCCTTGACGCCGAGCTCCCACACCTGGGGCTCGCGGCCGTCGGCCAGATCGAACTCCTTGATCGCCGCGCCGGTCAGGTGGCCCCAGCAGCCCTCGGCCAGGATCGTGACCTTCGCCTTTATGTCGGTGCCGGGCTCGAAGTTGCCCAGCGGCTCGCCGTCCTTGCCGCGGCCCTTGTCCCCGGAGCGCACCCCCACCACCCGGTCGTCCTCGACGACCAGCTGGGTCGCCGAGGTCTCGGTCAGGATGTACGCGCCGCCCTCCTCGGCCTGGGCCGCCTGGTAGCGCGCCAGCGCGGCCACCGAGATCACCTCGTTGCCGTGGTTGCGAAACGGCGGCGGCGGGGGGATGCGCAGCTTGGCCTTGCCGTTGGGCAGCATGTAGACGGCTTCCTTGGTCACCTCGCCGAACGCGAAGCGCTCCTTGCGCCAGTCCTCGCGCGACAACTCCGGGAACAGCTCCTGCAGCGGCCCCGGGCGCATCACCGCGCCACTGAGGTTGTGCCCGCCGCACGTCTTGGCCTTCTCGATGACCGCCACCGGAACCTCGCCGAGGCTCTGCATCAGCGCCTCGTCGTCGCCCAGCAGCTGGAGCAAGCGGTTGGCGCACGCCAGACCGGCGGTGCCGCCGCCGACGATCGCGACGCCGACGTCGATGCGCTCATCCTCTGAGTCCAGTCCCCGCTTGATGAACTCCTTGACGGAGTCCACCGGCGGCGGGAACTCGCTCGGCGCGTGGTGGGCTCGACCGTTGCTCCCCGCCATGTCAGGTCAGCCTCCCTTCTTGGCCTTGATCGCCTCAGTCAGCTTGGGCATGATCTTGTTCAGGTCGCCCACGATCCCGAGGTCTGAGAACTCGAAGATCGGCGCATTCGCGTCCTTGTTGATCGCGACGATGTTCTCCGAGGACTGCATGCCGACCTTGTGCTGGATCGCGCCGGAGATGCCGGCCGCCAAATACAGCTTCGGCGAGACCGTCTTGCCGGTCTGACCGATCTGCGCGGCGTACGGGTACCAGCCGGCGTCGACGACCGCGCGGGTGGCGGCGACCGCGGCGTTGCCGCCGAACGCCTGGGCCAGCGCCTCGGCGAGCTCAAAGCCCTCCGCCTTGCCGAGGCCGCGGCCACCGGCGACGAGGATGTCGGCGCCCTCGATGTCGACGTCGGCGCCGCGCTGCTCGCCGCGCTTGACCATCTTCGCCTGGTTGGACCACGGGGAGTACTCGACATCGACGTCGACGACGTCCGCGGCGCCGGGGTGGGCGGGATCCGATTGCCGGACGTCGAATGCGTTGATGCGCCCGATGATGATCCCCAGGTCCCCGCGGTAATGCGACACGGAGATCTTGGAGTCCTGGAGGATCGGCCGCTCGGCGACGAGCTTCCCGTCCTTCGCCTTGACCGCCACGACCTCCATCGTCACCCCGGCCTGCTTGCGAGCGGCCAGGCCGGCGCCGATCTCAAACCCCAACAGCCCGCCGCCGAACAGCGCGTAGCCGTGGCCGTGCTCGTCGATGACCTTGGCCATCACGTCGACGACCGGCTGGGCCAGGCCCTCCGGGCCCGTGGCGCGAAATACCTTCGTCGCGCCGTAGCCGCCGAGCGTCCGGCACAGCTCGTCGGTCAGGTCGTCGCCGCCGACGACCACCGCGTGGCATTCGCCGCCGATCTCGGCGGCGCGCGCCGCGCCCTCCGACACCGCGCCCAGCGAGTTCTTGTTGAACTCACCCTCGTGGTGCAGAACGTAAGTCAGTACGTCGCCCATCAGATCAGCTTCCTTTCATCCAGCCACGCGACGATCCGGCCGACGGTCTCGTCGGTGTCCTCGTCCTCGATGATCTCGCCCGCGGACTTGGCCGGCGGATCATGAAACTCGCCGCACTGCACGCGCGAGCCGTCGGCGCCGACGAGCGACATCTCAATCCCCACGTCGCCGGCGGCGACGGTCGCAAGCGGCTTCTTCTTGGCGCCCATGATCGCCTTCAGCGACGGATAGCGCGGCTCGTTGATGGCATCACCGACCGAGATCACGGCCGGCAACTGGATCTCGACCGTGTCATAGCCGTACTCGGCCTGACGCTCACATGTCAGTGTGGGTGGGGACTGGCTATCGACATCCATCTTGATCACCTGGGTCAGCGACGGCATCCTCAGATGATCGGCAACGACCGCGCCGATCGTGTAGCACTCCCCGTCGTCGGACTGCTGGCCCAGCAGCACCAGATCCGGCGCCTCGGACTCCAGCGCCTTGGATAGGGCGTAGCCGGTGGCGGCGACATCCGAGCCCGCCAGACCGTCGTCAGACAGATGCACAGACCGGTCAGCGCCCAGGGAGACGGCCTTCTGCAGCGCGCGGGTGGCGGTGCCGGGGCCCATCGTCACCGCGACGATCTCGTCGACCTCGACCGCGCCGCCCTCGCGGATCTGCATCGCGGCCTCGATCGCATGGGTGTCGTACGGGTTGAGGTTCCGCTCGCCGGAGCGGTCCATGCGCCCCGTCGACGGATCGATCCGCTTCTCGACGGCGGCGTCCGGAACCTCTTTGACCAGGACGCAAATCTTCAAGTGTGGCCTCCTATCAGAGTGCTTGCGCGGGATCTCCAACCCGCATGCTCACTGGGTTTTCCGCTGGAAAGGTGCCGTGACTATACCCTGTTGACTGACGAGTCAATCGGTCGGCGGCGCGGGGTCGCGCGGGGCTCGGCCGGTGGCCACCAGCCACGGCGATCTCAGGCGCGGACGGCGCCGCGGATGAAGTCGATGGCCTGCTGGGTGGAGGCGCCGGGGGTGAAGACCTCGGCCACGCCGAGGCTCTTGAGCTCCTCCACGTCATCGGACGGGATCGTGCCCCCCACGGTGACGATCACGTCGTCGACGCCCTGCTCGGAGAGCAGTTCCATGATCCGCGGCACCAGGGTCATGTGCGCCCCGGACAGGATCGACAGGCCGACCGCGTCGGCGTCCTCCTGGATGACCGTCTCGACGATCTGCTCCGGGGTCTGGTGC
>DASZMU010000027.1:0-1547 GCA_035551695.1 Solirubrobacteraceae bacterium
CGTCGTCCGTCCGGATACCAACCTGGCCGAGATCATTCAGATGGTCGGCGGGATCGCCAAGATCCCCACCGCTGAGCCCGGGCAGATCGACCACATCCTGGACATCGCGCTCGACGGGCTGCGCCACCGCGCCGGCTCCGAAACCTAGACCTGACGCGGCGTCACCACTGCGACGTCGACACGGCCTCAGCCGACTGGTTGCCTCAGCTCAGGCCCTAACAACTGCGGCGTCACATACCGCCGCTGCAGCAGACGAGCAGCGGCGGTACCGGTGGGTCATGCGCCCCGTTCTCTAAGTTCCCTCCCCGCGCTGCCTGGATGTAGGGCCCCGTTCAGCAGTCTGCTCCGGTTCCGGCGGGGCCGTGTTGACCGTCTTGGGCACCGGGCTGGTGCGCGTCGTGGTTCGCACTGGCCGCTGCGTCATCTGCTCGGCGCGCCTGTAGGCGGCTCTGGCCGCACGGTGCTCGCCCAGTTCTTCGAGCAGGGCTCCGAGATTGGCGGCGCCGTTCGGGTCGCCGCGCTCTTCGGCCCGCTCATAGGCCGCACGGGCTCCAGCGGTCTCCCCGCGGACCTCCAGTAGCACACCCAGGTTGGTCGCTGCCTCAGCATGTCCCCGCTGATCAGCGCGTTTGTAGGCGTCTCGTGCGCCGTTCCAGTTGCCCTGTTCCTCGAAGAGACATCCGAGGTTGAAAGCGCCGTTTGCGTCTCCGCGTTGATCGGCGCGCTCGTATGCCGCCCGCGCCGCGCGCACGTCGCCGTCGACCTCCATCATCACCCCCAGATTGCAGGCAGCACCAGGGTGACCGGCCTCGTCGGCGCGCCCATAAGCGGCCTTGGCGCCGGCTCGATCGTTCTGTTGCTCTCTCCGCACTGCCTCATCGAATGCCTTCGACGCTTCCGGAGGGCCGCCGGCGCGTTTGAGCTCGTCCTCGAGGTACCTGGGGCTCGCTGTGTCTGGGGCGCCAGGCAGCGGCCTGTCTGCGGCGCGCGCCTTGGCCGGTACTGCATATCGGGCTCTCGCCGGCGATGGATGAGGCTCTCCACGGCGGCGGCGCCGATACACGACGGCGGTCAGGAGCAGTAGTGCTGCAGCGGCGATCCCCGCGGGCAAGTCCCAGTCGGCCGCTGGCTTCGCCCGATGTCCCCTGGGCGGTCGGCCGGCGCTCGATGGATGGTTGTTCCGCCGAGGAATGCGCGGGTGATGCGGGACGGGTGACCGAGGGCTCGACGGCTTCGGCCGCGCGGCCCGCTGATGGACCCGTCGGGAGACCGGTCGAGGATGCAGGAGGGCCAGCGTTCGCAGACCCGCGATCCCGTCCACCGTGAGTCCCTGTTCAGCCTGAAAACGTCGCACGGCCCGCTCGGTCACTGGACCGAAGATCCCGTCGACCGGGCCCGGAGGATCGCCCGCCTTCGCGAGGCGTCGTTGCAGGAGACGCACCGGCGCCGCGCCACCCGTGCCGACCCCGGCGCCCGGATAGAGCGCCGGGTTTCGCGCCGTGAGCTCGGCGACCGTTCTTGGCCCGGCGATCCCGTCGATCGTCAGG
>DASZMU010000028.1:0-12366 GCA_035551695.1 Solirubrobacteraceae bacterium
CACAGGGCCGAGGTGATCGGGGAACCCGATTGGGATCCGCCGCGGATCCCTTGGGGCGAATCGCCGCACGTGCGGCGTAGCGCGACTCTTTCAGCGCGAGCCCGTCAGCTAACCCCGAAGGCGTCCGAAAGAGAAGGGTTAATCAGTTGCTCGCATCCCGTGTCCGCGCCGTCGCCCGTGTTGGTGGGGCGCTAACGGTCGCCGCCGTCGCAGTACCGATTTCCACTGCCCTCGCGGCTCCGCAACGGGCCCTGGGGAGCCGCACCCTCAGCGCGGGGATGAGCGGGAGCGACGTGAGCACGTTGCAGAGCGACCTGAACAAGGCGGGATTCCGAACCGGCCAGACCGGTGTGTTCAGCCCGGGCACGGTGCAGAGCGTCAAGAGCTTCCAGAGCCGCTACCGGCTCGCGGTCACCGGCATCGTCACGACGACGGTCGTTCACCAGCTTCAGGCGGTCGATGCCCTCGACGCCGAGACGACGGACGCCGCGCCCGGCAGCGGAGGGATAGCGATCAGCGCCGGCCACACGAAGCTCAAGGTCACGGTCAAGACCAAGAGCGCGAGCAGCAAGAAGTCGGCGGCGACGGCCGATCCCGCCACCGTCACGGACTCCATCACGGCTCCGGTCAAGCAGGACGGCGGCTCGCAGCATCTCGGCGAGCGCCCGCTGCGCCAGGGAATGAGGGGCCATGATGTCCGCGTGCTGCAGAGCTACCTGACGATCGCCGGCTACCCCACCACCGTGGACGGCGACTTCGGTCCGGCGACGAAGGCCAGCACGGTCTCCTTCCAGCGCGCGAACAACCTGCTCTCCAACGGCGTCGTCAGCTACCAGGACTCGGTGGACCTGCGCCAGGCGGTTGCCAAGGCGATGACGAGCAGCGCCCCCGTCGGCGCTCCGACCGGCAAGGCGACGCTCAACCCGGACGGGACCGTCACCGCGCCCGCCGGCGCGCCGCAGCTGGTTCAGGAGGTCATCGCGGCCGCCAACCAGATCATCACCAAGCCGTACATCTATGGCGGCGGACATGGCAGCTTCAACGACAGCGGCTACGACTGCTCCGGAGCGGTCAGCTTCGCCCTGCACGGAGCCAACCTGATCTCCGCCCCGGAGGACTCCACCGGGCTCGAGTCCTACGGCGCGGCGGGAGCCGGCAAGTGGATCACGGTGTATGCCGACTCCGGCCATGCCTTCATCGTCGTCGCCGGACTCGCCTTCGACACGGCCCACTTCGGGCCCACGACTCCCGGTGGCGGCGGACCGCGGTGGCTCACCGCCTCCAATGCCACCGCAAACCTGTCGGACGGCGGCAACTACGTCGTCCGCCATCCGGCGGGGCTCTAGCCCGCCCCTCCGCCGGCGGCGGCCGTCCCCTCCCATCCGACGGCCGCCGCCGGGCTGGGCGGGGTAAGGCGACCGGGGTTGCCGGTGACGGCGTCACCGCGGTCGCGCCCCACGACGCGACCGGGGTTGCCGGTGACGTAGGATCAAGGTCATGTCGGCGCTGTCTGAGCTGTACACCATCCCTCAGGAGCACCTCGACTTCCGCGAGACGATTCGCGAGATCGCACAGCAGCGCATTGCGCCCCGAGCGGCGGACATCGACGAGCAGGCCGCCTACCCCCATGATCTGCGCAAGCTGCTCGCCGAGCAGGACATCCTGGGACTGCCGTTCGAGGCCGAGCACGGGGGGACCGGCACCGGCACGCTCATGCTGAACATGGCGGTCGAGGAGATCGCCAAGGCCTGTGCCTCGACCGCCCTGATCCTGATGATCCAGGAGCTGGGCACGCTGCCGATCAAGTTGTTCGGCTCAGAGGAGCTCCAGGCCCGGTTCCTGCCGCGGTGCGCGAGCGGCGAGTGGTCGCCGGCGTTCGCCCTGTCAGAGCCCGAGGCGGGCTCCGATCCCGGTGGCATGATCACGCGCGCCGTCTGTAGCGACGCGGGTGACGAGTGGGTGATCGACGGGACCAAGAACTGGATCACCAACCTGGGGATCGCCGACTTCTACATCTGCTTCGCGGTGACCGACCGGGACGCGGGCCACTCCCGGGGCATCACCGCGTTCGTCGTGGAGGCCGACCGGCCGGGCTTCAGCGTCGGCAAGCTCGAGCACAAGCTCGGCATCCGCGGGTCGCCGACCGGTCAGCCGATCTTCGACGGCGTTCGCGTCCCGGCCGAGAACGTCGTCGGCGAGGTCAACCAGGGCTTCAAGGTCGCGATGGGCACGCTGGACCGCTCCCGTCTGGGGGTCGCCGCGCAGGCGCTCGGGATCGCCCAGGGTGCGACCGACTACGCCGCCGCCTACGCGCGGGAACGCCGTCAGTTCGGCCAGGCGATCAACTCCTTCCAGGGGATCCAGTTCAAGCTCGCCGACATGGAGACCCAGTGCGCCGCCGCACGCGAGCTCCTGTATCAGGCGTGCGCGAAGATCGACAGGGGCGACCCGGACCTGGGCAAGTACTCTGCGATGGCGAAGCTGTTCTGCTCTGACGTGGCAATGAAGGTCACCGTCGAGGCGGTGCAGATCCTCGGCGGCTACGGCTACGTCAAGGAGTATCCGGTGGAGCGGATGATGCGCGACGCCAAGATCACCCAGATCTATGAGGGCACCAACGAGATCCAGCGGCTCGTGATCGCCCGGACGATGAGGTGAGCGGGCACTGATGGCCGACCAGCCGACGTTGCGCCGCGTTCTGTTGGCGGCGGTGGCGGCGCTGACGATCGGCTTCGGCGCCGTCAGCCTCGTGGCCGGATTCAGCGATTCGTTCCCGGTGCGCCTATTGCAGGGGGTCGCCGTCTTTGCGGCGGGCGCCGCGATCATCGGCGGCACCGTCGTGCTCGTCCTCGTCCACCTGGCGGGCTGGCGTGAGCCGGAGTCCGAGGAGGAGTTCGAGGCGATCGTCCAGCGGGCCGAGCGGCTGGCGGCCGAGGGCGTTGACCCGAGCCGCGAGAGGTTCGCCACGGCCGGCGACCGGGATACGGACGCGGCCGGCGACGACGACGAGTTCCGCGCGATCGTACGCGCGGCGATCGACGAGCTGCCCTTGGAGTTTCACCGCGCGCTCGAGCACGTCGCGATCGTCGTGTCCGACGGCGGCCGGCAGCGGCGCGCGTACGGCCTGTACGAGGGGGACACGGTCGCCCGTGACTTCTTCCATGACCGGATCGTGATCTTCCGCGACACCCTGATGAGAGACTTCGGGCACGATCCCGAGCTCCTCAAGGCGCAGGTGACACGGACCGTGCGCCACGAGCTCGCCCACCACCTTGGCTGGGGCGAGAAGGGCGTTCGCGGCCTTGGGCTGTGAACGACTGACTTCGGCAACCCACTCAAGGAGACGAGACGATGCCTGACGCCGTGATTGTTGACGCCATTCGCACGCCCATCGGCCGGGCGATGAAGGGCTCGCTGCGGTCGGTGCGGGCCGACGAGCTGGCCGCCCTTCCGATCCGGACCCTGATCGAGCGCAATCCGAAGGTGGATTTCGCCGAGACGGCCGACGTGCTGATGGGCGCCGCATCCGGTGTCGGCGAGCAGGGCTACAACGTGGGACGCAACGCCGCGCTGCTGTCCGGGCTCGACCACCACGTCCCGGGCTGCACGGTCAACCGCTTCTGCGCGTCGTCGCTGATGACGATCCGGATGGCGGCTCACGCGGTGCGCGCGGGCGAGGGTGACCAGTACATCGCGGCAGGCGTGGAATGCGTGTCGCGCGCAGGACTGGGCGCCGGGATGATGGAGGAGGCCAAGAACCCCAAGCTCAACGGCTCCAACGGCTCGCTCTACGACGTCTATATCCCAATGGGGATGACGGCTGAGAACGTCGCCGAGCGCTGCCACGTGACCCGTGAGCAGCAGGATGAGTGGGCGGTCATCTCCCAGAATCGCGCCGTCGACGCGCGGGACTCCGGCCACTTCGACCGCGAGATCGTCCCGGTGACGGTGCCCGCTCACACCGAGACCGACGCCGACCGCAACGCGACCGAGGTGCCCGAGGCGGTTGTCGCCAAGGATGACGGGCCGCGGCCGGGCACGACGATGGAGGTCCTGGCGAAGCTCAAGCCGGCGTTCCGGCCGGACGGAACGGTGACCGCCGGCAACTCGTGCCCGTTGAACGACGGGGCCGCGGCCGTGCTCGTCATGTCGGAGGAGAAGGCGTCGCGTCTGGGGCTTGAGCCGATGGCGCGGATCGTCGCGTCGACGGTGGCCGCCATCCGGCCGGAGATCATGGGGCTCGGTCCGATTCCAGCGATCAAGGCGCTGCTGGAGCGGACTCAGATGAAGATCGAGGACATCGACATCGTCGAGATCAACGAGGCGTTTGCCGCGCAGATCGTGCCGTGCAAGGAGGAGCTCGGCATCGACGACGAGCAGCTGAATCCCTTCGGCGGAGCGATCGCGCTCGGACATCCGTTTGGGATGACCGGGGCGCGGATTATGACGACGCTGCTCAACGGCCTGCGCGCGAGGAACGGCCGCTACGGGATCGAGTCGATGTGCGTCGCCGGTGGCATGGGGCAGGCGATGCTGATCGAGCGGCTGTAGGGCGCCCGGGAGGGCCTCAGCGGGGCGGCATCCGGAGCGCGCCGTCGAGCCGGATCACCTCGCCGTTGAGCATCTGATTCTCGGCGATGTGAGCGGCAAGCGCCGCGAACTCGGCGGGTTGTCCCAGGCGGTTGGGAAACGGGACGGCCTCGCCGAGCACCGCGCGGGTCTCCTCGGAGAGGCCGCTGAGCAGAGGCGTCTCGAACGTGCCGGGGGCGATCGTGCACACGCGGATTCCCGCGGCCGCCAGGTCCCGCGCCGCGGGGAGCGTCATGCCGACGATCCCACCCTTCGAGGCCGAGTACGCGATCTGGCCGATCTGACCGTCAAAGGCGGCGATCGACGCCGTGTTGACGCAGACACCACGCTCGCCTGATTCGCCCGGCGGGTTCTCGAGCATGGCCGTGGACGCCAACCGGAGGACGTTGAACGTGCCGATCAGGTTGACGGCGATGATCTTCTCGAAGGCGGCCAGATCGTGCGGCCCCCGCCGTGCGGCCACGCGCTCGCCCCAGCCGATCCCCGCGCAGCAGACCGAGATCCGCAGCTCGCCTGCGGCCTCGACAGCACGCTGAACGGATTCCGGGTCGGTGACATCGGCGCGAACGAACGTCACGCGCTCGCTCAGGGATGCCGCCAGGCGCTCCCCGCGCTCCTCGTTGAGGTCGGCGACGACGACGTGCGCGCCGGCGTCATGGAGCCGCCGGACCGTCGCCTCCCCCAGGCCTGAGGCCCCTCCCGCGACGAGCGCGCCGCTGCCGCCGATCTGCATGGGCCAACCCTACTCGGCCGGCGGCCGGGCGAGCGACACGCCGAACTGCTCGTCAACGTCGGTGTACCACTCGTCCAGCTCGAGACCGGCGGCGTCGAGGTCGGCTTCGACGCGGTCGCGTGTGAACTTGGCGCTGATCTCCGTGCGCAGCTCCTCGCCGGCAGCGAACTCGATGCGGAGATCCAGGTCGCCGACGAGAACCGAGCACGCCCGCGTGGCCCGCAGCCGCATCTCCATCCACTCGTTGCGGCGATCGTAGAAGGCGACGTGGGCAAAGCTCTCCGGCGCGAAGTCGGCATCCAGCTCGCGGTTGAGGACGTGGAGGAGATTGCGATTGAACTCGGCGGTGACGCCCGCCGAGTCGTTGTAGGCCGCCTCGATGCGGTGCGGCTCCTTGACCAGGTCCGTGCCGAGCAGGAGCCGGTCCTCCGGTCCCAGGAGCGTTGCGATCTTGCCCAGCACCGCGCGACGGGTGCCCGGCGGGAAGTTGCCGATCGTGCCCCCCAGCAACGCCACCAGGCGGGGAGCTCCGTCGGCTGCCGGGACATGCTCGAGGTGGCGCTCGAGGTCGGCGACGACGCCGTGGACCTTGAGGCCCGGGTAGTCGTCGATCAGCGTCCGGGCCGCGGTCTCGACCACGGATTGCGAGACATCGAGCGGAACGTACCGCCGCAGCTGCCCGGCCTCCCGCATCGCATCGAGCAGGACGCGGGCCTTGTCGGAGGCGCCGGCGCCGAGCTCGACGAGCTCCCCGGCGGAGGTCGTGTCCACGATCTCGGCTGCTCGGGCGCGAAGGATGGCGAGCTCGGTGCGGGTGGGGTAGTACTCCGGGAGCTCGCAGATCTGCTCGAACAGCTGCGAGCCGCGTGCGTCGTAGAAGTGCTTGGGGGCGAGTTCCTTGAACGGCTTGGTCAGGCCGTCGAGCACGTCGTTTGCCAGCGTGCGCTCGTCATCCTCGCTCAGCCAGGAGTCGACCTGGATGGTGCTGTCGGCGGGCAGCGGTCTCACAGATCCCGGGCGATCCTCAGGCCGGAGAAGATCTGACGGCGCTGGGGGTAGTCCCAGTTGCGGAAGGTGGCGGCGGCGACGCGCGGACGCGTCGCCCACGAGCCACCCCGCAGAACCTTGTACCGCGGACCGAAGAAGACCTCGGAGTACTCCCGGTACGGGAAGGGGGCGAACCCGGGGTAACCGGAGAAGTCGCTGGCCGTCCATTCCCACACATCGCCGATCATGCCCAGGCATCCGTAGGGCGAAGCGCCCTGTCGGTGCGAGGCCGCGGCGGTCGGACCGCCGGCGAGGACGTCGAGGTTGGCGTGAACGCCTGGGACCGCGGGCTCGTCGCCCCACGGGTGCAGTCGAGCTGTCTGCTGCTCCTGGTCCCAGGTCGCCGCCTTCTCCCACTCCGCTTCGGTGGGAAGGCGGCCGGCGTGCGCTCGGGCAAAGGCGTCGGCCTCGAACCAGGAGACGTGGACGACCGGCCGGTCCGGATGGAGTGGCTCAAGCCCGGAGAGGCGCCACTCCGCCCGGAGGTCAGGCGTCCAGCTCTGTGGTCTCGTGATGTCGTAGTCCTCCTTCCACGACCATCCCTCGTCGGACCACCACTCACGCCGCTCGTAACCACCTCCCTCCACAAACGTCAGGTACGTCGCGTTCGTGATCGGCGTGCGGCCGATCAGGTATCCGCGCACGTCGGTGCGGTGGCGGGGGCGCTCGTTGTCGTAGGCAAAGCCAGATTCGGCCCACGCGCCCGCGCCGATCGTGCACGGGCCGCCCGGAACCTCGATCATCTCGAGCCCGGTGTGGATCGGCCGGCTGCCGTTGACGCTCCGCCCCGCCGCGGGATCCGCCGTGGCCAGCCCATCGAGCTGGGCGAGTTGGATCGTCTGCAACATCGTCTCGTTGTGCTGATGCTCGTGGCGGAGGACGAGCTCGGCGATGATGCCGTCGCCGGTTCCCTGCCGCGTGATCACGTCGCGAGTCCGCTCCCGGACCTCGGCCAGATACTCCCGCGCCTCCCGGCAACGCAGGAACGGGAGGTCGCCGCGGCCGGCCCGCGGAGTCTCGAATGCGTCGTAGACGTCGGCAAGTTCCTCTCGAAGCAGCGGCCGGCCGCCGTACCGGTGCACGATCCACAGGTCCTCGAACGCCGCGATGTGTCCGAGGTCCCAGACCAACGGGCTCATCAGGGGGGACTGCACCCGCTCCAGATCCTCGTCGCACAAGGGCGATACCAATGCGAGCGTCCGCTCACGGGCTTGCTCCAGTGCGGCCAGGACGCGCGCGACATCTGGCGCGACCGCGGCTGCCGGCGGGCCATGCATGCCCCCATTGTGGCAGCCGGGCGTTCCCGGCGCGGGCGTGCCGACGGCCCGCGGCCGATCCACCGACGGGGCGGCGGATTGCGGCGAACGGCGCGCGGGTACTGCGCTTTCCCGGACCCCAAAGGGTTAGTCTCCCCGCCGATGAACTTCAAAGCGCTGGACCGCGGAGAGCTGGTGGCGGTTGCCGGCGGCATCCTGCTCGGAATCTCCCTGTTCCTGAACTGGTACTCGCTGGGGAACGGCAACGCGATCCTCGAGGGCTGCCACGGCCCGGACTCCACGTGCACCGGATGGGCGGCGCTCTCCGCGTTCCGGTTCCTGTTCCTGCTCGCCGCGGTGGCGCCGTTGATCCTCGCCTACATCATCCTCCGGGGTCACGCGCTGTCCTGGCCGCGCGGCGAGCTGACGGCGATCGTAGCCATCGTGGCCCTGATCATGACGCTGTTTCTGGGAGTCATCGATCATCCGGGCACTCCTCCGGACGAGATCAGCGTGACGACCGGGTGGTTCGTCGCCCTCGTCGGTGACCTTCTGATCCTCACCGGCTCGATCTGGCGAAGCCAGCAGAGCGTCGGCCGGCGCAAGCCACCGGGGGTGCTGTGAGCCCGGCACCGTCACGGGGGAAGGTTGACCGCAACCTCGCGCTGGAGCTGGTGCGCGTCACCGAGGCCGCCGCGCTGGCGGCCGCGCGCATGGTCGGCCGGGGCGACAAGGAGGGGGCCGATCAGGCGGCCGTCGACGCGATGCGCTACGTCCTGGACTCGGTGTCGATGGACGGCGTCGTCGTGATCGGCGAGGGGGAGAAGGATGAGGCCCCGATGCTCTACAACGGCGAGCAGATCGGCGACGGCTCGCCACCCAAGGTCGACATCGCCGTCGACCCGCTCGAGGGAACCCGGCTGACCGCGCTCGGAATGCCCAACGCGGTCGCCGTCATCGCCCTGTCGGAGCGGGGCACGATGTTCGACCCGGGGCCATGCTTCTACATGGAGAAGATCGCCGGCGGACCGGAGATCGCCGACCTGCTCGATCTGGATCGCCCGCTTGCGGAGACCGTGCGGCTGGTCGCCGAGCGCAAGGGCTCAGACGTCCGAGACGTGATGGTGGTGATGCTCGACCGCGAGCGACACCATGCGGCGATGCGCGAGGTTCGCGAGGCCGGCGGGCGCGTCCGGCTGATCACCGATGGCGACGTCGCCGGGTCCCTGCTCGCCGTGACAGATAACACGCCGGTCGACTTGCTGTGGGGCATCGGAGGGACGCCGGAGGGGGTGATCTCGGCCGCCGCGATCAAGTGCATCGGCGGCCAGTTGCTGGGGCGGCTGTGGCCCCGCGACGACGAGGAGCGCGACGCGGCCGTCAAGGCGGGCTATGACCTGTCGAAGGTGCTCACCTGCAATGACCTCGTGAGGGGCGACGACGCGTTCTTCTCGGCCACGGGGGTGACCGACGGCGATGTCCTACAGGGGGTCCGCTACCAGAGCGATCGGAGCGCGAGCACCGAGTCGCTGGTGATGCGGTCGCGCTCGGGAACGGTCCGGCGGATCTCGGCGCGCCACGACCGTGCGAAGATGCGCGCCATGGGCATCACGTCCTACGGCTGAGCCGGCTGAGCCGGCTGGTCGGCGAGGAGGCCGATCTTCGACCGGGCGAGGTCGAGCTTGGCCAGTGAACGTAGGAACGCGTGGGTCACGAGCACGTGGACGAACGACTGCGTCATCTCGTAGACCGGCATGCTGAAGCCGACCGCGATCGACGGATAGAAGTTCGCGACCTCCACCTCGATCAGCAAATCCTCCTTGACTCCGTCCCGCCCACCCCGTGGCGGCTCGCGGCGGACGTCGAGTGCCAGAAAGCCGCAGCCGCGGCCCGTGCGGGCAACGAGCAGGCCGTCGCGGACCCGCCAGCGCACGGCGCCGTGATCCTCCTCGATCGTGTACTCGGGCGCGTCGAACCGCAGCAGCGTCAGGGGCCGCGCGATCAGCACCACGGACCGGCTGTCGGCCGTGTACACGATCCGGATCAGGTTCAGCGTCACCCGCGAGAGAAACCGCCAGTAGGTGCGGGCCAGGTTCTCCAGGTTGGCGGGCGTCCACAGGCGCTCCAGATCGCACGCATCCAGCGTCAGCTTCGCGGACTGCACCGATCGCACCGCGCCGTCCCGCTGGATGACCGTCGACTGGCGAGGCGAGACGATCACCGCGTGCGCCGGAAGCTGCCCCTGCCGCTGTCGCCGGCGGCGCAGGACGGCCACCAGGCCTGTGACGAGTCCGGCGAAGAGGATGAACGGTGCGTACACGGCCCTGATAGTTACCCGAATGATGCCGGGACCTACGCAGCCAGCGCCTCGAGCGCGACCTTGGTGCCCATCGGCACGTGCCCGTCGCCGGCCGGGATCATCGCCAGCGCGTCGGCGCCGAGCAGCGAGGTCAGGATGTGCGAGCCCTGCGGGCCGTTGGGGAAGGCGAGCACGCCGGAGCTCGATTCCTCGAGCCGGACCCTGATCGCCTGCTCGCGCTGCGGGTTGCGACGCACCTCGCTGCCGAGCAGCGCGTCCACGCGCGGCGGCTGGGGGCGCTCGGCCCCCTGGAGGCCGGCGAGCGCGGGCACGACGAACAGCGAGAACGTGACGACCGACGAGACCGGGTTGCCGGGGAGGCCGAAGACCAGTCCGCCGTTGGGCAGCGTGCCGAACCAGGTTGGCTTCCCGGGCTGGAGGGCGACGCTCCAGAAGACCTCCTCGACGCCGAGCGCGGTGAGCGCCGGCTTGACGTGATCATGGGGCCCGACCGAGACGCCGCCGGTGATGATCAGCACGTCCGAGACCTCGAGCGCCTGGGCGATACCGGCGCGGGTGGCAGTGGGCTCATCCGGTAGACGCTGAGCGCGACCCCCCACGGCCGCCCCCGCATGCGCGGCCAGGCCGGCGAGCATCGGACCGTTGGAGTTGTGGATCTCGCCGGGGCCGAGTGGTTCGCCGGGGGCGCGCAGCTCGTCGCCCGTGCACAGGACGGCCACTCGGGGTTGCCGGACGGCTGCGACGTCGCCGACGCCCGCCGATACGGCGGCGCCGAGCTCGACGGGGCCAAGCCGCATCCCGGCGGCGAGCACGATCGTCCCATCCCGGATGTCCTCGCCGGCATCGCGGAGGTGCTCGCCAGGGGCGACCGCGGCCGACGTCTGGATGACGTTCTCGCCATCGAGGACGACGTCCTCCTGTGGGATCACCGCCGTTGCGCCCTGGGGAATGGCGGCGCCCGTCGAGATGCGGATCGCCTCGCCGTCGGTCAGCGTCCGTTGCGACGGGCTGCCCGCGCGAGACTCGCCGACGACCGCCAGGCTGCGACCCTCGGGTCCGGCGATGACCGCGTAGCCGTCCATCGCCGAGCATGGGAACGGAGGGACGTTCCCCGCGGCCCGAATGTCCTGCGCCAGGACGCGACCGAGGGCCTCCTCGATCGCAACCGTTTCCGGCGCCAGCGGCGTCACGGAGTCAAGCACCCTCCGGCGGGCCTCGGCAACGGTGATCAGCGATGCGGACACGCTTCTTTTGAGCATATTCCGGATAACGCGATCGGAGCCGACTGGGGCGCGTGATACAAGAGGCCGCATGCCGCCGGTGACCCCCCGTCGGCGGCGAGCCAGACCGGTCGCCGACGCCCCAGTCGATTCACTGCTCCTGACGTCAGCCGAGCTGGCCAAGGGCTGGCTGCTGGCGCTGCTCGAGCAGGCGCCGCTCGACCAAGCGCCCGGAATCCTCGCTGTCGACCTGTCCCGGGACGGCCCGCGGGTCTGCGAGGCGGCGTTACGCGCGATCATCAGCGACACGGACCTGCGGCGGCTCGAGCCCGGAGGCGCCCTCAGGCCGCTGGCGGCCCGGGTTGGCGAGCTGGCGGGGGCGACGACTCCGGTTGCGATCTCACGGGCGGTGGATGCGCTGCAGGGCGTTGTCTGGTCAGCACTGCGCGACGAGCTCCGCCACCCGGACCCGGACATGGTCTCCGAGGTCAGCGAGCGCCTGACGCTCATCGGCGAGCTGGTGCGGGGCGCGTGTCTGGAGCAGCCCGTGCCCGCCGTCGCGGTCGCGCCGGGGGTGGCGCCGGCGGCGGGGGTGGCGCCGGCGGCGGGGGTGGCGGCGCCAGCGGCCGCGGGTGGTCCCGCCAACGCGGTCTCGCGTCCGGCTGATCCCGCTGTTCCTCCCTTTCCCGCTGGCGCGGGGAAGCGCCCGGCCGTGTGGCCTGATGAGGCGCCCGGGGCCGGCCTGTCAGCCACCGGCCCGCTGTGGGTCGGCGCGCTCGAGGACGAGATCCGGCAGTCCGCGGGATCGCCGCTGTCCCTGCTGCTGGCCGAGCTCGAGGACGGCGACGAGGTACGCGCGGTGCAGACGCCGGCGGCGGCCGGGGAGACCTTCGGCCAGTTTGCCGGCGCCGTGCGCAGCGCCGTGCGCCGTCAGGACATCCTCGTCTGCGAGTCCGACAGCCGGGCCTGGATCATCGCGCGCGACACGGCGCGTGGCGGCGCCTATGCGCTGGGCGAGCGGATTGCGGACGCCGTCAGGGACTCCGGGACGTGGCACGGAGTGCCGCTGGGTGCGAGCGTGGGGATCGCGGTGCTCGGCGCGGACGGGCGCACCAGCGCCGAGCTCATCGACGCCGCCGAGGAGGCGAGGTTCGCCGCGGCGGCGCGCGGGGTACGCGTGCTGCGAGCTGACGCCGGCCG
>DASZMU010000029.1:0-2506 GCA_035551695.1 Solirubrobacteraceae bacterium
CGGTCCGGACCCCGAGGAGATCGTCGATGCGCTGCGCACGTTTGTGGGGCGCGCGGTTGGGGTGCGGTGAGCGAGTCGGCTGTCCTAATCCGGCGCGAGGGCCCGGTGACGACGGTTCTGCTGTCGCGGCCGGCACGGCGCAACGCCGTCGACGGCCCGACCGCCGCTGCGCTGGCGGACGCGTTTCGTGAGTTCGAGGCCGACGCCGGCGCGGCCGTCGCCGTTCTCCACGGGGAGGGCGGCGTCTTCTGCGCCGGTGCCGACCTGCAGGCGGTCGGCACCGAGACCGGGAACCGGGTCGACGACCAGGGCGACGGGCCGATGGGGCCGACGCGAATGCGGCTGACCAAGCCGGTCATCGCCGCCATCGCCGGCCATGCGGTGGCCGGCGGCCTCGAGCTCGCGCTGTGGTGCGATCTGCGCATCGCCGAGGAGGGCGCCGTGCTCGGTGTCTTCTGCCGCCGGTGGGGGGTGCCGCTGATCGACGGCGGCACCGTCCGGCTTCCGCGGCTGATCGGCGTCAGCCGGGCGATGGACATGATCCTCACCGGGCGCCCGGTGACCGCGGCCGAGGCGGAGCGGATCGGCCTCGTCAACCGCGTCGTCCCAGACGGTTCCAGCCTGGTCGCCGCCCGGGAGCTGGCCGCCACGCTCGCACGGTTTCCGCAGACGTGCCTGCGGGAGGACCGGCTCTCCGTGCTCGAACAGGACGGCCTGTCCGAGGCGGACGCCCTCGCCAACGAGCTGGCCCACGGCCGCCGCTCGCTCGCCGACGTCGGCTCAGGGCTCGAGCGGTTCCGGGCCGGCGCCGGGCGGCACGGCGCCTTTGAGTGATCTCGCCCAGTGGGTGAGGTCGGCGGCCTGCCGCGCCGTCAGACCGACGGCCGGCTCGGTCGCCACCAGCTCCGTCGACCCCGCGCGCTGTGCCGCCCAGTCGTGGCAGCTCTGATCGAACGCGTCGTCGACCCACGCGAGCGGCCGGTCCGGGCCGGCATAGGCCTCGATCGCCGGCAGTTTCCAATGCCGCGGAGCTGCCGTCGCCCCCGCCGCTGAATCGAAGCTGAGATGCGGGAGTCCCGCCGGCAGACCGAGCGCCAGCGGCAGGTATTCGTCGGCCTTCTCCTCCCAACCGGTGCACCACACGAGCTCGAAGTCAGCCTGCAGGCCTCCGATCAGGCGCGTTACCTCCGTCGAGAGAAAGTGCGGGATTCCGTCGACGAGCAGGAACTTTCCGTCCGGCGGACTGCCCAGGTCGAAGCCAAACAGGGAGATGACGCCGTCGATGTCGATCAGGAGAATCGGTGAGTGCATAGTCGCCACATAACGGGGCTTAAGGTGGCCGCTACAGGGTTAGTCGCCCTGGGAGGCGCCGCCCTTTGCGTCCGTCCAGGCCGCGCGGACGAGACAACAAAGTACTCAAGCCGGTTTCGGCGGATGCCGAGTGAGAAAGCCTGAGGCGGAGTTCCGTCTCGTCCTTTTCCCAGATCTGAGTCCTCACAGCGAATGACCTTCATCCTCGGCATCCTGCTAGCGCTCGCGTGCGCCCTGACCAGCAACGTCGGGTTCCTGTTCAAGCACCGGGGCGCCTGCGCGGCGCCGTCGGTCAACATCCGCCACCCGTTGCGCTCGGCGAAATCGCTGTTCGCCTCGCGGCTGTTCGCGATCGGATGGGGCATCGGCTCGCTCGCCTGGGGCTTCCACGTGGCGGCCATGTCGGTGGCGCCCCTGTCGCTCGTTCAGGCGGTGCTCGCCGGCGGTGTCGTCATGCTCGCCGTGATGGCCGAGCGGGCATTCGGCCTGTGCATCTCGCGCAAGCAGTGGATAGGGATCTTCCTGACGGCGGCCGGGCTGATCCTGCTCGCGTTCAGCCTCCCCAGTGTCCACGGGGCTCACTCCCACTTCTCGGTGCCCACGATGATCTGCTTCGAGGCCGTCCTGCTCGTCGCCGGCACGCTCCTCGTCATGGGCCCGCGCATCGGCGTCCCCGAGGAGCATCACGGCTTCATGCTGGGCGCCGCCGCGGGCATCCTGTTCGGCGTCTCGGACGTGGCGATCAAGGCCATCTCCGGCATGGTCGGCGCCCACGGAGCCCTGGGGCTGCTGAACCCGTGGATGATCGTCGCCGTTGGCGCCTCGGTCATCTCCTTCTACGCGTCGGCGAAGGGACTGCAGGACGGGGACGCCGTTCCCGTCATCGCGGTCACCGGCACCGCCGCCAACGTGTCCGGAATCGTCGGCGGGATCCTCGTCTTCGGCGACCCGCTCTCCGGTCACCCGCTTATGTTCGCCGCCGAGGTCTTCGCCTTCGTGCTCGTGCTGTTCGCCGCGTGGCTCACGCCCGGGCCGACGCGCGCCGCGCGTCCGGCCCTCGCGGTCTGACGCCGTCGACGGGGTAATGGCCGTGGCCGGCCTGTCGGTCGGCCTACACCGCGCCGTTGAAGTAGTACAACCCCCTGCGTGCCATCGCCTCTGATCTCAGCCGACGAGCTTGGCCGCCGGCTTGACG
>DASZMU010000030.1:0-53119 GCA_035551695.1 Solirubrobacteraceae bacterium
ATCGCGCAGAGGTTGTTTATTACGGTGCGGACGGTGAAGTTTCATGTGTCGAATATTTTGCGGAAGTTGGATGTGCAGTCTCGGGCTGAGGTGATTGTGTTGGCGCATAACGCCGGGATCTCCGCCCCAGAACACGCCGCCGCCTAACCGTTCGCCTGCAGTCGGCGTGGAGGCGCCGTTGCAGTTTTGGGCGACGCAGGGCGGGCGCTCGCCCTGGACGAGCACCTCGTGGCCGCCTGACGACGGCGGCCACCACTGTTCACCGAATCGTTGGGCGTGCTCGGTGGGCCCGCCGGGGCGGGCCGTTGGGGTGACAGAGGTCGCCTCGGCGCCGCGCCGATCCGGCGCGCGAACCGGTCAACGGCCGGGTGGCCAGGCCGCCCCGGGCGGGCTGACGGGATCGCTGGGCTCCGGGCAGGCCGGCCAAGCCGGTGGGCCGGGGCGGCTGTGGAGGGTCTGGCTGAGGCGGCCGGCGCCAGTCAGGGCCGCTGTCATCCGGGTAGTCGCGGTCAGCCGGGTCGGACATGGCCAACAACACCACCACCACCACGGCCAGCAGCAACGCCCACACGACGAGCCCCAGTGCGAGGTTGAGGATCAAGACGCCGGTCACCGTTGCGCGTCCGGGTCACACACCACGAAGGTCAACACCCCCAAAGCATCACCCGCCGACCCCCTCCTCCGGGCTGACCCAACGACCAAACCACTCCCCGCCCAAGACCACCTCCTGAGCCCTGTGGGTCAGCTGTGACTGTCCGTAGGAACACCCCCCGGTTGTCGCGTAAACGCGACCCTTTCCTGCATGTTCGGAGGAGCGCGGCGGACAAACAATGTGAATAGCTACAGACATTTCGAGGCGGATACCTCAGGCATGCCCACAAATGGTTCGGCTTCGGTGGCGCCCCAACCAGCCGCCCGCCAGGCATCGCCGGTGACCCCGCGGCGGGCAACCTCGGCGGCGCCGGCGATGGACCGGCCCACCGTCCCACAACCTCAACCCGCGCGCGCGTCTGACCCGGACCCGGCGACTGTCCCCCCGCTCGTCACCGCGGCCACGAACGCACCTGACACCGCACGCGCGTCTGAGCACAGCCGGAGGGTCCCGCGCAATGGGAGGGCCGACAGCGGCGCGCTGGTCCGCGCCGAAGGGGTCGTCAAGGCCTTCGGGCAGATCGTTGCGTTGGGGGGTGTGGATCTGGAGGTCGCGTCAGGCTCAGTCGTCGCCCTCCTCGGTCGGAACGGCGCGGGCAAGTCGACATTGGTGCAGATCCTGGCGACCTTGCAGCTGCCCGATGCCGGAACGGTTCGCATCGGTGGCGTGGATGCCGTCCGTGAGGCACGCCGGGTGCGTGCGCTGATCGGTCTTGCCGGTCAGGCCGCGGCCGTGGATGGGACGCTGACAGGTCGTGAGAACCTGGAGCTGGTCGGTCGCCTCTACGGGCTCCGGCGACGGGAGGCGCAGGCGCGGGCCCAGAACGTCTTAGAGCGCCTGTCGCTGGCCTCCGCAGGTGATCGGCTGGTCTACACCTACTCCGGCGGGATGCGGCGTCGATTGGACCTGGGGGCGAGCTTGGTCGGCCGGCCTCTGTTGTTGATCATGGACGAGCCTACGACCGGACTTGATCCGGGCACGCGGGTCGAGCTGTGGCGGTTCATCGACGATCTCGTCCAGGACGGGACGACGGTGTTGCTGACGACGCAATACCTGGAGGAGGCTGACCGGTTGGCCGACCGGATCGCCGTCCTCGAACGCGGCAAGATCATCGCGGAAGGAACGCCGAGCGAGCTGAAGTCCCGGACCGGCGGAGATGTTCTGGAGGTCCGTGCGACGCACAGCATCGATCTGCCGCGGTTGCGCGGCCTGCTCGACGGTCTCGGCTCGGGGAAGCCGACCGTCGATGTGCGCTGGCAGCGGGTCACGCTGCCGACCAGCGACCCAGTTCCCGTGCTGTTGGCGGCCGCGACCCGGATCCAGGAGTCAGGAATCGCGGTCGAGGATCTCGGTCTCCGTCGTCCGTCGCTGGATGACGTGTTCCTGCTCCTGACCGGACAGCAGGAACTCACCGATGTGAGGCCCCCGGCTGGTGGTCCATCACAGAGTCCGCACGGAGGGACGCCATGACCACAGCTCCCCTGGAAGTCGGTGGGCGCGCGGATGAGCTGGCGCGGATCACGCACGTGCGGGCCCGCTTCCTGCGCGACACGCTCTTGATCACACGACGGCATCTGCTGAAAACGTGGCGCACCCCGCAGATCATGATCCTCTCGGCGATCATGCCCGTCGTATTTGTGCTGCTGTTCCGCTACGTCTTCGGCGGCGCCATCCACATTCCCGGTTACACCCATTACGTCGACTACCTGATCCCTGGAATCCTCGTCCAGACGGTCCTCTTCGGTGGCTCGTCAACCGCCGTGGGCATGGCGGAGGATCTCAGCAGCGGAATGACCGACCGCTTCCGATCCCTGCCAACGCACCGAGGCGCCATCCTCGCCGCGCGGACCCTGGCCGATCTGCTCCGGCTCACCTACACCGTCGCCCTGGTGATCGCCGTCGGACTGCTGGTTGGGTTTCGCTTCCACACCACCGCCCCGCACGCGGCGATCGGGATAGGAATTGCATTGCTGTTCGGATACGCCTGCTCATGGCTGTTCGCGCTGCTGGCGCTCACGGTGCGCGAGGCCGAGACCGCCCAGCTCGCAGCATTCCTGGTGACGTTCCCACTCGTGTTCGCATCGTCGATCTATGCGGCCCCGGCGACCATGCCGACGTGGCTGCGCGACTTCGCGAACAACCAACCGGTCAGCAAGGTCGTTGATGCGTTGCGCGGCCTCACCCACACGAACGGCTTTCAGGGGCGGCCGATCGTGTACGCGCTCGCCTGGTCGGTGGGGATCCTCGTCGTCTCGGCCCTGCTTGCGACGCAGCGATTCCGCCGCGCCTAAACCGGTCCGTCGCCTGATGGTCCAGTGCGCAGGCCGTCCGTCGGTACATCCGCAGGCTGACGAGCACTGAGGCAGCCTTCATGCACCGTCACCCAGGATGCTGCGGTCAACCCGACAGGGATCATCGCCGAAGCTTCAAGGAGAGCAGCAATGTCGCACGAGATCGTGACCGCAACCGATGGGCGACTGCGCCCGTCCCCGTCCTACAGCTTCACTGTCCGGGTCTCTCTCCCGCAGAGGGGCGGTGAGTTCGCGCGCGTCGCGCACGTGATCGCCGAGGAGGAGGCGATGCTGGGGGCGATCGACCTGGTACGGATTGAGGGCGACAACGTCGTTCGCGATGTGACCGTGCTGTGCGTCGACTCCGCCCATTCCGCGGCGGTGGTCGGCGCCATCCGAGATCTGGCCGGCGTACGCGTGGACAGCGTGTCAGACCGCACGTTCCTCGCCCACAAGGGCGGCAAGATCCAGGTCAATGGCAAGCTGCCCTTGAAGACGCGCGATGACCTGTCGATGGTGTACACGCCCGGCGTCGCGCGGGTGTCGCTGGCGATCCACGAAGATCCTGCGAGCGCTTGGACGCTGACCGTCAAGGGCAACACCGTCGCCGTTGTCACCGACGGGACCGCGGTGCTGGGCCTGGGCGACGTGGGGCCGGCCGCGGCGATGCCCGTGATGGAGGGCAAGGCGGTTCTGTTCAAGGAGTTTGCGGGTGTCGACGCCTTCCCGCTCTGCCTTGACACGCAGGACGTCGACCAGATCGTCGCCTGCGTCAAGGCGATCGCGCCGACGTTCGGCGGCATCAACCTCGAGGACATCGCAGCGCCGCGGTGCTTCGAGATCGAGCGCCGGTTGCGGGCTGAGCTGGATATCCCCGTCTTCCACGACGATCAGCACGGGACGGCCATCGTCGTCCTGGCGGCACTGCTCAATGCGCTACGCGTGGTGGACAAGCGACCGGAGGAGATCCGTGCGGTCGTGGTCGGAGCCGGCTCAGCCGGGATCGCGTGTACCGAGATCCTCCTCGCCCAGGGAATCGAGGACATCGTCGTCTGCGATCGTCCCGGGGCGCTGTATCCAGGCGCGGAGTTCATGAACGCCGAGATGGCCGCTCTCGCCGAACGCACGAACCCACGCGGACTCCGCGGCCGACCAGATGAGGTTCTCGTCGACGCAGACCTTCTCATCGGCGTCTCGACGCACGGAGCCGTTTCGTATGAGGGCGTACGATCCATGGCTCCAGACGCGATCGTCTTCGCGCTGGCAAACCCGCTGCCGGAGATCCGTCCCGAGGAGACTCCGGCCAACGTCGCGATTATGGCGACCGGCCGATCCGACTACCCCAATCAGATCAACAACGTCCTCGCGTTTCCGGGCGTGTTCAAGGGCGCGCTCAAGGTGAGGGCACGGACCATCGACGAAGGGATGAAGCTGGCCGGTGCGCACGCCATCGCGAACGTCATTCCTCCAGGGGAGCTGCAGGCCGATTACGTCGTGCCGAGCGTCTTCAACCGCAACGTGGCCGACTCGGTCGCAGCGGCGGTGGCGGACGCCGCCATAGCGAGCGGGGTTGCGCGCAAGCGGTCGGAGCTCGTCTCCCGCGATTAGCGCCTTCCCTCCGTCGCCCGCGCCGTCAGGTCAGCCACAACCGTGCGCAGGTTCAGCCATGGTGAACCGTAGGTGGCGGCATCGTTCAGCGTGCTGATCCACCCAATGTGGGCCAGCCTGGAAAGCGGCGGGGTACGCCGCCCACGCTGCGTCCGCCTCGAAGTCGCCGACGGTAGCCTCGGCCTCGCGACACAAGGAGAAGTTGACATGTTGTTTTCGCTGAAGCGTTTCACCGCCATAGCAGGCATCACCTGCGCGATCGCCGGCGTCGGGCCGGTGGCGATGGCCAGCGCTGCGACGCCGCCGGCAGTGACGCCTGTCGCGCTCCCAGCGCTCCCAGCGCTCCCGGCCCTCCCGGCCCTGCCCCTCCCCATTCCCGGCTCCCTAGGGTTGTCGTGCAGCGTCAACCAGGGGTTCTTCCCCGGGTTCCTCAACCTCGGACCCACTGGGCCGCTCGGTCCGCTTGGCCCCCACGGCCCGCTGGGCAACACCAACAACAACCTCCCGTGTGGCGCTGCCGCGTTCAACCTGGGGCCGAGCGGACCGCTCGGGCCGGGCGGCGCGCTCGGCACCCTCGGCGGGTAATAGCCGCAAGAACCTCGGCCCGCCTGGTGACGATGCGCCCTCACGGCACCAGGCAGTTGGCGCGAGGCGCGTCGCGCGGCGAGCCACCGGCTCGCCGCGCGCGCGTTGCGATCAGCAGCTGGGGGCAAAATCAGGGTTCGCCGGGCCAGTCGTGCGCGTCAGCGCATTCTCAACCCATTGCAGCGCAACTGGGTCACTTGTGATCCCGAGGTGGCCAACGAAATCGTGCGGGCATTGCTGCTGCAGGGTCACGTTCGTGACACGCGCGGAGGGGCCGTCGAGGAACGCCGAGGTGTACGGGATGACGACCTCGTCGTACATGGTCGCGATGACGGTGTAGTTCACCGGCGGCGGGGTGGGATCGCCGGCGTTCAGTTGCGTGAGAAACGACGAACCGGACTGCTGTTCCGCGCAGGCGACGCATCCGGTCAGAGCGCCCCCGAAGGCCGCCGGGTTGAGGGTCCCGTGATTCGGTGGAGCCAGGGCGACAAGATCGTCGACCTTGGCCGTGCCGCCGAGGAACTTGAGGTAATAACGTGGCATCATCCCGCCCTCGGAGTGTCCGACGATGTCGACCCGGCTCGCTCGAGTGCGAGCGAGCAAGCGGTCGACGAAGCTCCCGAGTTGGCGGGCGGATGCGGCGATGGATGCGGTTTCGCTGTTGCCGTAGCCGAACGTGAAGACGCAGTAGCCAAGCTGTGCGAGCTGCGGACCGATGAGATTCCACGTGGTGACGCCGAACGTCCCGGGTGACAGCACCACGGGATACGGATGTTGGGTCGGCGGCTTGCAGTTCGGCGCGTTCATCACGGTGGGGGGAGGCGCAGCCGGCGAGGTTGCCGTGCTGGACGTGGAGGTGGTGCCGGATGATGTCGTGCTGGGGGCAGGCAGCGATGTCGACCGACTGGTCGTCGTCGATGCTGAAGTGGTGCGTCGCCCACCTGACGCGCCGCACGCCGTCAGGATCCCGACGCCGACCACGAGGATGACGCCACGCGCGACGATTGACACCACTCGCAGGACCCTGCGCCATGGTCTGTGCGACGGGAGAGCCACCGTTCGCAGCATCTCAGCGTCCGCTTCGGTTGTCATCGGACGTGGGGAGGCTTCGTCGCTTCCGCGCACCACGTATGTGAGGTAGGCGGCTACTCCAGAGGAGGTACTCGTTCGACCTCGGACGGTGAGACTACGCCCGCGGTCTGCGGAAAAGAGCCTCCTCTGGGGCGATGACCGCAGCGCCTGCGAGCGCCAGAATCGGCTTGCTCGCCCAATCCCCTTCCACCTGTGAGCGAGGACATGAGAGTGCGATGACTGAGCGAGACCATGTCTCGGCGGCGCCTGAAGGTGCGGGCACTCGATGACCGACATGAGCGCGCGTTCTCGGCTTCGCCGCACCCCGCTCTACGCGGTCGCGGATCCTGAGCCCGCTCGGGAGCCGACGCCGCTGCTGAGCATCGAGGACGTCGCGGCCCTCGGCGTCCGCCTGGGCGCCAACCTGCGTCAGGGCGTGCATCTCCCTGCGGGGGTTTGCGACGTCGTCCTCGCGACGCTGCTGGCGGGCGGCCATCTGCTCGTGGAGGACCACCCCGGCGTTGGGAAGACACAGTTGGCTCGCACCCTTGCGGGGAGTCTCGAGACGGAGTTCTCCCGTGTGCAGGCGACCGTCGACCTGCTGCCGAGCGACATCGTGGGCGCCAACATCTGGCGTCCGGAAACCCGGTCGTTTGAGTTCCAGGCGGGACCCGTGTTTGCCCACGTGGTACTAGTCGATGAGCTCAACCGGGCCACCCCCAAGACGCAGTCGGGCCTGTTGGAGGCGATGCAGGAGCACCAGGTCACGGTTGACGGCGAGAGCCTCCCGCTCCCCCTGCCCTTCATGGTCATCGCTACCCAGAACCCCAGCTCCGGCTACGACGGGACCTACTCGCTGCCTGCGGCCCAACTCGATCGATTCCTCGCGCGGGTGTCGATTGGATATCCGGCACCTGAACAGGAGCTGGCGCTGCTGAGTGCCGGACCGCTGACGGTTTCGCCGGTTACAAGTCCTGCCGAGCTGCTGGCCGCTCAGCAGGCCGTCAGCGGCGTCCACACCTCAGAAGCGCTGTTGCGCTATCTCATCGAGCTGTTGGTTGCCACCCGGGGGCACCCGCTCGTCGAGGTCGGCGCAAGCCCTCGTGCCGGACTGATGCTGCTCGCTGCCGCCCGTGCACACGCAGCGCTTGGCGGACGGGATTTCGTGGTGCCAGACGACGTGCAGGCGATGGTTCACCCGGTCCTTCGTCATCGACTCCAGCTTGGCGCGAGCGCAGCAGGCGACGCCGCCGGGGAAGTGGTCGAAGAGGTCGTGGCGCAGGTACCGGCCCGGTGAGGCTGCGGGCGGTCGCGGCGGTCGCGTGCCTCGCGGTCGCGACCGCCGGCTCATGGACGGCGCTGATTGCCGCGCCGACGGTGCGGTTCGCCGGCGTGGTTGCGCTGGCGGTGATGCCCGCCGTCCTCGTGGTCAGCGGGTTGTCGCGTCGTGTGGCCGCCGCCGTCGGCGTGCTGTGCGTGCCCGGAGTCTTGCTCGTGGCCGGAGCGCCTGTGAGCTCGCTCGCGCTGGGCGCGTGGCCGCAATCCGTCGCCCGCCTCGCGTCCGGCGCGGCGCAATTCGCCGGACCGGTGAGGGGGTCAACGCCCAGTCCGTGGGCCCTGGCCGTCGTGATGCTCGCGAGCGGCGCCGCGTGGATGGCGGGCGCGACGCTTGCCCCGCGGGCGGGTGACCCGACCGGCCGTCTGCTCGTCGCGTTCGTCGTGCTCGCGGCGCCCTGGCTGGTGGGCGTCGGAGAGAGCCGACCTGATCATGCGGCGTGGCAGGGGGCGGTCGCGCTGTTGGCCGGGGTGCTGTGGTTCTCGAGCACCGCCATCGTGATCCCGCTCGGGGTCCTTGCGGCGGTGTCGTCGGTCGTGATCGCGCAGTCGATCGCTCCGCGGACTCGCTGGTTCGGTCCTCATGAACAGGGGGCACAGAGTTCGCCGTTCACCACCCTGGAGACCGAACCGACCTATGGCCCGTTGACCGGCCGGCGCACCGGCGCGCCGATGCTCGTGATCACCGCCGCCAAGCCCGCGTTCTGGCGCATGCAGACCCTTGACTACTTCGACGGCAGCGGGTGGACAGTCGCCCCTAATCCGCTCCCTCAGTTGCCAGAGCCGCTCTCCCGGCGACACGAGATCGCGGTGCGTGTCGTCGGCCTGCACCAGGATCTGGTGGTGGCTCCGGGGCGGGTCGACCGCGTCAACGGGCGGGGTTCGGTTGGACGGGCCGCGGGAGAGGCGTGGCGCGTGGAGCCGCCGCCGCGCCCTGGCGACACCTACCGCGTCGTCGCCTCAGCCGTCAGCGTGGGCGCCGCTCGACTGGCCGCCGACCGCGCTCCGCTAGCCCGGCGAGCGTACGCCTACACCCAGGTGGGGCCGGCGGCCACCGGCCTGACAGCAGCCCAACTTATCGATTGGGTTGCCGGATCCCTTGGCCTCAGTGCCCGCGGGCCGACCAGGGCAACCCGCGCCCGAACGACGACGACGCGGGCGCAGACGAGGCTCGGAGTCGACGCCCGGATCGTTGCGCTGGCCCGGCGGCTGGTTGCGGGCACGCGAACTGAGTGGGACAAGGTCGTGCGCGTCGAGCGCTACCTCCTCTACGGCGGCCGCTTCCGATACACGACGCACGTGCCCGCGCCCAGCCCGCAACCGCTGGTCGACTTCCTGATGCGGACCCGTGCAGGGTACTGCGAGCAGTTCGCGGGGGCAGCCGCACTCCTGCTCCGCATCGTCGGCGTCCCAGCGCGGGTCGTCGCCGGTTTCGCGACGGGGACGCAGACACGAGCCGACCAATACGTGGTGCGCGATGTGGATGCACATGACTGGATCGAGGTCTACTTCCCCGGCGTGGGATGGGTGACCTTCAACCCCACGCCCGCAGCCAGCCCCGCGACGATCGCCGCAGGCCTTGATCCGCTGAGGCTGAGGACTGCGTCCGCCGGAACTGAAGCGCCGGCGCTACCCGCCGTGCTCTGCGCCCTTGCCGTGGCCTCCGGGCTCGCGCTGCTGCGCCGCCGTCGGCACCGGTCATCACATGGCCCACTGGAGCAGCTCGAGCGGGTAGCAAGGCGTAGCACCGGTCGGCTCGAGCCGGCGACAACCCTCGCGGAACTGGAGGAGGTGATGGCGCGGATTGGGCCACGCGTCGCGGCGCTCGTGGCTGAGGCCGAGCGAGAACGTTTCGCGCCGGGAGCAGCCGCCGGCTCACGTCACCCCCGGATCCGAATGGCCCGCGCGCTGGTGAGCGATCTCGGACCACTCCGGGCGCTGCTCGTCTGTGCGCCGGTGCCACGCCGGATCAGGCTGTGGTCAGGTGTCGTATCGCCGACGCCCGAAGAACGGGATGATGAGCAGCGGCAGCAGGAGCACGATCGCCGGCAACGCCAGAAGCCACGTCAGCTTTCGTGAGCTCGAGGCGAGCTGGGTGTGAAGCGGCCGACGTGGCGTGTTGTGCGCGCTGGTTGTGCGTTGTTGTGTCACGCTCGGCGGTGCCGGTGTCCCGCGAGGCGTCCGCGGAGTGCTTACGGCCTGACTGCGGGACCGGTGAGCACGGCTGGTGAGATGAGAGGACGGGCTGCCCGTGCCGGACCCTGACGCGCGAGCGGCTTTTCTGGAAAGTCCGACCGGCCTCGTGAATGTCGGTGCGGCCGCGACGCCTGTCGTCTGGGGCAGGTCCCGGCCGGTTCCGGAGTGGCCGCCCGTGCCGCCAGCCCCCGATCGCGGTGCGGAAACGGTTGGCTCCGGCGCGGTGCGGTGAGAAGCCGGACGTGACGGGGTTGGTGCTGGTGCTGGAGTCGCCGGCGCGACGGCAACTGGAGGACCCGCGGCGTCTCCGCCTAGGGAGGGCACCGGAGGCGGCGCCGGCACGGGCACGGGCACCACTGGCGGGGCGGGCGTTGACTGACCGTCAGGGACGGAGCTGCCCTGGTTCGGATTGCCATGGTCACTGCCGCCGGGTTGGTTGCCCCCACCACCGGGCTGGTGATCACCGTTGCCTTGCCCCCCACCCCCGCCGTTGTCGCCGCTGCCGGAGTGCCCTGAGTTGCCTTGCCCGCCCTGGTCGCCTTGGTTGCCGGGGTTGCCCTGCCCGCCCTGCCCGCCAGGGTTGCCTTGCCCGCCCTGGCCGCCCTGGTTGCCGGGATTGCCTTGCCCGCCTTGGTCGCCGCCGGGGTTGCCTTGCCCGCCCTGGCCGCCCTGGTCGCCGCCGGGGTTGCCCTGCCCGCCCTGGCCGCCCTGGTCGCCGCCGGGGTTGCCCTGCCCGCCCGGGCCGCCCTGGTTGCCGGGGTTGCCTTGCCCGCCTTGGTCGCCACCGGGGTTGCCTTGCCCCCCTTGGCCGCCCTGGCCGCCGCCGGGGTTGCCCTGCCCGCCCTGGCCGCCCTGCCCGCCGTGGCCACCGGGGCCGTCCGCTGTGGACACGAACCGTAGTTGTGCTGTGTCAGGCAACGTCACCGGTGCGACCGCTGATTGGTGACGTACGGCAGTGACCGTGTTGAGGGTTGCGAGGACCGCGACGCCGATGAGCAGCGACCTCATCCAGCGCAACGCGGACAAGCGGAACCCAGGTTTTCTCACAACTGTGTGATGCTCGCTCCTGAGTGCCGGGCCGCGACCTGTCCGGCTGACCAGTCGCCCCAAGTCCGTTGAGGAAGTCCCCAATGGGCAGGTGGAACCGTCCGAACTGCCAGGTCGCCTTGACGGTTATCGGCGCAATCTGAACTAGTACGCAATGTGCCGGGGCGTGAGGAATCCAGTCGGCGCCGGAGGCAGTTGTGCCGGCGACAACCCCCGGTCGCCAAACAACAGGAGGATCACTACACCATGTCCGTACGTACGCGCATGGCGGCAGCAGTCGTGTCGCTCGGCGTGCTGGGAGTCGCCGGTCCGGTGGCCGTCTCCAGCGCCGCCACCACCCCGGCCACCACCAACCTCGCTGCCCCGGTGGCCGCCACCACGAACATCATCAAGCCAATCGTCACATCGGAGACCAACGCGACCGTCTCCGCGTTGGCGAATGGCGAGCAGGCGGCGCAGTCCGGGTTTGCACAGGGAACGCAGGCCGCGCTCAACGGTTATCAGGCCGGGATCCAGTTCGGAATGAACGAGTGGCAGGCTGGGCTCAACGCGTGGCAGAACGGCGCGCAGGCCGTGCAGTCCAGTATCAACGCGAGTGCTAACCCGCCGTTCCCTCCAGCCGGTCCGTGATGTAGCAACGTAAGAGTGTTGAGAACGCAGAGATGTGATCACGTCGCCGCGCGCTCGAGCCGAGCGCGCGGCGCGCGGTCGCGAGATGACACCGATGGATGCGCTTGGGACAGGCCACGACGAGCGGCAGGAACGAGGCACGCTCAGGCGGCGTCGCGCAGTGACTCTGTCACCTGACGCCGGTGGGCACGGCCATCGAGAACCGCCTGCTCTACCACGGCCAGCAGCGCGTCGGCGCGCTCGCGTGCCGCATGATGACCCATGCCCTTCCACACGTGGATGCGCGTCTGGGGGAACGCTGCGCGCACGCCGCGTCGGTGGGAGAGCGGGACGAGCCGATCTCGTTCACCCCACACCGCATGGACGGGGCCCTCGTAGGCGATGCGCCGGCGCGTGCCGGAACGGGCCCGCCCGTCCGCCCGGCCGTCCGCCCTCGCCAAGGACCGGGCTCCCTCCCGGACCCCACTGACAAGACAAGGCCCGCGGGTCGTCACACGCTCCACCAGGCCCGGTTCGGGACACTTGCCATTGGTCACCATCGTCACATAGACCGTGGTCACCGCAAGCCGGCTCGACAGGAGCACCGGCAGGGCGACTTCCATGAGCTTTGACGCGCCCGGGATCATTACGGTCTGAGCCAGGGCGAGCCGCCCAAAGCCCGCCGGGGCGAGCAGGACGAGCGCCGTGACCCGCTGCGGAAACATCTCCGCCAACGCAGCTGCGACGGCACCCCCCAGGGAATGCCCAACAAGGACCATGCGATCGACGCCAAGCATCTCGAGCCCCTCGGCGATGTCGCGGGCATAGCCGGCGATCGAGCCCCGCGGGGGTGGATCCGAATATCCGAACCCGGGCAGGTCAAACGCGATCCGTCGAACGCCGGGGAGAGCTTCGCACAAATGGCTCCAGCCCTCGGAGGAGTCAAGGATTCCGTGCAATAGAACGACGGCTTCCTCACCACGGCCTGGCCACCGTCGAGCGCACAGCGCACGGCCGTCGCCGAGGCGAAGCGTTTGCACCAGTGCGACGCCGCCATGCATTCGCGAGTTGGCGCCGTGGGTGGATGCTGAGGATCCGTGTGTCACGTTCGACGATCCGGCCGGCGTCCCAATCGTCTGTCAGGCTGCCTGGCGCCGATCGTCGTGGATGGCTCGGTCGGCCCCTACGTTCGGCCCTCCCGTCCCGCCACCGCTCGCCGTTGCTGCGACGTCGCGAACGGCTGTCACAAGATCCTGCGCCCGCGCCGCGAATGTCCGGCTCGAGGTCGACAGTCCCAGGACGGCCTGGAACCGGCCGCGGCCGCAGAACACCGGCGCGGCAACGGAGCAGAAGTCGCGATGGAACTCGCCGCGATCGATGGCGAACCCATCGCGGCGCACCTGGGCGAGTTCGGACAGCAGAATCCCGGGTGACGTGATCGTGCTCTGGGTGTACCTCGGAAGGCCGCGATCGATATAGCGTTCGCGGCCGGTCTCCGGCAAGAGCGACAGGACCACCTTGCCCAGGGCAACCGCATGGGCGTTCCGGCTGATCCCCGCCTCGAGTCCAGGGACTCTTGGGATACCCTGCCGACCGCGGGTACCCGCGATGACGATCGCCCCGTGCTCCACCTGCCCCAGGTACGAGCGCCTGTGCGTGCGGTTGAAGAGCTCATGGACGGTCCCGGAGAGCGCGCTGTCCGCGGACGGCTCCGGCGCCACGGCCTCGATTTCAGCGTGTCCGCGCAGCCGATAGCCCCGTCCCGGTGGGTGCTCCGCGAAGCCTTCCTCGAGCAGGCTGGCGAGGAGGTAGTACGCCGTCGAGACGCTCTTTCCCAGCTCCCGTGACACCTGGCGAGCGGTGACGCCCTCTGGATGCTGGGCCATCAGCGAAAGAACCCTCAGTACGGCTCGCGCGGTGCTTAGACCACGCGTTGCACTCGAGGGTGGTTCGCGGGATGCCTGTGAGGCGTCCCGTTGGAGGACGACGACCTCGCCGGAGGCGCCGGCGTTCTGCTCATCCCCGGCCAGGAGGCTCATCGCCGGCCGACTCGCGAGTGCCGGCGGTGACGGCCTGGCGCCGATGGCGGGAGGGTGCGAAGCCCACTCTCCAGCCGGTTGATCAGTTCTGCGTAGACCTCCGCGGCGCGCTCCTCGCGGTCGAGTGCGGCCACGTACGCCAGGCACGCAAAGGCGGTGTCCGCCCGCGCGGCGTCGAGCCAGCGCTCATACGCCTCCCACACGCGGTGACACTCCTCCCGCCAGTCGACATAAGCGTCCATGGCCTCGTCGACCATCCGGCGTCGCTGGGCGCTTGCCAGGATCAGATTGCCGGGCACGACTTGGCTTTCCTCGTCATGCGGACGGGAGATGCGCCTCAGTGCACGGGCGTCCCGTTGATGGGGAACGTCGTCGCGCTTGGGGGCGTCCACGTGATCGGCGGGAGTGTCGTTCCCGTCGTCGATACGTTCAAGCCTGGACTGATCATCTGTCCGTCGATGATCGTCGCCCCGAGGCTGACGCTGAGCGGCCCCACGCTCGGTGGGACGAACGTCAGCAGTCCCGACGGCGCTTGTGAGATGGAGGGAGCGGTGGCGGCGTTTGCGACGCCGGCGGACGCCGTGAGGCACAACGCACTGAGTGCCGCAGCAGCAACCGGAAGCCTTGGAAAGTGCACGTTTATCTCCTTGTGGACAATCGATGGGAGGGGCCCGCCGCCCGCCGGAGCTCCGACGGGCCGCGGGTTCCCTTCATTGCGAGCCGATCCTCACGGTGACGCGTTGGTGCTGCAGGCGGACACCACAGTGGATGTGCAGACCGTGGTGCCGCCGTTGAAAACCGATCCAATGACCGTGGGGCCGATCGCGACGGCGACCGCGCCGACCGCGGGTCCCACGAACGACAGGGGTACCGGCGTGAACGCCGGAAGAGCACCGAAGGCCGAGAGCGCCGGAAGCGCGGGCAATGCGGGGATTGCAGGCGCGGCCGCGCTCGCCTCGCCGACTGGAGCGGCAATCGCCAGCGCGGCAATGATGCCTGCCGCGGAGGCGGCACGTCTCCTTATCCGACCAATCGGTGTGACACGGTGCATTGGCTCTCCTCGATGGGCCCTCGGTTCGCATGGCAGGGTGACATTGATCGATCACGCCGCCGTCATTGGCCATCGCCGTGTGCTCGGCAGCTGTGATCCATTCGGAAAGAGTGGCGGCAGGCTGTGGTTCCTTCCATGCCCTCTTGACCAGTCGGCACCGTCCGATCGGCCCGCGGTGCCGTGTAGCCGCCGCTTCCGCCGGCGACTTGGATCTGCCCCTGGGGCTCCTCGGACGGCGCTCCGGGCACGGGCCAGACCTACCTGGATACTGTCTCTTCTCCAGACCGTGAGAGGAGGACATGACGGGCTCCAGCCAGGGCGCGAGCGCGAACCGTGATCGCGACCACGCCGCGCCAGATGACCGGACCGCGGACCGGATCGCCGCCTTCCTGCGCGCGGAGGGAGCGGCCGAGCATCGCCACGCCGGGGGCCGGTCGCTTCTTGACCACCTCGTCGGTACCTCCGCTGTCGCCAGACGCTGGCACCAGCCCGTCTGGGTCCAGGATGCGGCGCTGCTGCACAGCGTGTACGGCACCGATGCCCACCGTGATCAGCTGCTGCCTGTCGCCAGACGCAGCGAGGTCCGCGAGCTGGCCGGGCATCGTGCCGAGCGCCTTGCGTACCTGTTTTGCGTCACCCCGCGCCGTGCCCTCTTCGCCGGAACTCACCGCTGGGCGCGAGATGTCCCGCTGCGGTCCGTCGCCGGGGAGAGAGGCGCGGCCGATGAGCCGCCGGCCGACCGCGACGAGCTCGACGCTCTCATCCTCCTACACATGGCGAACATGGCCGAGCAGGCGCGAGCCGACGACGGATCGCCCGGCCTGTGGCTTGGTCGGCTTCGCCGGCTGGCCGAGCTGCTGATCGACAGCGACGCGATCACGCTCCCTCTGTTCATCGCTGGTCTTGCGGCGGTCACCGACGAGGACGAGGCGCTGCTTCGCCGCGTCTACCGGCAGAGCGTGGCCGACATCGGCGACGGGGAGGTGTCGGCAGATCGCCTCGCTCTGGCCTCGGCAGTCTGTCCGGTCGTCGCGGAGCCATGCGTTTGGCAGGGATACCTGGCCTGGCGCCAGGGCGACGCGGCGATGGCGATGCAATGGGGTCACCGCGCCCGGCGACGCCTGCTCGACGTGGGCGTTGCCTGGGACAAGCGGTTGAGCTTCGAGGACTGGCTCGAGCTCGCCGAGCGGCTGGAAATCCACGCCGAGGGTGGGCGTCCGCCGGCCGGTGCCGCCGGCGGGCCGCGGGCGCTGTATGAGGCACTGGTGCGGAGTCGGCCCGCGCAGTCGATCGAAGGCGATCCCCCCGGGCCGGCCCGGCGAGCGTATCCGCGACCGAAGGGCAGCGCGGCGACGACCCGCTTCCAGCGATACATGGACGCGTTGGCGGACGCGGACGGCCGAGTTGCTCAGATCGCCTACCCGGACCTCGACAGTCGGCCGTGGTATGATCCGGCGACCTTCCCGCTCGCCCGGTATCTGCAGACGCATTACCCGGAGATCCGGAGTGAGATCCTGGCGCTGGGGTCGGCGCGGTTTCACCCTGAGAGCGAGCGGATCGGCCGTTCCGGAGACTGGGACGTGGCCTTCCTCTTTGAGCGAGGACGCCGACACGACGACCTGTGCAACGCCTGTCCGGTGACAACGGCCGGGATCGAGGGGCACGGCGTGGTGCGGACCTTGGCCGGTCTGATCTACGTGTCCCGGATGCGCGCCGGGACCCATATCGCCGCCCACCGGGGACCGACGAACGTTCGCCTGCGATGCCATCTTGGCGTCACCGTCCCGCCGGGCGACTGTGCCATCCGCGTGGCTGACGAGATCAGGCAATGGGTCGAGGGTGAATGCCTCGTGTTCGACGACCACTTCGAGCATGAGGCCTGGAACCACACCGAGGCGGACCGGATCGTCCTCATCGCCGATCTATGGCACCCGGATCTCTCGGCAGCCGAGATCCGGCTGTTGGAGGGCCTGCACAGGTACGCCGACGCGGCGGCTCGGCAGCTCAACACCTATTTGTCGTCGAATGCCGTCGCGGCGGCGAGCTCACGTCACGCAGCGAGCTGAGCCGCCGACCGCCTGTCGCGCCGGCCGACTAGAAATCGCCGCCGCCGTCCCCGCCCCAATCGCCGCCGTCCCCGCCGCCGTCGCCCCAGCCCCCCCCGTCTCCGCCGTCTCCGCCGTCACCGCCGTCACCGTCACCATCGCCGAAGAGGCCGCCGACGAGATCTTCGCCGAGGCCGAGCCCGGCGCCGAGGGCGGAGCCCATCAGAAGCGCGGACATGAGACCGCCGCCGCCGAACCCGTTGAAGTAGCCGCCCGCCCAGGGGCCGTAGTGGCGCGGGGCGTTCCAATACTCGGTTGGGCGCCCGTTGACCGATACCTGGCGCCCGTGTGGCTGAAACCCCTCCCTGATCCGCACGGAGTCGGCGGCGCAGGCAGGAACCGGTCGCGGGGATCCGCCCGGTGGCGCCCATTGCACGTCCTCCGTCGACGGCCCGTGCCGGGGATCGAAGAAGCACGGGGGCCGTCGCTCTGGCGGCGGCCGTCCCTCCAGCAGCGCCTTGGTGTATGCCATCGCGTACCGGCCCTCCTCGAGCGTCTCGCTCACCGGGGCCAGATCCTCCGGTCGCTTCGCCCGGTCGAAGATCTCGCTTGCCCGCTGGTAGGCCTGAAGCGCCTGCTCGTAGCGCTGCTTGGCGTCGTCTGAGACCCCGGGCATCTGGATGTCGACGTCGAGGGTGCGGATGTCCTCGCCGAGCGCCACGAGGTCGTCCTGAGCGGAGCCCCGTACCTCCTCCCACTCCCGCTCATGCCGCGTCTTGTGTCCGAAGAAGGGCACCGCCGGGAAAGATACGCCACTAGCCTCGTTCCGACAGCACGTCACGCAGCGCGACCTCCGTCGACCAGAAGGCGAGCTCGTCCCACGGGATCTCACTCGGCGCAAACGCACGGACCTCGATCGCCTCTGGCGTCGTCCGGGGCGGCCCCAGCGCCGATGCGCGGTAGACGATCAACACGACGCGGTCCTCGGACCGCGAATAGACGCCGACAAGCGGTCCCAGCTCGATCGCGATGCCGAGCTCCTCGTCGGTCTCCCGGCGCGCCGCATCCGGCACCGACTCGCCGAGATCGACGAACCCGCCCGGGAAGGTCCACAGACCCTGTCCCGGGTCAAAGCCCCGGCGCAGGAGGATCACCCGCCCCAAATCGTCGACGGGGATGGCGGCGGCCACGGGCTTGGGGTTGTAGTAGGCGGCGTAGCCGCAGTGCGAGCACGTGATCCGCCGCGGGAAGTCGATCTCCGCCGGGCGGCCGCACCTGGGACAGAATCGAGCCTCGGAAAGCGCGGGATTGAGGGCGGCGTCCATTCCCCCGCGATGCTAGGCGCCCAGCGTCCCTGCGGAGCCTCTCCCAAGAGGCTCAAGCGGTTTGACACGATATGCGGGGTGCCATCACCGCCATCCACAAGCGCGATCCTCGCCGGCCTGAGCGTCCCCATCGTGCAGGCACCGATGGCCGGCGGTCCGTCGACCCCGGCACTGGCCGCCGGCGTCAACCGCGCGGGCGGCCTCGGATTCATGGCGGCCGGATACCTCACCCCGGAACGGATGCGCCAGGAGATCGACCAGCTGAGGACGTTGAGCGATCGCAACTTCGGCGTCAACCTGTTCGTCGGCGGAGGCGCGCCCGCCGATGCCCAGGTGGTGCAGGACTACGCCGCGCGAATCGATGGTGAGGCGCGGCACGCCGGCGTTGCCCTGGGGGAGCCCCGGTTCGACGACGATTCGTTTGAGGAGAAGGTCGCGGCGCTGATCGAGCGGCCGGCCGCAGTCGTCTCGTTCACCTTCGGGCTGCCTCCCCGGGCCGCTGTCGAAGCGCTCCGTGCCGTAGGGTCGGAGGTGTGGATCACGGTCACGTCGCCGGCGGAGGCGCACCAAGCGGTCGCCGCGGGCGCCGACGCGCTGATCGTCCAGGGCGTCGAGGCCGGCGGCCACCGAGGCGTGTTCGTCGACGACGAGACGCAATCCGACCTGACCCTGCTCGCTGCGCTGCAGCTGGTGCGTGAGGCCGTCGACTTGTCGCTGATCGCGGCCGGCTCGATCATGACCGGAGCGGCGCTGGGGGCCGTCCTCGTCGCCGGCGCGAGCGCCGGACAGATCGGAACCGCGTTCGTTAGAAGCGCCGACGCCGGCACATCGGCGGCGCAACGGGCGGCCACCGCAACCGACACCCCCACCGTCCTGACGCGGGCTTTCAGCGGACGCCTGGCACGCGGTCTCGCCAATCGGTTCCACGCTGAGCACGGCGCATCGGCACCGCAGGCGTATCCGGAGATCAATCACCTCACGTCTCCGCTGCGCGCCGCGGGGCGCAGGGCCGGCGATCCGGACCTCATCAACCTGTGGGCCGGCCAGGCACATCAGCTGGCGACGGGGCTGACGGCGGAGGAGATCACCCGGCGCCTTGCCGAGGATGCGCGACAGGCGATTGCGGCCGCTGCCGCTCGGTGGAGCTGACCGTGGACCGGGACGAGCTGCAGGCGTTGCAGGCGCCGCTCAAGGAGCACTACCGAGACGATCCGGACGCGGCCCTCGTGACCCTGTCGGCGGCCGGAACGCTGGGCGACGGCATCTCGTGCTCGGTCGCCACGGGGAGGGCTCTCGCGGAGGCGGGTCTGCACCCGGCGACCGGTGGAGACGGCTCGCTGTTGTGCTCCGGCGACATGTTGCTCGAGGCTCTCGTCGCATGCGCCGGGGTCACGCTCCAGGCGGTGGCCACTTCCCTGGAGATCGAGATCAGGTCAGGGCGCGTGCGGGCGGAGGGAGATCTGGACTTTCGGGGGACGCTCGGCGTGGACCGCGAGGCGCCGGTCGGATTCCGCGACATCCGCCTCGCATTTGACCTGGACACCGATGCGGGCGCCGAGCAACTCGACGCGTTGCAGAGACTGACAGAGCGCTACTGCGTCGTCTACCAGACGCTGGCCCGGGGGCCGGGACTGGCGGTCACGCTCACTCGCTCCTAACGGGCGCCGGTCCGTCCCACCTTCCCGTCAGGCAGGATCCCGGTGTGAGCGGTTATCGCAGAGCGGACGTCATCGTCATCGGCCTGGGCGCAATGGGCAGTGCCGCCTGCTTTCAGCTGGCGACGCGCGGAGCCAGCGTGATCGGCATCGACCAATACGAGCCGCCACATGCGTACGGCTCCACGCACGGCGATACCCGGATGACGCGTTTGGCGGTGGGCGAGGGGCCGGAGTACGTTCCGCTCGTTCGCCGGTCGCACGAGCTCTGGCGCGAGATCGAGGGGCTGGCCGGCGTGCCGCTGCTGACGCAGCCCGGCGGGCTTGTCCTCGGTGATGCCGCCAATCCATTCCTCAGCCAGACGCGCGCTCTGGCACGGCGATACGGCATCGCCCACGAGACCCTGTCGCCGGCCGCGGTGGCGGAGCGCTTCCCCATGTTCGCCGCCGACGAGACGACGGAGGGCTACTTCGAGCTCGGGTCCGGGTACCTGCGCCCGGAGCGCGCGGTGCACGCCCAGCTGACCCTCGCCCGCCGGCATGGCGCCACGGTCCGGTTGCGTGAGCGCGTGGAGCGGTGGACGGCGTCAGCCGCGGGCGTCCGCGTGTGCACCGACGCCCAGGTGTACGAGGCCGATCAGCTGGTCATCTGCGCCGGGCCCTGGATCAACGAGTTGTTTCCGGAAGGGCGCGCGGTCTTCGCCGTGCACAGGCAACTCCTTTCCTGGTTTCCGATCCTCAAGGGATATGACCAGCTGCGTGACATGCCCGTCTTCGTCTGGGAATTCGGCGGTGACCGAAACGGCATCGAGCACCTGCTGGGGTTCTACGGGTTTCCGGCGATCGACGGTCGCGACGGCGGCGTGAAGGTGGCGACCGAGGTCTACGGGCAGACCACGACTCCGGATGGGCGTCAGCATCCGGCGAGCCCGAGCGAGAGCAACGAGATGTACCGGCAGTACATCGCCTCCCGGCTGCCGTGGTTGGGGCCCGGGCCGGTGCGAACCGTGTCGTGTCTGTACACCAGCACGTATGGCAGCCGCTTCGTCATCGACCGGCATCCTGATCACGACGCCGTCCTGATCGTGTCCCCGTGCTCCGGACACGGGTTCAAGCACTCACCGGCGATCGGCGAGGCGATCGCGCAGTGGGTCATCGGCGGCGTCAGCGAGATCGATCTCGCTCCGTTCGGACTGTCGCGGGCGGTCCGTCGGCCGAACTGACGCGCCGGTGGGTCGGCCGCCACGCGCTCTGCAGTCGCCTGACCGAGATCCCCACGGTCAAGCGCTGTCAGCGCCCCCTCCCCGGACCGATGTCGCGGGGAGCGCTGTGACCGGAGGGCGGAATGCGCTCCGCACGCCGCCCCCCAGCCTCACGGCTACCGGCGCTTGAGAGCCTGCTCGCCGCGCCGCTCGAAGCGGTTGAACTCGCGCCTGGCGGAGCGCCGCCGCGTGTACGTCCGCACCGTGCTGACGGCCGCGTCGCGGGCCTCCAGCGCCGCGCCCACGGGGATCAGCACCATCGCGCGCTCGGCCTGGCGAACCAGCGCCTCGAAGTTCGACGCGGCTGCGTCGACGCGCCGGTTGGCGGTGCGGCTCGCCTGGCCGGCGGTCGTGCGGGCAGCGCGGGCGGTGCCGCCGGCCGCATTGCGCGTCTGCGTCGCCGACGCCTTCGTGCGGCTGGCGCTGCGCTTGGCTGCGGTGCGCTTGCGGGTCGCGGCCGCCTTGTTCCCGGCGGCCTCTCGCTGAGTCTTGGTTTCCGTTGCCATCGTGAAAGTCTCCCTTGCCGTATTCGTCAGTGTCGCAACCAAGTACACCGTTCCCCCTGGGATGGTACAAACGTATGTTCGCTCTCCGCACGGCCAGCCGGCGGAGCGACGAGGATCACGCGCTCACCCGGGGCGAGCGTGGCCCCTGGGGCCGGAACATGGCAACCTGCGTTGCGTGGTTGTGCGCGGAGGGGTCGGTCCGCCGGGAGTAGCGCTCCTATGCGCCGGGCTGATCGCCGGGTGCGCGGGTACGGCCAGCACCACCGTCACGCGGACAGGGGCGCCGACGGTCACGACGAGCACCTCGGCGACGTCCTCCCGCTCGGCGGGCCGGATTCGCGGAGCGTTCGTCGCTCACCGTCGCCTGCCCGTCACGGCCAAACGGCCGCCCCACGGGCGACACCGTCCGGCCCCCGCGCCGGGAACCCTGCCGCAGACATCGGCCCTCCCCACGGCCCACACCCACGCCTTCGATGCCGAGATGGCCGCCCTGTGGCGGGGTATCCGCAACAACTCGGTCCGAGCCGCGTTACCGGCCTTCTTCCCGGAAGCCGCCTACGCGCGGCTGAAGGGGATCGCCGATCCGACCGGCGATTGGCAGGGGCGCCTCGTCGCCGATTACCAGCTGGACGTCGCCGCCGCCCACCTGCTCCTGGCGCCCCATCCGGACGCTGCGCGGCTCGTCAGCGTTCAGGTCCCCGCCGCGTATGCCCACTGGGTCCCGCCGGGAGTCTGCTCCAACACCGCCGGGTACTACGAGGTGCCCAACGCCCGCGTCGTCTACCGCAGCGATGGGGAGGTCCGCTCCTTTGGCATCGCCTCGATGATCTCGTGGCGGGGCCTGTGGTACGTCGTTCACCTGGGGGCGGTGCTGCGACCGACGGGCGGCGGCGTCGTCGACGATCCCCGCACCGGGCCGGGCGTGTCGGCATATTCGTCCACCTGCTGACGAGCCTCCGGGAGCCGCGGAGGTTGCCCGTATCCGGAGGAGTGCGTCGGCTCGGCCGCCCATTGCGCACCGGGTCACCCATCATCGCCCCGGCTAATCGATCAGCCGGGCCTGCAACCGCCAGACGGCCAGACGCCAGAGGACGAGCGCGAAGCCGAGAAGCCACGCGGCATGGCCGAGATCGGCGACGGAGTAGGTACCCAGTGACACGTCGCGGACGAGCGCGACGCAGTGATACAGGGGGTTGAAGCGGGCGATTTCACGCAGCGCCGCCGGCAGGCTGGAGATGGGGAAGAACGTGCCGGCGACCAGGAACATCGGCGTCAGCACCGCGCTGGTCACGTAGTTGAAGTTGTCGATCGTTTTCGCGACAGCGGCGATCAGGACGCCAAACGCGGCGAAGCCGAAACCGGTGACGACGCCGATCGGCACGACGAGCAGCATGCCCGGCTCCGGCGTGAGGCCGAACGCCAAACCGACCAGCAGCGGGGCGATTCCGTAGACGCCGGCCCGGATCGAGATCCACAGAATCTCGGCCGTCACCAGCTCCTCCACGTCGACGGGCGCCGCCAGCAGAGCGTCGTAGGTTCGCTGGAACTGCCAGCGGATGAACGTGTTGAACATCCCCGGGAATGCGGAGGAGAACAGCACGGCGGTTGCGACCACCCCGGTGGCGACGTACTGCACGTATTTGACATGGCCGACGTGCGAGACCAGCGAACCAAAGCCCAGGCCAAACGCCAGGAGGTAGATGGTCGGCTGGACGATCGAGGAGAACGTCGTCGCCTTCCAGTAGCGGCGGAAGAGCACGACGTCGCGGGTCATGACGCCGGCGAGCGCCGCCGGCTCGAGCCGGCGCACCCGGGCGGGCGCCGCCGGCGCGGTCTCCGCGGCCTGCTCCATCGTGCTCATTCGATCTCCTGACCGGTCAGCGCGACGAAGGCGTCCTCGAGGTTGGCCGGACGGCGGACCCCGTTCGGTGCCTCACCGTTGAGCAGCTCGGCCTCGAGCAGTGCCACCGCCGGCCCGCTGCGACGGTGCCGCCAGCCGCGCTGCATGGCCAGCGACTCCAGATCGGCAAGATCGGCCGGGGGGCCGTAGACCTCGAGCACCTCGTGCCCGGCGTGGGCCGCAACGAGCTGCGCCGGTGTCCCCTGAGCGATGATCCGCCCGCCGGACATCACGGCAACCGTGTCGGCGAGCCGCTCGGCCTCCTCGATGTAATGCGTGGACATCAGCACGGTCACGCCCTCGCCCCGGAGCTGATCGATCAGCGCCCACAGCTCCTGGCGCACCTGGGGGTCGAGTCCCACTGTTGGCTCGTCGAGCAGCACCAGCCGCGGGCGGTGGATGAGGCCCCGCGCGACCAGCAGCCGGCGGCGCATTCCGCCGGAGAGCTCACGGACGATCGTGTCCGCCCGGTTCTGGAGGTTGGCGATCTGCAGCGCCCGGTCGACGGCGGCGCTCCGCTGGCTGCGCGGCACGCGATACAGCCGGGCGAACACATCGAGGATCTGCCGGCACGTGAGCTCGACGTCGAGATTGTCCTGCTGTGGCACCACCCCCATCCCCATGCGTGCCTGCTTGGACTCATCCGGGAGCCGGAAGCCGAGCACCTCGATCGTCCCCTCGTCCGCCAGGGTCTGAGCCGTGAGCATTCGCATCGTCGTCGACTTGCCGGCCCCGTTCGGGCCCAGCAGGCCGAAGCAGATGCCGGGGGCGACGCTCAGGTCCAGCCCGGCGACGGCGACGATCTCGCCGAAGCGCTTGACCACCCCCCGCAGCTCGATCGATGCCCGCGCCTCCACCGATCCCAGGATAAGGCGGACGGCCGCCGGGCGGTCCCTGCCTGCTCGCGCCTACGGCTGTCCGGGCGGCGGGTCGTCGAGCTCCCCGCCGCCGTTGCGGCCCGGGGGCTGCTGAGCGCCGGGCATCTTGAACAACTGAGCCAGCTGGGCTGCCACCGTGATGTCTCCCGCAAGCTGGATGCGACCCTTGAAGTACGCCGACATCGGATCGGAGTTGCCGCTGACGATGCGGAGGAACTCAACCCCGTCCATGGTGATCGTCAGCCGGGGATCGCCGCCGGTCGCGTCGCGGGTTGTGTGAGCTGCGCCGTTCTCGACCTGCAGGTCGTATGCGTCGACGCGGCCGTCGGAGCGTCCGGTGATGCACCACCGGACAGTGGTGCGCACCCCCACGGCTCGCTTGGCGTCGAGCTGCTTGGGTATCTGCCAGAAGATGCCGTCGAGCACCGGCCGCCGGGCCGGCGAGCGCATGAGCTGCTCGAGTCGCTCCGGCGGCACGTCGCGCACGAGCCGTCCAAACCCGTCGGCGAGCTGCGCCGGGGCATCGGCGGCCAGCCGCCTGACCTGGTCCAGCGCCCGCTGGGGGTCGAAACCAAAATCTCGCATCATCAGGACGGTACTAGGTGCGAGATCGCCGCCGGTACCATCGGGCGCCCCGGGCGGTTAGCTCAGCTGGTAGAGCGCCTGCCTTACAAGCAGGAGGTCACTGGTTCGAGCCCAGTACCGCCCATATTCGGCGAGTTCCGCGCACCCACATCAGCCTCACCTTCGACAACGGCCCGGAGCCGGGCGTCACCGACTTCGTCCTGGACACGCTGGCCGCGTACGACGTTCGCGCCACGTTCTTCGTCATCGGCAGCAAGCTCGAGCACGGCAAGTGCCTTTGGTGCGCCCGTCGCGCCCTGCGCGAGGGCCATCGTGTGGGCAACCACAGCTACCACCATGGCGAGCCCCTGGGGCTGCTCGATCCTGAGGCCTCGCGAGCGGAGATCGTCCGCACCCAGGCACTCCTCGACGGCTTCGTCACAGAGCGGCTGTTTCGCCCCGTCGGCGGTGGGGGCGCGCTCGGCGACCATCTGTTGAGTCCCGCAGCGCGGGACCTCCTGATCGACGAGCGCTTCACCGTGATCCTCTGGAACGTGGTTCCGCGGGACTGGGAGCGACCGGACGACTGGGTCGATGATGCGCTCGACGGCTGCCGCCAGACCGACCACGCCGTTCTCGTCCTCCACGACCTGCCGGGCGGCGCGATGGCGCATCTGCCGTCCTTTCTCGACCGAGCGCTGGACGAGGGCGTGCACTTCTCCTGCGAGTTTCCGCCGTCGTGCGTCGTGATGGAGCGCGGTGTCCCCCGCGCCGGCCTGGACGCGTACGTCCGTACGACACCTCCGGACTAGCCCCGGAGCGGCACCGTGCGGTGAGCGGCGCCGGAGGTCGATCTTTCCGATCCGTGGGAAGGAACGAGGGCGCCCCGGGGTCTTCGTTGATGACCCATCCGAGGGGACGGGTCACAGAAATCCTCGGAAACTGGAGCACACGAATGACCGTCGTGACGAAAGCGAAGATCCCAGCAGTGACTGCCGCGGCGGTCCTCGGTGTGGCGTTGATCGCGGCCGGATGCGGGAGCAGCAGCACCGGCTCGAGCTCGGCGACAACCTCGCCAGCCGCCGCCTCCGCGAGCTCTACGGCCTCCGGCGCCTCGACGACGTCGAACGCGGCGGCGACCGGTACCTCGATCAAGACCGCGAGCGGATCAGCCGGCACGTACCTGACCGACGCGGCGGGCCGAGCGCTGTATCTGTGGGTGGCCGACAGCAACGGGAAGTCGAGTTGCTCCGGCGCGTGCGCCAGCATCTGGCCGCCGCTGACAAGCAAGGCCGCTCCGAGAGGATCCGGTGGCGTCAAGGCGGCCGCGCTTGGCACGATCACGCGCTCGGACGGGACGAAGCAGGTCATCTACAACGGGCACCCCCTGTACTACTTCGCGAGCGACACGGGTGCGAGGACAACCAAGGGTCAGGGCAGCAACACCTTCGGCGCGAAGTGGTGGCTGGTGACGCCCGCCGGCAACGCGATCACCTCCGGTGGTTCGTCGAGCGCCGCCCCGGCCGGGTCTTCCACCAGCTCGTCAGGCGGCGGCTGGGGTTGATCTGGCGCGTCGCCTGATCAGCTGAAGCCCAGTGCCGATCCGCTCTGCCCACGTGGGCGCCGATGTGGTCGCCGAAGCGGGCGGCGCGCCGGGCTCCGGGTCCCAGGTTGCGCCGCCGCCGCCGTCCGGGTCTGCGGTGGCGGCGGCGCCGGGACCCGGGTCCGCCGCTGCTCGGCCGCCGCGGTCCGGCATTGGCCTGTGGGGATTCGGCGTCGTCGCCGTCGCGTCGTTCGGCGGGCCGCTGGCGCTGGCGGCGCTCGCCGCCCCCGCCGCGGTCTCTGACGCGTCTGCCTCGGCCGGGCTGGCAACGGTGGCGGCCGCCGTCGTCTTCGTGGCGCCGTTGTTGATCTGGCTGCGCTACTCGCGGGAGGTGGCGAGCTCAGGCGGCCTGTTCGCCTTCGTCGAGGCGGCCGCCGGGCGGCGCGTCGCGCTGGTCCAGGCCGCGCTGTGGATCGTCAGCTACGTCCTCTACGTGATCTACACGACGGTGCAGATCGTCTACGACCTGCTGCCGGCGGTCGTCCCGGGTGTGCGGCGGTACGAGACGCTGCTGGCGCTGGCGATTCCCGTCGCGCTGGTGGGCGTGATGATCGCGGGGCGGGGGGTGACGCTGGCCGTCCTGGCCCTGATGGCGGTTGGCCAGGTGGCGCTGGCAGGCGTGCTGGACGGCGTGACCCTGGCGAACCTCGCCACGCCCGTCTCCAGCTTCGTGCCGAGCGCCCCGGTAGCGCCTCTCGCCAAAGCGACCGCCCAGACATCGCTGCTCTACGTCTGCGGGAGCCTGCCGCTGTTCCTCGGCGGCGAGTTGAGGACACCGGTCAGAACGATCCGCCGGGGACTGATCGGCGCGTACGCCGTCACCGTTCTGGTGGTGGTCGCGGCAGTGGCGCCGCTGGCGGCGGCGCCGGGACTGACGGGAACCGACGTGCCGGGCGTCAGCGTCGTCGCGCAGTTCGCAGGTCACGGCCTGGCCGAAGCGGTCGGCGTCGGCGTCGCCGTCAGCATCGCCGGGGTGATGCTCTGCGAGTACCTGGCGCTGACCCGGCTGCTGCACGCGGTCAGCTCGTGGCGGATCTCCGCCATCACGGTTGCCCTCGGCGCCGCGTTCGTGGCGGCGGCGCCGCTGGTCCTGATCGACCCTCAGGGCGTCTACACCACGCTTGCGCGGCCCTCGCTGGTCGCGCTGTGGCTCAGTCAGCTGGTCGTGTTCGCCGTCTACCCGCGGTTTGCCCGTGGCACGGGACGGCGACTGCTGCCGGCGTGGACGCTGAGCCTGATCGCCGGCGGCCTGGCGATATACGGGCTGTGGACGGCGCTGACCCTGGCCGGCAGCTAACGCCGCTCGGCCTGGACTCGTCGAGCCGGGACCCTCTCGCGCGGCCCGTCGCTCGCCCTGACGTCGTGATCTCCAAACACGACTTGCGGGCCAGCGACGGGCGACGCGGGCTGCTCCCCCTCGGCGCAGTGTTGGTCGACACGTCGGCGGGCGACGGTTCTCGCGCCGCCCGCCTCAGGTGTCAATCGCCCCCTGGTACCTCCTCGCTCATCTGACGCACCGTCTCGAGCTCCAGCGCCCCCAGGAGCTCAGGATGGTGGTGTGCCAGATGTGCCTGTGCCGCGTCGAAGAGCTGCCCCACACGATCGCCGGCGAGTTGCGCCCCGCACTCGCAGTACGCGATCCTGCTGTGCTCTTCATCGACTGGGTTCGTCATGTCCTCGGTCAACCTGCGGCTGGCACTGCGGTCCTTCCCGCCGGCCCGGCATTGGTCCGCGCTTGAGGTGACCACGCTCCGGAAATTGTCATTGCGCCGTTGGCGAGACGTTTCCAGAACGTTGCCAAAGGAGCGGCCAGGCACGAAGAGGGCCCGTGGACGGGGCGTCGCCGGCCCGCCAGACCTGCGGAACGGGCAGAATCGGTGAGGGGGAGTGGGGTGGTAGCGCGACCGCCGCCGCCACGCCGCGCTGTCTGGCCAGGACGTCGGGGCGCAGGATCGCCCCGGCGTGGGGAAACGCCCGTGGGAGGGCGCGGGTGGCCGATTTGCTCTTGTCGCACCGGATTGTGGCGTGCGTCAGGCGCCAAATGAGGATCGTCGCGGCTGATCGGGCGCAAACGGGGGGCTGAGCCTGCGCCTGGTGCCAAATCGTCCGGCCGTGCCCGGAGTTGGCGCATGATGCACGGCCCACGGACCACCCGGAGCGTCCCGGTGGCCGCTGACGCCCCCGTCGTTGCCCGTCGTTACCGGTCCCATCGCCCAGACCGGATCCGCGCGGCGTTGAACTGGGTGGGGTCTTAGGCGTAGTCTCCGCTCTCGATGGAGGACCGCGACAGCGCTTCACCGGTCGCTCTGATTCTGGCCGGGGGTGGGGCGCGGGGAGCCTACGAGGCCGGCGCCCTGTCCGTGCTGCTGCCCGTCCTCGAGCAGCGCGGCGAACTTCCCCGGATCGTGATCGGCACGAGCGTCGGCGCCCTCAACGCCGCCTTCATCGCGGCCAACGTCCACCGGCCGATGGCCGACCTGAGCGCGCGGGCGGTGGAGACCTGGGAGGCGACGAACTGGCACAGCGTCGCCCGTAGCGTGATCTCGCTCGCGTCGGTGCGGCGGCTGTTCGAATATGCCGGCGAGGTCTTGAACGTCCCTGAGATGCGCATCGACTCGGTGCTGGACCCGCAGCCTCTCCGAAAGACCGTTCACGAGCGGGTCGACTTCGACCAGATCAAGCGCAACGTCGCGGACGGTCGGCTCGACGCCGCGGGAGTGGTGGCCACGTCAGCACTGACGGCGCGCTCCGTCGTCTTTCACACGGGGCTCCCGTCGCCCCCGCCGGATCCGAGACGCGGCATCGACTACGTCGCGACCCCGTTGGCGGAGGACCACGTGCTCGCCTCGGCCTCGATTCCCGGGGCCTTCCCCGCCGTTCACGTCGAGGACCCCGAGTCCGCCCGCGGCTGGTACTACGACGGCGGGACACGCCTGAACACGCCGATCAAGCCTGCGCTCGCACTCGGGGCCCGGCGGGTGGTCGTGGTGGCGCTCAACCCACTGACGCCCGGACCGGCTCGGCTGGCAGGGGAGCAGCAGCCGGATGTGTTCGCGGCCGCCGGCCAGATCCTGCTCTCGCTGCTGGGGGACCAGTTGGTCGCCGACGTCCACACCGTGGCGAAGATCAACGGTCTCGTCGGCTCCGGGGGCGCGGGCGCTGATCCGCGCGAGATTCCGTACATCGCGGTCGCCCCCGCCGGAGAGAACTCGATCGGCCAGCGAGCTCTCGACGTCATTCGCGAGCACTACGGCGGCCCGCTGCACGCGATGCGCTCGCTGGACATCTCGCTGCTCACCCGCCTGACCGCCGGCGACCTCGATGTCCAGCACGCAGAGCTCCTCAGCTTCCTCCTGTTCGTCCCGGAGTTCGCCAAGGCACTCGTCCGGCTCGGTCGGCAGGACGCCCAGAGGTGGATCGATGGGCCTCACGACCTCGACGACCTCTGGCAGGTGGGCCCGGTCTGAGTCGGACGGGCGCATCCTAGACTCTGCGGCGTGAGCTTCCTGCGCGCAGATCGCCTCGGCCGGGGGCGGCCGGCCCCGCCGGCGAAGGCCGGCGAGCTTCAGGTGGAGGAGCGGCGGTCCACGCGCTCCGGGCACGTCTGCTCCGGAACGCTGGCCTGCTCGCACTGTGACGCACCGGTGGCGGCGGGCGAACGCGGATTGACGCTGACCGAGGAGCTGCTGTGCCCGTTCTGTGAGCATCGGGGGCCGGTGCGGGAGTTCCTCTCGCTCAGCCCGCCGACGAGGCCGGCTCGCGTCGTCGTCCGTATCAGTCTCCCCGCGGCCTGACGCCGGCGCCGCCTTCTCTAGCAGGAACGCGGTCATCCGGGCCGACGGGAAGGGACGGACCGGGCGACGCGGAACCTTATGCCGCGGATGTGCTCCTGATCCACCGGAAATGAGAGGTATGTCCGTCGCAGCTGGATCTGTCATATGGCAGACTTCTCCCGCGCGGGAAGGCGTCTCCTACGATGCGCCGAACACAACTGAGCTGAGAGCCGGATGGTGAGTTCAGTCGCTTCTGAACGACTGGAGGCCGCCGACGCGCCCGCGTTCGAACCCTCCGGGGGGCCGCCTCGTCCGGCGGAGCCGGGCAACCGCCGCCGGACGCTCGGGCTTCCGGCGCTGACGCTGCTCGTCGGCCTGCTGGTGACGCTCGCGCTGGTGCTCGTCTCCCAGTCGCAGTACACGAGCAACGAGAACCGGCTGCTTCGGCTCCGGGTCAGCGACGCCGGGGCCATCCTGACGACCGCCCTCCCGGGCCTCCAGAGCAACCTCGCCTCCGCCGCCGAGCTGGCCGACGCCACCAATGGCAACGTCGCGAAGTTCGACCGGTTCGTCAGCCCAAGCCTGGGGGGCGCGAGTCCCCAGTTCCGGTCGATCTCGCTCTGGCAAGTCCACCACCTGCGCAGCGGCCCGCTGACGGTCGTCGGTACGGCGCCGCGACTCGCCGTGTCGGCCTCCGAGGCCTCTGCGTTCCTGGCGCGGACCTCGGCGAACGGCAAGCTCGGGGTGATCGGCCAGCTCGGTCCGCCGGAACCACGGTTGGGGTACGCGTACGCGGCCGGGCGCTTCATCGTCTACGCCGAGACGGAGCTGCCGCCGGCCCGCCACGCGCGCATCCAGAAGCGGTCGGCATTTACCGGGCTCAACGACGCGCTGTTTCTCGGCAGCACGCGACGCCCGCAGGATCTGCTGACCACGAACGTCGCCCATCTCCCACTGCCGGGTCCGACCGCGTCCGTCACGGTCCCCTTCGGCGACAACTCGCTGACCTTGGTGATGTCGTCACGCGTCGCCCTCGCCGGGTCGCTTCCGAAGAACCTGCCCTGGATCATCGCCGTACTCGGCGCGCTCCTGACCGCTGCGGCCACGCTGATGACGCTCCGTCTGACCCAGCGGCGGCGCGCGGCCGAGGAGCTGGCGCAGAGGCTCGAGGTCAGCGCCACCGAGAATCGCCGCCTGTATGCCGAGCAGCGCACGATCGCCCAGACCCTGCAGCACGCGCTGCTGCCCGACGTCCTGCCGCAGGGGCCCCAGCTCCAGGCCAGCGCGCGCTACGTCGCCGGCGAGCTCGGCGTCGACGTCGGTGGCGACTGGTACGACGTCATTGAGCTCGACGAGCGGAGGCTGCTGCTCGTTGTCGGCGACGTCTCCGGGCGGGGCCTGCACGCGGCGACGACGATGGCCGCGCTGCGCTACGCGATCCGCGCATACGCCGCTCAGGGAGACGCTCCTCCGGCAATCCTCACGAAGCTCTCGCGCCTCGTCAGCGTCGCCGACACCGGGCAGCTGACGACGATCCTCTGCGTGCTCGTCGATACCGAGCAGCGGACGATCAGCGTCACGAGCGCCGGCCATCTGCCGCCGTTGCTCATCGACGGCGGCGTCAGCCGGTACGTGGAGGGGGAGCTGGGTCTCCCCATCGGCGTGGAGTCCGGAGCGGCGTACGACGCGCGCCGGATTCCGCTCCCGGAGACCGGGACGATCGTGGCCTTCACGGACGGTCTCGTCGAGCGGCGAGGGGAGAGCATCGACGAAGGGCTGGAGCGGGCGCGCACGGAGGCGGCGGGCGACGAGGTCGAGCTGCCGGAGCTGCTCGACAGGCTCGTGGCGGCCGTCCCGGGCGGCCGAGGTGAGGACGACATCGCAATCCTGGGGGTCCGGTGGAGAACATAGGTCCCGTGCCCGGCCCCCTGGCGTCGTTTCACATCACGATCGCCCCCGACGGGTCAGCGACGGTGCGCATCAGCGGCGAGCTCGACATGAGCAGCGTCGACCGGCTGGAGGCTGAGGTGGAACGCGTCCTCGCCGCCACCCCGCCGCGCCTGGTCGTGGATGTCGGCAGCGTGCGCTTCGCCGACAGCTCGGCGATCGCGATGTGGGTGCGCTGGTCCGGCGCGGTGCCCGAGTTTGAGCTGCGTGATCCGCAGCCGCTCCTGCGCCGCGTGATCTCGACCATGGGGCTGGCGGAGAGGCTCGGGGTGGCAGCATGAGGCGGATGCGCACCTTCCCGGCGATCCCGCAGTCCGTCCACGCCGCGCGGCGATTCGCCACCGACGCGCTGGCCGGGCTGCCCGCCGACGCGCTCGAGACGATCGAGCTGATGGTCTCCGAGCTGGCCACCAACTGCATCCGGCATGAGCGGATGAGCTTCTACGTGACGATCTCGAGGCTCCAGCGCGAGATTCGCATTGAGGTCACCGACTCTGGCAGCGGCGTCCCGATGATGCGCTCTCCCGGGCCGAACGACCCAAGCGGCCGCGGACTCCAGATCGTGGACATGCTGTCGGATGAGTGGGGCATCGAGCCCGAGGTGCCGGCCGGTAAGACCGTGTGGTTCTCCTTGGCGGTCGACCCGCGCGACGGGACCCCGGAGTGCGCCGGGGACCGTACGCTGCGTACGTGACCGCACGGTGCGGGTTTTCCCCGTTCGGCGGACTCAAGTGAGCGACGCGGCGGGACGATATAGCCACCACGATGAGTCTCGCAGCCGAGCGCGATGGAGATGTCCTGGGCGAAGCCGCCCTACGCACATCCAGCGTTCCGGCCACGAGACGAGTCCTCTTCGTCGACCTCGCCTCCGAGGGCTACGAGCAGCTGAGGGACACGATGACCGCGGCTGGTCCACGGTGGCAGATCGAATTCGCGTCCAGCGGGGAGGCCGCGCTCGACGCGCTGGCGAGTGACTCAGCCGACGTCGTCGTCGCGGATGAGCAGCTTGCGGAGATGGATGGGGTGACGCTGCTGACCCGGGTGCGGGACCAGCATCCAACCACCATCCGCATGATCCTCTCGGAGGCGGCCCGCTCGCAGCGCCCAAGCGTCGCGGCGATCGTCGCCCACCGGATGCTGGCCAAGCCGTACGACATCGCCGAGCTGGAGACGGCCATCCGCCGCTCCTGCGACCTCCACGAGCTGACCGGCCACGCCGAGGCGTACCGCAAGACGATGGCCGTCGCAGCGCTGCCGTCTCGCCCTGGGGTCTACATGGCGCTCAACCAGGTCCTCAGCGATCCGAACTGGCAGCCGAGCCACATCTCGGCCGTGGTGGAGCGCGACGTGGCCCTGAGCGCCAAGGTGCTCCAGCTGGCCAACTCGGCGCTGTTCGGTCTGACCCAGCAGGTCGCGACGGTTCAGGCGGCTGTCATGTACCTCGGGGTCGACACGATCAAATCCCTGGCGCTGACGGCGGAGGCCTTCGGCAAGTTGGCGCCGCGCAACACGGACGGCTTCTCGATCGATGAGTTTCAGGATCACGCGATGCGCGTGGCACGGATTACGGCCGCGATCCTGCCGGCGGGGCGCACGCAACAGGAGGCGGTGACGGCAGCGCTGCTGCACGACATCGGCAAGCTCGTGCTGGTCGCCGACCGAGGCAGTCGGTGGGCACAGCTCAACCGCCTGGCGGCGGAGCGAGACCTGCCGCTGCACGAGCTCGAGCAGGAGGAGGCCGATGGCGTGACCCACGCCGACCTCGGCGCCCATCTGCTCTCGCTGTGGGGACTGCCGGACGGGATCACAGAGGCCGTCGCCCATCATCATCGCCCGGGGATCGTGGAGGGGCTCGAGCTGGATGCTGTGGGAGCGGTGCACATCGCCAACGCCCTCGCCCATGAGCTGCAGCCGGCCGAGGCGGGTGCCGCTCCCCACCAGACGCTCGACGATGATCTGCTGGATCGCCTGGGAGTGCGGCCGCGGCTCGACCTCTGGCGTCGACTCGCTCGCCAGCTCGACGAGGCGGCGTCGGTGCCGAGGATCAAGCGCCGCTGACCACGGGCTCAAAGACGTGCGCCGGATGCCGATTAAAAGCGTGTCATGAGGCGATTGGTCAAGAATCAGACGGTGCGCGTCGATCTCGACGCCAAGGTGGACTGGGAGGTCGATTGCATCGAGTGCCGAGTCCAGTCGATCCAGGGGCCGGTGGCGACCCTCTCGCCCGCCCGTGAGATCCTCGGCTCGGTGCAGACGCGGCTCGCGACCGGCTCTCTCTGCTTCCTGACCTTTGAGCACAACCGGGCACCGGTTGCGCTGCGCGGCGTGGCGCTGGCCGTCGCCGACAGCACCGATCTCGAATTCGTCGTCGTCGACGGGATCCAGGTTGCCGAGCGGCGAAGCGCCGAGCGCACCGCGCTCGTCACCGCCGTGCGGGCGGCGCCGGTCGGCGGGGACGGGACACCGGGCGACGCGGTCGGCACGGTCACCTCCAACCTCAGCATGGGCGGCGCGCTGCTCCTCAAGCGCCCGGGCCTGGGCAGCGGGCCGCGCTGGAGGATTGAGCTGTTCCTGCCAGGCGACCCGGAACACGTGCACTGCGAGGCCGAGCTCGCGCGCGAGACCCCCACGCACCTGGGCGTCAGGCTTCTGAACATGCAGGAATCCGACCAGCTTCGCGTCGCCGGGGTGCTCGCCGGACTCCAGCGCCGCTCTCCGGCGCTCGTCTAGCCGGCACCGGCGGGCTCCTCCGGGGGTCGTTGTCGGCGGGTTCCTCTGGGGGTCGTTGCTCCAGTCTGCGTCAAATCGCCCAGCGGGTCCCTGATTTGGCGCGTGGTGCACGGCGCAGTCCCGGGATTCTCCGGCGACCACTTGCCCGTCCCCCTTCGTCGTCCCGGCGGGCGCGTTCCGAGCGCGCAGCCAGGCAAGAGCCCGCGGCGAAAGGCCCAATAGCCGGAAGCCCTCGGCTCCGTCCGCGCTGCGCGCCAGACTGCGCAGTCCTTCGGCCGTCCGTGCCGGCGGTGAAACTCTGCCCATGAACCCCCGCGCCACGACTCGCGGCCGCCGTCGTCCCCCACCGGTTGCCGGGTCCCCCGCGACGCGTGCCGCCCCTGGTCGGATCGTGCTCGCGGCGGTGGTCGTCGCCGGGTTGGTCGCCGTGACCGGCAACGGCCGGCTCGTCTGGCTGTGCGTGCCGGCGGCGCTCCTCGCGGCGGCCCGCGCCCCTCGGCGGGCGGGCACGGCGATTGCCGCCCTCGGCGTGGTCGCGCTCGCGGACCTCGTCGCGGTCGCCGTCGGCGTACGAGCACAACCGTCGCCCGTGCTCCTGGCCGGCGTGGCGGCCGGATCAGTCGCCGTCCTCGTCGCCACACGCGAGCGGCTGGAGCGCGAGCGCGACGTGCTGCGTGACTACGCCCTCAGCGATCCGGTGACCGGGATCGCCAACCGCCGGTCGCTGTTGATGCGGGCCGATTACGAGATTGAGCGCCACCGCCGCGCCCGCCGGAGCTTCGCGCTCGTGATGCTCGACCTCGACGGGTTCAAGCTGCTCAACGACCGGTTCGGTCATGCGGCGGGCGACGATCTGCTCCGCGATGTGGCGACTGCGCTGAGACATGCGATGCGCGGACAGGACACCGTCGCCCGGTTCGGTGGGGACGAGTTCTGCGTGCTGGCTCCGGAGACCGACGAGCGTGGGGCCGACCGGCTGGCCTCGCGTGTCACCAACGCCGTCCGCGATGTCAGCGCCGGCCTGGAGACAGTGGCCGGGAGCGTGGGGGTCGCCATCTTCCCTGCCGACGGCGTCACGGTCCCTGATCTGATGTCCGCCGCCGACGAGCGGCTGCTCGAGGCCAAGCGCCGGCGGCCCGGAGGCCGGGCGAACCGACGGGCCGCCTGACGGGCAAACCGCTCCGGGCGCCCCGCTTCGCGGCCACCGGCCTCGGCGAGTGGTTGACCATGGCGCACGCGGTCGCCAGCATGGGCTTCGAGGCCCGACCAATGTCCGAGGCACAGCGACGCAACGACGAAACCGTGGACGAGGCCGGCTGAGCATGGTGCCGATCCGTAGCGCCGGTGCCGGCGACGCCGCCGTCGGCGCGGGCCTGCTGCACCGGTTCAACAGCGAGTACGACGAGCCGACCCCGGAACTCGGAGCACTCACGCAGCGGGTCGGTGAGCTGCTCGCGGGAGGCGATACGGAGATCCTCCTGGCCGGCGACGAGCCCTGCGGCATCGCAGTCATGCGGTTTCGCCGATCGATCTGGACGCACGGGCTCGAGTGCTACCTGGCCGAGCTCTACGTCACCCCGGACCGGCGGGGCCGGGGGATCGGCCGGGCGCTGATGCTGGCGGCGATGGCGGCAGCCCGCGCACGTGGAGCGGACTACATGGATCTCGGTACGAGTGAGGACGACGTCGCCGCCCGCGCCCTGTACGAGAGCCTCGGTTTCGACAATCACGAGGGCAAGCCCCACGGCGCCGTCAACTATTACTACGAGCGGATGCTGTGAGGCTCGGAGGGGTTATGCCCCCGGGCCCAGCGCGTGCAGGAAACGGGGGATGATCGGCGGTCCCGTACCATCGGCGCGGTGAGCCCGGAGATCACCGTGGCCGACAACCCGGCCGCGGCCCGCTATGAGATCGTCCTCGACGGCGAGCGCGCCGGGCTGGTCACCTATCGGCTGTCGCCCGGCGTGATCACGTTCCTGCACACCGAGGTCGAGCCGGAGCTACAGCGACGGGGCCTCGGCGGGCGACTCGTCGGCGATGCCCTCGACGATGCCCGTGCCCGCGGCCTGACGGTACGTCCGCTGTGCCCGTTCGTCGCCGATTTCATCGTGCGCAATCCGGCGTACGCCGACCTCGTCGCCTGAGGGGGCGCATTTGCGACAGCTATCCGGCGTCGAGGCGACCGCGGTATCGGTGGATCAAGGCTTAGTCGAGGGCGACCGCGCCCACCGGCTCCGGCTCGCACTCCCCGGCGGCGACGGGGGCGCCCGCCATCTGCCCCCCGGCGCAGTCCGCTGCGTGCACCACGGTCGCCGGCCTGGTCCGCAGGCCGAGTCCACCGCCGATCCCGGCGATGACCAACAGCCCGCCGGCGATCCCCACCGCCACGTGGAAGGCGTCTTCCGACGCGCTCGCGGCGGCGCGTTGCGCGAAGGTGCGATCGACGGGCGGAACGGCGGCCGGGTCGATCCGGCCGAACGTGCGCCGCTTCGCCTCGCGGACCGCTGCCTGGCTGGAAGCGGGAAGGCGGTGGCCGAGCCGGTGGTCGAGGAGGCTCCCGTAATACGCCGAGACGACCGCGCCCACGGCGGCGATGGCGATCAGCCCCGCCGTCCGCGCAATCGCGTTGTTGATCGCCGAGGCGATGCCGGCGTCGGCCTCGCTGGCGTCGGCCAGGACCGTCGCCGTCAGCGGCGCGACCGTCATGGAGAGCCCGAGTGAGAAGACCAGCAGCGCCGGCACGACGTCGCCGAACAGAGAGACCGATGTGCCGTAACGCTGCATGAGCGCAAAGCCGGCGGCAACCAGCAGCGGTCCGACGGTCAGAAACGGGCGGGCGCCGTAGCGGTCGGCGAGGCGACCCATGCGCGCCGAGAGCAGGAACATCACCACCGTGGGCACGATGCCCGTGACGCCGGACTTCAGCGCGCTGTAGCCCGCCACCTCCTGCAGGTAGATCGTGACGAAGAACCCGAGCAGTCCGATGCCGGCATAGATCGCGAACGTCTGGGCGTTGGCGACGGAGAAGTTGCGGCGGGCGAAGAGCCCGAGCGGGAGCATCGGCGCCGCGGCGTGGGCTTCGAACCGGATGAAGGTCACCAGCAGCGCGACACCGATGAGCAGCGCGGCCCAGACCGCCGGGCTGGACGGACCGAGGACCGGCTCTTCGATCAGTCCGAAGGAGATGCCCGCCAGCCCGCCGGCGGCCAGGGCGGCCCCGCCCCAGTCGATTCGCGCGTCCGAGGCGGTGAGTGCGCGGCCGGGGACGGCGATCCGCGACAGGCCCAGCGCGATCGCCACCAGCGGGACGTTGATCAGGAAGATCCATCGCCACGAGGCCGAGTCGACGATCTGGCCGCCGATCAGCGGCCCGGCAAGAATTCCTATCCCGCCCCACGCCGTCCACTTCCCAATTGCGCCTCCCCGCTCGTCCTTGGGGAACACCGCAACGATGATCGCCAGCGCCGCCGGGGTGAGGAGCGCGCCGGAGACCCCCTGGAGAGCCCGAGCGGCGATCAGCACGCCGACCGAGGGCGCCAACGCGCACAGCAGCGAACCGATCCCGAAGCCGGCCACGCCCGCCGTGAACACCCGCCGCTCGCCCAGCCGGTCGGTCAGCGAGCCCGCCAGCAGGATCAACGAGCTGAGCGTCAGCAGATATGCGTCAGAGATCCACTGCTGCGCGGCGAAGCCGCCTCCGAGATCCCGGCTGATCGCCGGGAGCGCGACGTTGACCGCCGAGGAGTCGATGGCAGCGATCGTCGACGCCAAGATCGCGCTGATCAACGCGAGCTGCTTGGTCGAGGGTGAGGCACGCGCGGTCATCGGCGCGCCGCCAGTCGGCACTCCACTCAGGAGAGCATCGGCGAGGGGGGGATCCGCGTCGCGCCGATGATCTGCGGGATGAGCATGGCCTGCTCGTCGACGAAGCACCAGCACCACGTCTCGCCTGGCTCCAGCGAGCGGATGATCGGGTGCGAGCTGGTGCCGGCGTGGCGACTGGCATGGCGCCCCGGGGAGTCGTCGCAGCAGCCGACGTGTCCGCATTGCAGGCAGATACGCAGGTGCAGCCAGACGCCGCCGTCGCGCAGGCAGTCCTCGCAGCCGTCGACCGACTCCGGCAGTTGGGTGACGCGGATGGTGTCCAGGTGGGTGCAGACGGGGTCCTGATCGCTCATGGATGCAGCATCGCAAAGTCGTCAAGCGGCGGGATCTCGGCACCCGCGTCCAGTGGCGTGATCACGCCGCGGCGGTCATGTCCGGTGACGGTGCCGGTCGATGATCAGGTTGGCGACCAGTCCGCTCCAGCCGGTCTGGTGGGAGGCGCCGAGCCCGGCGCCCGTGTCGCCGTGGAAGTACTCGTGAAACAGGAGAAGGTCACGCCAGGACGGGTCCTTCTGCGCACGACGGTCGTCGCCGAACACGGGGCGGGTGCCGTCGCCGGCGCGGCGGAAGATGCCGATCAACCGGTCGGCGATCGCGTCGGCGACCTGGTCCAGGGTCATCTGCCGGCCGCTTCCGGTGGGGCACTCGAGCGTGAACGAATCGCCGAGGTAACGGTGGTAGACGCGCAGCACCCCCGTCAGGAGGTAGTTGATGGGAAACCACACCGGACCGCGCCAGTTGGAGTTGCCGCCGAACAGGCCGCCGGTCGACTCGCCGGGCTCGTAGTCGAGCGTCGATTGCGTGCCGCCGATCTCAATCGTCAGCGGCTCGGCCAGGTGGCGGCGCGAGAGGGCGCGCAGACCGTGGTCGGAGAGGAACTCGTCCGGATCGAGCATGGCGCCGAGCAGCCGCCGCAACCGCCGCTCGTCGACGATCGACAGCAGCCGCCAGCCGGCGTGCGCCGGCGACTCGATGTGCTGGGCGGTCTCTCGCCCCTCCGGACGATTCTCGGTGAACCACTCCACCCGGGCGGTGAAGTCCGGGAGCCGCGCCATCGTCTCCGGACCGATCGTCGTGACGGCCGCGAGCGGAAGCAGTCCGACGACCGACCGCGCTCGCAGGGGGGTCGACTCGCCGTCGACCCGCAGCACGTCGTAGTAGAAGCCGTCCTCGTCGTTCCAGAGCCCCTTGTCGTTGAGAGCCGAGGCGATCAGCGCGAAGTGCTCGAAGAACTTCGTGGCGAGGTCCTCGTACACGGAATCGTGCTCGGTGAGCGCGAGCGCCATCTCCAGCATGTCCTGGCAGAACATCGCCATCCAGGCAGTCCCGTCGCATTGCTCGAGGACCCCGTCGACCGGCAGCTGGGACCGGTCGAACGGGCCGATGTTGTCCAGGCCGAGAAAGCCACCCTCGAACAGGTTGTCGCCCTGGGCGTCCTTGCGGTTGACCCACCACGTGAAGTTGAGGAGCAGCTTGTGGAAGATCCGCTCCAAGAAGTCGAAGTCGCCGTCGCCGGCGATCTCGTGCACCCGGAGGGCCGCCCAGGCCTGGACGGGCGGGTTGACGTCCGAGAAGTTCCACTCGTACGCGGGCAGCTGACCGTTGGGGTGCATGTACCACTCGCGGCACAGCAGCGTGAGCTGTGACTTGGCGAACTCAGGATCCACGTGCGCCAATGCGACGCAGTGAAAGGCGAGGTCCCACGATGCGTACCAGGGGTACTCCCACTTGTCCGGCATCGAGATGACGTCGCTGTTGTTGAGGTGCATCCACTCGTGGTTGCGACCGCCGCGGCGCTCCGGCGGTGGTGGCGGGAAGGCGGGATCGCCGTCGAGCCAGCGACGGACGTCGTAGTGGAAATACTGCTTGGACCACAGCATCCCGGCAAACGCCTGGCGGAGCACGAGCGCCTCGTCGGCCGACGCCCCGGACGGGGTGAGCTCGGCGTAGAACCCATCGGCCTCGTCCTCCCGGGCGGCCATCACCGAGGCGAATGGCTCCATCGGGGTGCCGATGCCCGGGTCGCGAAGCCGCAGTTCGATCGTCTGTCCGGCACCAGGAGCGATGGTGAGGCGGTAGCGAAGGGCGGCCTTGGTGCCGCGCCGCTCCGGGTTGACCGTGTCGGCTCCGGCGACGACGTGGTCGCCGATCCCGTCCTTGGGGTATGGCGGCGACGGGGGTGCGCCGGGTCCGAACACGCGCCGCGAGTTCGTCTCGTTGTCGCAGAACAGCAGCTCCGGATCGCCGGAGCCGGCCAGGGTGCGGCGGCCGAGGTCCGGATGGTCGGCGACCAGGGTTCCTGTGTCGCCGGTTCTGATGGAGGGCTTGGCGGCATCCGGCGCCTGCCAGGTCCACGTGTTGCGAAACCAGAGGGTGGGCAGCACGTCGAGGGTTGCGGCCTCCGGGCCCGCGTTGCGGACGGTCACGCGGATGAGGACGTCTTCCGGGGCGGCCTTGGCGTAATCGGCAGTGATCTCCCAGTATCGGTCCTCGTCGAAGATCCCCGTGTCGCGGAGCTCGAACTCAGGATCGAGGCGGCTGCGCCGGCCGTTCTCCTCGCGCAGGCGCTCGTACGGGAAGGCGTCCTGCGGATACATGTAGCGCCAGCGCATCCATGAGTGCGTCGGCGTGCTGTCGAGGTACCACCAGCACTCCTTGACGTCCTCGCCATGATTGCCCTCCGGTCCGGTCAGGCCGAACAGCCGCTCCTTGAGGAACGGATCCGAGCCATTCCAGAACGCCAGGGCCAAACAGAGGATCTGCTGGTCGTCGCAGATGCCGGCAAGGCCGTCCTCGTTCCACCGGTACGCCCGTGAGCGCGCGTGGTCATGCGGGAAGAACCGCCACGCGTCGCCGTCGGCGCTGTAGTCCTCGCGGACGGTCCCCCAGGCGCGCTCGCTCAGGTACGGGCCCCAGCGTCGCCACGGAGACCGCCCGTGGGGAACCTCTCGGAGGCGGTCGCGTTCGGCGCTCACGCCGCAGATTCTGATGAGTCTCGAGGCGCGGGCCGGTGCAACGGCCGAAAGCGCCCAGCTGCCGGCGCCGTACGGGTCAGCTGGAGCTGGAGCCGCCGCTCTCGCGGGCCAGCGCCAGGAGGGTCGAAGGGTCGGCCCGGTGCCCGGCGATCACGCACGTGTGCCCGTCGCGGACCCACGTCACAAATTGCACCGATCCCTGGTGGCCGAGCGTGTACGTCACGTCATATCCGCCCTCCCGGCCGTTCCCCTCCAGCGGACGGCCGGAGGCGATCGCATAACCGACGCGGGCGCCGTTGGGCGCCTTGTAGAAGACCGTCGTGATTCGGCGGCCGTTCACCACGTCGGTCCGTGCCCCGACGGGTCGCCACCCCCTCCAGTTGGAGAAGGGGATGCCGGCGGCGCTCATCCGAAGGAGCCCGGGCTTGCCGGGCTCAACGCCCGGTGGGGGTAGCGTCGCCGCCGACAGGGCCAGATGAGCCGCCTGGGGCACCGTCGGCGGCGAGCCCGACCCCCCGATCAAGATCACGAGCGCGGCGATCGCGACTGCCAGTGCGGTCGCCCCGGGCAGCACCAGCGTCCGCCGCATCCGGTATCGCCGCCCGCGGAACGCGCGGGCGCGCCGGGTGGGCGACGCGCCGCCGGTCAGCGCCTCGACACGTTCTCGCAACGCGTCCGGCGCCGGCTCGTCCAACGCCCGGACCAGCGAGACCGCCCGCTCCTGCTCGGCCAGCGCCGTCGCGAGGTTGGGCGATTGGCGCACCTGCGCGCGCAGCTCAGCCTCCCGGTCGGCGGGCAGCGATCCATCTGCCAGCTTTGCCAGCTCGGCCTCAGGTGGCGTGGGCTCGTGTGTCATTTCGTACCTTCCATCATGCGAGACTCCGTTTTGGGCCGGATCCTTCCCGGGTCGTGCCGCCCGGTGGATCGTCCGACAGGCCTCGCGCGATTCGCTGGCGCGCCCGGTAGAGACGGGTCGTGATCGTTGCCTCGCGAGTATCGAGGGCACGCGCGGCCTCACCATAGGAGAGACCGAGCACGTCCACGGCCACGATCGCCAGCCGGAAGTCCTCAGGGAGTTCGGCGATCGCCTCGAGGACCTCCTTGACCTCGATCGCCTGCTCTGGCTGTTGGATCGAGCGGGGATCCGGCGGCTGGACGTCGTCGAGCGTCGCTCCCGTCCGTGGCCGCCGCGAGTCTGTGCGCAGGCGTGAGTAGAACGTGTTCCGCAGCGCCCTCATCAGGTAGCCGCGCTCGTCGCCCTTGATGACGCGCGGCCGGGCGAGCACGCGGGCGAACGTATCCTGGACGAGGTCCTCCGCGTCCTCCCGGGAGCCACACAGAGCCCAGGCGGCCCGGTAGAGGGGATCCAGGTGCTGGCCGAGCGACTTCGGGTCCAGAAAGCGCACCGTGCCGACGGATGCTACGCGGCCGAGGGCGTTCCGACGACCGGACGACCGTACAGTCCGCCGATCATCATCTGCGTGAGGGGCTCGACGATCGCGTCCGCATCGGCCAGCCCCGCGGCGCCGCCGACGAGGGAGACGTGCAACACGCGCTCAAAGCCCCACATCAGGCAGGCGGCCAGCGCGCGCGGCGGCGCTCCGTCCGGCGCGTGACCGGTGCGGCGGGCCTCGCCGATGACCTTCGCGGTGCCGGCGGCCATCGTGTCCAGCATCTCAAACCACAGATCGCGAAGCTCCTCGTCGTGCGGCCACTCCTCGCTGACAGCGCGCAGCAGCGCTCCGTGGCGCTTGCACACGTCCACCCAGCGCTGAAGGCTGATCCTGATCGCCGGCTCGGGATCGCCCGCCGGCTGTGCGTGGAACGGCGCCACCGCGATCGTCACCTGGTCCATCACGCGCCGGAGGCCGGCGGCGATGACGGCCGTCTTGGAGTTGAAGTAGGCGTAGAAGCTCGAGCGGGAGATTCCGGCCGCCGCAATGATGTCGGCGACACTGAGCTGGTGCAGCGGGCGCTCTTGCAGCAACCGCTCGGCGGCAGACAGGATCGCCGCCTGGGCCCGGGTCGGCTCACGGGCGGAACGGGGGCCGCCTCGCGCCGGGAGCGGCTGCTCGGCTACCAAGGACACGTTTGCGAGACTAGTGGACGATGCGCAGGACACTGTTCGAGTCAGAGCACGCGGACTTCCGCGAGTCGGTGCGGCGGTTCGTCGCCGAGGAGGTGGTGCCCCGCCAGCAGGAGTGGGAGCGTGAGGGCATCGTCTCGCGCGATCTGTTCGCGCGTGCGGCGGCGAAGGGGATGCTCGCGATGCAGGTCCCGGATCGCTACGGCGGAACCGGGATCGACGACTTTCGCTTCAACCAGATCGTCAACGAGGAGCTGAGTGTCGCCGGCGCCGGCGGCAGCGGTCTGGGGATCACTCTGCACAACGACATCTGCCTGCCTTATTTCCTGGAGCTGAGCGACGAGTCGCAGCGCGAGCGCTGGTTGCCCGGGATCGCCGACGGGTCGCTCATCACGGCGGTGGCGATGACCGAGCCGGAGATGGGCTCTGACCTGGCGGGCCTGCGGACGACGGCGATCCGCACCGATTCCGAGGACGCGTACATCGTCAACGGCTCGAAGACATTCATCACCAACGGGATCAACGCCGACCTGGTGATCACCGCCGTCAAGACCGATCCGAGCCGGCGCCACGCCGGAATCTCGCTGGTGATCATCGAGCGGGGGATGGAGGGATTTGAGCGCGGCCGCAACCTCGAGAAGGTCGGCCAGCATGCCCAGGACACGGCTGAGCTGTTCTTCAACGACGTGCGCGTCCCGGCAGAGAACCTGCTGGGTGAGGAGGGGGCGGGTTTTCGCTACATGACCGCCAACCTCGCCCAGGAGCGGCTCAGCATCGCGATCTCGGCGGTGGCCGCCGCCCGCGGAGCGCTCCGGCTCACGCTGGAGTACGTCAAGCAGCGCAATGCGTTCGGACAGCCGATCGGCTCGTTTCAGAATTCGCGCTTCGCCCTGGCCGAGATGGCGACGGAGATCGAGCTGGCGACCACGTTCTGTGACCAGGCGGTGCTCGCGCTCAACCGTGGCGACCTGTCCCCGCAGGACGCCGCCATGGCCAAATGGTGGGCGACCGAGCTGCAGGGCCGCGTCACCGACCGGTGCGTGCAGCTGCACGGGGGGTATGGCTACATGCTCGAGTATCCGATCGCCCGCGCCTACGTCGACGCCCGTGTGACGCGAATCTACGGCGGAGCGACGGAGATCATGAAGGAGATCATCGGGCGTTCGCTCGGCGTCTAGCAGGCCGCGCGTGGGCGGGTCCCCAATAACCTCCAGCCGCCGCGGCCGTCGCCCCCGCACCTACGACGCGGTCCTGCGCGCCACGTCCGAGCTTCTCGAGCGCACGCCGCTCTCCGAGTTGAGCGTGGCGCAGATTCTGGATGCGGCCGGCGTTGGACGCACCTCCTTCTACGAGCACTTCTCGTCGAAGGACGACGTCGTCGTAAAGCTCATGTGCAGCATCAGCGTCGAGGTGGGCATGCAGCTGGAGCCCCTGTTCGCGCGCGGCGACCGCTCGCCGGATGAGGCGATGCGGGCCGGGTTGCGCAACGTGATCGCAGCCTCCGCCCGGCATGCGCGCCTCATCGTCGCGGTGGCCGAGGAATGGCCGGCCGTCCCGGAGCTTCGCGTGATCTGGTTCGAGATGCTCGGCGACGTCACGTCGCGCCTGGCGGAGACGATCGAGTCCGAACGCGCACTCGGGGCGGCGCCACCCGGGGCCGACAGCCGTGCTCTGGCGGCGTCCCTGGTGTGGACCGCCGAGCGCTCCTTCCACGTGGCGATGACCGGTGCCCATCGAACGCTCGACGATCAGGAGACGCTGGTCGAGCCGCTCGTTCAGCTGTTCGCGGGGACGATCTACGGGCGGTCGGTCATGCCCGCGCCGGACGCCTGATCTCACCTCGGCCACTAGTGCGGCGTCGGTGCCGGCAAACGAACGACCAGCCACGAAGGAGTCAGGGAGCGGTTGGTTGCCGTCGATCCGCTACTCGGCCCGCGTCGCCGTGCCGTAGATGAAGAACTCGCCGGTCGTGCCGATCCGGCAGTCCCAGCCCAGCTGCGAGAGCTCCCGGGTCAGCCGCTCCGGGTCGTAGAAGCGCTTGATGATCTGGAACTCGCGGCCGTCGTCGAGCCGGCGTGTCATCGTCATCTCCCCCTCGTCCGGAAGCCGGTGATCGGAGGCCGTGGACTCCCCGGTGCGCGCGCTGTCGATGAAGAACACGCGCCCGTTCGGCTTCAGTGCCCTCGCCACCCGGTCCCAGAACGGCGCAAACCGGTCCGCGGGCACGTGGGAGAGCCAGAAGGTGAAGACGCACGCGTCGTAGGCGCTGGGATCCGGTGCCCACTCGAACAGGTCGGCCTCCACGTAGGTGACGGCCGGATCGCCCACCCGGGCGCGGTTGATCGCCAGCACCTCCGGGGCAGCGTCGACGGCGGTCACGTGCGTCGCGTAGTCGACCAGCCGCCGCGTCCACAGCCCGGTGCCGCAGGCCAGCTCCAGCACGTCTCCGCGCGGGTGAAACCGCCCCAGCACCCGCTCCAGCTCGGTCGTCTCGGCAAACCAGCGGGCATTGGCCTCGGTGCCCCGGTCGAATCGGCCTTCGCGCAACCACCACTTGTCGTACTCAGAGGCGCGGGCCCGGTAGTACTCCAGCTGCTCGGCGAGCACGGTCTCATCAGACATTGGGCGACGACCCTAGTGCACCGCCGTCCCGCGTAGACTCCCCACGAGTGGCGGCGGCGCGCAGGATCAGCGACGAGGACGAGCTCCGCGGGCTCATCGGCAGCCCGCAGGCAACGGTCGTCGCCAAGATCGCCGACCACCTCAACGAGCTGACCCGGCAGTTCATCGAGTGCTCGCCGTTCGTGTGCGTCGCCACGGCGGCCGCCGGTGGTGGGCTCGACGTGTCTCCCCGGGGCGACCCGGCGGGGTTCGTCCAGATCCTCGACGACCACACTCTGCTGATCCCGGATCGGCCCGGGAACCGCATCGCCGACACCCTCACCAACCTGCTCTCCGACCCGCGGATCGCGCTCCTGTTCCTGATCCCCGGCGTCGGCGACACCTTCCGCGTCAACGGACGGGCGACGATCGTCGACGATCCGGAGCTCCTGGCCCGCAGCGCGGTCCAAGGCAAGGTGCCGAAGCTGGGGATCCTGGTGGAGATCGAGCAGGCCTATACGCAGTGTCCCAAGGCGCTGAGCCGCTCCGATCTGTGGAACCCGGAGCATCACATCAAGCGGTCGCAGCTGCCCCCGGCGGGCGAGATCCTGCGCTCGCTCACGACCCCGGACTTCGATGCCGAGACCTATGACCGCGAGCGAGCGGCGCGCTACACCCGGCGAGAAGGCCTGTACTGAGAGGGCAGAGGCCGGGAAGGTGCGTCGCGTGCGGCGTAGAACTGTCTCGTCGCCCGGCTAACACCGCTGTCCAAACGGATATTGCGAGATGTTTGCCCCGGGTTTAGGATCCGCGAAACAAACCTGGGGAGGCTTGATGGCAGTAACAGAACCACCGAGAACAGGACGAGCGCAGGAGCCGGTGCTGGAGGCCGAGGGCCTTGACAGGGGCGTCGGATTCCTCGGGCTGTTGTGGGCGTCCGAGACGTCGATCATCGGCTCCGGTTGGCTCTTCGGAGCGTTCGGGGCGGCCGTTCTGGCCGGCCCGTCGGCCCTCCTCGGCTGGGTCCTTGGCTCGATCATCATCTTGGTGCTGGCTCTGGTGCATGCCGAGCTGGGCGGGCTGTTCCCGGTCAGCGGCGGCACCAGCCGCTTCCCGCACTACGCGTTCGGCAGCTTCGCCGGCGCGACGTTCGGGTGGGCCTCCTACCTGCAGGCGGCCAGTGTGGCGCCGATCGAGGTGCTCGCCGCCGTCCAGTACCTCTCGACCGCCCACTGGGCGCGCAACTTCTTCCACGTCGACCCCGCCGCCGGCGCGGCCGGCGGGACCCTGCACGGCTGGGGCTATCTGGTCGCCGGGATCCTGATGCTCATGTTCGTGATCATCAACCTCGTCGGCATCCGCTACTTCGCCAGGATCAACAACGCGATCACCACCTGGAAGGTGGCGATCCCTGTGGTCACGATCCTGATCCTGCTGATCGGGCACTTCCACGCCTCGAACCTCGGCGCCGCCGCCGGCGGCTTCTTCACCAGCCACGACGCGATCAAGAACATCCTGCTCACGCTGCCGGCCGGGATCATCTTCTCGCTGCTCGGCTTCGAGCAGGCGGTACAGCTCGGCGGAGAATCGGCCAATCCCGGCCGTGACCTGCCGCGCGCCGTGATCCTGTCGATCCTGATCGGCGCGGCGGTCTACATCCTCATCCAGCTCGCCTTCCTCGGCGCAATGCCTCCTAACGTGCTGGCCGCCAACGGCGGATGGCTCGGTCTGGGGACGAGCACGGGCCCGGTGGCCAAGCAGCTCGCCGCCGGTCCCTTCTTCACCCTGACCAGCATCGTGGGCATCTCCTGGCTGGCGACGGTCCTACGGATCGACGCCGTCGTCTCGCCAGGCGGCACGGGGCTCATGTACGAGACGGCGTCCGCGCGGCTGTCGTTTGGGCTGAGCCGCAATGGGTACGTGCCGACCGCCTTCGAGAGGGTCAATGGCGCCCGGGTCCCGGTGTTCGGGGTGATCATCGCCACGCTGGTCGGGGTCCTGTTCCTGCTCCCGTTCCCCAGCTGGGCCAAGCTCGTCGGGATCGTCACGAGCGCTTCGGTGTTCATGTACGCAGGAGCGCCGGTCGCACTCGGCGCCCTGCGCAAGCAGAAGCCGGACCTGGCGCGGACCTACCGGCTGCCGGCGGCCGGGATCCTCGCGCCGGCTGCGTTCGCCGGTGCCGGCTGGGTGATCCTGTTCAGTGGTTGGCAGACCTACAGCACGTTGGTCCTGGCCCTGCTGCTCGGCTACGCGCTGATTTGGCTGTCATACGCGTTCAAGCTGAACCCCAAGGCGCCGGCGATGGACTGGCAGGCGGCCCCGTGGATCATCGCGTGGATCATCGGCATGGGCGTGATCAGTTACCTGAGCGCGTTCGGTCCGGGTGGGATCATCGGCGGCATCGGGTTCTTCAAGAACGTCCTCGACCAGGGCGGTACCGATGACATCGGCCTCTGGGGGGGGATCATCGCCTCGGGACTGTTCAGCCTGATCATCTACTACTGGGCGGTCAGCGCCCGTCTGCCTGAGAGCAAGGTGGACGAGTACGTCCAAGACGTGTATCCGCCGCCGGTCGCGGAGTGATCGCCCAGGGGGCGATCACTTTAAGCGGGTGGCGATGAACTGAAGCGCTGCCGGCGCCCGCTCCCTCATCCGGGGGCGGGCGCCGCTCTGCTTGTCATGCAGCCGGCACGGTAGCCGGTCTGGGGACGGCGGCCGAGGGGAGGTCAGGACGTGCTGACCAGCGCCTCCTCGTCGGAGTAGGCCTCGCCGCGCTCGGCCTTCTCGACCAGCGACGCCGGGGGCTCGAAGCGCTCGCCGTAGCGGCCGGCCAGTTCGCGGGCGCGAGCGACGAACCCGGGCAGACCTCCGGCGTAGCCGTTGATGTATTGGAGGACGCCCCCGGTCCAGCCGGGGAACCCGATCCCCATGATCGACCCGATGTTGGCGTCGGCGACGGATTCGATCACGCCCTCGTCCAGGCACTTGACGGTTTCGAGCGCCTCGATGATCAGCATCCGCTCCTCGAGGTCTGTGAGGTCGATCTGCGACGGATCTGACACGGGCGGGAACGCCTCTCGCAGGCCGGGCCACAGGCGGGTGCGCTTGCCGTCCTCGTACTCGTAGAAGCCGGCGCCCTCGAGGCGGCCCGGGCGCTCGAACTCGTCGAGCATCCGGTCGATCACCTGCTCGGAGGGGTGCGAGTCCCAACCGCTGGAGGCGGCATCCGCGGCTGCCTTGGCCGCGTTGCGGATCTTGCGCATGAGCTTGAGGTTGAGCTCGTCGGAGAGCTGCAGCACGGGCGCGGGATACCCGGCCTGGGACGATGCCTGCTCGATCGTGGGCGCCGGAACGCCCGCCAGCAGCATCGCGATCCCCTCGTTGATGAAGGTGCCGATCACGCGGCTGGTGAAGAACCCGCGGCTGTCGTTGGCGACGATCGGCGTCTTCTTGATCAGCTTGGCGACGTCGAGCGCGCGGTACAGCGTCTGGTCTGAGGTCTGCTCGCCCTTGATGATCTCCAGCAGCGGCATCTTGTCGACGGGTGAGAAGAAGTGCAGGCCGATGAAGTCCGTGGGCCGGGAGACGTGGTGGGCCAATTCGGTGATCGGCAGGGTCGACGTGTTGGACCCCAGGAGCGCATCCGGCGCCAGGTGCGGCTCGATCTCCGCGAACACCTGCGCCTTGACCTGGGGGTCCTCGAACACGGCTTCGATCACGAGCTCGGCCCCGTCGGCGGCCGCCGCGCCGGTGGTGGCGGTGATCCGCCCCAGCAGCTCGTCGCCGTCCTCCTTTGTCGAGCGCCCACGCTCGACGGCTTTGGCCACGAGCTTCTGCGAGTAGCCCTTGCCGTGGTCGGCCGCCTCCTGGGAGACGTCCTTGAGCACGACCTCGAGGCCTGACTTGGCGCAGACGTAGGCGATCGCGGCGCCCATCATCCCGGCGCCGAGCACGACCACCTTACGCGGCGCGAACGGCTCGATCTCGGCGGGGCGGCCGCGGTCACCGGTCGCCCGCTGGAGGTCGAAGAAGAACGCCTGGATCATGTTCTTGGCGACCTGGCCGGTGACGAGATCGACGAAGTACCGGCCCTCGATCTCCGACGCGTTGTCGAAGTCGACCTGGGCGCCCTCGACCGCGGCGGCCATGATGTGGTGGGGGGCCGGATAGTTGGCGCCCTTGATCTGCTTGCGCAGGTTGGCCGGGAACGCCGGAAGGTTCTGAGCGAGCGCCGGGGTGCTGGGAGTGCCGCCGGGGATCTTGTACCCCTTGACGTCCCACGGCTGCTGGGCCTCTGGATTCGCCGCGATCCACTTCTTGGCCGCGGGGATCAGATCGTCGCGGGTCGGCACGAGCTCGTCGACCACGCCGATCTCCAGCGCCTTGGCCGGCCGCAGCCGCTGACCCTGGAGCAGCAGCTGCATCAGCGCGTTGACGATGCCGAGCATCCGCACCGTACGGGTCACCCCACCGGCGCCGGGGAGCAGGCCGAGTTGCACCTCCGGGAACCCGAGCTGGATCTTGGGATCGTCGACCACGATCCGGTGATGGCAGGCGAGCGCGATCTCCAGCCCGCCCCCCAGCGCCGTGCCGTTGACCGCCGCCACGACGGGCCTGCCGAGCGTCTCCAGTGCGCGGAGCGCGGCCTTGTTGTCACGGACGAACGTGGCGATCTCGTCCGCGTTCTCCTTGGTCGCACGCTTGAGGTCATGCAGATCCCCGCCGGCGAAGAACGTCTTCTTGGCGGAGGTGATGATCACGCCGGTGATGTCCTCGCGCTCGGCCTCGAGGCGTTCGACGGTCGCCTTCATCGACGCCTGATAGGCGGCGTTCATCGTGTTGGCCGACTGGCTGGGGTCGTCGAGGGTCAGGATGACGACGCCGTCGTCGCCCTTGTCCCAGCGGATCATGCTGCTCGTGGCGGCCATCAGATGCGCTCCACGACCGTCGCGATGCCCATACCGCCGCCGACGCACAGGGTGGCGAGGCCGTAGCGCTTGTCCTGGCGCTCGAGCTCGTCGACGAGCGTGCCCAGGATCATCGCGCCCGTTGCGCCGAGCGGGTGACCCATCGCGATCGCCCCGCCGTTGACGTTGACCTTGTCCATGTCCAGGCCCATGTCCCGTACGAACCGCAGCACGACGGCGGCAAACGCCTCGTTGATCTCGACGAGATCGAGGTCGTCGACGGTCAGGCCGGCCTTGGCCAGCGCCTTGCGGCTCGCCGGCGCGGGACCCGTGAGCATGATCGTGGGGTCGGCTCCGGACACCGCCGTGGCCAGGATCCTCGCCCGGGCCCGGAGGCCGAGCTCGGCGCCGGTCTTCTCGTTGCCGATCGCCACCAGGGACGCTCCATCGACGATCCCGGACGAGTTGCCGGGAGTGTGGACGTGGTTGATCTTCTCGATCCAGTGATACTTCTGCAGCGCCACCGCGTCGAAGCCGCCCATCTCGCCCATCGCCGCAAACGAGGGCTTGAGGCCGCCGAGGGTCTCGACGGTCGTGCCCGGCCGGATGAACTCGTCGCGATCGAGCACCACCTGCTCGTTGATGTCGAGCACCGGGACGACGGAAGTCGCGAAGCGGCCCTCGGCCTGCGCGGTCGCGGCGCGCTCCTGCGACCGGGCGGCGTAGGCGTCGACGTCCGCGCGGCTGAACTCCTCGACCGTCGCGATCAGATCGGCGCCGATCCCCTGGGGGACGAACGAGGTGTCGTAGTTCGTCTCCGGATCCATTCCCCAGGCGCCCCCATCGGTGCCCATCGGCACCCGGGACATCGACTCCACGCCACCGGCGAGGACGAGGTCCTCCCAGCCGGAGGCGACCTTCTGGGCCGCGATGTTGACCGCCTCCAGCCCGGAGGCGCAGAAGCGATTGAGCTGGACACCGGCGACCGTGTCCGGCAATCCCGCCTTGATCGCCGCTGTCTTGGCGATGTCGGCGCCCTGGTCCCCGACCGGGGTCACGCAACCGAGCACCACGTCATCGACCCGGTTGGGATCGAACTCAGGGTTGCGCGCCAGCATCTCGTGCATCAACCCCACCACCAGATCCACCGGCTTTGTGGCGTGCAGCGACCCGTTCACCTTCCCCCGGCCGCGAGGGGTGCGCAGTGCATCGAAGACAAGTGGTTCGGTAGCTGCCATGAGTCTGCTCCTCTGAGGTCAACTGCACACGGTGTTCGGAAATGCTGCTTCGCCATGTTACCCCGGCGCCGGGGTCGGCATCGCGAGGGCGATCCTCTCGAGCCCAAGCGGGGTGATTAGTCTCAGTGACGGTGTCGACCGCTGACGTCCCTCTCGGCCAGCCCGAGCCAGAAGAGGCCAGTGCTTCCTCGGGAGTCCTGTCCGGCAAAACCGCCTGGGCGCGCAACCTGGAGACTCCGCTCCGGGAGTTCCTGCGCACCGAGACGGGATCGGCGGCGATTCTCCTCGCTGCCGCGGTCGCGGCGCTGATCTGGGTCAATGTCAGTGCCGGCTCGTACGAGGGAGTCTGGACGACGCAGTTGTCGATCCAGATCGGCGGTTCCGGCATCACCCAGGATCTGCGTCACTGGGTCAACGACGGGTTGATGACATTGTTCTTCTTCGTGGTCGGGCTCGAGGCCCGGCGCGAATTCGACCTTGGAGAGCTGCGGGATCGCCGGCGCCTGGCGCTCCCCATCGCCGCCGGCGTCGGCGGCATGGTGGTGCCGGTGGCCATCTATCTGGCGATCAACGCCGGTGGACCTGACCGCGCCGGGTGGGGGACGGCGATGTCGACCGACACGGCGTTCGCGCTGGGGATGCTGGCGCTCGTCGGCCGCCGGTTCCCTCCCAGCCTGCGGGCGTTCATCCTCACGGTCGCCGTCGTCGACGACCTGGTGGGGCTGGTGGTCATCGCCGTCGCGTTCACCGGCACG
>DASZMU010000031.1:0-45324 GCA_035551695.1 Solirubrobacteraceae bacterium
CGCAGAACGGCGGCCACCGCGGCCGCCATCCCGACCGCGACCGCCGGCTCGAGCGCGAACCCCGGGAGGCGCGAGGCCATGACGCCGGCGGCCGCGCCGAGCAGAACCGCGGGAAACGTGGGGCCACCACGGAAGCTTCCGAGGCAGACGCTGAAGGCGAGCCCCTTGAACACGATCAGCAGGGCGAGCGCCGACAGGCTCCATGTCCCCGCCTGGGCGACCAACCCGGGCAGGGCGTCCTGGCCGGAGAACAGCACCTCCTGAAAGCTCTTGCCCGACGCGCCATGAAAGGCGACCGCCAGACCCGCCACAACCAGACCGGCCAGCGGCAGGCACCAGAGCAAGCGGCGGGAGACGACGCCGTGCGTGAGAAGCCCTCCGGTCATCAGGAGACGGGCGGCCGCGGCGACGGCGATCGCCAGCGCGATCGTCCATCCGAACTGGGCGATGTCCGGATGGGCGAAGGCCGGAAACTTGAGGGTGCCGAGCGCATAGGCGCTGGAGCTCAGGCCGGTGAAGGAGCCCATCCCCAACGAGACGAGGCTTCCGATTCCGGCACCGAGCAGCCCGGGCAGGAGGACCATCGGCAACCTGGGCCCGCCGATTCCGCTCGCCTCGATCAGGATGACCGCAGCGACGAGCGGGGACGCGAAGATGAACGAGATGGCGGCAAAGCTTCCGGCGGCGCCGATCATGAGCAGCACCTCCGGCGCCATCTCCCTTCGCGCCAGCCGGACCGTCAGCAGCGCGACTCCGGTTCCCAGCGCGATCAGCGGCGCCTCCGGCCCGAGCACCAGGCCGGAGCCGATGGTGGCCAGGCCAGCCAAGACGATGCCCGGGAGATCCACCGGGGACATGGTGCCGCCCGCAGCCAGGCCGCGAGCCGGGAGATGGCCGCCGTTCCCGGGAAGGCGTGAGATCGCGAGCGCGACGACGACGCCGGCAATCGCGAGTACCGGGAACGGCCACCACAGCGGCGGCCCGTGCTGATAGCCGAGCGCGTTGGGCAGGTGGGTGTAGAGCTCGCGCTGCAGCTGGTAGATCAGCTCCAGGAAGCACCACGCGGCGAGCGACACGACGATCCCGATGATCGCCACGATGAGCAGCAGGACGATGTACCGCCTGCTGCTCATCGTCTCTGCCGCCTGCTCCGAGCTCATCGGGGGGGCGGGCGCCGTACTAGCCATCGAGCGCCTGCGCGGTGACCCTCACCGATCGTTTCATCCGTTCCCATGCTCAGCGCAGCCGCCTCGGCGGGCATCACCCGTTGTGGATGACACCGGCTGAGGGTTCACCCCATTCGGACGAGTTCCTGGTTGGACAGACCGGATATCGTCGCGATGCGGGGTCGGGGAATGGCGGTGCCAGCTGCCGTTCGTCAAAGACGCAGGAGGACCGGCGATGGATCACACAACGATCGACATCTCTTTGGTGATCGACACCTTCCTGCTCCTGCTGATCGGAATCGGGCCAAAGATCGCGCTCGTGCCGTTCCTGGAGCTCACCGCCCCCATCGACGACGCGACAAAGGCGCTCATCGTTCGCAAGATGCTCGTCACCGCCGGGGTCGTTGCGCTCATCCTCGTCGGACTGGGTGAGCTGCTGTCGAGACTTCTCCACTTCACGACCGGCTCGCTCTCGATTGCCGGCGGCATCATCCTCGTGATCATCGCGGTCACGATGGTCCTGGGATCAGCCAGTCCGCAACATAGTCCAGCGACACAAGAGCGCGATCCCTTGCGGATAGCGGTGTTCCCGCTCGCGATTCCCTATCTGCTGAACCCCGCCGGCATCGTCACGCTGGTGACGCTCTCAGCCGAGGCAGACTCGGTAGCCGTGTTCGGCATGGTCCTCGGCCTGCTCGCCGTCGTGCTTGCGCTTGACGTCGCGGTCTTCCGTTGGGCCAACCACGTCAGCGACCATCTCGACGAGAGTCGGATGCTCGTGACCGAGAAGATCTTCGGCGTCCTCCTGGCCGCACTCGCCGTTCAACTGATGCTCGACGGATTGCACGACCTGGGGGTCATCCATCTGTCGGTGCATTAGACCGCGGCGTCCCTCGCAACCCTCACCCGATCCGGGTGATGCTGGCTTGAGTCCATTTCCGCACGATGATGGACGAGAGGTTTCGACATCCGTCCGGTATCGACCAAGGAGGTCGGTATGTACGAGTCACGCCGTTCTTCGGAAGATGTGCGCGCTGCGACCGGGGGTTGGTGGGTCGCCTCGCTGATCGGGGTCATCAGCATCGTCGCAGGGATCATCGTGATCGTGAAGCCGAGCAACAGCCTGGAGACGCTCGCAGTGGTCTCGGGCATCTTCGTGCTCATCGACGGGATCGTGGCGATCGTCGAGGCGCTCGGCCGCGACACCGAAAACCGCGGACTCGTAGCGGTCCTCGGCGTTGTCAGCGTCGTCGTGGGCATCCTGTTGATTCGCCATCCCGTCGCGGGTGTCACGGCGGTTGCATTGCTGCTCGGAATTTGGCTGGTTGCCGTCGCGGTGGTGCGCCTGGTGGTCGCGTTCGCGGTCCGTGACCATCTCCTCCGCCGGGTCATCGTCGCCGTCATCCTTGCCATCGCCGGAATCGTGATCCTCTCGAGTCCGCACATCGGATACGCGACCCTCGCCCTGATCGTCGGCCTCGGATTCATCGCCTATGGCGCTGCGATGGTCGTGCTCGGCTTGGCGATTCGCGCCGTTGGTCACGCCGCGGCGCCGCCCCGGGCCCCGCACCGGACCGCTACGACATGACAGATCGCCGAACGGCTGCTGTGCCGTCGGCGCATTCACTCAGACTAGGTCCTGCCGGCGCGCTTGTGCCGGCCACCACGGTCGGAGCCTCTGACCTGGCCCTGCTGCGGGCATATGAGCCTGTCGTTCGTTTCACAAAGGGCGAGCTCTTCCTGCCGACGGCGGTCGGCCCGTATGTCGAACGGTGCAGCCTGTGGGCCGGCGTGCGGGGCGGCGAGTCGACCATGATCGTGCCAGCGGGCGAACTGACTCTGGAGCGTCTGAGTGAGGAGAGCGTTGTCGACCGGGGCCGGCGGCTCTTCCTGCGTTTTGTGGAGGCACCGCTCGGACGCGCGGAGTACCTCCGCTGGCTCCGCATCCCGCGTGAGCGGCTCGCGGCCACCGGCCGGTTCACGACGACCGGCGTGTTCGGCCGCCTGGTTGACGCTGGTTTGCGGGCGTCACTGCTGTTGCGCGGCAAGGTGCCGTCCGGCCTCGCCGCAGCAGCCGAGACGATCTATCGCGAGCGCCTCGAGGCCGACCGGTTCACCTATTACGGACGAATGACGCGCGACGGCGGCTACATGTGCCTGCAGTACTGGTTCTTCTACGCCATGAACGACTGGCGTTCGACGTTCCGTCGGATCAACGACCACGAAGCGGATTGGGAGATGATCACGATCTACCTCGGCGAACTGCCAGACGGCGCCCTCCGGCCCGCTTGGGTCGCCTTCTCGTCGCACGACTATCACGGAGACGACCTGCGCAGGCGCTGGGACGATCCGGAGCTTCACCGGGAGGGAGACCGGCCGGTCGTCTTCGCCGGAGCCGGCTCTCATTCCGGCGCGTTCATTCCCGGCGACTACGTGGTCTCGATCGATCCCCCCAGGTGCGGCCGGTGATCGAGCTCCTGCGCACAGCGCGGCGACTCCTCGCCCCGTGGCGCCACTACACGGGCAGCCCGGCCGGGTTGGGCATCCCATTCGTCGACTATGCCCGGGGTGACGGGATCGCGATCGGCCCCGGCCAGCAGGCGGAATGGAGCCCGGTTGTGATCGACGACGAGACGCCGTGGGTGCGCGATTACCAGGGACTGTGGGGGCTCGATACCCACGACCGCTTCGGCGGCGAGCGAGCGCCCTCGGGCCCGCGCTACGAGCGGGACGGCTCTGTCCGCGATTCATGGGCCAACCCGCTCGGTTGGGCAGGCCTCTTGAAGATTCCGCCCCAAGAGGACGATCTCGGCGAGCCTCTGACCGAGCGGATCGTGGCGCTCGAGCGGAAACTGGACGAGCTCAACGCGACCATCATCGCCGAGCTCGCTGCCCTGCGCGGCCTGCGCGCTCAGGCCCGCTCGTTGAGCACTCACGACTACGCCCACGTCCTGGCCGAGCACCGCCAGGCCGAGCTCGCCGAGCGCGAGTCCGCGCTCAACCGGACGATCGCGGCGCGGGCCAGCCTGGCCGAGGAGCGGCGGGCTCACCTTGCCACGCTCAGCCGACCGATCCCGCCCGAGGCGCCCCAGTCCCACATCAGAAGGCCTCACCGGCCCCATCTCCAGCAGCAGGAGCGGCGCACCCGGTTCCTCAGACTCTGGGCCGCGGTCAGCACCCCGTTGCTGCTGGGCTCGGTGATCGTTCTCCTGATTGGCTCCCCGCTCGCCCGGATCACCGAACTCGCCGCCCTGGTGTGCCTGTTCATAGGGGTGGAGGCCATCGCCCGGCGGCGCTTTCTTTCGTTCCTGGGCAGCACCGTCCTGCTGGCGGGCGGGCTCGCGCTCGGTGTCGGCTTCATCGTGCTCATGCTCAAGCACTGGCGAACGGCGGCCTCGTTGCTCGTCGGGGCGGCCGCGGTGGGGCTGCTGCTCGGAAACCTCAGGGACGCACGCCGGCGCTGATAACCGGTCGCTTGGCCGCGCGCGGAAACCGTTGCGAGCGGACCTCGGACCGGCGGCGTCCTATGCCGGCGTCGGCGTCCCCGACCCCAGCGCCTTCGCCTTGATCCTGTCGAACTCAGACTGCGTGATGACGCCACTGCTGAGCAGTTGCTGGGCCTTCTCGATCTCGGTGGCCGGACCGCCCGTCCCGGCGGTTTGGCGCACATAGTCGTCGAACTGGGACTGCGCGGCCGCGGCTTGTTTGCCGCTGCGCTCGGCCATCCCATCGTGGTTGAAGATGAGGTAGGCCAGCACACCGAGGAACGGCAGCACGATCACGAAGACGCACCATGCGGCCTTTCCCCAGCCCGAGATGTCGCGGCGGCGGAACAGGTCGACGAGGACCGTGACGGCAATCCAGATGAAGATGACCCAGGCAAAGAAGATCAGGATCGTCCAGAAGATGTTCAGGAACGGGTAATTCGATGCGGCAACAATCGTCATGTTCGCCTCCTGGTGCAATCCCGGCCGGGAGTGGCTCGCTGCGCCTCGCGGCGGCGGTGGGTATGGATATCGCGATTCTTGGCCCCTCGCGCCGCGCGGGCATCACCCGGACGGGGTGATGCTCGCCCCCAGGCGCGATAATGGCGTCGTACGACCGAGTCCAGAGACGGTCAGGTTCGACCGCGGTGGCGATCTGCGAGTCGAAGGCCCCGTGGAAGCCGTGTTCCACGGCAACGAGATCGCCACGCTCCGCCTGGGCACGCTCTAGCCCGTCGGGCCTCAGCATTCTGCCCGGCACGCTCGATGCACCGGGCCGGTGCCCGGGGCGGGCGTACGCTGTGTGGTTGATGGGCGACCGGGCGCCATCGCTGTCGGACGAATCAGGTGTGCTGGCCGAGGAGCAGGCGGCGCTGCGGCGGGTGGCGACGCTCGTGGCGCGCGGGGTGCCCCCGGAGCAGGTGCTCGCGGCGAGCACCGAGGAGATCTGCCGGCTGCTCGGCGTCGAGTACACGTACATGGCGCGCTACGAGCCCGGTGACACGCTCGTCATCGTCGGCGCCTGGGGCAGGTCAGTCGACCGCTTCCCCCCCGGCAGCCGGTCGAGGCTTGGGGGGAAGAACCTCGTGACGATCGTGCACGAGACAGCCCGGCCTGCCCGGATCGACAGCTATGCCGATGCTTCCGGACCGCTCGGCGTAGCCCCGCGGGCGAGCGGGGTCCGCTCGGCGGTCGCGGCGCCGATCACGGTCGAGGGCCGTCTGTGGGGCGTCGTGGTCGCCGGCTCGCGCAGCCGGCAACCGCTGGCGCCGGACGCCGAGTCGCGCCTGGCCAACTTCACCGAATTACTGGCGACGGCGATCGCCAACGCCGAGAGCCGCGCCGGCCTCGCCCGGTTGGCCGAGGAGCAGGCGGCGTTGCGGCGAGTGGCGACGCTCGTGGCGCGCGGGATGCCGCCCCAGGAGGTGTTCGCGTCGGTGACCGAGGAGGTCGGCCACCTGCTTGCGGTCGACTATGCGGGCCTGGGCCATTACGATCCTGACGGCACGCTCGTCTACGTCGCCGCGTGGAACAGGGCGGGCGATCCGTTCCCGCCTGTCGGCACCCGGGTGCCCCTCGGCGGGAACAACGTCAGCACCCTCGTGTTCGAAAGCGGCCGTCCGGCGCGGGTCGACCGGTATGCCGATGCCACTGGGCCGCTCGCCGCCAGCGTCCGGGAGGAGGGCGTGCGCTCGGGGGTCGGGGCGCCGATCACCGTTGAGGACCGCCTGTGGGGGATGGTGGGCGTCGGCTCGATCCTGGAGCATCCGCTCTCGCCGGATACCGAGGCACGCCTCGCCTCGTTCACAAAGCTCGTGGCGACGGCGATCGGGAACACCGAGAGCCGCGCCGCTCTCGCCGCCTCCCGGACGCGGATCGCCGCCGCCGCCGATGAGACGCGGCGACGGATCGAGCGTGATCTGCACGACGGCATTCAGCAGCAGCTCGTGTCGCTCATCCTGGAGCTCCGGGCGGCCGAGACGATCGAGCATTCCGGGGAGGGTGAGCTGAGGGCACAGCTGGCGCGGACGGCCCACGGCTTGAGCGGGGTCCTGGAGGAACTGCGGGAGATCGCCCGGGGAATTCATCCCGCCATCCTGTCCGAAGCGGGTCTGGAGCGGGCCCTGAGAGCGCTGGCGCGGCGGTCGGCGGTACCCGTCGAGCTCGATCTGGGACCTGGGCGACGTCTGCCGGACCACCTCGAGGCCGCGGCGTACTACGTGGTGTCAGAGGCGCTGACCAACGCCGCCAAGCACTCGCACGCCTCCATCGTGCGCGTCGAACTCGAGTCGCGCTACGCGATCCTGCAGATCACGATCCGCGACGACGGAATTGGCGGCGCTGACCCAGGGCAGGGGTCAGGACTGGTGGGGCTCAGCGATCGCGTGGAGGCGCTGTCCGGGACGCTCCAGGTCATCAGCCCCGTCGGCGGTGGAACTCAGCTCCTCGTCGAGATCCCAGTGACCCGCCAGAGCAGCGCACGTGGGGCTGATTGAGCCTGCGGCCCGGCTAGACCGCGCTCCGCGCCTTCTAGAGTCTCGCGGCATGCTGATCGCGACCCACGATGGTTCTTTTCACGCGGACGAGGTGTTCGCCATCGGCGCGCTCAGTCTGCTGGGCGACCCGGTCGAGGTGGTCCGCACGCGCGACCGGGACGCTGTCGCCCGGGCCGATCTGCGCGTCGACGTTGGCTTCCGCGACGACCCGTCAGCCGGCGACTTCGACCACCATCAGCGAGACTTCGACCGCGCGCGCCCCAATGGCGTGCGCTACGCATCGTTCGGTCTTGTCTGGCGTGAGTTCGGCGCCCGCGTCTGCGACGGCGACCAGGAGGTCGCTGACGCCGTCGACGCAACGCTCGTGCAACCCGTCGATGGCAACGACACCGGCCAGCAGCTGACCCGGTCGCTGATCGACGGCGTGCGCCCCATGACGGTCAACGCCATCATCGGCGGCCTCAACCCGCGCTGGGACGAAGCCCTCAGCCCTGAGCAGGAGCGTGAGCGCTTCGATGCGGCCGTCGCCCTGGCGCGCGACATCCTCGCGCGCGAGGTGGACTCCGCCGCCTCCAGTCGTCGTGCCCAGCGCACCGTCCGCGAGGCGATCGCCGCGGCGGGGGATCCGCGCGTCATCGAACTGCCCGTCAACGCCCCGTGGAAGCCGGTGCTCGTCCCCGAGGCGCCCGAGGCCCTGTTCGTGATCTACCCCAAGCGCCAGGGCTACGGCCTGGAGGCCGTGCCGCAGGAACTGGGCGCATTTGCGAACCGTCGCGACCTGCCGGCGGCGTGGGGCGGGCTTGAAGGCGAGGACGTCGTCGCAGCCACCGGCGTCGAGGACGCTCTCTTCTGCCACGCCAAGCGATTCCTCGCCGTCGCCCGGTCGCGCGAAGGCATCCAGCGACTCGCCGAGCTGGCGCTCGCCGAGAGCTGACCGGCTCAGGCTAGTTCGCCCCTGCCCCCACCGTGGTGGGGCAGATGTACGGCGTCATACCCTGGGGCAGACCACCCAGTGGGCTCCAGACCGCCGGGCAGCGCATTGGCGGTTGCCCGGGGTTCGTGACGGTGTAGGACATGACGTAGTACGGACATCCGGTGACGGGGTTGGTGGGACCGGCGTATCCGTCAGGGCAGCTGGGCCCTGTGACGATCGGAGTCGCGACCGGGGTCGCCGCACCTGCGACGGCGATCGGGGCAGCCATGGCCAATGCGGCGATGACGGGCACGAAAACAGCTTGGCGTCTCTTGAGCAACATGATGGTCTCCTTTGCCGGGCGGTCGCAACCCCGCCCATGAATCGTTGACCGCGGGCTCTCCCCTTAGCGTGGCGGGGATCGTCTCGCCCCGGGCACTGAGCACTGACTGGCCCGCGGACCAGTCTTCCCCTGCCCCGCCCTTCACCGCATCGCCGCCCGGCGGACTTAGACCGCGGGCTCTGACAGCTCAGCGAATGGTTTCCGGTGTGGCGCCGACTCGGTCGATGTCTCCTTGGCGCGGAGAAACGCCGAGACGACCTCAGGGTCGAACTGCGTCCCGGCCGCGGAGCGCAGCTCGGCGAGCGCGGAGTCGATGCTCATGGCCGGGCGATACGCGCGGTCGCTGGTCATCGCGTCATAGGCGTCGCAGACGGCGATGATGCGTGCGCCGGCCGGGATCTGCGGGCCCATCAGCCGATCCGGATACCCGCCGCCGTCCCACCGCTCATGGGAGGAGCGCACGAGGGGGGCGACGTCGCTCAGCGCCGCCGTGGCGAGGATGATCCGCTCGCCGATGACGGTGTGCTGGCGCATGAGCGCCCATTCCTGCTCGGTCAGGGGGCCGGGCTTGCCCAGAATGAACTCGGGGATCGCGATCTTGCCGATGTCGTGCAGCTCGGCGGCGGCGCGGACCTTCTCGACCGTGGCGCGGGGGTGGCCCAGCGCCCGCGCGGTCGCCTCCGCGAGGGAGACGACGTCGTCTCCGTGGTCGCACAGGGTGGGATCGCGCTCGGCGAGGGCGGACAGGAGCGCCTGCGTGACCGCGCGAGCGGCGCTGCTGCGCCCGGTCGCCTGCTTGTTCGCATACATCCGAACGTCGGCGAGGCGCAGCGCCTCGGTCGAGTCGGTGGTTTCCTGGGGCAACCTGACGGTTCCCACCGAGGCTGAGACCGAGAACCCCTCGCCGTGATCCGACAGCACGGATTCGGCCGCGTGTGTCAGGACGTCCGCCGCCTCGTCGTCAGGCAGCAGCGCGCAGAACTCGTCGCCGCCCATCCGGTAGACGGTGGCGGCCGGGCCGACGACCTCGGACACGGCGGACGCCAGGCGCTGCAGGAGCGCGTCTCCAGCGGCGTGACCGAAGTTGTCGTTGTAGGTCTTGAACCCGTTGAGGTCGAACAGGGCGAGGATCATCGGCTCCGGACCGTCGCGCTGCAGTCGCCGCTCGAGCGCGGCCGCGAGCGCCCGGCGGTTGCCCAAGCCCGTCAGCGGGTCGGTCAACGCCTCGAGTTGCGATCGCTCGAGCATCGACTGGTGCGCCCGGAAGGTGAGCGCCAGGCGCAGCAGAACCGAGAGGAGCGCGCCGCAGGCCAGCAGCACCGCAGGCAGGCTGACGTCCATCATGCTGCCTGCGACCAGAATCGCCAGGCTGATGAGGGCGAAGGCGATGGGGATGCTGATCGCACCCGTCCTGCGCACCTCGGTGCACCGACCGCGGGGCTCCATCCAGGCCGCGGCGGCAAAACAGACGGAGATGGCCCACCAGCCCGGGTCGTACGCACCGCCGGACTGCCACGTTCCCTCCGCCGCCTTGATCAGGTAGATCGTGTCGGAGCCCCAGAAGCAGAGGATCCCGGCTGCGAGAACACCGAAGCGGCGATCCACGCGACGCCCTCCGACCGCCAGCACGCCACAGATCAGCCCCAGCAGGAGAAGATCGGCGATCGGATAGCTCAGGTTGGTTGCGACGGCAACGCCCGCGCCCCCAAGGGCTCCGAGGACCGGCTTGAAGACGACGGCAGCGCTGATCGCGCCGGCCGCCAATCCCGCGGTCACCCCGTCCGCCCACAGCGTCTTCGGCAGGCCACGAATGCGCGAGCGCGCCAGGACGATGAGCCCGGCAAAGACCAGGGGCGGCAACGAGAGATATCCCGCGTCGGCCGGCGAGGGCACCGGCGGAGACGCGTCGCTCCACAACACGGCCGTGAAGTAGAACTCGCCCCCCACCCACGCGAGCACCCCCAGGCCGAGGAGCAGCCAGGCGACCCGTTCGTCGCGGCGCAGCCCCGCCCGGAGAAGGCACAGGCACCCGCCCGCCCCCATCACCCCCAGGTGCAGCCACTTTTCGGGCCCCACCGGCAGCCACCGGAGCCCCAGAGCATGCAGCTCGCACGCGGCGATCCAGCCGCCGAGCAGGACAAGCGCGATCCGTATGGCGCGGGGCATCCGGCCGTATCGGCAGCCGCCGGGCTTGGCGTGAGCGCGCGGGCTATGTCCCGGCCAGCGGTGATCTCGCCCGCATCCGGCAAAAGCACGAGGAGGTGATCTCAATGTCAGCCTGGGCGAGGGCCCGGTCGAGCTGAGGCTTGATCCCCCTCGCCTCGTCCGTCCGGCCGAGCCGGGACAGGCACTCGTGGTATCCGTCGAGGCTCCACACGTTGCTGGGGTGCTGGCAGGCGCGCGGCAGGGTGGCATCGAGGCCCAGGTCGGCGGCGTACACCGCCGCCGCCGACTCCACCTCGCCCTGCTCCAGCAGCAACGCGCCGTAGGCATGCCGGGTCGGCTGCATCCAGCCCCAGGGTTCGTCGTACGGCAGGGTGTCGTCCAGCTCGATCGCACGGCGCAGGTGTCGCCATGCCTCCTCGTGGTTGCCCCTCCGGTATTCGAGCTCACCGTCGAGCATGGCCCCGGCCACCGCCAGAATGTCCCGGGCCGTGTTGTTGAACAGGTACCGTGACTCCGGAACCCGGCTGACGGCGGCGGCGAACGCCTCACGTTCTCGCTCGGCGTCCGCGACGCATGACGTGGCGGCGAACGCCACGCCTTTGGCGTACCGGGTGAGTGCGGCGCTCACGCAGTAGAGCCCAGGGTCCGCGGGAAGCGGCTCAGCGATGATCTCCTCCCAGAGGCCAAAGCGCACGAGCACGTGGAGCCGCATCGGCACGAAGCTCTCCAGCCAGTCCGCCATGGGCGGCACCTCGACGCGGAGGAGGTCTTCAGGGATCGACGCGGCCAGCGCATCCGCGGCGGCCAGCGCGGTGCCCCGCCGCCCGGCGAACATGGCGCCGTAGATCCGGAAGTGGTGATTGTGCACCCGGTACAGGGGATGGCCGTCGCCGCCGGGGCGAGCGAGCGCCGTCTCGAGTACCCGCCTGGCCTCGAGCGTATGGGCACCGTCTGCGGGCTCCCCGGTCTCCAGATCCCACAGCGACCACGCCGTCACGTTCATCAAGGCGTCGGCGTACAGCGCAGCCACGTCGAGATCGCCGGAATGGGCGGCGTAGACGTCGCCCATGGCTTGGGCGTATGCGGCAGTCCACCGGTCGAGGTCATCGCTTGGTTCCGGCGAGGCGTACCGCTCGCCGAGCGCCGCGATGAGGCGCTGCTCAACCGGCCAGGCACCGGCGGCGAGCTCGCGCGCCTGGATCGTGTCGTCGTACGACCGCCGAAGCGACCGGCGCAGATCAAGGTCGTCGAAGGCATCCCATTGCTTGTTGTAGTTCGGTCCGGACGCGTACGCGACGCCCCAGTGAGCCAGCGCAAAATCCTCGTCGCAGGCGATGGCGCGCTCAAAGCACCGAATCGCCTCCCCGTGGTTGAAGGCGTAGCTCCACACCAGCCCGCGATCAAACCACCGCTGGGCCTCAGCGAATGGCGTGGATGTCGCCCGTCGGTAGCGTCCGAGGTCGAACGGGTATGGCGCGGCCTGGCTCATTGGGCGATACTAAGTCCTTCCGTGTCGCTCGAGTTGATGTCAAAGGATGTGACCGAGCAGGCGGAGCTCGTTCGCACCGGGGCGGTCTCGGCGCTGGAGCTCGTCGACGCGGCCATCGCCCGGCTCGACGGAGCGCGTGAGCTGAACGTCCTCGTCCATGAGCAGTTCGATGAGGCCCGAGACGCGGCGAGCCAGCCGCTGGGCGCCGGCCCGCTGGCGGGCGTGCCGTTCCTGCTCAAGGACCTCTCCGAGCCGCAGGCGGGCATGCCGGAGCGGATGGGTTCGCGCGCTCTGCGCGACCATGTCGCGGACGAGACCGCATGGACGGTTGAGCGCTACCTCGCCGCCGGACTGGTCATCTGCGGGCGCACCAACACACCGGAGTTCGGGAATCACTGCGCCACCGAGCCGTCGCTGTTCGGTCCCACGCTGAACCCATGGAGCCCGGACGTCTCCCCCGGCGGATCCAGCGGAGGCTCGGCGGCGGCGGTCTCCGCCCGCCTCATCGGCGCCGCCTCCGGCGGGGACGGCACCGGCTCGATCCGGATGCCCTCCTCGTGCTGCGGCCTGGTGGGACTCAAGCCGCGGCGCGGGCGCAGCTCGTTTGCGCCGACGGCGGGACAGTTGCTCGACGGGCTCGTCAACAAGCATGCGCTCACCCGGAGCGTGCGCGACAGCGCCCTCCTGCTCGACGTCACCGCCGGCACGGCGCCGGGCGACCCGTACTCGGCGCCGGCGCCGGCCCGCCCGTTCGTCGCCGAGGTTGGCGCCGATGACGGCCAGGTGCGAGTGATGCACGCCGAGCGCCCCCCGTTCCCGGGTCAGGTCGACCCGCGCGTTCAGGAGGTCGCCGACCGCGCCGCTCGGGCGCTGGAGGCCCACGGGCATATCGTCGAGCCAGGCGCCCCGCGGTTCGACGGAGAGGTCGTGCGACATGCGATCAGCGTCATCCATGCCGTCGACAACGCCGGCACCTTCAGGTTGCTCTGTCACGGGCTTGGGCGCCGCCCCGAGCCGGACGAGCTTGATCCGGTGACGTGGGACATGGTGCGCGAGGGCAACGCGCTCGGCGCCGTCGATCATGCCGCTGCGATCGACGACCTCCACGCCCAGGCCCGCCGGGCGGCGGCCGCGTTCGAATCCTCCGACGTGCTGCTCTGTCCCACGCTCAACACCCTGCCACCGGCCCCGGGCACCCTGTCGGCCTCACGCGGGACGGTCGACGCGTTTTTCGACGTCGAATTCTCGGTGACCGGCTGGACCGCGGTGGCCAACGCGACCGGATGGGCGGCGATCTCCCTGCCGCTCGGCGAGGTCGACGGACTCCCGGTCGGCGTTCAGCTGCTCGCGCCTGACGAGGCGGTTCTGCTGCGCCTCGCAGCGCAGCTGGAGCTCGCCGTGCCCTGGTCGGAACGTCATCCGGCTGCCTACGCCTGAGCGGCGCCCCGACGCTGCCGAAACGACGCCGTGGGACGGCGCAGGGGCCGGTCGACGCCGTGGCTCTGGATTGTGGCGTGCGCCGTGCGACAATCAGCGCGACACAAATGTGGGTCTTGTGACGGTGTGGGTTGGGTGGCGCGGGGGGTTTGGGGCCAGGGCGGTGGCGGACACGCGTCCGCTGCGGGCGATGGGACGGCAACGACGGGCAACGAAGGAGGCGTCAGCGGTCGCCGGGGGGGTGCGGGTGGTCCCTGGGCCGTGCATCACGCGCCAAATCCGGGCGAGGCCAGATGATTTGGCGCCAGACGCAGGCTCAGCCCCACGTGTGCGCCAGATCAGCCGAGACGATCCCAATTTGTCGCCCGGAGCACGCCACAACCGGTGCGACGAGAGCAAATCGGCCATCCGTGCCCTCCCGGGGTGTTTCCCCACGTCGGGGTGCTTCCGCGCCCCGACGTCCTTGCCAGACAGCGCGGCGTGGCGGCGGCGGTCGCGCCGCGCCGCCCCTCCCACGCAAAACATCAACGCCGAGCGCGGCGCGAGCGACGACCGCTTCGAACGACCGGCGCCGCGGGTACCGTCGCCGTCAGTCGCGCCAGCGCGCCGCCAGCGCCGCCGCCTCGGACCAGCGCTCGCGCCGAGCCTCGCGCTCGGACGGCCGCCACGACGGCTCGGCGACCCGGTCGACGCCGACCGCCGGGAGCTGATCAAGGCCGCTCCAGAAGCCGGCAGCGAGGCCGGCCATCATCGCGGCGCCGATCGCGGTCGCCTCGCCGATGGCCGCCCGCTGCACCCGGACGCCCGCCACGTCGGCGAGCCGCTGCACGATCCACTCCGAACGGGACATTCCGCCGTCGAGCTGGACGACCTCAAGCGGCATGGCGGCCCGCATCGCGTCGATCGCATCCGTGACCTGGTGAAGAACACCGTCGACGACGGCCCGGGCGACCTGAGCCCGGGTGGTGGCGCGGCTCAGGCCGAGGAGGGCACCCCGGGTGGCGGCGTCCCACGTCGGCGTGCCCAGGCCCTGGAGGGCGGGAACGCACGCCACCGATCCATCCTCCGGCCCGGCCGCAGCCAGCAGCGCGTCAAGCTGTCCGGCCGGGGGCAGGACGCCGACGTCGGAAAACCACGACAGCGCGGCCCCAGCCGCCGGGATGAACCCCTCCAGCGCGTAGCTCGTCTCACCTCGGCAGCGCCAGGCGCATGAGGCGAGGACGCCGGGGGGCGATGACGGTGCGGTGCTGCCGGCCTGCGCCAGGATGAACGCGCCGGTGCCGAGGGTGACCTTCGCGGTTCCCGGCCGGCGGCAGCCGAGGCCGAACAGCGACGCCTGCTGGTCGCCGAGAACCCCCGTCACCGGAAGCTCCGGCAGGGCCGTCGCCCCCGAAGCCGCCCCAGCCTGGATCAGTGCCGGGGCGGCGGGGATCTCGTCGGAGTCGACGATCGGCGGAAACAGCGCGCGCGGCACGCCGAACAGGTCCAGGAGCCCGTCGTCCCAGTCGCTGCCACCGAGGGGGCAGAGCAGCGTCCGCCCGGCGTTTCCCGCCTCGGCGACGTGCACGCCTGAGAGATGACGCACCAGCCACCCCGCGACGTCGTGATAGGCCAGCTCGCCGCGCTCGGCCGCCGCCCGCGCGCCGTCGACGTGATCGAGCAGCCACCCGATCTTGGTTGCCGGGAATGTCGCATCCAGCTCGAGCCCCGTCCGCGACCGCACCCGCTCGGCATGGCCGGCCGCGGCGAGCGCGGCACATCGGTCGGCGGTGCGCCGGTCCTGCCACACGATGGCGGGGTGGACCGGTCGCCCTGAGCCGCGCTCGGAGACGATGAACGTCTCGGTCTGGTTGGCGATGCCGAGTGCGACCACGTCCCCGGGCGAGGCGTTCGCCGTCGCCAGCGCGCCGGTGATCGCGGTCGCCGCAGATGCGACGAGCTCCGCGGGATCCTGCTCGACGAGACCGGGAGCGGGGAACGACGCCTGCACGGCCGTCGCGGCCGCACCGTGCTGGCGGAGGTCGTGACCGAGGGCGATGCAGCGCGTGCTCGACGTTCCCTGGTCGAGCCCCAGGACAAGGTCGGTCATCGTGGATCCTCCACCCGCGGGGACTCGGCGGTCACGGTGCGATCGGAGCGCAGGGCGGGTTCGCCGGCGAGGACGGCGCGGTAGGCGCGCAAGGCGCGCTCGTCGTCAGGCTGCGCCTCGCCGGCCTGCATGGCGGCAACCCGCCGGCGCCAGTCGTCGATCTCCCGGTCGGTCCGTTCTTCGCTCCACCCAAGCGGCTTCGCCATCAGCGCCGCGGCCGCCGCCGCGGCTCCCTTTCCGCGGTCAGCGCGCGTGATCGCCAGCCGCGTGCGACGCTCGAGGACATCCGCGAGGCGCAGCGCGCCTTCATGTGTGCAGGCGTAGACGATCTCGGCTGCGAGGTGCCCGTCGCCGTCCTCGAGCGGCTCGGCGAGCTCCGGCCGCTCGCCAATCAGTGCCAGGAGCTCGGACACCCGGTCGCCGTAGCGGCGCAGCAGCCGCGCCATCGTCACGGGCTCCACGCCCGTCTGCGCCGCGAGCCCGGCCCGTCCCTGCCACACCCCGGCAAAGTCGTCGGCGCCGAGGATCGGCACCCGCTCGGTGCTGGAGCGTGGAACGCCGGCGATGTCCCGTGTCGCGGCGTCGATGAGGTCGGCAGCCATCACCCGGTACGTCGTGTACTTGCCGCCCGCAATGGTCGTCAGCCCGGGGACCGGAGTCTCGATGACGTGTCGACGACTCAGCCGGGTCGTGTCGATGCCGTCAGCAGGCCCCACGAGCGGACGCAGCCCCGCGAACACGCCGCGCACGTCCGCCCGCGTCAGCGGCTCCGCGAGCAGAGCGTTGGCCCTTGCCAGGACGTAGTCGATGTCGGCGCCGTTGGCCACGGGTTCATCCGGACCGTGCGCCCACGGGGTGTCCGTGTCGCCGATCAACCACCCGGCCGCGGTGGGAATGATGAACAGGACGCTCTTCTCGGTCCGCGCCAGGACGCCCGTCGCCATCGGAATCCGGTCTCGTGCCACCGTCACGTGAATGCCCTTCGACGGGCGGATGTGGGTGGCAGAGCTTCCGCCGGCGGTCGCTCGGACCGCGTCCGTCCACGCTCCCACCGCCAGCGCGACGTGCCGGGCTGGAATCGTCAGCCTCCTCCCGCTCTCCTCGTCGACGACGTTGGCGCCGCAGACCCGGCCTCCCACGCGCACCAACTCCTCGACCCGCGTCCGGGTGACCACGTGAGCGCCGCGGGCTGCGGCCGTGCGCGCCACCGCGGCGACCATCCGCGCATCATCTTCAGCCGCGTCGTGGAACTGCACGCCGCCGACAAGCCCGCGCCGACTGAGAGCGGGAGCGGCGGTCAACGCGCCCCGGCGGGACAAGTGGCGGTGGCGTGGGACCGACCGGGCGCCGCCGAGCGTGTCGTAGAGCACGAGGCCGGCTCCGAGGTAGAGCCGCTCCCAGCCCCGCCGGCGCAGCGGCCACAGGAACGGGACCGGCGACACCAGGTGCGGCGCCAACCGGGTGAGCAACAACTCACGTTCGCGCAGCGCCTCGCGGACCAGACCGATATCTCCCATCTCGAGATAGCGCAGGCCGCCGTGGATGAGCTTGCTCGACTTGCTCGACGCCCCCGCCGCGAGGTCCGCCTTCTCCACCAGGCCGACGTTCAGCCCTCTGACGGCCGCGTCAAGGGCCGCGCCGGCTCCGGTGATCCCCCCGCCGACGATGAGGAGGTCGAGTCCGCCGGCCGCCATGGCCGCCAGCGTCTCCCCCCGGCTCGCCGCACTGAGAGCACTCTGAGGTCGGATCGGCGGTCCCTCCGCGGCTTACTCGTACAGCGGGCGCAGCGCCGCGTACAGCTGGAGGTGGCGGGCATGCACCGCGTCGTAGACGGCGCGGAGCTCCGGGTCCGGTTGCACCGGCTCGACGCGCGGCCCCGCCATCGCCTGGGCCGCCGCTGCCACAGTGGCATGGATCCCGCTGCCCGCGGCGGCGAGCATCGCCGCTCCCCGGGCCGTCGTCTCCACATCGCGTGGACGGCACACCGTCAGCCCGGTCACGTTCGCGCGGATGCTGAGGAGCAGGTCCCCGCGCGCACCTCCTCCCACGCAGACCAGGCCGGTCAGCCGGTGACCGCCCGCGGCGATCGCCTCCACGACGTCGCGCAGCGCCAGCGCGTTGCCCTCGAGCAGCGCCCGTGCCATGTGTGCCCGCCCATGCGCGGCAGTCAGCCCGAACCAGCCCGCTCGCGCCCGCGAGTTCCACTCCGGCGCCATCGCCCCGGAGAGCGCCGGGACCCAGGACACCCCGGCGGCGCCGGGTGGCGCCCCCCTCGCGAGCCCGTTGAGCAGCTCGTACACGTCGGCGCCGGTCGCCGCCGCGCGGGCGACCTCAGGACCACCGAGCTCGTCGCGGAACCAGCGGTACGCCCCTCCGGACAGCCAGCCCGGGTTCTCCAGCAGCCACCGGTCCGGCGCGGCGTGGGGATGGAGCTCCACGAGCGGAGCGACGTCGAGTGCGGGCTCGCCGAGCACGGCACAGACCGGTTCGGCGGTGCCCATCACGTCGCACACCTCTCCGGGCTCTGTCACCCCCGCGCCGAGCACCGCGGCCATCTCGTCGCCCGCGCCGAGCACCACCTCGGTGTCGGCGGGCAGACCGGTCGCGTCGCGCAGCCACGGGGCCAGACGACCGAGCACGGCGTCGGACGGGTGCACGGGGCCGAGACGCTCCGGATCGACGGCGAACGCCGCGCATGCTTCGTCAGACCACTGCAGTCGCTGCGAATCGAGCAGCCCCGTCGACGAGGCGTTCGTAGGGTCGACCGCGACCTCGCCGGCCGCCTGGTAGGCAACCCAGGATCCCGGCAGCAGATACCGCACCGCCTGGCGGTCGACCTCAGGCTCGTGCGCCCGCACCCAGGCGATCTTCGAGGCGACGTGGCCGGGGTCCAGGTTGCAGCCGGTGCGCTCGCGCAGGCGGGCGACGTCGCAGTCCGCGGCCACTCGTTCGCATTCCGCATCGGCCCTTCGGTCAGACCAGATCAGCGCCGGCCGAAGCGCTCGCCCGCGGCCGTCCATGGCCACCAGACCGTCGAGCTGCGAGCCGAACGAGATGGCGCGGATCGGCCGCCGCGCCGTCGCCAGGCGGAGCTCGGCGAGCGTCTGGACGAGCGCTCGGAGCCATTCGCCCGGGTCCTGCTCGGCCCAGCCGGGGTGGGGGTAGTCGAGGTCGTGCGGCGCGTAGCTCGAGGCGATGAGTGTCCCATCCGGCTCCAGGGCCTGCGCGCACGTTCCCTGCGAACCGACATCGACCCCGACGACAAGCGGGCCGGCATCGCTCAGGGCTGCACCTCGGTTGCGGCGGCCGGGCCATGACGGACGACGGTGAACGAGAACGCGTCGGCGAGATGATGCTCGCGTGAGACGAGCACCGGCACGCCGTCGGCCGTCGTGTCGATCTGGTCGATGGTGAGGAGCAACGCCCCGCGTGGAACATCAAGCCGCCGAGCGGCGTCCGCATCGGCATTGCCCGGGGTCAGGGTCGCGACTCCGTGGTTCACGACGAGGTCCCGTGCCCTGAGAGCGGCGTAGACGGATCCGTCTCCGGTCGCCGCCAGGTCCTCCGGGCTCAGGTGCTCGGACCGGCACCAGTCGGTGGTGATCGCCACCCGGCGACCGTCGGCGGTGCGCACGCGCCTCAGCGAGGTGACCGCCGTGTCGGCGGGAACCTCGAGAGCCACGGCAACCCACGGCGGGGGCTCCTCGAGCTCGCACGTCTCCTCGGCCGTACCGGGCGTGAGGCCGGTCGAGGCGATCAGCGACGAGACGCCGAAGTTGCGGCTCAAGTCGTTGGGGAGGACCGGACGGTGGGTGACGTATGTCCCCGAGCCGTGGCGACGAGCGACGACGCCCTCCTCTTCCAGGAGGGTGATCGCCGCTCGCACGGAGGAACGCGACACGGATCGCACGTGCGCGAGCTCGGGCTCCGAGGGCAGCTTGTCTCCGGGGGCGAGCTCGCCGGCGTGGATGAGCGTCCGCAGCTCATGCGCGAGTTGGTGGCGGAGTGACTGGGTTCCGGTCACGGTGCAACGACCAGCTTCAGTGCCCCGCCGGCGCGAATGCGCTCAAACGCGCCGGGCGTGTCATCCAGCGAGATGATCTCCGAGACGACCGAGCGAATGCCACCGGCGTCCGCCGCCAGCATGTCCAGAGCGCGCACCTGGTCACGGTGGCGTGAGGCGTAGGACCCATGCACCTGCACCTCGCGATAGTGCAGGACATTGGACGGAAAGCGCATCGCGGTCGTCCCCTTGGGAAGGCCGCCGAAGAACATCACGCGTCCTCTGGGAGCGGCCATCCCCATCGCCTGCTCCTGGGCGGCGTCGCTGGAGCAGGCGACGATCACCACATCGGCGCCGAAGTCCTCCGTCGTCCGCATCACGGCGGCCAGGCCGTCCTCTCCTTCGGTGTCGACGTAGCTCATTCGCTCATCGCCCAGGAGCGCCCGAGCCAGGTCCAGGCGCCGGGCGGTTCGCTCCAGGAGCAACACCTCCGCCGCACCCTGCAGACGCGCCAGCGCAGCATGGGCGGTGCCGACCGGACCGGCGCCGATCACGACGACCACCTCGTCAAGGGTGATCGCCAGGTCCTTGTGTCCGCAGATCACGTCGGAAAGCGGATCGGCGAATGTCGCCTCCGCGGGCGACAACCCGGTCGGGATCCGGAACAGGTTCTTGAGCGCGATCCGCGGGATGGCGACGTGTTCGGCATACGCCCCGGGATGGTCGAACCCCATCAACTCGCCATGCAGGCAGAGGTTCTCGTGCCCACTGCGGCACATGCGACAGCGCCCGCACCAGAGCGTCGATATGCAGTGCACCGCGTCGCCGACCGCCAGCCCCGCCTCGTCGACCTCGCGGTCGGCGCCGGGTCCGATCTCCACGATCTCGCCGGAGATCTCGTGCCCCAGGACCCACGGAGGTGCAATGCGGCGATCTCCGTTGTAGAACGAGCGGACGTCGGTGCCGCAGATGCCGCAGGCAAGCACGCGAAGCAGCACCCCGTCCTCCGGGCACCTGGGGTCTGGAGCACTGCCGACAGACATCGCCCCGGGGCCGTTCCAGACCGCTGCGCGCATTCGGATCCTTTCGTCTCGACCGGCTCAACACGCTACCACGTTGTCTGACAACTTGTCGACTTTCCGTCCTGGCGCCGAGCTCGCCCGGGAGTGTCATTCCGGGTGGGTCGCAGGCCATGTCGGGCGTGCCCGCATCTCATGCAGGGCGGTGACAATCAGGCGATCACGTTCTTGGGCTCGCCACCTTGCCAACCGCCCGTCCAGACGCTACGCTGCCGCGAAAGTTGTCCGACAACTGGAAGTGGAGTTGACCGAGTTCATCTTCATGCTCACGCGCGATGACCGGACGATCGCAGATGCGCGCCGGGTATACGAGTCAATCGCGGACACGGGAATCCGACACGTCGGGTGCAAGGACCTCGGCTTGCCCCAGGGTGAGCTGGCGGCGCTGATGCAGGACATCAGAGCCAACGGCCACACGAGCTACCTGGAGGTTGTCTCCGAGACCGATGAGGCGACGCTACGGTCCGCGCGGGTCGCGGCCGAGATCAGCCCGGACTACCTGATCGGCGGGACGCTGATCGAGCCCGTCCAGGAGCTGATCGCCGACTCCGCCATACGGTTCTTCCCGTACATCGGTCAGGTGATCGATCATCCGTGCCTGCTGCGTGGAACGATCGACGAGATCGTCGAGGACGCACAGCGCGCTCAGTCGCTCGATGTCGACGGCATCAACCTGCTGGCATACCGCTACGACGGGGATGTCGACGAACTCGTCGAGGCCACCGTCAAGGCGATGTCGCTGCCGGTCATCGCGGCGGGCTCCGTCGACTCCGCAGAACGGATCCAGGCGCTGGCCGAGCGCGGCGTGTGGGCATTCACGATCGGCACCGCAGCGCTCGATGGAAAGCTCGTGGCGGGGGCGCCGCTGGCCGAGCAGCTGCGGTACATCCTCGACGCCGCGGATGCCGTGAGGACGTGAACTCGATCGCGCTCACCCGACGGGACGGAGGCGACATGACGGCAGAGGAGCGGCAGCTGCGTGACGACCTGGCGATGCTGGCAGCGACGGATCGCGGGCGCCGTCTGCTGCAGATGGCGCTGCGCGGCATCACCCGCGGCGAGCACGAGGTGACGGCAGGCTGCTGGACGACGAACGGGAACGCCGGCTGCCTGTTCCAGCACGCCTACTGGGAGGGCGTCCGTGATGGCGTCTTCACCGACGAAGGCCGGCCCGGCGATTGGATTGGGAGCTTCGTCGGCCCGCACGGGTACGGCCTGGTGATCAAGACGATCGCATCGTTTGATCGGCTGGCCCGCGCGGCCTACGCCGATATCCAGCCGCGCACGCTGCTGCCGGACCGCGTGCGGATCAGATCCCGTGAATGGAACCCGGCGGTCGAGACGCTGCTTGTCGCGGTTCTCGGCGAAAGCGGGGCGCAGCCGGCGACTGAGACCAAGCAGATCCCAATGCCCATGTAAGCCGTCGCTGCGCACCAGCCCAGCACCAGACCGAGGAGAGTGACGTGGATACTCAGGGGCAACTTACCCAGGAGCCGCACCACGAGGGGATGCTCCCCGTCGTGGAGAGCGTCGACATCACGGACCGCCAAGACGTCCACAAGCTGAGACCGGCGGCCGTCGGCCTCATCGGCGTGCTGTTCCTCACGGTCACGGGATCGGCGCCCATCTCCGCCATGCTGTTCAACACGCCGATCTCCGTTGGGTTCGGCAATGGCATCGGTACTCCGGCCGGATTCATCTTCGCTGCGGTCGTGCTCACGATCTTCGGTGTGAGCTACGTGGCGATGGCCCGGAAGGTGACGACCGCCGGTGGCTTCTACAGCTTCATCAGCCACGGCCTCACCCGTGAACTTGGGATGGCCAGCGGATTCACCATGGTCGCGGCCTACAGCGTCTTCGAGGTCTCGCTTGTCGGCGGCTTTGCCTACTTCGCCCAGCTGAAGGCGGCCCGCTACGGCCTGCACATCGAGTGGTACTGGTTCGGCTTCGCGATGATCGCGCTGATCGCGGTCCTGGCCTACTTCGAGGTCAAGCTCTCATCTCGCATCCTCGGCGCGGCTCTGCTGTGTGAGGTGATCACGCTGCTGATCTTCGACGGTTTCATGTTCGCCAACGGCACGGTTTCGGCGGCCGCCATCAACCCGGTCAACGCGTTCAAGGCCCTGCCGGCTGGCCATGCCGGGGGCACGGCGCTCGCCGCCGGAGCCGCCGGCATCGGCATCTTCTTCGCCTTCTGGTCGTGGGTCGGTTGGGAAATGGCACCCAACTACGGCGAGGAATCCAAGGACCCGAAGAAGAACGTGCCGCGTGCCCTGTACATCTCGGTCATTGGGCTGGGCATCTTCTACGCGCTGACGTCATGGGCCGGGATCAGCGGCTACACCCACTTCAACCAAGCCGTCAACGTCGCCCAGAGCAACTCCGCGGAGTTCTACTTCATCCCCGCCCAGCATTACGCGGGCCTGTTCCTGAAGGACCTCCTCAGCTGGTTCATCATCACCGGGTCGTTCGCCTGCGGGATGGCCTTCCACAACACGACCGCGCGGTACATGTACTCGCTGGGCAGGGAGCGCGTCCTCCCTCGGGCCCTGGGGCGCACCCATCCCACGCACGCCAGCCCCCACATCGCGTCTACGGTGCAGTCGGTCGTGGCGGCCCTCATCCTGCTCGCGTTCGCGCTCTTCGCGGCGGTGGACCCCAAGCTCGGCGCGGGCGACTCGGTCGGCTACCTCCAGGTGTACGGCCTGATGGCGGTCATGGGCGTCGTGTCGATCCTGGCCATCCAGGCACTCGTGTCCATTGCCATCTTCAACTACTTCCGCACTCATCACCAAGCTGATCACCACTGGTGGACGACGATCACGGCGCCCCTACTGGCCGCAATCAGCCAGGCGTATGTCCTGTACCTCGCGATCACGAACCTCAAGTTCCTCGGATCCGGATACAGCTATGCCAAGTGGTTGTGCTGGGGAGATCTCGTGATCTTCCTCGGGGGCCTTGGCTATGCGTACTACCTCAAGTCAAGCGACCGCGCCAAGTACGAGACGATCGGCCGCATGATCAACCAGGGGCTCGACTCGGTCTAGTCGGCGTCAGCGCACCTGCACCGAGGCGGCGACGACGCTCGTCGCCTCCGGTGCCGGGTGCGCGCGCACCACGATCCGGACGCGGTCTCCGCGAAACAGGTCGTGTGAGTGCTCGAAGGCGACACCCTCGATGTCCCATGCGGTCCGCGAGATGGCCACGAGCGGCGCGCCCCGGGGGACACCGAGCAGCCGGGCCTCGGCGGCTCCCGCGGCGACCACCTCGATGCGCTCCTCGGCTTCGCCCGGCACCAGCTCAAACTCCGCCTGCAGGAGCTCGTACAGCGACCCGCCGAGCGCAAGGTCGAGCATTCCCGGGAACGCCGCGGCCGGGAACGTCGCCCGCTCGAGCGAGATCGGCTCCTGATCGGCCAGCCGAACGCGGACCACCTCATGAACGAGAGCGCCGGGGCCGAGGGCAAGCGCGGCGGCAGCGTCGTCGTCGGCGACGAAGGTGGCGGTCGAGATGACGCGGGCGTCGGACCTGAACCCCTGCCGGCGCAGGTAGGCGGGCAGCCCGGCGAGGCTCGTGAGGTCCCGCTCGACCTTGCGCTCGGCGACGAAGATCCCGCCGTTTCGGCCACGGACGCGCCGGATGGCACCGCTGCGCTGCAGATCCGCCAAGGCGACACGAACGGTTGAGCGCGAGACGCCGAGCCGCTGCGCGATCTCACGCTCGACGCCGAGTCGTTGCCCAGGGGCGAGCTCGCCGGAGGCGATCTCGTGGCGCAGGCGATCACGGACCGCCACGACCGCCGGGCCGAGCTGGACCGGAGATCGAGAGTCGGCTGGTACGCCCGGCAAATTCCTACTCGAGCGCCATGATCGACTCCGGCAGGATCTGACCGCCGTCGACGACGATCGTCTGCCCGGTGATGTAGGCGGCCTCGTCCGTCGCCAAAAACAGCGCGGCATGGCCGATGTCGGCCCCCGTGCCGAGCCGCCCCTGGGGGATCGACGCTTCCATCCTCTGCCGGTACTCGGGCCCAAGCTCCTCGAGCCCCTCGGTCTCGATGTTGCCCGGCAGCACCGCGTTGACCGTGATGCGGCGGGGGGCGAGCTCAATCGCCGCGGTACGCAGGAACCCGAGTTGCGCCGCCTTGGTGGCCCCGTAGTGCGACCAGCCGGGATACCCGGTGATCGGGCCGGTGATGGAGGAGGTGATGATCACCCGCCCACGTCCGCTGCGTCCCAGCGCGGGCGCGGCCGCCTTGATCGTCAGCATCATCCCCTTGACGTTAGTCGCGAAGATGGCGTCGATGTCGTCGGCGGTCATCTCGTCGAGACGGACCGCGGGAAAGATGCCGGCGTTCGCGCACAGGATGTCCAGGGCTCCAAAGCGCTCGACCGACTCCGCCACCATCCGCTCGGCGTCCGCGGCAACGCCGACATCGCCGCGGATGAAGGCAACGGAGGATCCGTCGCCGCCGAGCTCGGCGACGGCCCGGGCTCCGGTTTCCGGATCACGGCCGGCGACCGCGACCCGCGCGCCGGCGTCCACGAACGTTTGGGCAATCGCCTTGCCGATGCCCTTGGTACCGCCGGTCACGAGAACGGTGCGACCGGTCACGGGTGTGAACATGCGTCCTCCTACGGTGACGAGTGGGTGGAGAGATAGTCCTCGGCGAGCGAGCACGTGCGCGCGGTGAACCCGGCGCCGAGCTCCGCTGCCTCAGGGGCAAACGTGTGGTGCGAACCGATCCACGCGACGAGCAACAGCCGGCGCAGCATGACGAGCGTCTCCAGCTCGGCCTCGGCGGCAGGCTCGAGGGGGGCCACGGAGCGGTAGCCGCGAACCCAGGCGGTGCGAAGCTCCGGCACCTGGGGGTGGTCCTCCATGAACGACACCGCGGTCGCGAAGTCATAGACGTACCACGAGAACCCGCAGTCGTCGAAGTCGATGACGCGCACGTCCCCGTCATCGATCAGGACGTTGGCCAGGCGAAGGTCGGCGTGCACGAGTCCAAACCGCTCCGGGTCCTGCCCGTACGCCCGCAACCGCCCGGCGATGGTGGCGGCCAGTCGCTCGAGTTGGCGGCGTTCCTCGGTCCCCATGCCGAGCCCGTCCTGCCAGCGTCCCCAGTGCCCCGCGGGACCAAGGGTGTGCTCGTAGTCCCACCGGGGACGGGTGAACCCGGCCGGACGCCGCCACGAGCGCGCGTGGGCGTGCATTCGCGCCGAGATGGCTCCGAGCGTCTCGAACTGCGCGATCGCCTCCTCGCCGGCGTCGAGATCAGGCTCGATGCCGGCGACCCATTCGAACATCACGACGTTGCGCGTGCCCACCTCATGCGCGGTCACTGAGACCACCCGGGCGCCGTCGGCGGCGGGGACGATGGGCGGTGTCTGCACCACGCCGTCGGCGCGCAGCGCGTCGAGCCACATCAGCTCCGACTCGATCTCCTCCGGGCTGCGATACCCGGGACGGTGCACCCTCAGGGCAAATCGCGGCCCGGCGCCCGGGCTCTGCACCCGGTAGGTGTGGTTCTCGGAGACGTTGCACAACTCGACCGCGACGGCGCCGTCGAGCCCATAGCGCTCGACCGCCGCCCGGGCCAGTTGGCCCATGCCGTCCTCGCTGGCGTCCATGTTCTCGCTCAATGTTCGCGCCCAGTGACCGCGTCGAGAACTCGGCTGATCTCGTCGCGTGCCCGTACGATGTCAGACATCTCGCCGGCGAGGTAGAGCCGGCCGGCCACCCCGATCATCGACACGCTGACAAGCGTCAGCGCGGGCGCCACCCGCTCGGCGGCGTTGGCGGCTGCAGCGGCGAACAGCGCGGGGGTCAGCTCGAGCACGAGCAGGGTCTGGCCGGGCAGCAACATCGACGCCTCGCGGTTGCGGTTGATGATGACCGCGTGCTGATCGGTGACATCATCGATCACCCCCACATACGTCACCCGCGGACGCAACGCATCGCCGGCGCGCGCTCCGATGCCCTCGAGGATCGCCTGTCCGGCCCGCTCCACCGCGTCCGGGTCAGCCGCGTGAACCTCCAGCACGCCGAACTGCCGCTCCACGAAATGGATGCCGGGCTCCACCTCCGGGACGGCCTTCAGCGCCAGGTCGATCACGCGCTCGATGGCAAGGGCGGGCGCGACCTCGACGATCAGCGCGTTGTCGCCCGCGATCGGCGGATAGCCCCGGGCGCGGGTCGGCGTTCCCAGGTAGGCGGCGAACTGCGCAGCGAGGTCAGGGATGGGCAGGTAGACGCGCAGCTGCACCGGGGTGTCGGCACCGGCAGACACGTCGACGGTCTACGCCTCGGCGGTGAAGTGCTTGCCGAGCTCCGGGTGCGGGCGCGGGATCACGTGCACCGAGACGAGCTCGCCGACGGTCGAGGCAGTCTCCGAGCCGGCCTCGGTGGCCGCCTTGACTGCTCCCACGTCACCCCGGACCACGACGGCGACGAGGCCGTCGCCGACCTGTTCACGGGAGATGATGGTCACGTTGGCCGCCTTGACCATCGCGTCGGCGGCTGCCAGCGCCGCCACGTAGCCCTTCGTCTCGACCATACCGAGCGCTTCATTCACGTTTTCGTCTCCTTGCTGTGGTTGTCTTGCCCGCCGGCCGGCGCCGGTCGCCCGGGACCTCGTCGAGCGAGCCGATGATCAGCGCGTCAAGAGGAGGATGCTCAGGCCCGAACCACCCGGAGGCGACCGAGCCGGTCGCGACGAGGACGCGCTCGCCCACCCCGCTACCGAGCACGTCAAAGGCGACGAGCCGGGCACCGTCGTCGCCTTCGACCTCGAGAAACGCGCCGTGCGGCAGCTCCTCGAGGCGCCGCGTCGCCCAGACCGAACCCACCACCGTCGCCTTCAGCATTCACCCCTCCCTTTCAATCCGGACGCGCAGCGCGCGTGACAGGTCACGGGCCAGCGGCGTGAGCACGGCTCCGCGCGCGAGCATGATGCCCGCTCCCGCCGCCGCCGCCTCGCGAACGAGCCGCTCGGTCACCGCTCCCTTCTCCATGCGCATCATCGGCCCGGGGGATTCACTCGGCGGTCCGCCCGACCGTGACGTTGAGGGCCGGTGCAGGACGAAGCGCAACCGGCCGGAGCGCAGGGCGCGCCGATCGCGCGGGTTCTCCATGCGGGCGACGAGCGCGCGCACGAAGCGCTCGAGGTCTTCGTCGCTGGCGATCGTGACCCGTTCGAGGCGCGCGCCGGAGGCCTCGCCGCCCGCACCCTCGCGTGTGGCCGGCGCCGCCGTCGCAGCGGCGTCGTCCCCCGCCGGCCCGCGTTCCCCGATGAGCTCGCCGGGAACCGCCGGCCCAGCCCAGGTGGAGGGCCGCAGGACGGCGGCCACCGGCGGGGCTGGGACGCGGGGCACGATCCCGCCGGCGCCGTTGCCGTTGGCGGCGCCGTTGCCACTGCCGTTGCCGTTGCCGCTGCCGTTGCCGGTGCCGTGAGCTGTCGCCGCGGGGCGGCCGAGCACCTCGTCGAGCATCCCGGGAAGCAGCTCACGCAGGACCTCCCGGGCCGTCTGGCGCATGGCCTCGCCGGGGTCCGGCTCGCTCATCTCGAGCCTCCCAGCGCGGCCGTCGCCGCGTCGGCGGCCGTTCGGACGTCGCTCTCTGGACCGGTCAGGTACACCCGCCCGGTGGCGCCGATCATCCGGTAGTCGACGACCTTGATCTGGGCTGCCTTCTCGGCTTCGTTGACGGCGAGGATCGCGTACGACGCGGGTTGCATCTCGAGCACGAACAGCGACTCACCGGGCAGCGCCATCGAGCCGAGCTTGTTGCGGTTGATCAGGAACGCGTGCTGGTGGTCGAGGCGCGAGATGAGCTTGGCCGCCAGAATGGTCGGCGCGGTGGCGTCGCCGGGCACAGCGCCGAGCGCGTCGAGCACCGCGTCGCTGGCCGACTCGACCGCCGACGTCGAGCGCGAATGAAACTCCAGGTAGCCGAACTGGCGCTCGACGACCAGGATGCCCGCCTGGGCCTCCGTGTGCTTGAGCACGACGTCGGTGAGCGGCTCGATGTCGAGCCCGGGGGCGATCTCGATGACCCCCGCGGCCATGCGCGTTCGCGGCAGCCGACCCCGCACCCAGGTGCCGAGGTAGCACATCGTCTGCGGCTGAAGCTGGTCGATGAAGATCGACGATCGCAACTCGGCCATCGTTATCGCCGGACCACCTCGCGCAGCTCCTCGAGGATGAGGCGGCGCAGATCCTCGCGTGACAGCCCGGCCTCGTCCGGTCGATCGCGGCCGGCTGTCGACGCGGGTGGGATTCCGCCCGCGGGTGCGGACGCGGGCACCGACGACCAGGGCTCGAGACTCGTGAAGTCGCCGAACGGCTCGGAGGGATCAGAGGCATAGGCGACCTGCGTCCACTGGACGAGATCCCGGGGGTGGAGGTTCTCGGTCAGCGATGAGCGACCGAAGAAGCCGGTGCCGATCGTCATCGTCAGCGCCAGGGAGGTGTCAATGCCCGCCGCGCCGGTGCTGCCCGGCGCGTTCACACTCACCCGCAGCACCGGCAGTGCCGCGCCGTACGCCATGATCGTGCGCGGAGCGCGCGAGTGGATGACCGCCGAATGTCCGGCACCGCCGATGCGCAACAGCGCCCGCGCCGCTTCGATGCCGCGGTGTGCGTCAGGGACCCGCACCATGCCCAGGAGGGGGAACAACTTCTCGCGGGCCAGGGGCTCCTCCGGCACGATCATCGCAAACGGTGCGACGAGCACCTTCGTCCGAGGAGGCACCCTGATCCCGGCGGCCCGCGCCAGAGCGACGGCGTCCTTGCCCGCCAGCCCGGTGTCGATTCGGCCGTCCGGATAGCAGGCGGCACGCACGCGGTCTGACCCGTCCTGGTCGAGGACGCACGCGCCCTCGCGCTCAAGCTCAGCGGACAGCCGGGACGCGATCTCCTCCTCCGCGATCAGCGTCGACTCGTTCGTGCAGAGGATGGAGTTGTCAAACGCCTTGGACTCGACGAGGCAGGCAGCCGCCCGGGACGCGTCCGCGCTGGCGTCGACGAACGCGGGAACGTTGCCCGGTCCCACCCCGAGCGCCGGATTGCCCGAGCGGTACGCCGCCCGGACGACCGCCGTGCCGCCGGTGGCGAGGATGACGTCGGTGCCGGGATCGGCCATCAGGCTTTCGATGAGCGGGATCGTCGGCTCCTCGACGACCTGCAGGCAGCCGTCCGGCGCGCCGGCCGCCACCGCGGCCTGCGCCATCACCCGCACCGCTTCCGCGGAGGTCCGGCGCGCCAGCGGATGAGGTGAGACCACCACGACATTGCGTGTCATCAATGCGAGCAGAACCTTGAAGTACACGGTGGCGATTGGATTGGTCGACGGGGTCAGAGCGAGGATCACGCCGGCCGGCTTGGGCACCTCGAGCAGCTTGCGCTCAGTGTCCATGCGAGCGCCGACGTAGTCGTGCTGTGCATACCGCTCGAGGATCCCGCGGGAGCACGCCTCGTTCTTGCGCCGTTTGTGCTCGACGACGCCCATGCCCGTCTCCTCGACGGCGTCCTTCGCGAACCGTTCCGCGTTTTGGTATGCCGCATCTGCGACGGCACGCACGATCTGTTGCGTCCGGTCCCGGTCATACACCGCAAACGCGGTCGCTGCCCACCGCGCCCGTTGGAGCATCATGCGCGCGCGCGGCGCTCCCGGCACATCGGGCGGGGCGGCGTCCCGAATCGCCGCCTCGCGCGCGCTCATGCCCCCACCGCGACGCCGCGTCCCGCCGGGGCCCGCGCCTCGCTGCGAGCGAGTTCGATCGCGACCGCGGTTCGGTCGAGGATCTCATCGACCAGGTCAGGACCGAGGAGAATGCCCGGCTTGAACTGGAGGACGCGTGGGTCGAGGGTTGAGAAGATCGCCCATACCCCGTGCTCGTACAGATGGCGCATCACCAGCTTTGCGCCCTGGGGATGATCGAACTCCAGGCCCATGACCACACCGTCCTGGCGGATGCCGACAAACCAATCGGGATGCAGTTCCTGTATCGCCCGCAGTCCGTGACGGAAGCGCTCGGCGATGTAGTGCACCACCGAGCGCACCTCCGGGCGCCCGCAGATCTCGAGCACCTTGAGGCCGACGATGCAGCCAAGCTCGGCTCCACCGCCCGTGGAGATATGGCCGAACCCGTCCTCCTTGAGCCATCGCGAGCACTCTTCGGAGACCACCGTGCAGGCGATCGGATACATCCCGCCGGTGATGCCCTTGCCGACGACCATGATGTCCGGCTCGATGCCCGCCTTGGTGATGCCCCACATCTCCCCCGTGCGCATGAGCCCGGTCTGCACCTCGTCGGCGATGTACAGGGCATCGTGGCGTTCGCACAGGCGTTTGACCGCCAGCAGATAGCCGGGCTCAGGGAGGGGGAACCCGTACGTGGCCGGGATCGTCTCGATGATCACCGCCGCGACGTCGTTCCCGCGCAGCGCGGTCTCCATGGCGTCGAGATCGTTGAACTCAACCTGCACGAACTCGTCAGGGCGGTCGGACAGGAACAACTCGGAGAAGCGGTCATCGCCGGTCGCCACGGCGAGTCCGGTGTGACCGTGATAGCCCTTGCGGATCGAGACGATCTTCCGCCGCTGGCGCGTATGCCGAGCGGTCTTGATCGCGATGTCCACGGCCTCCCCTCCCCCGGACCCGTAGATGACGCGGCGGAGATTCGGCGGCGACGTGGCCACCAGTGCCTCGGCCAGCGCGGTGCGGGCCAGTGCCGGGAAGTGGTGGTTGCCGATGTCGAAGCGGCCCATGGCCTGCTCGAGCGTGGCGATCAACTCCGGGTTGCGGTGCCCCAGGTTGTACGTGCCGCCGTTGAGGTGCAGGTCGATGAGGCGCCGGCCGGCCATGTCCCAGAAGAGGTAGCCCTCGCGGCGATCGATGACGAGATCGACGCCCGCTTCCTGCCAGAACCGTGTCTTGTCCGGGTTCCAGTACTCCTCGGAGCGACGGAGGAAGTCCGCCTTGGAGTCATATGAGAAGAAGCCGTAGTCGTACATGGCTTGCCTTCAGTCAGTCGGGTACCGTACCATTTCGAACTGAAGAGTTGTGAATCTTTTGCGTAAAAGGTCTGTTTCCAGCGGTGCGAGTTCTGGCGATTGGCCTTTCGATGCTGGACACGACCATCTCCGAGCGGATGGAGTCGACCAACGCTGACGGCCAGGCCTCTGCGCGCGTTTCCTGGCGACGGCGTGGGAGACCTGACCGGCACGTCACCCGCGCACGACAGCGCGGGCGATCAGGTCGCGGTAGACCGCGAGCGCCAGATCCAGCGTCTGCACCTCGCCCGGCGCAAACCAGCCGATCTCATCATGCTCGCGCGGGGCGGCATTGACCGCCTCGCCGCTCCAGCCGGGCAGGATCCAGACATGCATGTCGAACTCGCCGGCGGCGAAGCTGATCGGCGCGACGCGCGGCGGCTCGGCCACGATCGCCAGCTCTTCACGCAGCTCGCGAACGAGCGCCGCGGTCGCGTCCTCCCCGGGCTCGACGTGGCCCCCGGGCAGGTCCCATGTACCCGGGCACCAGCGGCGGTGCGCGGAGCGATGGCAGAGCAGCACTCGGCCATCCCGCACGAGCACCGCTCCAACCGCGTGATCTCGGCAGCTCACAGACGCGCCCTCCCCGCCCGGCGGGACGCCATCTCGGCCCCCTCGGCCAGCGAGCGGAACTTGGCCCAGCAGATGTCCGGATCAATCGCGCCGAAGCCCGCCCACGTGCCGAAGCCGCAGTCGGTCCCCGCCACCACGCGGTCAGGGCCGACGATGTCGACGTAGTTGAGCAGCCGCTGGGCGACGAGCATCGGATGCTCGATGTAGTTGCTCGTTGAGTCGATCACGCCCGGGGCGAGGATCTTGTCGTCCGGGATCTCGGTGTCGTTCCACACCACCCATTCGTGCTCGTGGCGCGGGTTGGCAGCCTCGAACAGGATCGTCTGCGGCTTGCCGGCGAGGATGACGTCGATGATCTCCTCCAGCGGGATGTCGAGGTGATGGGGACCTTCGTAGTTGCCCCAGCACACGTGAAGGCGGACGCGGTCGGCGGGCACATTGCGCAGCGCTGCGTTGATCGCCTCGATGTGGCGCGCGACGCTGGCGACGAACTCCTTGTCCGGCCGGTCTCGGTACATGATGTGGCGACCCATCGCCAGGTCCGGGGCGTCGATCTGCAGCATGAGACCGGCGTCGACGATCGCCTCGTACTCGACCCGCATCGCCTCGGCGATCGCCTCCAGGTACTCGTCGAGACCGGGGTAGTACTCGTTCGGCTGAAAGAGGGCGATGATGCCCGGGGACGACGCGTTCATGAATGCGCCCGCCACCGGCTGGTCGGCGAGCGCCGCCAGCAGCCGGCTCACGTCGCGCTCCAGCGGCTCGCGGTGCTCGTAGGCGATCGGTCCGCGGCAGATCGGCCGCAGGTATCGTGCGCTCGCCCCCTCCGCCGCCAGCCGGTCACGGAACCGTGGGTACGCGTCGAGGTCGGCCGGAGTGGCACGCGGCACGTCGCCGACCTCGAAGCCGGACAGCCGATGGCGGATGTACGTGGCATAGCCGATCTTGCTCATCTCTCCGTCTGAGACGACGTCGATCCCGGCGTCGACCTGGTGGCGGACGCGGTCCGTGACGGCGGCGGCGATGACACGGTCGTATTCGTCGCGGTCGACCGGCTCACCCTTGTCCTCGGCGAACACGACATCGACGACGTCCTGCGGGCGCGGCAGGCTGCCCACGTGCGTCGTCAGGATGCGCTCGCTCATCTTCTCTCCTCCTGGGCTCGACGAAGCGGATCGTATTGGAGGCGGTTCGCCGGCCGCGCGCATCGCCGGGTCCACCGTCGCAGGGGTCGCCCTGGTGCCGCCGCAGCCCCGTGGCCCGAAGCGCGACAACGGCGCAAGGAACAGATCACTCGCGCCAAATCCCGCACCCCAAGATGATTTGTCGCCCGCGCCGCGATTGCACCGCGTAGGATCGAGCAGATGAGCGACGAAAGTGCCCGTGGCCGACAACCGCCCCGCCGCCGACGCATCGTCTGATCCCGGGAAGCCGGCGCCGCCGACGCCGTCCGCGCCGATGCCACGCGACAAGCGGGGCTGGCGGGTGGCGCCGGCGCCTGATGGCCGCGGCACCCCGGATGAGCACCGGCCGCCCCCGCCCCACCGGTTGCGCCTGTTTTGGATCTTCGCCCTGGTCCTGCTGGCGCTCAACTGGCTGTCGGTGCTCGTCGCCCAGCCCGGGGGCCAGCCGCGGGTGCAGGTCCCGTTCAGCCCGTACTTCCTTCAGCAGCTCGACGCCGGACACGTCAAGTCGATCACTTCCAAGAGCAACACCATCCAGGGCACCTGGACGGTGGCGCTCAAATACCCGGCCACCGACAGCAAGGCCACGGCGACGACGCTGTTCTCCACCCAGGTCCCGTCGTTCTGGAACACCGCCGTGCTGACCCGGCAGCTCGAGTCCAAGGGCGTGCAGGTCAACGCCAAGAACCCCAACCCGGGGACCTCACTGCTGGCCGAGCTGCTGTTGGGGTTCGGGCCGACGTTGCTGCTGGTCGGGCTGTTCGTGCTGCTCGCCCGGCGGGCGCAGGCGGGCGCGGGCGGCGGTCTCGGGGGTCTCGGGAACTTCGGGCGCAGCCAGGCACGGCGGGTGGACCCGGAGAAGATCCGGGTCACGTTCGATGACGTGGCGGGGATCGACGAGGCCAAGGCCGAGCTGACCGAGATCGTCGACTTCCTGAAGACCCCGGAGCGGTTTCAGCGCCTCGGCGGCCGCATGCCCCACGGGGTGCTCCTGTTCGGTCCTCCCGGCACCGGCAAGACCCTGCTGGCCCGTGCGGTGGCCGGCGAGGCCCACGCGGCGTTCTTCTCGATCGCCGCGTCGGAGTTCATCGAGGCGATCGTCGGCGTCGGCGCGGCGCGCGTGCGTGATCTGTTCACCAAGGCCAAGGAGGCGGCGCCGTCGATCATCTTCATCGACGAGCTCGACGCGATCGGCCGCTCACGCCAGGGTACGGCCGGGATCACCGGCGCCAACGACGAGCGCGAGCAGACGCTGGATCAGATCCTCACCGAGATGGACGGCTTTGAGAGCAGCGACGCCGTGGTGGTGCTCGGCGCGACCAACCGCCCTGAGATCCTCGACCCGGCGCTGCTGCGGCCCGGCAGGTTCGACCGGCGCGTGGCGGTCCAGCCGCCGGACCGCAACGGACGCCGGAAGATCCTCGAGGTGCACACGCGCGGGATGCCGCTGGCCGACGATGCCGACCTCGAGACGCTCGCCGCCTCGACGCCCGGGATGGTCGGCGCCGACCTGGCCAACCTGGCCAACGAGGCGGCCCTGCTGGCGGCCCGCCGCGGGCATGACCGGGTGCAGCGCGCCGACTTCACCGACGCCCTGGAGAAGATCTTGCTGGGGGCGCCCCGCGGCATCATGCTTTCGCTCAAGGACCGCGAGCGGACGGCGTATCACGAATCAGGACATGCCCTGGTGGGGATGCTCACCCCCGGCGCCGACCCGGTCCGCAAGGTCTCGATCATCCCGCGTGGCCAGGCCCTCGGCGTGACGCTCTCCACGCCTGATGCCGACCGGGTCTCGTACTCGCGGGAGGATCTCGACGCCAAGATCAAGGTCGCCCTCGGCGGTCGCGCCGCCGAAGAGGTCGTCTACAGCGACATCACGACGGGCGCCGAATCCGACATCCAGCAGCTGACGCAGATTGCGCGCCAGATGGTCGGCCGGTGGGGAATGAGCGAGAAGCTGGGGCCGATCACCCTCCTTCCCTCGGACGGCCAGGGGCCGCTGCTGCCCGGCGCCAGCGAGACATCGCCGCAGACGCAATGGCTGGTCGACCAGGAGGTTCAGCGCCTGGTCGAGGACGCGCACGCGGAGGTCGTGCAGCTACTCGGCGAGCGCCGGTCCCAGCTGGACTCGCTCGCCCACGCGCTGCTCGACGCCGAGACGCTCGATGCCGAGGACGCCTACGCCGCCGCGGGCGTGCCCATGCCGGTCGCCGTGCCTGAGCCCGTCGTCTGAGACGGCACCAGGCGCCGCGGGCTCACGCGTCATCCACTGCGGATGACTCGCAGGATCACGGGCCGCGGTGAACGGGCCGCCGCCGCGAGGGCCACGCGGAGCTCGTCGTCGCGCAGCTCCTCGGCGTCCTCGACGATGAGGATCAGCGGCTCGGCCCCCGGGCCGGCCTCCGCGATCACGCGGTGGACCTCCTCTGGCTCACGGCGCAGCGTCTCCGGCGATGGCACCGACAGGACGACCTCGCCCCCGGGGGCCGGCTCGAGGGTTCCGCGCGCATCCGTCATGCCCGCCTCAACGACGGCATCGCCACTCGTGACGCTCTGCGGCGGCTGGGTTCTGAGCTGATGCTCGACGCTGGCGCCCTGGGGCACCTGGATGATCAGTCTCGGCTCGGTGATCGGTCCAGTCTAACTTCGTTGCTACGGTCCTCACGATGTCGGTCGCCGAGTCCCAACCGGTGCTGACGCCGACCACGGAGTCGGCGATCTTCCTGGTTGCCGTCGTCGATTCCGGCGCTGAGGAGGTCATTCGTGAGCTGCTCGCCGACGTCAGCGGCCTGAAGCGATCGGTCGGGTTTCGAGTGCCGGAGGGCGGTCTCACGTGTGTCGTCGGGATCGGATCCGCGCTGTGGGATCGGCTGTTCGGCGCGCCGCGGCCGGCCGGGCTGCATCCGTTCCCTGAGATCGCCGGCGCGCGACATACCGCGGTGGCGACGCCCGGGGATCTCCTGTTCCACATCCGGGCCCATCGTCTCGACCTCTGTTTCGAGCTGGCCGAGCGGCTGGTCGACCGGCTCCGCGGGTCCGTGCACGTCGTCGACGAGGTCCACGGCTTCCGGTCGTTCGACGAGCGTGACCTGCTCGGATTCGTCGACGGCACCGAGAATCCGGAGGGCGCTGCCGCCAACGCGGCCGTGACGATCGGCTCCGAGGATCCGGCCTTCGCGAGCGGCAGCTACGTCGTCGTTCAGAAGTACCTGCACGACCTGGCCGCGTGGGACTCGCTTGCGGTCGAGGAGCAGGAGCGGGCGATCGGCCGCGAGAAGCTGAGCGACATCGAGCTGTCCGATGACGTCAAGCCCTCCAACTCCCATGTTGCGCTGACGACGATCGTCGATGACGCCGGGGAAGAGCAGCAGATCGTGCGCTTCAACATGCCCTTCGGCAGGGTGGGAGCGGGTGAATTTGGGACCTACTTCATCGCGTACGCCCGGAGCCCGGACGTCATCGAGCAGATGCTCACCAACATGTTCATCGGCAAGCCGCCGGGCAACCACGACCGGATCCTGGACTTCTCCACCGCCCTCACCGGCAATCTCTTCTTCGTGCCCACCGCAGAGTTCCTGGATGACCCTCCGGGGGCGAGCACCGCCGCCGAGGCGGCCGGAGAGTCCAGTGGTCGTCCGGCGGGTGACGGGTCGCTGGGGATTGGCAACCTGAGAGACTGGTGAGGCGAATGGACCGGTCCACCGGTGCACGACGTCGACCCCGCTGACGTCAGCGGCCAGGCGGCCGTCCCCGGCCCGGCTGACCGTCGCCGGATGCCCGACGAGCTGCATCCGCGTCATCTCATCATCCGGGGCATCGAGATCGCCGCGATCATCGCCCTCGTCGTGCTCGCCGTCAGCGCTCTACCGGGACTCGACGAGGTCCGCGCGCGCCTGCGCGGCACGGACGCGGCATGGGTGGTGGCGGTTGTGGCCGCCGAAGTCGGTTCGTGCGCCGGATACCTCCTCGTGTTCCGCGAGACGTTCTGCGCGCAGATGCCGTGGGGGTTGAGCTACGACATCGCGATGGCCGAGCTGGCCGCCAATTCGCTGCTGCCCGCCGGCGGGGCCGGAGGTCTGGCGCTCGGCGTCTGGGCGCTGCGTCAGGCCGGGATGCCCACGGCACACATCGCCCGCCGGACGGTGGCGTTCTTCGTCGTCACGAGTGCGGCGAACTTCTTCGCGGTCATCCTCGTGGGGTTGGCGGCGTTCACCGGCGTCGTCCCCGGACGTGATTCGCTGGTGCTCACGCTCGTGCCGGCGCTGATCACCGCACTGGGCGTTCTCCTGGTGGCGCTGAGCCCACGGCTCCTGCGCGCGCTCGGTAACCGCGGCGGGAGCGCTGACACCACGCGGTGGCCAGGGCGGGCGCGCCATCTGCTGCGCGGCGGGCTGACGACGGCTGCAGACGGCGTGGAACAGGCGATCGCGCTGCTGCGCCACCACGGCGCCGGCGTCGCCGTCGGCTCGTTCGCCTACATGGCCTTCGACATCGCGGCGCTGGCCTGTGCGTTCGCCGCCGTCGGCCATGTTCCCCTCTTCGGCAGCCTCGTCCTCGGCTACCTGATCGGTCAGCTCGGCAACCTCATCCCGGTTCCCGGCGGCGTCGGCGGCACCGAGGGAGCGCTGATCGGCATCTTCGCTCTCTACGGCGTCAACCTGAGCGAGGCGACCGCTGCGGTGCTCCTCTACCGCCTGTTTCAGCTGACGGTGCCGGCGGTGCTGGGGGTGCCCGCCTTCGTCCTCCTGCGCCGGAAACTGGCTCGCGCCGATCGCCCGGCGCTCGTCTGCGCCCCACTCGCGCTCGAGGTGGTGAAGTTGCCGGTCCGTAGCTGACCAGCGGCAGGGCTGTTGCCGAGCGACGCTCAGGACGACGTTGTCGCCGAGCGACGGTTCCGGCATCATGGCAACGATGCACGCGTCGTTTCCCCCAGCCGCGCTGACCGGGGCGATGTGATGGCGCCGGTGAGTCGCGGATTCCACGGTCGCCGCCGTCCCGTCGAGGACCCGTCGCGCGTGCCGCCCGGCCAGTACGTCACCGGGGACTTTCCCGTCCTCTCGGCCGGGCCGACACCGCGCACGCCGCTGACCGACTGGACCTTTGCCATCAGCGGCGCCATCGACGAACCGGTGTCGTGGTCATGGGAGGAGTTCACGGCTCTTCCTGCGCAGACCGTCACCGTCGACATCCCCTGCGTGACGAAATGGTCCAAGCTCGACACGTCGTGGAAGGGCGTCGCCGTCGACACGCTGCTCGAGGGTGTCACGACGGCGGCGGACTTCCTGACCGCCTGGTGCGACGGGGGGTACACGACGAATCTCGCGCTCGAGGATGTTCGCGACGGGAAGGCATGGGTCGCCTATCAGTACGGCGACGAGCCGCTCGCTTCCGAGCACGGCGGGCCCGTCCGGCTGCTGGTGCCCCACCTGTACTTCTGGAAGAGCGCCAAGTGGGTGCGCGGTCTGACGCTCACCTTCGACGACGAGCCGGGCTTCTGGGAGACGTACGGCTACCACAATCACGGCGATCCATGGCTGGAACAGCGGTACCAGGGAGACTGACCTGGCAGGAGGCCACTGTGCGCGACGTGATCGACGAGACGCCGCGGTGCCGGAGCATCGTGCTCGACCCGCCCGCGTGGCCGGGCCACCGCGCCGGCCAGCACCTCGACGTCCGGCTGACCGCCGAGGACGGCTATCAGGCACAGCGCAGCTATTCGATCGCCTCCGCGCCGGAGGACGACGGGCTCGTGCTGACCGTCGAGCGGCTTGACGACGGCGAGGTCTCGCCGTACCTCGCCGACGAGTTGCGGCCGGGCGACGAGTTGGAGATGCGCGGCCCCATCGGCGGGTACTTCGTCTGGGAGGACTCCGACGGCGGCCCGGTGATGCTCGTGGCGGGCGGCTCTGGGATCGTCCCGTTTCGCGCGATGTTGCGCCACTGGGCCGCGGGGGACCGCGCGGTGGCGCCCCGCCTTCTGTATTCGTCGCGAACCGCCGTGGACCTCATCTACCGCGAGGAGCTGATGCACCTGGCGGACTCCGACGGAGTGGACGTCCGGTTCACGCTCACGCGCGAGCCACCCGGAGCCTGGACCGGCCACCGCGGACGCGTCGACCGTCATCTGCTCGCCGACGTCTCCTGGCCGCCAGAGGACCGGCCACTCGTCTTCGTCTGCGGCCCGAGCGCCTTCGTGGAGACGGTGGCCCAGGGGCTCGTCGACACCGGACATCAGCCCAGCCGGATCAGGACCGAGCGCTTCGGACCAACCGGGACCTGACCGCGGGGGACACGAGGATCACCGATGGAAGCAGTCGATGGGAATGCGATCGCCGGCCGGCTCTTCGAGCACTTCGGAGTCGAGATGACAACGGCGACGGGCACCTGCGCCCATTGCGGGGCCCGCGCGCAGATCGCCGAGCTCCGGGTCTACGACCGGGCGCCTGGCGCGGTCGTCCGCTGCCGCAGCTGCGGGAAAGTGGTCATGGTGCTGGTCGACATCTCCGGGCACACGCGCGTCCACATGGACGGCTTCCGCCTGTTCACGACCCTGTAACCGTCTGCACACGAAGCGGTCACCTCGGCGGACCACACGGTCCTGATGTCCCACACCGCCGACGGGATCATCAGCACCGAGACCGGCCTGTATCCGTCGAACTTCGGCGGCGGTGTCGCGAACAGCTACCCGTATCTGGACTCGACGCAGGTACACAACCGGGGCAACGTCGTGCCGGGGACGAACTCGAGCTCGCTGTTCAAGTACTGGACCGACCCCACCAGTACCAGCGACCCGCTGTACACACTGATCCATCAGCCGCCGAGCGCGGCGAACCCCAACGGTGTCAACACCTCCGCGCCGTGGGCGGCGTTCACCCGCGCCGGCTGCGACTTCGCCGGGATCGGATCGGCCGACATGGAGCTGGAGAACGACACGACCGACCTCAGTACGGTGTTGGGGGCCAACTCCCCGCAGGCCCAGTTCGGCAACTGGTCGTACAACACCGCCTACGACCAGTATTTCGACGCCGGGTCGAACCTGGGGACGGCCGACTACGAGGGGCTGGCGGTCCACTGCTCCCTGGCCGACAGCGCCAACAACGGGATCTGCTCGCCGGCGAACGGCGGCTCGCCGGACGCGCTACCGAGCGAACCCGGCGGTTATCACGGATACAACGCGCTGTTCGGCGCGCTCGGGGTCAATCCCATCCTCACAGGGAAGCCGGATTCGGCGCTGCCACCAGGGTATGTGCCTCACGGTGACACGCCACCGCCCGTCCAGGGCAACTTCCTCGCTCCGCCGGTGTACGACGTGTTCGCCCCCAATGCCAACGACAGCGGACCCGGCCAGGCTCCCGTGCACAACGTCGACGCGACCGTGACACCACCGCCGAGCTCGGACACGCCGGGGGTCACTCCGACCACCCAGATCCTCGACAGCACCGGCAACCCGGGCTTCCCGGGGTTCGACGGGATGGAGGCCAACAACGCCCTCGGATACACGGCGGCGGCGCAGGAGGCCGGGATCCCGGTCACCTACACGTACCTGTCAGACGTCCACGACGACCAGTACGGCCTGAACAACGGCAACGCGTTCGGGCCCGGCGAGGCCGGCGAAGAGGCGCAGTTGCACGAGTACAACGCGGCCTTCACGGCGTTCTTCGCCCGGCTGGCGCGCGACGGGATCACGCAGCGCAACACCGTGTTCCTGGTGACAGTGGACGAGGGCGACCACTATGCGGGCGGCCCACCGCTCAACCCCGGCTGTGACGGCGTTCGCGTCGCCTGTCAATACGACACCGCCGAGGCCGGCGGCGCCGCCTACGGCACGGCCGGGTATCAACGCAACGTCGGCGAGGTCGACGTCAACCTGCCCGCGCTCGTCAAGGGCTCGACGGGCAACGCGACGACGTTCGGATTCGACACCGACGACGCGCCGGCGATCATCGTCCCCAACCAGTCCAGCCCCTCCGGGCCGCGCCCGGGTCAGGGCGACCCGTCGTGCGCAACCTCGAGCGCGACATGTCCTCCACCACCGAGTACGACCCCATCACGGGCCAGACCGTCCCCATCACTGTGCAGATGGCAGATGGGACCGAGGAGTCGATCCTCCACATGGTCAACGCCGACCCCAACCGCACGCCGACGTTCACCCTGTTCGGCAATCCGGACTTCTTCTTCCAGGCCTCGTGCACGGACCTCGGCAGCGCCCAAGGCCAAACGCCCGCTCCGGTGACCGGCCACGGCCCCGGCTGCCCGGCCGAGGACGGCGGCTATGCCTGGAACCACGGTGACATCCAGCCGGAGATCGCGACGACGTGGCAGGGCTGGGTCGGTCCCGGCATCGCCAACCTCGGTCTGACCGACCGGATCTGGACCGACCACGTCGACGCGCGGCCGACGCTGATGACACTGCTGGGGCTCGGCGACGACTACACCTGGGACGGGCGCGCGATCGAGCAGATCCTCACCGGCGGCCGCGCCGTGGTGTCCGGCGGGGCGCCCAGCCGGCGCGATGAGGGCGGTCGCCGGAGTGAGTCCAGCCGCCGACTGCTCGACGCCCTCGGCGCCGCCTACAAGCAACTCGACGCACCGTTCGGCGAGTTCGGCCTCGCCACACTGGCCGCGGACACCGCGGCGTTGAAGACGACCTCACCGGGCGACGCCGCGTTCACGTCGATGGATCAGCAGCTGCAGGCGCGCGGCGCCGCTCGCACCAGCCTCGCCTCGCGGATGCAAGCGGCCCTGGCCGCGGCCGAATCCGGCGCGCGGCTGTTACACCGGATTTCCGCGTGCGCGTTGCGCCGTATCACGCGGCGGCCGGATGATTTGTCACCAGTCGCAGGCCCAGCCCCCCTCCCGCTCCGCTTCCACAACCAAACGTTCAAAGAATGTTCCCGGAGTTTGCGTGGGCGCGTAGACTCCCGGGATGACCGGGGGTGGACGGGACCTCCGCGACCTGCTAGGTCGCCTCCCGCTGGCCCAATCTGCACTGGAGTACGCAGAGCGCCAGCACGCGGGCCAGCTGCGCCAGGTGGATGGCGCACCGTTCATCCTGCACCCGCTCGAGGTGGCGACCCTCCTGTACGCAGCCGGTGCCGCAGATCACGTGATTGCCGCGGGCCTTCTCCACGACACGGTGGTGAAGACCGGCACAACCGTGGACGACCTGCGGAGTCGCTTCGGACCTGCGGTCGCCACGGTCGTGGCCGCGGTCAGCGAGGACGAGCACCTCCGCGGATACCAGCGGCGCAAGGCGGCGCTGCGCAGCCAGGTGGCTGACGGCGGACGGGATGCCCTGACGGTTTTTGCGGCCGACAAGATCTCCAAGGTGCGCGAGCTGCGGATCGACCCCCCGGAGCACCGCGATCCTGCGGCGGCACGCAGAAAGCAGCGCCGCCGCCTCGTCCACTACGGGGAGTGCCTCGAGCTCCTGGAGCTCGAGCTGACGGACTCCCCGCTCGTTGGTCAGCTCGCCACCGAGCTCACGAGCGTGGCCGAGGCGTCACGGCGAGAACCGGCCACCGTCGGAGCCGCCTGAACCCCGACAGTCAGGCACAGGATCTGTATGACAGGTCCTGTCTGAACGGTGGACATCGGTGACCCGCAGGTCTCACGCGTTGCGTTGGCATTCAGCTCCTGCCTTCTGACAGCCGCCCGGGCTGCTTCGCGGTGCTCCGCCGTGACCTCGACGTCGAGCTCAGCAAACCGAGTCTCTCACCTATTCAGACGGCGGGAGCGACACCGAGCCGCGAACGGACGCTTGCAACGATGGTGTCCGTCTGGGGCAGGAAGGCGTCCTCGAGCGGTGGGCTGTAGGGAATCGGCGTCTCGGCGGTGGCGAGGATCCACGCGTCGTCGAGATCATGGAGTCCCTCCTCGGCGACGGCACCCAGAAGACCGGCCGCCCAGCCGCCGGTGCGAGGTCCCTCCTCGACGGCCAGCACGCGGTTGGTCCGTGCCACCGATGCGAGCACGGTTTGGAGGTCGAGCGGGCGGAGTGTGCGCAGGTCGATCACCTCGGCCGAGATGCCGTCGGTCGCGAGCGCGTCGGCCGCCGCCAGGGCGTCCGGGACTCCCTTGCCGACCGAGACGATCGTCAGGTCCTCGCCGCTGCGGGCGACCCCCGCCTGCCCCAGCGGAATCAGCTCCTGCTCCGGCGGCGGGCCCTTGACCGAGTAGAGGCGCTTGTGCTCGAGGAAGACGACGGGATTGTCATCCCGAATCGACGCCTTGAGCAGGCCCTTGGCCTCCGCGGGCGAAGACGGGAAGACGATCTTCAGTCCCGGAACGCCCTGGAACCAGGTGCCGTGGGTCTGTGAGTGGATCGCCCCGAAGCGCCCGCCGGCGCCGACCGCCGACCGGACGACCAGGGGCACCGTCCCCTGCTCGTTGCTGATGTACCAGAACTTCGCCGCCTGGTTGACCAGGCTGTCCATCGGCAGCGCCATGAAGTCGCCGAACATGACCTCGAACACCGGCCGCAGCCCGGTCACGGCCGAGCCGTATGCGGCCCCGGCGAGCGCCAGCTCGGAGATCGGCGTGTCGAACACACGGTCCGGTCCAAACCGCTTGTACAGGTCCGGCGTGGCCTTGAAGACGCCGCCGGCGACGGCCACGTCCTCGCCGAAGAACACCACGTTGGGGTCGCGCTCCAGCTCCTCGGCCAGCGCGTCACGGATGGCCACCCGGAATTCGAGCGTGCTCATGAGGCGAACTCCGTGGCCGCGTCCTGCTTCGGATCCGGGTACGGAGCCGCGAGCGCGTTCTCGATGGCCTGTTCAATCTCGGCGGTCGTCGCCTCCTCGGTGGCGACGAGCTGCTCCTCGGTCAGTCCGGCCTTCGTTAGCCGGGCCCGGGCGATCTTCAGCGGGTCGCGCTCGAACCACTGCTCGACCTCCTCCTTCGTCCGGTACGGCGCGGGGTCACTCTTGGAGTGTCCATAGTGGCGGTACGTCTTGCACTCGAGGAGCGTCGGGCCATCACCGGCCCGGGCTCGCTGGACAGCCTCCGTCGCCGCCGCATGCACCGCCCACAAGTCGTTGCCGTCGACGACGGCGGAGGGCACGGCGTAGGCGTTGGCCCGGGTGGCGATGTCAGCCCCGGCCGTCGCGTCGGCGAGGGGCGTGAACTCCGCATACAGGTTGTTCTCGCACACGAAGACCACCGGCAGCTTCTGGATCGAGGCCATGTTCATGCATTCGTGGAAGTACGCTTGGTTGGTGGCGCCGTCGCCGAAGAAGCACACGGCAACCCGGCCCTGGCGCTTGGCGGACAGCGCGGCGCCGAGCGCGGCCGCGATCGAGCCGCCGACGATCCCGTAACAGCCGACGAGACCGTGCTTGAGATCGATCACGTTCATCGAACCGGCACGGCCACCGCACACGCCGGTCGCCCGTCCCAGCATCTCGGCGATGAGCGGCTCAGGCGCCGTTCCCTTCGCCAGCGCGTGACCGTGGCCCCGGTACGTGCCGGCGACGTAGTCATCGGCGTGCAGCGCCATGCACACCCCAACGGCGACCGCCTCCTGTCCGGCGTACAGGTGAGTCGTGCCGTGCACCTCTCCTCTGAGGAACAGTCGGTGCATCGCCGCCTCGAACTGCCGGATCAGCAGCATGCGCGCATACCCCTCGAGATACGCGCGCGACACTTCCTGCTGCTCCGGGGCTTGGAGCCTGGCCATCCCTTCTCCTTCGCGACTCGTTTCCACCGCGTTGCCCAACGGCTTGCGTTACGATGCTATCGCAAACGTTTGCAACGCGCACCCGTCCGGCGCTGCGCATCTGCCGAGGGAGACCACTGTGGCCATCGAAATCGTCATGCCCCGCCTATCGGACTCGATGGAGGA
>DASZMU010000032.1:0-41142 GCA_035551695.1 Solirubrobacteraceae bacterium
ATTCCCAAGCTAATCGCCTTAGCGATTCTCCGCCCACCCGCGACTAGCTTGCTAGTCGCAAGGGAATCGCTTTAGCGATTACCCAGGGACGTCGACTGGGCCGCCGCGCCGCGCCGACGCGCGCGCTGGGCGCGCGGGGAGCTTGACCGGCGTGGCGTGCATGGCCCGCAGCCGCACCTCGCGCCAGGACATCCCCTCCTTGAGCAGCGCCGGGGCGCCCATCAGGATGGCCGTCGTGACCTCGACCGCCTGGAGGATGACACCGTAGGCGACACCGGTGCCGAAGCCGACATGCCAGCCGGCATGGAGCACGGCGGCGCACGCCGCCTGGAAGACACCGAGGTTGGCCGGCGTGGCCGGCAGGACCGCGCTGATGTTGACCGCGAAGAGAACCGCCGCGGCGGCGGCCATGCCCGCCTGGTGGCTGAGCCCGAGGGCCACGAGCAGGATGTAGCAGGACAGCCACTGGAGCGCCCAGGCTCCGAGCTGTGCGGCCGTGGCGATGACCCCCAGCCGTGGGCGGCGGAACACGATCAGGCCGACGCGCACCCGCGTCATCGCCCGCCGTGCCTGGGCGAGCAGGCTCTGGACGCGGCGGAAGCGTGCCGTCCCGCCCTGATGTCGCAGGACCAGCGGGGCCAGCAACACGACAACGAGCAGCGCGAGCGGGGCGATCGCGGCCACCAGCAGAGCATCCTGGTGGCCGCTGAAGATGTCGACCGACGAGAACATCACGGCGCCCAGGATCATCAGCGCGACGATGTTCAGCAGCGTCTGCGACACGACCGTCCCCAGCACCACCGGGAGGTACTCGCGCGGCCGGCCGGCCCGCCGGGCCACGACCAGCGCGCGCGACGGCTCGCCCAGCCGGGCCGGAAGGGTCGAGGACATGAGCACGCCGATGAATGTCCCCTGCATCGCGTCGGACATGCGTACGCGCGCCTCCGGTAACGCGGCGCGCAGGATCGCGTGCCAGGACACGGCTCGCAGGGCCATCGCCCCGCACATCACCCCCAGGCCGAGGATCACGAATGTGGGGCTCGACGCCACGAGCGCCGAGGCCACGTTGGCCAGGCCGATCTTCTCGAGCGCCAGAATCGCGAGGAGGATGGCGCCGATCGAGACGGCGGCGAGAGCGCCGCGGCGCACGACGCTGCCGACGCGTGCGCGCCGGGAGGCCGGCCGGGTCTCGAGGCTGGGGATCCTCCGCGCCCGCACGTGCGGGCGGAGGTCGGCAGACCGGACACCCACGGCCACGGCCGCCCGCTGCGCCCTCCCCTCCGGGGCGGGTACGGCGATCGCCTCCTCGTAGGTGCCGAGGACCTCGGCCGCGACGCGTGGCCACGCGAATCGCTGCACGTCGGCGGCAGCGGCGCCCGCCATCATGGTCAGCCGGACCGGCTCCTCCCATAGGTCACGCAGCGTCTCGGCCAGCGCCTGCGGGTCGGCGGGCGGCACGAGCACCCCGTCGACACCGTCGCGCACGACGTCGCGGTAGCCGGCGATGTCGGAGGCGACGACCGGCGTCCCGGCGGCGAACGCCTCGGTCAGAACCATCCCAAAGCTCTCCCCGCGCAGCGATGGGGCGCAGAGGACGTCGGCGCGCTGCAGCTCCTCGCGCTTGCGCGCGTCGTCGACCTTGCCCAGGACGCGAACGCCACGGTCGTCGAGCATCATCGGCGCGAGCTCCTCCGGTGACGGACCGATGACGGTGAGCTCGGTGGGGATGTGCTCGCGGAGGGCCTCGAACGAGCGCAGTAGGAGCGGCAGACCCTTGCGCTCCACCGATTGGCCGACGAACACGATGCGCAGGCAGTCGCCGAGGGGCTTCCCGCCGGCGCCGGCGAGCACGTCCGGGTCGACGTGAACGCCGTTGGGGATCACGCGGTAATGGCCCCCGAACCAGCGCCGCCCCGTCCAGGCGGCGGCCTCGGAGACGGCGATGCGCACGTGGAGGCGGTTGAGGACCCGCCAGGCCCCGAAGAAGTTGGCGATCGCGTTGGGGACGAGGCGCTCGGAGTACGAGTGGAACGTGCCGACCAGCGGCAGGCGCGTCAGCTCGGCCGCCGCCCAGCCGGTCATCGGCGCGACCGGCTCGTGGATGTGAACGACGTCGTAGCCGCCCGTCCGCAGCTCCTTCTGGAGCGCGGCGATCCCGGCCGGGGTGATCGACAGGTTCGACACCGCTCCGTTGGCCTTGAAGCCGACGGTCCGCCCGAGCGACATCAGGTAATCCGGCGCGTCGAGCGGCTGCGGCGCGGCGCCGCGGTGCAGCACCTTGGACGACAGATCGACCGGGTCATACGGGGCGAGCACACGGACGTGGTGGCCGTCGGCGATGAAGCACTCCGCGAGCGCTTCGATGTGCCGTGTCACGCCCCCGGGATACGTCCATGAATACGGCGACACCAGCGCAATCCGCATCCCGCCCATGTTACCGATACCACACCCGCTTACGAGAGCACAGCCGCGTATCATCAGCGTCGCATGCCCGTCCGGCATTTCGTCAAGTACACGTTTCTCAACGTCGACCCCGCGTGGCGCCGGCTTGACGACGACCAGCGAGCCGCCGACAAGCGCGAGTTCATGGCTGCATGCGCCGACTTCGCCGACGACCACCTGCTGCGCTCGTTCTCGCTCGTGGGTACCCGCGGCGACGCCGACCTGATGCTCCTCAGCCAGGCCCAGAACCTCGAGCGTATCCACGAGTTCCACGTAGTCCTCTCGCAGAGCGGGCTGATGAAGTGGTGCACGGTCCCCTATTCGATGCTGGCGATGACCAAGCCGTCGGAGTATTCGGACGAGTCCCGGCTCGAGGTTCGACCCGGTCAGGGCAAGTACCTGTTCGTGTACCCATTCGTCAAGACTCGGGCCTGGTACGCCCTGCCCGCGGAGGAGCGCTGGCGGATCATGCAGGACCACATCGCGGTCGGGCGCGAGTACCCCTCGGTCGACATCAACACGAGCTACTCGTTCGGCCTGGACGACCAGGAGTTCGTCGTCGCCTTCGAGACCGACAACCCGGCGGACTTCGTGGACCTGGTGCAGCGGCTGCGGACCACCGAGTCGAGCTCGTACACCCTGCGTGACACGCCGACGTTCACGTGCATCGCCTGCTCGGTGGAGCGTGCGCTCGGCGCGCTTGACGGCGCCCCGCTGTCACTGACGGCCACGCCGTAGCGGCGTGCCGACCGCCGCGGAGCTCCACGACGCGGTCGCGCAGCTGCGCGAGTCCGATCCGGTGCTGCGCCGGGTGATCGACGAGGTCGGCGCCGAGAATCTCGGCGACCCTCGGAGAGGGCGCCCGCGCGACCACTACGCGGTCTTGATCCGGTCGATCGTCGGTCAGCAGCTGTCGACCCGCGCGGCCGCGGCTATCTACGAGCGTCTGACGGCCCGCTTTGGCGGGCGACCGCCGACCCCGAACGAGGTCCTGGCCGACGACCCCGAGGAGCTGCGGGCCGCCGCCGGGCTCTCGCGCGCCAAGGTCACCTACCTGCGGTCGCTGGCCGAGCACGTCCTCGACGGCTCGCTCGAGTTGCCCAAGCTCGGTCGCCTGTCTGACGATCAGGTGATGGCCGAGCTGACGGCGGTCAAGGGCCTGGGCGAGTGGAGCGCCCACATGTTCCTCATGTTCCACCTCCAGCGCCCGGACATCCTCCCGGTCGGTGACCTGGGAATCCGACGGGCGGCGATGCTCGCCTACGGGCTCGACGCCCTGCCGACCCCGGCCCAACTCGAATGGATCGGCGAGCGATGGCGACCCCACCGCACGCTCGCGTCCTTGTTCCTGTGGCGCTCGCTGGAGGCCACGCCGGTGTGAAGTCGGCCCCCCGCTCGGCCTAGACGGCGGAGACTTCCTCCTCCTCCGCAACGCGGAAGGAGGAGCCGCAGCCGCAGGCGGCGATCACGTTTGGGTTCTCGACCTTGAATCCGGCGCCCTGAAGACCGTCGACGAAATCGATCGTCGAGCCCTGGACGTACGGCAGGCTGGGGTTGTCGACCAGCAGGCGGATGCCCTTGTCCTCGAAGACCGAATCGCCGTCGCGCTGCTCGTCGAACGCCAGCGCGTACTGGAACCCGGAGCAGCCACCGCCGCGGACCCCGACTCGGAGGCCGGCAGTCCCGGCGAGCGCATTTTGGGCCGAGAGGAACTCGCGGACCTTCTCGGCGCCTTTGTCAGTGAGAGTGATCATGCTTCACAAAGTATATCGACGCGCGCTCGCTACGCTAGAGGGCGATGTCCGCCACCCCCGAGGAACTCAAGGAACGCATCGAAGCCGGCATTCCCGGCGCCGTCGCCAGCGTCACGGGGGATGGGCACCATTTCAATGCGGTTGTGAGCGCGCCCGCCTTCGCCGGCATGCCGCGCATCGCTCAGCACCGGCTCGTCTACGACGTGTTTGGTTCCGAACTGGGCGGCCGTATCCACGCTCTCTCCATTCAAACACGAGCTTCGGAAACGGAGGAGATTCGATGAGCGATCAAACCGCCAACCCCATGCGCGACGCCATTGCCGAGGCGATCGCCGAGAACCCGGTCATCCTGTTCATGAAGGGCAACCCGGACGCGCCGGCGTGCGGCTTCTCCGCCCGCACCGTGGCGATGCTCCAATCGGTCGGCGCCCGCTTCGCCGCCGTCGATGTACTGCCGGATCCCCGGATCCGCCAGGAGCTGTCGGCGATCTCGCAGTGGCCGACGATTCCGCAGCTGTTCGTCGAGGGGGAGCTGATCGGCGGATGCGACATCGTCACCGAGATGTACGAGTCAGGCGAGCTTCAGCAGACGCTGGGACTCGAGGGACCGGCCGAGGCTGAGCCGGTCGCGCCGCCGGAGCCCACCCCCGCGGAGCCGGCACCGCTGTCGATCGAGAATCGCCTGTAGCCCACGCCGCTGACCACCGGCTCGCCCACCGACGCCGACGCCGACCGCACACGCGGAGGCGGCCGGAGTGCGCCGGTGGGCCCGGGGCCGGTCCGGGCGGTGCGGTTCGCCGACGGGGCGCTGTGGGCGCTGGACCAGACTCAGCTGCCGTGGCGTGAGCGCGAGCTGGAGCTGCGCGGCGCCGAGGATGTCGTCGGAGCGCTGCAGCGCCTGAGCATCCGCGGCGCGCCGTTGATTGGTGTCGCCGCGGCCTACGGCGTCGCGCTCGAGCTGGTCCGCGACCCGGACGGGCTCGACGACGCGTGCGAGTCGCTGATCGCCGCGCGGCCCACGGCTGTCAATCTCATCCACGCGGTGCGGCGGGTGCGCGCCGCCGCCGCGGCCCAGCCGGCGGGACCGGAGCGGGCCGCCGCGGCGTTGGCCGAGGCCGAGGCCCTGCACGCCGAGGAGGAGGCGGCCAGCGAAGCGATCGCGCGCCACGGGGCCGACCTGCTCACAGGACGCCGGCGGATCCTCACCCACTGCAACACCGGCGCGCTGGCGGCTCCCGGCCGTGGCACCGCGCTGGCGGTGATCGCCGAGCTCGCTGACCGGGGCGAGGTCGAGCTGGTGCTCGCCTGCGAGACCCGACCGCTCCTGCAGGGCGCCCGGTTGACCGTGTACGAGCTGCGCCGGCTCGGGATCGAACACGCGCTCGTCGTCGACGCCGCCGCCGCCGGGCTGATCGCCGCCGGCGAGGTCGACGCGGTGATTGTGGGGTGCGACCGCGTCGCCGCCAACGGGGACGTGGCCAACAAGGTCGGGACCTACGCGCACGCGCTCGCCGCGGGCGCGGCGGGGATTCCGTTCGTCGTGGCCGGGCCGTCGACGACCATCGATCCGTCGACGGCCACCGGCGACGAGATCACCATCGAGGAGCGCGACCCGGACGAGGTGCGGTCGCTGATCGCCGGCGCCGACGGGCCCCGTCCGCTGACCGTCGACGGCACCCCGTGCCGCAACCCCGCGTTCGATGTCACGCCCGCCCGGCTGGTCACCGCGCTGGTCACCGACCGCGGGATCGCCCAGCCAGTGACGCCGACCTCGGTGGCCGCGGTGCTCGGCCGCGGGGGCTGACGCGACTCAGGCCTGTGCCCCGGCGCTTACGACGCCGCCAGCGACCGGCGGTACTCCAGGTGCTCCAGGATCCGCTTGGAGTCGCAGACCACCTCGCCCTCGAGCACGAGCACGGGCACGCGTCGCTGGCCGCTGAGCGCCTCCACCTCCAGCCGGCGCGACCTCCGCTGGCTGACCACGACCGACTCAACCGCGATCCCGTCTCGCCGCAGGGCGCGAGCGACCCTCCCGCAGGGACAGAGCCAGTCGGTGGGCGTGTTGCAGCGGTAGAGCGTCGCCACGTCGTACAACGATAGGGCTCGTCAGCCATCACAGATGCACGTGACGGACCGCCTGACCGGCCAGGCGCAGCGGGAGTGGCTGCCTCGCCCCGGGCGGCGCGAGCACCGCACCGTCGCGGTCGCGGTACCACGCGATCGTCTCCTCCAGGCAGTCCTCGTGGGGGGAGGTCGTCCACCCCAGCTCCCGTTTGGCCTTGCGATTGGAGAACCTCCAGTTCAGCGAGGCCGCCCGCACCTCGGTTGCCGTCGGCAGCCCGCCGGCGCCGGCCCGCTGTGCGGTGCCCGCCAGGGCCATCGCCACGTGCACGGGCAGCTTGAGCGTCGGCGGTTGCACCCCGGAGAGGCGGCCGAGGTCGGCGAACAGCCGCGCCATGGTGAAGTTGCGATTGCCGAGCAGGTAGCGCTCGCCAATCCGCCCACGCTCGTCGGCGAGCAGATGGCCGCGGGCGACGTCCTGCACCCCCACGATGTTGAGGGTACCGTCGACGTAGGCCGGGATCTGGCGGCGCAGGAAGCGGCGCACGAGCGCGGTCGACGATCGCCCCGGGTCACCGGGCCCCAACACGAGCGTCGGATTGACGACCACGAGCGGAAGCCCACGGGCGACCAGCCGCAGCGCCGCCGACTCGGCCTCGTGCATGGCGTCGAGATACGGGATGCAGTAGCGGCCGCCGATCCAGCTCGAGGTCTCCGTGGCGGTGCTGCCCGGCGCGGCGGGGCCGACCGCCGCGGCCGAGGAGGTGTAGACGGCTCCCTGCACCTCCGCCCGCACCGCCTCCTCGAGCACGATTGTCGTGCCCTCGACCGCGACGCTCATCAGCGCGGCGCGGGACCCGCGCAGACAGGTGGTGCCGGCGACGTGAAAAACGCGGTCGATGCCCCGCATCGCGCGCCGAACCGACCGGCGGTCGAGGATGTCTCCGCGGAGGCGGCACACGTCGAGGTCCTCGATCGCCTGCACGGGCGAGTCCGGGCGCACGAGCACGTGGACCTCGTCGCCTCGCTGGACGAGAAGGCGGGCCACATGCGAGCCGATGAATCCGGTCGCGCCGGTGACAAGGGTGCGCGGCATCGCCGAGGGCCGAGTGTAGAGCCGCATCCCCAGCGGGGAAAGGGCAACTCCCAAACCCCGGGATCCTGGTCAACTCAGTTCTCACGTGGCGCTGGTAGGGTGCCGCGCCGATGTCCGTCGCGATCGTCTCCGACACCTGCCACTACCTGCCGTCCGGTGTCGTCGCCGAGCAGGGAATCCACGAGGTCAGCCTGTACGTGCACTGGCCGGACCGCGCGCAGCGCGAGAGCGAGATCTCCGATTACGACGCTTACTACCGCCGGCTCGGCAACGACAGCGCGCTGCCGACGACCTCCCAGCCGTCGATCGGCGATTTCCTCGAGGTCTACGAGCCGCTGCTGACCGCGGGCGATGACATCGTCTCGGTCCATCTCGCCGGCGGGATGTCCGGGACCGTCCGCGCCGCGGAGCAGGCTCGCGAGCAGCTCGGCGAGCGCGCGGAGCGCGTGCACGTCGTCGACAGCGCGTCGGCGTGCGGCGGGGAGGGTCTGGTGGTGATGGCTGCGGTGGCGGCTGCGCGGTCCGGCGCCGACGGCGCTGCGGTGGCGCAGCACGCGCGCGAGGCCCGCGGCACGCTGAAGATGTGGTTTGCGCTCGACACGCTCGAGTACCTGCGTCGCGGAGGACGGATCGCGGGGGCGCAGGCGTGGCTGGGATCGGCGTTGCGGATCAAGCCGATCCTGACCGTCGAGTCCGAGATCACGCCGGTGGAGCGCGTCCGCACCTCGCGCCGAGCGTTCGAGCGGATGGTCGATCTCCTCCGCGAGCGGGCCGCGGCCGGGGCGGACGCGTGGATGGTCCAGCACATCCAGGCGCCGGACGAGGCCGCCGAGCTGGCCAAGCGTGGCACCGAGGTCTTCGGCGTGCCGCCCCGCGTCATCTCCGAGATCGGCCCCGTCATCGGCACCCATGTCGGCCCGGGGCTGCTGGGCGTCGGCGGGCTGCCGAGCTCGTATCTAAGCTAGACGCTCAGCGACGAAGCTGCCGGCGCCGGCGGCGCCCGAACGTCAACGCGCCGAGCGCCGCGATCCCGCCCCCCAGGACGAAGCCGGCCACGCCGGCGCCGATCAGCACCTGGGGCTCGTGGTGGCGGATCTGAGCGCGCCAGTCGGTCAGCTTGACGACCTCGACCCGCAGCTGCTCGACCGCAGTGCCCAGCTCCTGGCGGTTGCGCGCGATCGAGCTCCGGATCTCCTCCGGCGTCCGCGTCGCCATCAGGCCCCGGCCCTCGGCTGAACCGTCTCGCGGATCTTCTTGGCCTCTTCGATCGCCATCTTCGGCGTCGGCGGTCCCACCCTGAGCTTGCGCCAGGCGAACAGGAACGCGACCAGCGTGAGCAGGACGAGGGTGACCATCACGGCCGCGAATCCGATCCAGAGATGGCCGGTGGCTTCATTGATCGCCCAGGCGATCGTCAGCAGGACGAACACGAGCGCGAAGACGCCGAACACGGCACCGACGGCGACGGCTGCCGCGCCCCGCGCGATGCTCGAGGCCTTGATCCCCACCTCCGCCTTGGCCAGCTCGATCTCCTCGCGGACGAGCACCGCGAGCTTCTCGGAGACCTCGGTGACAGCGGCGGCGAGGCTCTCGTCGGTCTCTGCGGGCTCAGCGGGCAAGGCGCTTGAGAATCAGGGCGAGGACGAGACCGCCGGCGAACGCCGCACCGGCCGCGACCTCAGGCCGGTCGGCGGGAAACAGCGAACCAGCCCCACCGGAGGCTGAGGCCTCATGGGGTGTCGGTTGGGGCGAAAGCTTGTCGAACGCAAGCGGCGGCACGGGACCGGCGGTCCCGGGAGCAGGCTCCGGCGGCTGCTGGCTGGTCGGCTGGTCGGTCACTCAGGGGGCTCTTCGTCGAACACGCGCGTCCAGACGAGGGCCGCCAGGCGCGTCGACGCGAGACTCGCGAGCGCTCCGAACCCGGCGAGCATCCCGTTCCACAGCAGGCGCTTGACCAAAGGGCTCTCCATCATCATCCGGGGGGATTCAAGCAGACTCGCCCGCCGGATCGAGCCCCCGTCGCTCCAGTCCGCGGCAGATCGTGTCGACGATCATCGTCTTCGCGTGCTCCAGCTCGGCGTCGGCGACGTCGACGCTGTCGAAGATCCAGCCTGTGAGCACCTGCTCGATCGAGCCGTAGAAGGCCTGCGCGGCGAATTCCGGCGTGACCTCGGACCGGAAGCGGCCCTCGGACTGGGCCTTCGCGACGATCGCCGCAATCCCGGAGTACGCCTCCCGGATCTTCGCCAGGTGCGTGAGCCCGAACGTGTTCGCCGCCCGCGTGACCTCGACGATGATGACCTTCATGAGCTCCGGGTCGTGCCGATAGGAGTCGACGATGAAGCCGGCGATCGTCTCGAGCTTCTCCTCCGGCGCCCGGTGGGAGGCATCGGCCTCGGCGATCGCTGCGAGCATGACGTCCCACCGCTCGAGGAACAGCGTGTCGAGGATCTGTTCCTTCGACGAGAAGTAGTGGTAGACGAGACCGTACGCGACGCCCGCCTCGTCCGCGATGTCCGAGACGCGGCACGTGTGAAAGCCCTGCCGGGCGAATACCCGGACCGCGGCGTCGAGGATGACGCGGCGCTTGTCGGTCGCCGCGGTCGTCATGCACCCGCGCCCGCCGGCGCCGGCGCCGGCGCCTCCCAGGCGTACACCTCCGGCCGCCGGCGCGCCAGGGACGGCAGCCGGCGCCGGATCTGACGCTGGTTCTCGGCGTCGAGATCGGCGACGATGAACGTCTCGGTGTCGGCGGCCCCCGCCAGCACCAGACCCCACGGGTCGACGATCAGGGAGCGTCCGCCCGAGCGCAGCCCGCCCGGGTGATCGCCGACCTGGTTGGGCGCGACGACGAAGCACTGGTTCTCGATCGCCCGGGCGCGAACGAGCACCTCCCAGTGATCGCGCGTGGTCGGTAGCGTGAACGCGCTCGGCACCGAGAACAGCTCGGCACCCCGGACGGCCAGGATCCGGTACAGCTCTGGGAACCGCAGGTCGTAGCAGACGCTCAGGCCCAACCGGAGGCCGCCGGCCAGGTCGCTGACGACGATCTCGTCGCCGGGATCCTCCGTGCTCGACTCCGCGTAGACGGCGCCATCGACCTCGACGTCGAACAGGTGGATCTTGCGGTACACCGACCTGATCTCCCCGTCCGGGCCGACGTGGACGCTCGTGTTGGCGCCCTTCTCCCGGCCGGGGATCGACTCGTACATCGAGCCGGCGAGGAGATCGATCCCCAGCTCCCCGGCGACGGCGCGGGCCCACGAGATCGCCGGGCCGTCGAGGGTCTGGGCGCCGGCCGCCATGTCCTCGTGCGTTCCCAGGACGGTCCACTTCTCCGGCAGGGCGACGAGCTCGGCGCCGGCAGCGGCGGCCTGTCGCACGAGCCGGTCGGCGCGCTCCAGGTTACGATCGGCGTCTGCGGTGGCGTTGAGTTGGATGGCGGCTGCGCGCACGGTGTTCCCCCTCGATTGACTGGTCAGTCAGTTTGACAGATACCCGTCCTCGCCCTAGCCGACTCGGCCGCGCTGGCCGCGGAGCTCGGCCAGCAGCAGCTTGGAGTGCATCGCGCCGATGAGCTCGCGCAGCGGTTCGGCGCCGGACGAGATGATGGCGACCGCCCGCTCGACATCCACTTCGCCGGCCAACCGGTCGAGCAGCACCCGGACCTCCTCGGCCACGAGCGGTGCCAGGGCGTCGCGGTAGCGCAGCGTGTCGTACACGGTGAACCCGAGGGCCTCCTCATATCCGCCGGCGCGAAACCGCGAGATCGCCTCGATGATCGCCACATCGTCGGCGTCGTAGCCGCGCGGGCCGGGCGTCAGCACCTCCAGCTCCTCGAGCCGCTCCAGCACGTTGCGCGGTACGTCGTAGGTGGCACGCACCGAGGCGCGGGACACGCGTCCGCTCTCGCCGGCCTCGATCGCGCGCTCGAGGATCCGGTCCTCGAGCTCGATCACGCGCGCCGCCTGCTCCGGGTCGTCAGCGATCACCTCCCGGATCACGCGGAGCGGCATGAAGCGCTCCTCCTGCAGGCGCTTGATCAGCTTGACCCGGTCGACGAAGTGCTCCGGGTAGTAGGCCATGTTGCGGCTGGTGCGCAGCACGTCGCGATCGGATCCGAGCAGGCCCTCGCGCAAGTAGTGCTTGATCGTGCCGGCGCTCACGCCGGAGCGCTCGGCGAGCTCGGACATCTTCAGCATGCCGTCGGTCGTCGCCATCAGCTGGACAGGAACGTCCCGGTCGCGGTCTCATCGCCGCCGGCGACGGCGCCCTGGTCGTAAAGCGCGGCGATCTCGTCCGGCGCGTAGCCGGCCGCGCGCAGCACCTCGTCGGTGTGCTCGCCCAGGGCCGGGCCGGGCGCGCGCACCGGGTCGCCCGGTGTTCGGCTCAGCTTGATCGGCAGCCCCAACTGCCTGACCGGCCGCCGGGCGCCCGGCTGCACGAGCTCGACCACCATGTCACGCGCCGCCACGAGATCGGAGTCCAGGGCCTCGTCGAGGTCGAGGACCGGCTCCAGACAGCAGTCGTGCTCGGCGGCGAACGCCTCCCACTGGGCGCGTGTCCGCGTCGCGAGGATCGCGCTCACCGCGTCGCGAGAGGGAGACCCGGACGAGTCGAACGCGTGGTCGACGAGGTCCGGGCGGCCGACCCCGTGACACCAGGCCTGCCAGAACTTCGGCTCCAGCGCGCCCAGCGCAACCCAGCCGTCGGCGCACCGGTAGGGGCGGTAGCAGTTGTAGCGCCCGGCGAGCGCCAGCTCACCGCGGCGCGGCGCCCGACCGGTGGCGAACACCTCCGCGGCGAGCATCGCCAGCCACGAGAGGGAGCCGTCGAACATCGAGCAGTCGACGAGCTGGCCCAACCCCGACCGCTCGCGCTCCCGCAGCGCGACGAGGATGCCGATCGCCGCCATCAGCGCTCCGCCGCCCAAGTCGGCGATCTGCGCCGCCGCCTGAACAGGCGGCCCCTCGGCCTCTCCGGTGAGCCCCAGGATCCCGTTGAGACCCAGGTAGTTCACGTCGTGGCCGGAACGGTCGCGGCTGGGCCCGTCCTGGCCGTAGCCGGTGATCGCGCAGTAGATGAGCCTCGGGTTGACCGCGCCCAGGCGCTCGTAGCCGACGCCGAGGCGGTCCATCACCCCCGGCCGGAACGACTCGAGCACGACGTCGGCGTCACGGGCCAGGCGCAGCAGGACATCGCGGCCGGCCTCGCTCTTCAGGTTGAGGCGGATCGAGCGCTTGCCCCGGTTGAGCGAGAGAAACAGCGCGCTCGAGGCGGTCGGAGCCGCGCCCTCGTACTGCGGCGGCGACCAGCGGATGTAGTCGCCCATCCCCATGTCCTCCACCTTGACGACGTCGGCGCCGAAGTCCGACAGCAGCAGCGAGCAGAAGCCTCCGGGCAGCAGGCGGCTGAGGTCGAGGACCGTCAGGCCTTCGAGAGGCAGACCGGTCACGCCGCCGCGACTTCCCGGGAGATGCCGAGCAGCTTCCGCGCCTCCTGCACGGTCGCCGGCCGCCGCCCACAGTCCTGCACCATCCCGCGCGCCTTGGCGATCAGGTCGCCGTTGGACCGCGCCATCGTCCCGTCCGGCAGGTAGAAGTTGTCCTCGAGGCCGACCCGCACCGAGCCGCCGAGGGTCAGGGCAGCGGCGACCAGCATCCACTGGTCGCGGCCGATCCCGATGACGCCCCAATGCGAGTGCCTGCGGCCGTGAAGTGCCTGGGCCGGGCGAACCGAAGGTTCCTCGAAGCGAATCTCGGAGAGATTCGCCGCCATGGCCGCCACGTTGCGCGCACTGGCCGGGATGCCCCCCACCACGCCCATCACGAAGTCGGCATGGAGCGGAGCCTCGAGCAGTCCCATGTCGACGAGCGGCGCCAGCGAGCCGACGTGGCCGACGTCGAAGCACTCGTGCTCGGGCTTGATGCCGAGACGGCGCATCGCCTCGAGCAGTTCGACGATCTCGTCGAACGGGTTGGCGAACACGAATTGGAACACGAAGCTCCGGCGCGAGCGCGAGTACTTGGCGTAGTTGAGCGACCCCATGTTCAGCGCGGCGACCTCCGGGCGGCACGCCTCGAGGTACGCGATCCGCTTCGCGACGGGGACGCCGATCGTGCCGGTGGAGAAGTTGATGATCGCCGCGTCGCCGACCTCCTCGACGATCGCGTCCCGGATCGCCCGGAAGTCCTCGACCTCGTAACTGGGGGTTCCGTCGGGCGTGCGGGCGTGGATGTGGATGTGGACCCCGCCCTCGTCGACGATCCGCCGCGCCTCGGCGGCGTACTCGGCCGGCGTGTATGGGATCGCGGGGCACTGGTCGCGGTTGGCAAGCGCGCCGGAGATGGCGCACGTGATGATGGCGGGATCGGCGACGGCCATCACACAGGGAGGACTCCGGAGCGCTTCCACGGCCGCTCCACCCGCTTGCCGGCGGCCATCTCCAGCCCCCGGCAGATCGTCACCCGGGTCTCCCGCGGATCGATGACGTCGTCGATCATGTCGTTGCCGGCCGCGACGTACACGTCGATGATCTTGCGGTAGGCGTCGATCAGCTCCGCCCGCTTGGCGGCCGGGTCCTCGGCCTCCTGCACCTGCTTGCGGAACACGATCTCGACCGCCCCCTCGGCCCCCATCACGCTGATCTCCGCCGACGGCCAGGCGACGATCAGGTCCGGCTCGTACGCCCGGCCGCACATGACGTAGTAGCCGGCCCCGTAGGCCTTGCGCAGCACGACCGTGATCTTCGGCACCGTGGCGTTGGCCGTCGCATACAGCATCTTCGCGCCGTGGCGGATGATCCCCGCCTCCTCGACCTTCGTGCCGACCATGAAGCCGGGCACGTCCATCAGGTAGACGAGGGGGATGCCGTACGCGTTGCACAGGTTGATGAATCGGGCCGCCTTGTCGGCCGAGTCGTTGTCCAGGATCCCGCCCAGCTGCTTGGGCTGGTTGGCGACGATCCCCGCCGGCCGGCCGCCGAAGCGAGCCAGGCAGGTGATGATCGTCTTGGCGAACTGGGGCTTGAGGTCGAAGTACTCGCCGTCGTCGACGATTCGCCGGATGACCTCGTACATGTCATACGGCTTGCGGTTGGACTCCGGCAGTACGTCGAGCAGCTCCTCGTCGGCCCGGTCGATCGGATCGCTGGTGGCGGTCACCGGCGGCGGCTCCTCGCAGCTGGACGGGAAGTAGCTCAGGTAGCGCTTGATCTGCTCGATGCAGTCCGGATCGTCGGCCACCTCCAGATCACCGACGCCGGACTTGCGACAGTGCACCCGGGATCCGCCGAGCTGCTCCTGGGTCACGTCCTCCCCCACCGCAGCACGCACGAGGTGGGGACCGGCCAGCGCCATCGACCCCCGGCCCTTGACCATCGGCACGAAGTCCGCCAACCCGGGGATGTAGGCCGTGCCGGCGGCGCACGGACCCATCAGGGCCGCCACCTGAGGGATGACGCCTGAGTTGATCACCTCCTCCCGGAACAGGTGCCCGCTGCCGGCGAACAGCGAGCCGACCGCCTCCTGGATCCGCGCCCCCGCGCTGTCGAGCAGCCAGACGAAGGGAATCCGCTTGGTCAGCGCCAGCTCGCGCAGGCGCGTCACCTTCAGCTCGCCGGTCATCCCCATCGACCCGGCCATGACGGTGAAGTCGTAGGCGGCGACGGCGACGAGCCGTCCATCGACCTTGCCGTAGCCGGTGAGGACGCCGTCGGCCGGCGCCTCGCGGCCGGCCATCGACGTCTGCGAAAAATGCGGCCGCCCGTGGATCCCGAGCTCGACGAACGTGCCCTCGTCGACGAGCAGGGCGAGGCGCTCGCGCGCAGTCAGCTTGTCGGCGGCGTGCTGGGCGGCGATCTTCTCTTCGCCGCCGCCGAGCATGATCTGCGCCCGGCGGGCGCGGAGGTCCTCGGCGAGGGGGCGGAGCAGGCTGGTGGAGGAGTCAGTGGCCACGGGCGCGACGGAAAGTAGAACGTCTTACTCCTCACTCTGTCACGGACCGCTCGGGCGCGTCAAGCCTACGCAGGCCGGGCGCAGCACGCCGCATCGCGGAGCTGACTCTGGGCAGAAACCTGCCGTCTTTCCGCCGCTTCGTGCCCAGAGTCGCCGGTCTCCTCGTCCAGCGACCCTCTACCGGCCCTTCCACTCCGGCTCGCGCTTCTCGAAGAACGCGCGCACGCCCTCCTGGATGTCCTCGGTGGAGAAGGCGATCGTCAGCTGAGAGCGCAGGAAGTCGATCGCGTCGTCGAACGCCATGTCCTGTTGGCGGTACATCGCGTCCTTGCCGAGCTTCATCAGCACGGGGGACTTGCGCGCCAGCTTCGTCGCCCATTCCTCGACGACGGCGTCGAAACGGTCGGCCGGCACGACCCGATTGACGATGCCGATCCGCTCCGCCTCGGCGGCCGAGATCTGTTCGCCGAGCAGCATCAGCTCGGCCGTCTTCTTGCGCCCGACGTTGCGGTAGATGACCGCCATGATCATGAACGGGAAGAGGCCGATGTTGATCTCCGGGGTCCCGAAGCGCGACTGCTCCTTGGCCACGATCAGGTCGCACGCGAGCGCCAGCCCGAGCGCGCCGGCGAGCACGTGGCCGTTGGCGGCGCAGATGGACGGCTTGCCGAGCTCGCCGAGCAGCCGGAACACGCGCGGGAAGAGCGCGGTGGCGAAGTGCTTGTGGACGAGCGCGACATCCGCGGCGAATCCTCCCAGGTTCCCTCCGCTGGAGAACACGCTCTCGTGCGTCGAGGTGAGCACCACGCAATGCACGGCATCGTCATCACGGGCTGCCTCGAGTGCGACGATGAGCTCGGTCAACACGTTGTCGGAGAGGGCGTTGCGGGTCTCAGGCTGGTTGAGCGCGATCGTGGCGACGCCCGTCGGCGCGACCTCGTAGGTGATGTTGTCGTAGGCCATCGCGCAAGCCTACGCGGCAACCGGATCGCTCGCTGCCGATCAAGTGGAAAGTAGGAAGCTCTACTGTTTACTTTTGGCCCGAGCCCGTCTACCGTTGGCCCCCACCGACAGGAGGAGAGCCGCCGATGGCCACCGCCGACGTCCTGAAGCCAGACTTCGCCAGCCAGCGCAAGCACTTCATCTTCACCGACGAGCACGAGCAGCTGCGCGAGTCGATCCGGCGGTTCGTCATCAAGGAACTCCAGCCCCACGCCGACGAGTGGGAGGAGACGACGTTCCCGGATTGGGTGTTCGAGCGCATGGGCGAGCTCGGGTTCCTGGGGCTCGACAAGCCGGAGGAGTACGGCGGACAGGGCGGGGACTACTACACGAGTCTGGTGCTGGCCGAGGAGATCGCGCACGCCCACTGCGGCGGCCTGGCGATGGGCGTCGCCGTCCAGACCGACATGGCGATGCCGCCGATCCTGGCCTTCGGCACCGAGGAACAGAAGCAGGAGTGGGCGGCGCCGGCGATCGCCGGCAAGAAGATCCTCTGCATCGGCATCACCGAGCCGGACGCCGGCTCCGACGTCGCCGGGATCAAGACGCGCGCAGTCCCGGACGGCGACGAGTACGTCATCAACGGGTCCAAGACATACATCACCAACGGGCACCGGGCGCATGCGATCGTCCTCGTCACCAAGACCCAGCCGGACACGGACCCGTCCACCCACGACGGATTCACGCTCTTTCTCGTGCCGATGGACACCCCGGGCGTCATCCGTGAGAAGCGCCTGAAGAAGCTCGGCATGCACGCCTCCGACACCGCGCTGCTCGCGTTCAACGACGTCCGCGTGCCGGCGTCGGCAGTGCTGGGCCAGGTGAGCAAGGGCTTCTACCACATCATGTGGGAGCTCCAGGGCGAGCGGCTGATCGGCGCCGCCGGCGCGGTCGCCGGTGCGCAGCACGTGTTCGACCGGACGCTCCAGTACGCCAAGGAGCGCCAGGCGTTCGGCCGGGCGATCGGCCACTTCCAGGTCATCCGCCACAAGTTCGCCGAGATGGCGACGAAGATTGAGACCGCGCGGCAGATGGTCTACACGACCGCCTGGCGCTTCCAGAACGGCGAGTACCCGGTGCGCGAGATCACGATGGCCAAGCTGTATGCGGCGCGCATCGCAGTGGAGGTCGCCGACGAGTGCATCCAGATCCACGGCGGGGCCGGGTACATGCAGGAGTACGGGATCGAGCGGTCGTGGCGGGACCTACGGCTGAACCGGATCGGGGCGGGGACGGACGAGATCATGCTCGACGTCATCGGCCGGTCCTACGGCCTTTGACGATGAACCGGTCGGCGCATGCGCCCCTGCCGACCCCTCCATTCACGGCCGACCACGAGCGGCTGCGGCACGAGATGCGGGCGTTCGTCGCCGAGCGCCTGCGCCCCCACGCCGACGAGTGGGAAGAGGCCGAGTGGTTTCCCAACGAGGTGTTTCAGTGGGTCGCCGAGGCGGGCTACCTCGGACTCGACGATCCGGTCGCCGCCGCCGTCTGGGTCGAGGAAGTGGCCCGCTGCGGCTCCGGCGGGCTTGCCGCGGGGCTCGGCGCCCACAGCGGCATCGCATTGCCTCCGATCAAGGCGTTCGGCACCGAGGAGCAGAAGCAGCGGTATCTGGTCCCCGGGCTGCGCGGGGAGCTGATCGCCGCTCTGGCGATCACCGAGCCCGGCGCCGGCTCGGACGTGGCCGGCATCCGCACCCACGCCCGCCGGGTCGACGGCGGCTGGGTCCTCAACGGCGCCAAGACGTTCATCACCGGCGGGGTGCGCGCCGACATCCTCGTCACCGCGGTGCGGACGACCGAGGAGGGTGGGCACCGGGGGATTTCGTTTCTGATCGTCGAGCGCGAGCCCGGCGTCACCTCCAGTCCGCTGCGCAAGCTCGGCTGGCACGCCTCCGACACGGCCGAGATCGCCTTTGACGAGGTGTTTGTGCCGGAGGAGAACCTGCTCGGTGCCGAGCACCGGGGCTTCTACCTGATCATGGCCAACTTCCAGTGGGAGCGGCTGCTGATGGCGCTCGGTGCGGTCGGCGCGATGCAGGTCTGTTTCGAGCAGACGCTGCGCTTCGCGCGCGGGCGGGGGCAGGCCGTGCGCCATGCCCTCGCCGAAGTCGCGCTTGCCATCCAGGCCGGACGGGACATTACGTACGCCGCGTTGCGCCGCCATGTCGCCGGCGAGGACGCGGTGCGCGAGGTGACGATCGCCAAGCTCGCGACCCAGCGAGCGGCGGTCGAGGCGATCGGCGCCTGCCTGCAGATCCACGGGCTCGACGCTCCTCCGGAGCTGGAGCGGGCGCTCCGGGACGCGCGCCTGGGGCCGATCGGCGGCGGAACCGATGAGATCATGCGCGAGATCCTGGGCCGCTCGCTGGGGCTGTAAGCGGGGGACCCACCTGCGCCTTGGACCGGCAGCGGCGTGTTCCGCATCGTCTACGCTCGCGGGAAATGGACTCGGCACGAGGGCAGCTCCTGATCGCAGGCCCGGGACTCGTCGATCACAATTTCTGGCGAACGGTCGTGCTGATGGTCGAGCACTCGCCGGAGGGCGCGCTCGGCCTGGTGCTCAACCGCCCGTCGGAAACGACGGTCGGCGAGGCGGTCGCGGAGCTGGGGCAGCTGCTCGACGTCGACGACGCCCTGTACGTCGGCGGGCCGGTGCAGCCGTCAGCGCTGATAGTGCTCGCCGAGTTCGAGCGCCCGGACGAGGCCGCGCTGATCTCGTTCGAGGATGTCGGCGTCCTGGCGGGAGGCGACGCCGAAGAACCGGTTGCCGGAGTGCGGCGCAGCCGCGGCTTCGTCGGCCACGCCGGCTGGGGCCCGAGCCAGCTGGACTCCGAGGTGGAGCGCGGCGACTGGATCCTCGAGCCCGCGCGACGCGAGGACGCCTTCACCGATGAGCCGCTCGAGCTGTGGCAGACGGTGCTGACGCGCAAGGGCGGCAGCTACGCCCTCGTCGCCCGCATGCCGCCTGACCCCTCCGTCAACTAGTGCTCGCCCACGATCACGCCCACACCCACGCCCATGTCCCGTCTCGTGGCGTGGAGCGAGCGGCGCTGACCCGGGCGCTGGCGCTGATCCTCGCCTTCATGCTGGTGGAGGTCGTCGCCGGCGTGCTGGCGTCGTCGCTGGCCCTCCTCTCGGACGCGGCGCACATGCTCACCGACGCCGTGGCCCTGGCGGTCTCCCTGGCGGCGGCGCGCCTCGCTGTGCGACCGGCGGGCGGAGTCATGACGTACGGCCTGGGGCGGGTCGAGATCCTCTCTGCCCAGGCGAACGGGGTGACCCTGCTCGTGCTGTCGGTGGTGATCGTGATCGACGCGGTGCAGCGGCTCGTGTCGCCGCCGACCGTGGCCGGGACGCCGGTGCTCGTCGTCGCGCTGGCGGGGATCCTGGTCAACCTGGTCGCGGCGCGGATCCTGGCTGGAGACTCCGAGCGCAGCCTCAACGTCGAGGGCTCCTACCGCCACATCCTCACCGACCTGTACGGCTTCATCGCCACGGCGGTGGCGGCCGGCGTCATCCTCGTCACCGGCTTTGACCGGGCCGACGCGATCGCGTCGCTGATCATCGCCGGGCTGCTGCTGCACGCCGCCTACGGCTTGATCAAGGAGTCCGGTCGCGTGTTCATGGAGGCCGCACCAGCGGGCCTGGATCCCGCCGAGATCGGCCACACACTCGCCGCCCAGCCCGGGGTGGTGGAGGTGCACGACCTCCACGTCTGGGAGGTGACCTCCGGCTTCCCGGCGCTGTCGGCGCACGTGGTGGTGCAGGCCGGCGATGACTGCCACGACCGGCGTCGCGCACTCCAGCGCGTCGTGCAGGACCACTTCGGGATCAGCCACACCACGTTGCAGGTCGACCACGAGGCCGCCGCCCAGCCGCCGCTGCAGATCGAGGTCGATCCCCGGCAGTAGAGTTGGCGGTCCATGAGGCTGGTCAAGCCCGGACCGGACCACGAAGTGCCCCGGGGCATCGTCGGCGGCGCCGAGATCTCCCAGGCCACGGCGGGCGCGAGCAACATCTACATGGGACGCTTCCGCGTGCCGGCAGGCGCCCGCTCTCGCCCGCACTACCACGAGGGCTGCGAGAGCGCCCTCTACATGCTGACCGGCAGCGTGCGCATCCGCTGGGGAGATCATCTCGAGCAACAGGTCCAGGTCGAGCCCGGCGACATGCTCTACGTTCCGCCGCGGGTCACCCACATCGTCGAGAACGTCTCCGACTCCGAGCCGGCGGACTACGTCGTCGCCCGCGACTCGCCCCACGAGGACGCGGTCGTCGTTCCGTGGGCCGACGAGCAGCTGTGACCGGGCCCCACCCCGACCCGAGATCCCTCAAAGCGCCGCTGAGGACGAACTTCTGGCAACGAACGGGTGGCGGACGAGGGGTCGCCGGTAACCGGGGTATCCCCGTCTCGCTCCCTTCGATGCGCCGTTTTCGCGCTCAGGCAGCCGGCTTCCACGAGATCCGCAGCGACCCGGGCCGCCCCGCCGTGCTCGTGCCGACCCGTCCGGGGCCACCACCCGGCGTCAGCACCTGGTGGCGCCCGTCGTCGAACACGATGACCCCGCCGTGGGTGAGCCACTCGCCGGCGCGTGCCGGCCCGCTGAGGACCGCCGCCTTGGCCAGGACCTCGGCCTGTGCCGCCGTCGGCGCAATCGCGGTCGCCTGAACGACTCCGGTGAACGCCGGCGCTCCGGTGCGCGGATCCAGCAGGTGGTGAGCGGGCCGGCCGTCCTCGACCGTCCAGCTCCGCCGCCCGATGCCGCTCGTCGCGACGCTCCCGGCCGTGAGCGAGAACGTGTGGAGGGTGGAGGCGTCGAATGGACTCGCCACGTGTACGGGGCGAGCCAGCCGGGCGCGTCCACCGACCCGGACGTCTCCGGCGCAGTCGACGGCGTAGGCGTCGAACCCCTCCAGCATCGCTGCGAGCTCGTCGGCGAACACGCCCTTGGCGATCCCGCCCACGTCGAGCCGGAGGCCGGGCGGACGGATGACCGTCCCGCGCCGGTGGTCGATGGAGATCCGCCGCCACCGTTCGTCGACGTGGGGCGCGGCCGACGCCCGAGGCGGCGCTCCGGCCAGCGCCGCCATCAGGGCCGTTCCCTCAGCTTCCATGTGAGCGCCGTATCCCGCGCGTTCGATCTCGTCCGCCAGGGTGATGTCGACGAGGCCGCCGGTGTCGCGCGCAGCCCTGAGGGCGACCTCGATCGTCCGCCGCATCAGGGGGCTGACCGCGACCTCGTCTGCGGCGGAGCGGTTCAGGCGCGAGAGCTCGCTCTCCTCGATGAACCTCGAGAACCGCTGATGCCACGTGAGCAGGGCACGCTTGCCCATCGCCGCGGCCGCGGCGGCATCGGCCGGGCGGCCGGCGTCGGCGACGATGACCGTGCACTCGCCGCCGAAACACGCGAACGTGTGACCCTGCTCCGGGGCGTGGGGGCGGGGCCCGACGGCGAAGGACCGGGTGCTCATGACTGGCTGGAGGTGACGGCGCTCGGGGTGCTCGTCGCGCTTGAGCCTGTGGAGTTGCCGGAGCCGGACGAGCTGGAGCCCGCGGTGTTCGAGGACGCGGATCCGGTCGAGCCGGTCGAACCGGTCGAGCTCGTCGTCGCGCCGGAGCTCGACGCGGCGGTGTTCGCCGATGTCGATGCATTCGCGGTCGCGGTGCTCGTCTTGCGTGACAGCGCAGGATCGTTTCCGGTGATCAGGACGACGGCGATCAGCGCCCAGAGCACCAGGAACAGCCCCACCGAATATCCGATCACCCGGCTGCGGATCGTCCGCACGCGCCGCTGTCGCATCTGCCTGATCCTGACGGCTTCTGTGTTTCCCATGCGCAAGAGGATCGGCTCGCCCCGTAGCAAGCGCGTGAGGGGGCCGTAAGAACCGCGTATGAGCATCGACCGCGGCGGCTATGTCGCGGTTGCCACCTCACCGAGCGAGAAGCGGCAGCCGCTGAAGTAGCCGCCCGCCGCCGACAGCAGAAACGCCGTGAGGTCGGCGAGCTCCGCCTCGCTCGTCGTCGAACCGGGCGCGATCGCCACCGCGGTGATGGCGAACCGAGCCCACTCCACCGACAGCGTGCGCGCCAGGTTCTCGAGTCCGGCCCGAGCCGCCTCATCATGGGGGCCGGTGCCGGCCCGCGGCGTCACGAACAGCAGCCGTCCCCCCTCTCCGGACTCGATCAGCTGCCCGCCCGCGACCGCCCGCGCCGACCGCCACGCCAGCTCCAGCGTCTCCTGCAGGCGATCGGCTCCGCCCTCGCCGAACGGCTCACCGGCGAGGAACACGAGTGCGTGCAGCGGCGCCCGGCCGCGCACCCACCCTGCGGCGGCGTCCTCATCGAGGAGGGCGTCGGCGGCGACCACCTCCGCCCACGCCCCCAGCGTCCGGAGCCGCCCGACGATCGCCCGCTCGACCGCCGCGGCGGCCGCGGTGCCCGGGCCTGGGCTGGTCCCGGGACCGGCGACCGCCACGCGCCGGCCGTCGAGAAGCGCGGGCCTGAGCGTCACGCGGCGGTGTACCGGCGGGCGGCGCGCAGGGAGCCGCGATGCCCGAGCCGCGCCAGCTCGTCGTGGCCCTCCCGGATCCTCTCGAGGATCTGGTCGGCCGCCTCCTGCTGCTCCTCACGCGTGGGGTCGGCGACGACGTCGTAGACCCTGGCCTCCGGCTCCCCCGCGCGCACGCGGGCGTGGTACTTGTCGAAGAACTCCTTCGGACGGTCGTCGCGATAGCGCTGTGGCTTGATCTCGACGTCAGGCACGCCGCCGACGATACTGTCAGCCGGCGAGGTATGCGGCGAACGCCCGCAGTCCATCCCCCCAGCCGTTCGGCGAGCCAACGGCATCGCGCATCGACTCCCACCCCTCGCCGTGGCGCTCGAGCGCGCGGTGCTCGAGCTCGACGCGGGTCCGCGCGTCGGTCTCGGCGATGAAGCGAACCTCCACCTCGCTCGCGCGCTCCGGGTCGGTCTCGATCTGCCACCGTAGGTCGATGTCCCAGCTGAACACGACCCGGCTCGGCGGCTCGTACGCCAGGACCCGTGCCCAGCTGCACTCGCTGCCGTCGACGGCCCGGTCGTAGATGCGCCCGCCGACGCGCGGCTCGAACACCATCCCGGCGAGCTCGCCCTCCAGGACGTGCTTGTCCGCCGGCCACCAGCTGGCCATGTCGGCGGTGAACACCTCAAATGCCCGCTTCTGCGGTGCCTCGACGAGGATCGACGTGCGGACGGGGGAGGCGACTGACTGAGTGCTCATTTCCGGCTCTCCTTGGGTGGTTGTTCGGCCGCCGTCTTGAACGCGGCCAGGGACTGGTTCCAGAAGTGATCGAGGTACGCGCGGAGGTGGTCCAAGCCCTGCGGGTTCATCCGGTAGATGCGCCGGGTGCCCGCCGGCCCGTCGGACACCAGGCCGGCGTCCTTGAGCACCCGCAGGTGCTGCGAGACCGCCGGCCGGCTGACCGGCAGCTCACCGGCGAGCTCGCCCACCGACTGCGGACGAGCCGCCACCCGCTCGAAGACCTCGCGCCGGGTGGGGTCGCCGAGAGCGGCGAACACCGCCGCCGCGGCGAGCGGCTGGTCGGCCACCGGCCGACCAGGCGGCCCTGCCGATGCCTTCTCTGGGCCCTGTGCGTAAGTCATCACTTACGGTAAGTCTATGCTTACCCAAGGGTGCGTGTCAAGCCCCTGCGCCCGTGACAACGCAGTGGAGACGGACGTCCGCTTTGTGCGATGGGCGGCAACGACGGGCAACGAAGGGGGCGTCAGCGGTCGCCGGGAGGCTCCGGGTGGTCCCTGGGCCGTGCACCATGCGCCAAATCCGGGTGCGGCCTGACGATTAGTCGCCAGACGCAGGCTCAGCCCCCGTTTGCGCCAGATCAGCGGCGACGATCCAAATTTGTCGCGTGGTGCACGCCACAATCCGGTGCGACGGCCGGCACGTTCGTCCCCCTGCGCCCGCCCGCGCGTGTTTCCCCACGTCGGGGCGCTCCCGCGCCCCGACGTCCTGGCCAGACAGCGCGGCGTGGCGGCGGCGGCTACCCCTGAAGCGGGAGCACGAGGGCCGGCTTCTCGATCTGATGCTCGGCGGTCGTGGACACCACAGCGGTGCCGATGGCGAAGAACTCGATCACGTGCGAGCCCCAGCCGTGGCTGCGCTCGATGATGCGGGCGCCGACGATGCCCTCGGACTGCAGCTCGTCGGCCTCGTTGCCCATCCGCTCCATGGCAAGCTCGCGCGCCTCGTAGAGAGCCTGGGTGAAGTTGGGCATCTCGATGTTGCGACCGACCTGGCGCAGCGACTGCATCATCCCCTGGCGGGCGACGTGGTAAACGCAGTTGCCCATCACCAGCCCGGCCGGGCGATAGCCGGCCCGCAGAAGCGTCGCGAACTCCTGGCCGCTCATATCGGAGGTGAATGGACGGCCGTTGGGCGCGCGATGGAGCTCACCGCCGCGGTGCTTGACGGCAGTTCCGACGGCGATGAACTCCGCGAGATCCGCTCCCCACTCGTACCGGCCGATGTCCAGGCGGACGCCGACGATCCCGTCGGCCCCCAGCTGATCCGCCTCCTCCTCCATCCGCGTCATCGCCAGCTCACGCGCGTGGTACATCGCCTGGGTCAGAACCCCCATCTCCTGATTCTGGTTCCACATCGCCTGCTGGTAGCCGATGTGGTAGATCGAGCTGCCGAGGACCAGCCCCAGCGGCTCGAATCCGGACTCCTTGACGAGCAGGAACTCGTTGAACGAGAGGTCGCTGGTGAAGAAGCCGCGGGCGACCTCCTTCTTCATCCGCGCAATCCGCTCGAGCCCGGACTCCGGGATGCCGGCCATCGAGCCGGACTGATAGGCGGCCGCGTGCGGAGCTTGCTCGGTCGCGGCGGGAGACTGCGCCGACTCCTGAGCCCGCTGGCCTTGGTCCGGGTCTCGCCTGAAGAGGGGCATGGTGCCTCCTACTCGTTGAGGAGGCGCTCGAGCGCCTGCCTGGTTGACTGGCTGAGCTGCGCTTGCGCAGCGAGGGCCCCGCCGAGGGCGCGAAGCCACGCGTCGGTGTCCAACTGCTCGGTCTTGAGCACGATCCCCCCGGACAGTCGCGAGCAGTACGTCTGCACCGCGCCGTCGCCGGTTCTCAGCTCGAGCCGCTGACCCCCCGCGTCCACGGTGATCCGCCGTACGAGCTTCGGCCCGCGCAGCCCGTTGCGGCGCCGCTCCACGCGGACCGCCCCCGGCACCGCCTCTTCGAGCTTGACCGCCAGCGCCTCGACGAATGCCCCGAGGTCGCTCGCGTCGGCCCGCAGCGATGCGGCCAGCAGATCGATGTCCATCTCGGTGTCGGCGTCCTCACTGCTGGCCATGGCTGTCAGCGTTCAGCGTACGCCCTTCGGCGTGCTGGGCCCATCGTGCCGGAAATCCTGCGCGCACGCGGCAAATTGTGAAGGACCGAGTTCGCCTGACGCGAACAGCCGCGGTCAGATGCCGCCGCGTCCCACGAGGAACGCGGCGGCACAGACCAGGACCACCAGCAGGCCCACGGTCAGCACTGGCCGCGCTGAGGATCGCCGAGGGCGCCGCCGCGCGAGCTCGCGGCGCGTCAAGGAGCTCATGAAGAGTCGAGAATCAGGCATCGCGGGGCCTCTGCGGAGAAGTTGATCGATCCAACCTGGCGGCTCGGCTGCAGTCAACCGGGAACGGCGGACGAATCGCGGTATCAGCGGGGTTTGCGTCCGGTCGCGCGACCGGGCAACCGCGCGACCCGGCCTCCGAGGGCGGCGCTATAACGTGTGCCCAACGGAGCCGGAACGACAGGAGGATTGGCGAGTTGACCGACGTCGAAGCCCACATCACGGGCACCGTGTGGAAGATCGAGGTTGAGGTCGGTGACAGCGTGGAGGAGGGCGAAGCGGTCGTCGTCTTGGAGTCGATGAAGATGGAGATGCCGGTCGAGGCGGAGGACCCAGGGGTCGTGAGGGAGATCCTCTGCGAGGAGGGCCAGTCGGTATCCGAAGGCGACACGCTCGTTGTCCTCGAATAACGTCGCGGGGCAGCTCCTGATCGACGAGCCCGCGCCCCATGTGGCGCGGCTGACGATCTCCAACCCCGGCAAGCGGGGCGCGTTGGATCAGGCCATCCTCGACGCGTTCGCCTCGACGCTGCCGAAACTCGAGGCCCGGTGCGTGATCATCACGGGCGAGGGCCGGACGTTCTCGGCGGGCTACGACATCGGCGACCTTGGTGGTTGTGGACGAGATCTGTTCGCGGACGAGGCCGAGAAGCTCGTCGCCCACCCGTTCGCCGCGGCGATCGACGCCGTCGACGCCTATCCATATCCGACCGTCGCAGCGCTCAACGGGCACGCGATCGGCGGCGGCCTTGAGCTGGCCCTGTCCTGCGACCTGCGCCTAGCGGCACACCGGATCAGGCTCGGGATGCCACCGGCCAAGCTCGGGCTCGTCTATTCGCACACGGGCATTCGCAAGTTCATCGACACGATCGGTGCGCCACGGACGCGCGAGCTGTTCCTGGTGGGGGGACGGATCAACGCCGCGACCGCCCACCTGTGGGGGTTGGTCAACTCCGTTCACGGCTCCGACGAGCTGCCCGCGGCGGCCGTCGAGCTGGCGCAGACGATCGCCGCCAACGCCCCGCTGGCCCAGCTCGGCAACAAGCGGGTGATCCGCGCCGTGCTCGACTCCGAGGGGAGGCTCGATCCGGCGGTCGAGCGCGAGCTGATGGAGCTCCGGCGGGCGTGCTTCAGCTCCGAGGACTTCCGCGAGGGGGTGCGCGCGTTCGCCGAGAAGCGCGCCCCGGAGTGGAAGGGCCGGTAACACGCTGAAATCCGGCCGGGTGGGCTCAGGTGCGCGCCCTCGCCTGGCTCAGGTGCGCGCCCGCGCCTTGTTCCACTCCGCCTTGTGCGCCCGCTTCGCCGCCTGGTAGTCGACCAGCGCCTGGGCCGAATCGACGTCACCGAGTGTCGGATGCCACGGAACGAGGCCGTCGGCGGCGGCGACCCCGAAGTGCTTGGCGAGCACGCTCCCGAGCGCCTTGATCTTCATGTCGCCGAAACCGGGGAGCCCGGCCAGGTTCGCGCGCAGTGTCTCGGTGTCGGCAGCGTCGGTCCAGACCCGCGCAGCGTCACCGTCGTACTCGTCGCGGACGTGAACGGCAAGGTCGTGGACACGTTGGGCCATCGAACCGGGGAAGCGGTGAATCGCCGGCTTCTCCCGGAAGACCGGCTCCAGGTCGGCCTGCGCCAGCGTCTCAGCGTCGATCGACCCCACCCGCTCACGGATCGCGAGCGGCCCGGCGAACGCCTTCTGAACCGACACCTGCTGGTCCAGCGCGAAGCCGATCAGCAGCGCCATCGGATCCGATGCGATCAACTCGTTGGCCTCGTCGGAGTCGGTGAAGTACAGACGGTCGGGCATCGTCGGCGGATCATAGTCTCGTCACGCCGCCGATATCCGGCCAAATCACTAGCCTTCCGACCCGATGCCGCCGCTGATCACTCCGGCCGAGGCGCTGCACCTCGGCGAGATCGAGGACCACGCCGAGATCGAGGCCCTGGTGGAGCGCGCGTGGCACGCCCGCGTCGAGCGCTTCGCCGACTCGACCGACATGTGCTCGCTCGTCAACGCCAAGTCCGGCGGCTGCGCCGAGGACTGCGGCTTCTGCGCCCAGTCGAAGTACGCCGAGGCCGAGACGCCGCTGCACGCGATGATGGAGCCGGAGCAGATCCTCGAGCACGCGCGGGCAGCCGAGGCTGCCGGGGCGCACCGCTTCTGCATGGTGACCCAGGGCCAGGGGCTGTCCCGGCGCGACTTCGAGAAGGTGCTGGGCGGTGCTCGGCTGGTGGCCGAGCACACCAACCTCAAGCGCTGCGCGTCCATCGGTCACATGTCGGTGGAGCGTGCGAAGGCGCTCAGGGACGCCGGCATCCAGCGGGTGCACCACAACGTGGAGACATCGGAGTCGTATTACCCGGAGGTGTCGACCACGGTCCGCTACGAGGGCCGGCTGCGGACCATCGACGCAGTGCGCGAGGCCGGACTCGAGACCTGCGTCGGCGGGATCCTCAACCTCGGGGAAACGCGCGAGCAGCGTGTGGAGATGGCGTTCGAGCTGGCCAGGATCAACCCCACCAGCGTGCCCATCAACCTGCTCAACCCGCGACCGGGTACGAAGTTCGGCGACCGCGAGCTGATGGACCCGTGGGAGGTCGTCAAGTGGATCGCGATCTTCCGCCTCGTCCTGCCCGAGGCGCTGTTCCGGCTCTGTGGCGGCCGCGTCGAGAACCTCGGCGAGTTGCAGGAGACGGCCGTGCGGGCCGGCCTCAACGGAGTGATGATGGGGAACTTCCTGACGACGCTGGGCAACACCCCTGACGAGGACCGGGCGATGTTCGAGCAGTTCGGGCTCAACGTCGCCCGCCAGGCCGACAACGGCTCCAACCCGCGGCCGGACAATCGCTCCGGCTGGCTGCAGGGCGAGACGCCGGATGTCGTGTCCGCGACGCTGGCTGACGACCCGCCCGCATCGCTGGACGTGCGGCTGTGGGATCCGACGACGCAGCTGCGGTTCACGGCCAAGCGAGCCGTCCCCCGCCGGCCCGACGGAGCGCCGAACAGCGGCCAGGGCCGCGAGACGCGCGAGGCGGCTGTCCGGCGCGCAAACGCCCCCTGAGCTCCCGCGCACTCTCGGTACGTCCGACCCCTCCCGTAGGTTCCAGCCTCGATGATCGAGATCGAGGCCCGGCTTGACGAGCTGAAAGCGCTCGGCCTCCATCGCCGGACCCGCCTTGTCAGCGGCCCGCAGGGCCCGCACATCCTCCTTGACGGCAAGCCGGTTCTCCTGCTCTGCTCCAACAACTACCTGGGGCTCGCCGATCACCCGCGCGTGCGTGAGGCGGCCGCGGACGCCGCGATGCGGTGGGGCGTCGGCGTGGGCGCCTCGCGCCTGGTGTCCGGGACGATGACGATCCATCGTCGCCTGGAGGAGAGGCTGGCTGCGTTCACGGGGCGGGAGAGCGCACTGCTGTTCGGCTCGGGGTACCTCGCCAACACCGGCGTCGTCGCCGCGCTGGCGCGGCCCGGGGACGTCGTCTTCTCCGACGAGCGCAACCATGCGTCGATCATCGACGGATGCCGGCTGTCACGTGCCGAGGTCTTCGTCTACGACCACCGCGACGTCGACCATCTGGCCTGGGGCATCGAGCAGGCCGACGGGCGCGGCGCGCTGATCGTCACCGACAGCGTCTTCTCGATGGACGGCGATGTGGCCCCGCTGTCGGAGATCGTCGACCTGGCGCAGCGTCACGGCATCCGGACAATGATCGACGAGGCGCACGGCACGGGCGCCGTCGGTCCCGGCGGCCGCGGTGCGCTGGCGCAGGACGGGCTCGAGGATCAGGTCGACGTCATCACCGGCACGCTCGGCAAGGCGCTCGGCTCATACGGCGGGTTCGTGGCCTGCGATCAGCGGATGTCGCGGTACCTCGTCAACGCCGCCCGCACGTTCATCTCCTCGACGGCGCTGCCCCCTCCCGCGGCGGCCGGAGCGCTGGCGGCGCTTCAACTGCTCCAGGAGCGGCCGCAGCGGGTCGACCGGCTGGCGGCCAACGCGGCGGCCCTGCGCCGCGGGCTCGAGCGCGAGGGATTCGATGTCGCCGGATCGCGGACGCAGATCCTGCCACTGGTCGTCGGCGATGCCGGGCTGGCGATGCAGATCTGCGACGCGGCCCTGAGGCGGGGGGTCTTCGCCCAGGCGATTCGGCCGCCGACGGTGCCGGCGCTGACCTCGCGCCTGCGGCTGTCGGTGATGGCGACCCACCGCGAGGAGGAACTCGCCCGGGCCGCTCGGACGTTGGGCTCGGTGGCCCGCGAGATCGGCTTCGTTCCTCGGCGAGCGATGCCGCCGGCCACGGAGCCGGCACCCGCCCAGCATCGCGCGCCGGCGCGCGCCCGGCGCGACGACGTTGGCGAACTCTCGTACCCGGAGCCCGGAGGGGTGTTCGACTTCGAGGCGCCGGAGCCGGTCCGGCGCGCCGCCTGACGCGTCCGCGGTGAGCGCCGACATCCTCCGCGGGTTTTTTGTCACCGGCACCGACACCGGGGTCGGCAAGACCGTGGTGGCCGGCGCCATCGTGGCCCGGCTGCGACGCGAAGGCGTACCGGTGCGGGCATTCAAGCCTCTGATCACGGGGCTCGACGATCCCGCCGACCCTGACTGGCCACCGGACCATGAGCTGTTGGCGCGCGCTGCCGGGTCGGCGCCGTCGGACGTGGTCCTAGCGGGCTACGGGCCGTCGGTGTCCCCGCACCTCGCGGCCGAGCTCGCCGGGGAGGAGCCGCCGTCGCCGCACGCGATCGGCGACGTGATCCGCACCGGCGCCCCGCCGGGCGCCGTGACGATCGTCGAGGGAGTGGGCGGCCTTCTCGTTCCGCTCGGTCGCGGGGGTGACGTCCGCTCGCTGGCGGCCGACCTCGGGCTCCCACTCGTGATCGCCGCCCGCCCGGGGCTGGGCACGATCAACCACACGCTTCTGACCATCGAGGCGGCCCGCGCCGCGCAGCTGACGATCGCCGGCGTCGTCATGACGCCATGGCCGGCGGAGCCGAACGTCATGGAGCGTTCAAACCGTGACACCGTCGCCCGGCTCGCCGAGGTCGAGATCGCGACGCTGGCACCAATCGCCGCTGGGCGCCCGGAGCTCCTGGCCGCCGCCGGGAACGCCCTGCCGCTTCAGCGATGGGCGTCCGCGGGCATCGGCTGAGCACGGCGGCCTCCGGCCGGCCCGACGGCCACGTTCCCGACGCGCGCCTGTCAGTCCTCGTAGGGCGTGAAGTCCTTCTTGCGGGCTCCGCACACCGGACAGAACCAGGTGTCCGGGATGTCCTCGAACTGCGTTCCCGGCGGAATACCGCCGTCCGGATCTCCTTCTTCGGGGTCATAGATGAACCCGCACGACTCACACATGTATTTCATCGGCGGCAAGCGTAGCGGCAGGGGGGTGTGGGTGAGGTGTAGGGTCGCGGCCGTGGAGAACGTGCGCCCCGGTCCCGGCGAGGAGCTCAATACCGGCCCGGAGACCGTGCCCCGCCTGGCGGCGACGGTGATCCTCCTGAAGGGCGGCTCATCCGGGCTCGAAGTATTGCTGGCGCAGCGCAACCCGGAGGCCAGGTTCATGGGTGGCGCCTGGGTCTTTCCCGGCGGCGCCGTCAGTGCCGGCGATGGCGAGGGCGAAGCCGGGTTGCGTGGCGCCGCGGTGCGAGAGCTCGGCGAGGAGGCGGGGATCGCGCTCGCCGACCCCGCGGAGCTGATCGCCTTCTCCCGCTGGATCACGCCCGCGGCCGTCACGATCCGCTATGACACGTGGTTCTTCCTCGCGCCGGCGCCCGAGCGCGCCGAGCCACGGATCGACGGCTCCGAGGTGGTCGACGCCGGCTGGTTCACACCCGCGCGCGCGCTCGCCGCGGCACGCGCCGGCCAGATCCTCCTGGTGTTCCCCACGATCAAGCATCTCGAGCAGCTGCAGGGCTTTGCCTCGGCTGTCGAGCTGCTCGAGCACGCGCGGAGGCAAACCGTGATGCCGGTGCAGCCGCGCGTCATCGGCACCGGCGAGACGGCGCGAATCGTGCTTCCGGGGGAGCCCGGCTACGGCGCCTGACGCCCTGTTGTCCCGGAGACGACGGGATGGACGGTGGGGTCGCAGATCGATAGCGACCGGGTCAGGCGGACGGTGACGCGCTGGTTGGGCGGCGTGACGAGCAGCGACGAGTACCGGGGGCACGATCCGCTGGTCACCGGGTTGAAGTCCTCGCCCTCCAGGATGGCCGACCCGGACTGCCCCGGCGCCAGGACCACGACCGGGTTGGCCCGGGCTTGCGGCGAGAGGCCGCCCATGTACCCCTGGGGGGTGCGGGCGACCTCCAGTTGGCCGTGACGGCCGGTCGCCGCCACCAGGGCAACGCCCGGATAGCCGGTGAGCGTGCACGCCGCCGAGCCCGAGTTACGGAACAGGAGCGTGACGCCGACGTGGCCCGTGGCCGCGCCCACCTGGCCGATCGACGTCGACGTGTGCGGCGCCGTGCAACCGGCCGGCAGGGACGCCGCCGAGGCCTGCGGCGGCGTTGTGGCCGACGTCGCGGTCGCTGAAGCGGCCGGCGTCGACGTACTCGACGCACTGTGCGCGGCGGTGCTGGACGACCCCCCGGAGCCGCAGGCCGCGACCGACGCCGCCGTCACCGCGGCGAGCGCCGCACCCGTGCAGTGCGAGAGGAGCGTTCCCATCCTGCCGAGGCTAGTGCCGGCCGACGGGACTTAGGTGTCGCCGTTGAAGTTCGGCAGCCCCAGGCTCTGGATCCAGTGGCTGACGGTCACGTTCAGCTGGGTGAACTCCCCGGTCCAGATCAGCACGCCCATCGAGATCAGCACGGCTCCGCCGAGGCCGATGATGAGCGGGTAATGGCGCTTGATGACCGCGAATGCCGAGGTGGCGGTACCGAACGCCAGCCCGGTGACCAGGAACGGGACCGCCAGCCCCGCGCAATAGACGGCGAGCAGGATCGCGCCACGCGACGCCGAGTTCGAGGTGCCCGCGGCCGTCACGATCGCTCCCAGCGTGGGTCCGGTGCACGGGGTCCAGGCGAGCGCGAAGGCCGCACCGGTCAGGACCGGACCGCCGCGCCCCGCACGGGCCATCAGCCTGGACACGTGCCATTCCCGCGACAGCGCGGGCACGAACGGGGCGAGCACGAACAGCACGCCCATGGCCACGATCACCGCTCCGGAGACCTTCAGCGCGGTCGGCCCGGTCAGCGCTGAGCGGAGCGCGCGCTGGCCGAGCAGCCCCAGGACGATGAAGATGAACGAGAAGCTGGCGACGAAGGCGAGGCTGGGACCGATCACCCGCCGCGTGCGGATCTCACCCGGCTGGCCACCGGCGACCGCGGAGATGTAGCCGGGCACCAGCGGCAGGACGCACGGCGACAGGAACGAGATCAATCCGGCGCCGAACGCGACCGGAAACCCAATTCCCGATGCGGCATCCATGTTTGCTCGCAGAGTACCGTCGCGGCCATTGTCTGCGGGTTGACCCCGCTAACGGCCGAGGAGCAGGGCGATCCCCTGCCCGCCGCCGATGCAGAGGGTCACGAGGCCCAGTTCCAGGTCGCGGCGCTCCATCTCGTCGAGGATCTTGGTGGTGATCGCCGCTCCGGTGGCGGCGATGGGGTGGCCGAGCGCGATCGCGCCGCCGTTGGGGTTGACCTTCTCCTCGTCGAGTCCGAGGTCGTCGATCACCGCCAGGGCCTGCGCGGCGAATGCCTCGTTGAGCTCGATGACCTCCACATCCTCGAGCCGGCGTCCGGAGCGCTCCAGCACCCTGCGGACGGCGGGTACGGGCCCGATGCCCATGATCGACGGCTCGACGCCGCAGCTCGCATAGGCCAGGATGCGGGCCCGCACCGGAGCGCCGAGCTCGGCGGCCCGCGCCGCATTCATGAGCACCACGGCCGCCCCGGCGTCGTTCATCCCGCTCGCGTTGCCGGCGGTCACCGTCCCGTCCGGCTTGAACACCGGCCGGAGCCGGGCCATCCCCTCGACGGAGGCGTCCTCGCGGATGTGCTCGTCGCGGAAGAACGGCGTGACGTCGCGCTTGGACGGGACGGGCACGGCGACGATCTGGTCGTCGAAGCGACCGGCGGCCCGCGCTGCGGACGCGAGTCGGTGGGAGCGGACGGCGAACTCGTCCTGGCGCTCGCGGCAGATGGATCCGCGCTCCGCCAGGTTCTCGGCGGTCACACCCATCAGGATCGACTCGAACGGGTCCGTGAGCGCTCCCATCACCGGGTCGACCACCTCGGCCTCGCCCATTCGCGCGCCCCACCGGGCCGCCGGCAGCCAGTACGGCCCGCGGCTCATCGACTCGGCCCCACCGGCCACCGCGACCTCGGCCTCGCCGGTCTGGATCGCCTGCGCGGCGGAGACGATGGCCTGGACGCCGGTCCCGCACAGGCGGTTGACGGTGTAGGCGGGCACCTCCTTGGGGATGCCGGCCTTGATCGAGACGACGCGCGCCATGTAGGCGTCGGCGGACTCGGTGTGGATCACGTTGCCGAAGACCACGTGGTCGACCTGCGCCGGGTCGAGCCCGGCCCGGTCGAGCGCCGCCGATGCGGCGATGGCGCCCAGGTCGGACGGGGATACGCCGGCGAGTCCCTTGCCGTAGGAGCCGATCGCGGTGCGAGCGGCGGAGGCGATTACAACGTCGGTCATGTCGTCCTTTCCGGCAGTCGACTCAGACGCCGAAGCGTAGAACGACACCGCCGGAGATGCACGCCGTCGTCGGTTGCGCCCGTGTCGCTCGCGCACGTTTGTGAGCGGCTGACGCCGGGCGGGGCCACCGAACTTCCGTTGACATTCTTACGTGAAATGGCGCAAAGCTAGGCCGTTCCCCCGGGACAGCCGGTACGATGGGCGCGGGTTCACGTGGAAGCTTCCGCCATCCCAGCCACCGTCGGACTGACGCGCACCAGGACCGCCATCGGCGCTCCGCTGCTTCGGATCCGATCCGACGAGCAGTTGGTCTCGATGTTCCGGTCCGGCCACGACGAGGCGTTCCGGGCAATCCACGACCGCTATCGGCCGCGGCTGTTCGCGTATACCCGTCAGATGCTCGCCGGCTCGACGGCGGACGCTGAGGACGCCGTGCAGGAGATCTTCGTCCGCGCCTACGCCGGCCTGCGGGCCAGCCACCGCGAGCTCGCCCTCCGTGCCTGGCTCTACCGCGTCGCCCACAACCGGTGCATCGACGAGCTGCGGCGTCCCCAGACGGTTCCGACCGAGCAGATCCCGCAGATGGCGGCCGGCAGTGGCCCGGACCCGGTGGCTCAGACCGAGCAGCGCGACGCGCTGCGCCGCCTGATCGCCGACGTGCAGCGGCTTCCGGATCAGCAACGCTCGGCCCTGCTGATGCGCGAGCTCGGCGGGATGACCTACGCGGATGTGTCCGGCGCGCTGGGTGTCTCGATTCCCGCGGTCAAGTCACTGCTGGTCAGGGCCCGGGTCGGCCTGGCCCAGGCAAATGAGGCCCGCGACACGTCCTGCGCCCGGATCCGCGAGGATCTCATCGAGTCTCACGATCGCGGTGTCCGTACGAGCGGACTGGCCCGGCGTCACATCCGCGACTGTCCCAGCTGTCGCCAGTTCCGGTCCGAGGTGCGCGGCGTCAGCCGCCAGCTGGCCGGGTTCATGCCGGCGCTCGGACCCATAGGGGTGATCGCCAAGCTGCTGGGGTTGGGCAGCGCCGGCGGCGGCGGCGCCGCCGCGAGCAGCGGCGCTGTGGCCGGCGGGGGGGCGGCTGCCGCAACCGGCGCCGCGGCGTCCGTCGGCGCGATCGCGGGCGCCGGTCACGTCGTGACCCTTCTCGCGGCCGCCGTCGTCACAGCGGGTGGCGCCATCGAGTTGCAGCACATCGCCCGGCCGGTCCCTCCGCACTCACACCACCATCGGGTTGTCCGGATTGCCCACGCCGACATCGATCGCGGCGGCGCAGCGTCCGGCGGCGTCGTGATCGGCAGTCCGGCGGCGGCGCCCGCGACGGCCACCGGCTCCGGGTCGCCCGGGGCGACGACGTCCGGCAACACGGCCCCAGCCGCCGCGGTCCCCTCGCCTGCCCGGCGCGACGCGACCAACTCCACCTCCGCCCTGCCGATCTCCCAGCGCGTGGACCCTGATCTCTACTTCGTGGCTACCGCCCTCGGTCCTGGGCCCGGGCAGCCGTCGACGGCGTCCACGCCCACGACGGGCACGACCCCCGCATCAACGCAGACCGGCGGCGCCAATCCGGCCACGCCGGCGGGGACGGGCTCGGCGTCGGCGGCCGGCGCCGGGTCGTCAGCGGCCGCCGGCACGGGGTCGTCCTCGCCGTCGGGCACCGGCTCCTCGAGCACATCGCCGGCGACGACCGGTTCCGGCGCAACCGCGTCGACCGGCACGTCCGGCCAGGCCGGCGCGTCCACGGGGTCGACCACGAGCACCGGCAGCGCCGCAGGACCGAGCGCCGGCGCCGCGACGGTCGCTCCCGCCACCAAGCGCGCGTCGATCCGGAATCGGTCCGGCAAGTCAGGGGCGAAGGCCCGGGGGTCTCGCATCGTTGCCGTGTTCACGATGACGGGCAACTAGTGGCCCTCCCCTAGTGCGGCCGCGGCTCTGACGGGACCCGGGCCGGCCCGGTGGGGCGCTCGGCCCCAGCCGGCAGTCGGCCCTCCTCCGCGAGCTTGTCCAGGTGCGCCGCGAGCGTTACGGTCGCGGCCGGACGCAGAAGCTCAGGAACGTCGCCCCAGGCCGCGTCGAGCATCTCCGTGACTGATCGCGCCCCGTCGGCCAGCGCCGCGAGCAGCCGGCGCTCGCGGGTCAGGCGGTGCTCGACGTACTCGTCGATCTTCGCCGCCGGGTCCACGATGACAGGGCCGTGTCCCGGCAGCAGGACGGTGAGCTCGCGTCGCCGCAGCCGTTCCAGTCCTCTGAGGTACCCGTCGAGCGCGCCGGGGTCAGGCGCGATGAACACGCTGCCCTGGCCGAGCACGGCATCGCCGGTCAGTGCCGCCGTTCCGACGACGAACGCCAGATGGTCCGGGGCATGGCCGGGGGTGGCGATCACCTCGAGGGGGCCGAAACGCGCGCCGTCCGTCAGCCGATGATCGACGTCACCACGGGCCGCCGCCACCGGCGCCGCCGGAAAGCGCCGGCGCATCTCCGGGATCGCGGCGGCGTGATCCGGATGATCGTGGGTCAGGGCGATGCCGGCCAGGCCTCCCCGGCGGCCGATCTCCTCGACGACGACGGTGACGTGCTCGTCCAGCGCTGGGCCGGGATCGACGAGCCATGCCGGATCCGCGCCGACGATCCACGTGTTCGTCCCGGTCAGCGTGAATGGCCCCGGGTTACCGGCGCGCAGGCCGATGATCCGTTCTCCGGGAACCTCAACGCGGGACACTGATTGAATTGTCAGGCATGCCGGCGCCCGCCGACGATGCCGATCTCCCCGGCGAGCCCCCCATCGAGTCTGTCACCCTCGGCGACGCCGCCGAGGGAGGCGGTCCCGGCCGCGACGACGAGGATCCGGGCCGCAGTCTGTGGCGCGGTCTGATCTCGCTGGTCATCCTCATCGCGCTCGTCGCCGGTCTGCTGCTCGCGGTCCCGGGTCTCCACGGCGTCGCCGACCAGGTCGCGGACATGAAGCTGGGGTGGGTGCTCGCGGCGGTGGCCCTCGAGATCCTGTCGTGCATCGGCTATGTGATCGCGTTCCTGCAGGTGTTCGAACGCGCCCCGGTCCGCTTCGGCGCACGCGTCGCGCTCAGCGAGCTGGCGTTCGGCGCCGCGGTCTCGCTCGGCGGCGCAGGAAGCATCGCGGTGGGGGCGTGGCTGCTCGTCGAGCGCGGCGGTGACCCCAAGCGAGTCGCCGAGCGCTCGGCGGTCCTGTTCCTGCTCACCAGCGCCATCAACGTGGTCACACTCGCGCTCGTCGGCCTGGCCCTCTACGCCGGCATCCTCCCGGGCTCCAACGACGTCCTCCTGAGCCTCGTGCCGGGGCTCGTCGGCGTCGCCGTCTTCGTCTTCTTCCTCGCGTTGCCGCCGGTCAGCGACCGGCTGGCGACCCGGCGCTCTCCGGGCCGCGTCCGGACGATGTTCGTGGAGATCTCGTCGAGCATCCGCCAGACCGAGCAGGTCCTGTTCAGGCCGGACTGGCGGATCATCGGCGCGATCGCGTTTCTCTGGTGCGACATCGGCGTGTTGGCGGCATGCTTCGCCGCCCTCGGACGGGTTCCGCCCCTGACGACGATCGTGCTCGCCTATCAGATCGGATATCTCTCGAATCTCGTCCCCGTCCCGGGCAACATCGGGATCCTCGACGGCAGCCTGGTGGGGATGTTCGTCCTGTACGGGACGCCGGCGACCCTGGCGACGGCGGCGACCGTCGTCTATCACGCGATCGCCCTCTGGATCCCGGCGATGTGGGGAACGGTCGCATTCGTGATCCTGCGGCGCACACGCCACGAGCCGATCACGCTGCGCCCCCCGCGCGACGTCCGCCGGCAGCGGAAGCGGGAACGGCGCGACCAGCGAGAGCTCCACGACCGGGTCGGCGCCGGCCGGCGCTAGGTTTGACCAACGCCCGCGTCGCCCATATCCTCCGGTCGGCCGGCCACCGTCCCGCGCGAGTAACGGATTGCTCGTATCTGACAACGAACCCCAGCTCGATACCGACGCGCTCAGCGACCCTGGCTGGGAAGCCGTCGCGCCCCAGGTCCCGGTCCATGCTGCGCCGTACCTCGAGCAGCTTCGCGACGCCCTGGATCGCATCCGGATCGGCGCGGATGCGGACGGTCTCCAGCGCGCGTTCGCCGCCGCGAGCGGCGTCGTCGCCAGCATGACGTCGGTCGGCAGCGGCGGGCGTCCCGACCTGGAGGAGATGCGGAGGCTGGCGACGGCGCTGCCGGAGTTCGGCGCCTTTCTCTCCTGCGCCGCCGGCGAGGCCGACCGGATCGTTGCGGCGGGCACGTCCCACCTCTGGCTGGCCCTGGGTCTGCGATCGGCCCCCCCGGCGTGGACGCCGGAGGAGCACGAGGCCGCTCGAATGCTCTTTGCCTGTGCGTGCGCCCCGGCCCAGGACACCAATCCGGCGCGGCTGCGGGGTGGGCTGCGCTCGCTCGCGGCCGGCCGGTTCGCGCGGCTGCTGGCGGCCGAGCTCAGTGATGGCGAGGAAGTCTGGGTGACCGCGCTCAGGGAGCGCTATCCGTCGGTCCGCCACCGCTGCGCGCCGCGCACCACCTGGCGCAGCCGCGGCCTGTCGGATCTGCTGCGCGCCGACGAGACAGCGCGGCGGGCGGTGACGGCCCGCCTCGAGCACTGGCTGGCGGCCGGCGGCGAGCTGGTGGCGCTCGCGGCCGAGCTCGAGGCGGCGCTCGTCCACGCGCGCACCCCGGCGCGGTTCGCGTAGCTGTCGTCAGGGCCCGAGCCACGCGCTGAGCGGCCGGCCGTGGCGGAGCACAGGCGAACCGGGCGAAACGGCATGGGCATTGAATAGAGGGGATGAATTGCCGCGGCGGTCCGGCCACACGTCCGCCCGCCCATAGGCTTTGGGGGCTCATGCGTCCTATACACGGGTAATCCCCCAAACCCTCCCCAGTCCCATCCATGGTCATCTCCAACAACCTGGCGTTCTCCAATCTCGCCCTCAACGGTCATTGATTCCTCGATCCTGAGCGTCTCACCGGACGCTGACAGAGAGGGCGTAGCCCGCGGCGTGCGCCAAATCGCCGCGGCAGAACAACGTTTGTCGCATGGTGCACGCTCCCGGCGCCTCGGAGGGTCGACTACGCCCGGCCCCTCCCCCTTTTCCATAGCCAATGCCGTTTCGCCCGGGTCGCCTGCGCTCCACCATGGCCAGACAAGGCCTGTGCTCCACCACGGCCAGACGAGGCCTTGCTCAAAACACGCCCACACGCTGTGGCCGCCCCCGGAAAACGCCGGGGGCGGCCACCGCCGGGGGGGTCAGTTACTCGGGATCCCGCTGCTCGGCGGCGCGGGCTGCGCCCCGGAGTACGGTGTGATGGCGCTGTCCGCCGTCGGAGCCGTCGTCATGGGGCCACCGGACAGGACGATCTTGCCGTTGCGCACCTGGCCCATCTCGGTCCCGCCGTATCCGCCGTGTTGTGTCCCGCTGTAGCGGAACGGGACGAGCCCGGGACCCATCCACTTGGCGCCGTCGTTCTGGATGGCGTTGACGAGCTTCTGGCGAGTCAGGTTCTTGCCGGCGGCCTCGAGCGCCTGTACCAGGGTGTAAGCGGTCGCCATGCCGTACTCGACGTTGCCGTCGAACGGCGCCCGGGGGTCGTATTGGTTGTGGATCTTGAGGAACAGCTGGATCCACGGATTCGACGTGTCGCTGGAGGACGGCAGGTAGCCGTCGGTGATCGCGCCGTCGATCAGTCCCGTTCCGGAGGCCTTGCCCTTCGAGACGGTCTTGAGCAGCGCGCCGACCGTGGTGGGGTCGATGCCGACGTTGGAGACGGCCAACTGCGGGTGGTAGCCGAGGGTGAAGGCGGTCAGCTGCGCGATCGCCGTGTAGATCGGCACGGTGAAGTCGATCATCACCTTGGCGTTGGCGGTCTTGATCGCGGTCACCTGCGAGGCCAGGGTCGTCGTCCCGGACTCGTACGGCTCCTTGGCGACGATGCTCGAGGCGGGGACCTCGTCCTGGATGCCGGCCAGTCCGCCCTTGCCGAAGTCGTCGTCCTGGTACAGGATGCCGATCTTGGCGCCCGGGAAGTGCTGCTTGATGTACTGGCCGAGGATCTTGCCCTCGATCGTGTAGTTGGGCTGCCAGCCGAAGGTGTAGGGCTGGGTGGAGCCGTCATCCCAGCAGGGACATCCGGACGCGACGAACAGGTCCGGGACCTTGGACGAGTTGAGGAAGCCGACGACCTTGGTGTGGGTCGGCGTGCCCAGCCCCTCGAAGATGCCGAACACGTTGTCCTGCAGGACAAGCTGGTGGACGACGTTGACGGTATTGGTGGGGTTGTAGGCGTCGTCCTTGATGGTCAGGTGGAGCTTGCGGCCGAAGACCCCGCCGTGGGCGTTGACGTAGTCGAAGAACGCCTGGGAGGCCGGGGCGATCTCGCTGTAACCGGGCGCTGCCGGCCCTGTCAGGGGCTGATGGGTCCCGAACGTGATGCTGGTGGCCGTGACCCCGGGGGCGCTGCTGCCTCCTCCTCCGCCGCCATTCGATGAGCCGCAGCCGGCCACGGCGGCAGCGAGACACACGGCG
>DASZMU010000033.1:0-2088 GCA_035551695.1 Solirubrobacteraceae bacterium
CCACACCGTCACCGGACCCACATGTGGCGTCGAGCGCGCCCCGTCAGGCCGTCGGCGAGGAGAACCCACTTACCGATTTGCCGGCACCACGCACGCCGGAACCGGTGCACCTCCGCCTCCCCATCGATGCTCGGCCGCGGACCCGCCGCAGGCAGCCCGTCGAGCACGCGCGATCTGGACGCTCAGAACCGCAGCGGCAGGTTCGTCACCGCCCGCAGGTACGGGTCGGTCTGCCACTGCGGGATCCCGTCCAGGGCGAGGTTGGGGAACGCCTCGATGAGCATCTGGATCGCGACCGGAGCGACCAGCCGGGCGAGCGGCGCGCCGATGCAGTAGTGGATCCCCTCGCCGAAGGCGATGTGCTCGGCGGCGTTGGCACGCGTGATCAGGAAGCTCTCCGGGTTCTCGAACATCTCGGCGTCATGGCCGGCCGAGCCGACGACCGCGGTGACCTTGTCGCTGCGCTTGTAGACGCGCTCGCCAACGCGAGTGTCGCCCGCGGCATAGCGGTCGATGACCTGGACCGGCCCGTCGAAGCGGAGCATCTCCTCGACGGCGCCGTCGATCAGGGACGGGTCGTCGCGCAGATCCTGCAGTTGGCCCGGGTTGAGAAGCAGGTTGCGGACACCGGTGCCGATGATGAACGTCGTCGACAGATAGCCGGCGACGAGGAAGTCGACGGCGCACACCTGGACTTCCTGCGGGCTCAGGCCGGCGGAGGCGAACGCGGCGCAGATCTCGGCGAAGAAACCCTGCGCCGGCGTCGTCTGGTTGGCGACGAGCAGGGCCTCGAAGTAGGTATTGGCGGCCATCGAAACGGTCGCTCCGGTGGCGCGGACCGTCAGCGACTGCGTGATGTCGTGAGCGGCGGCGATCGCCTGCGCCCACGTCATCAGAGTGCCCCTGATGACCGGGTCATCCGGAATCCCGAGCAGCGTGAACAGCACGCTCGAGGGGAGCGGTAGGCCGTAGTCGGAGATGAGCTCCATGCGCCCGTGTTGCTGGGCCGCCGCGAGGAGCGGCTCCCCCACCTTCCGCGCGAGCTGCTGGGCATCCTGGATGGCGTCCGTGAACAGCGGCTCGAGGATCGACCGCAGCTGGGTGTGCAGCTCCGGGTCTGAGGCGAAGAGGCTCAGCGGGAAGTTGGACGTCATCGTCCCGTACGGTCCGAGTGGCGGGGGCGTCCCGTCCGGCCGGTTCTTGATCCACACCTCCTCGGCGGTCAGCACCTGCATGCAGTCGGCGTACCGGAACATCCAGTCGCTGCCGTACAGCGCCACCGGGTAGATCGGCGCCTGGTCGCGGAACGCGGTGTACGTCGGATACGGATCAGCCAGGAATGCCGGATCGTGGGGGTTGAACGTGCTGGGATCGAAGGGATCAGCCATGGGCGGGAACCGTTCGTGTTTCGACGGGCTTGCCGAGCGCGGTCAGCAGCCAGCTGCTGAGCTCCGGCGTGATCGTGAGATGCGGCTCGTTGGCCGAGCAGCACGCGTAATCGTGAAACGGCCCCGCCCCGGCGCCGGATGCCGGTGGCGGCACGGGAGTGAACGGGTCCTGGTTGAGATCAAGGGCGCTGACGGTGGGCACGGTGCAGACGAGGTCGAAGGCGTGGGACACGCTCCCGCAACCGACGCCCGCGGCGAGGGCCGCGACCTGACCGTTGTAGGGCTCCTGTCCGCCCGGCGCTCCATCCCAGGCGATGCCGGCGTCGAGGCTGAGTGGCGGAAGCTCCGGCGGCTCGGCCAGAAACCAGCGGCCGGAGCCGATCGTCCCCTCGCCAACCCCCACGGTCTGCGTCTGTGCCGACACCCAGGGATCGCCGGCCCAGTTCAACGCGCGGGCGCCGGGGGGCGCCTCGCGCACGCCGTCCCCGCGCCCGGACGACATGGCCAGCCGCCGCGGACGCTGGGGGTAGTTGCCGACCGCGGCCAGATCGCGCATGAACTCCTCGCGCAGCGGGCTCGTCCGCGCCACGCCGTCGTGCAGCCACCACAGGTCGAACTGCTGGTTGGCGGCCGAGTCGAGTTGCTCGGCGTAGCCGGCGAGCGCGGGAAGAATCGGCAGAAACGTCTGGACGAACCACTG
>DASZMU010000034.1:0-1930 GCA_035551695.1 Solirubrobacteraceae bacterium
GTGTCCGCGACGTCGACCGCGGCCGACTCGGCCGACCCGCCGGCGGCGACCACCTCGTCGGCGACCGCAAGAGCAGAGTCGCCGGCAAGATCCCACGCAACGACGTGATCGCCTCCGGCCGCTTGACGCAGCGCGCACGCCCGGCCGATGCCACTTGCGGCTCCGGTCACGATGATGGTGCGTCCCGCCACGTCGTACTCGCCTCTCCACCCTTCGCCGAGTTCCGGCTTCGACGATCAGGTCAATCGTTTGATCACCTCGCCGAGGGCAAGTTTAATCACACAGTTTGCGGCTTGTCAATCGATTGACCGCGAGGGTGGAGGCGCGGCCACCGACGCGCGCGGGATGAGGCGAGGCGGGGTCGGCACGACGACGCTCCGCGCCGGCTCCCCGGCCACGACCCGCTCGAGTAGGTTGACGGCCATCGCCCCCATCTGATCGTGCGGCATGGCCACGCACGTCAAGGGCGGATGCGCAAAGCTGGCGAGGTCACCATCATCGAATCCGACGACCGACAGGTCCCGCGGGATATCGATGCCGGCTTCGGCGAAGGCCGCGAGAGCTCCGATCGCCATCGTCAGCGTTGCCACCAGCAGCCCGGTCGGCCGCGTGCAGTGTTGGGCAAGCAGCTCACGGGCGGCGTCGTATCCCCCCCGGGCACTGTACGGCCTGGAGACCACGGTCGCGGGCGGCAGAGACGCCGCCTGGAGCTCGCGCTCGAAGCCCGCCCGGCGTCGTTGGGCCGTGTCGATATCCACAGGCCCGTTGAGAAGGCCCAAGCGCCGATGTCCCGCTTGAATGAGCGCCCGCGTGCCGACAGCCGCCCCCTCCTCGTCGTCGCTGATGACGGACAGAGAGCGGGCGGCTCCGCGCCGGTTGATGAAGACGTGCGGGACCTCGTCGCGGTCCAGCAGCGACAGAACCGGGCTGTGCGACCGGGCGGTCGCGACCAGGAGCCCGTCGATACGGCGCTCATGAACCAACCGGAGATACACCTCGGGAGAGTGCCCGGGGTCGAGCTCAGCCAGGAGCATCACCCGCCCGCGCGTCTCGGCTTCACGCACGGCGCCGCGGATGATCTGCGCGTAGACCGGGTTGGTGAAGTCGGGCACCAGCATGCCGAACGTCCCGGTTCTGGATAGGCGGAGGCCCCGCGCGCTCGCATTCGGACGGTAGCCCAACGCCTCAACCGTCTGCTCGATCCGGGCTCTCGTCTCCGGGCGTACGCTGATGTTGCCGCCGCTGAGGACCTTGGACACGGTCGAGATGTCGACGTTCGCAGCCGCGGCGACATCCCGCATCGTCGGACCTCCGCGACGGAGGCCTTCCCGTTTGCGCTCGTCGTCTTGCGAAGCCGATGCCATGCAGACCGTCTCTCAGGGTGGGATGGGCATGATTGCGTATCGCCGGAGCGACCCCTCGCGGCGATACCCGGTCACGTCATTGTGACGAGCCACCGGCCGGGCTGCCGCCGGACGCCCCCGCGCCCCGTTGCGCCCCGTTGCTCCGGATTCCCGCGTGCACATCGTGCCAAATCGCGGAACGCCCGGATGATCTGTCACCACCCCCACGCTCAGCCCCGGCGGATTTGCGCCAGATCAGCCGGCGCCCCCCGGATTTGTCACGTTGTGCGGGTCGCACCACGGATCGCCGCCGGCGGCTCGCCCCTCACCGCAGACGAGGCACCCCACCACGCCAAAACGCGAGCCTGCCGGCGGGGAAGCGCTCACTCCCGGGTTGCTCAAGGCACCCGTGCCGACCACCGCGCCGAGACCGCCGCGGCCGCCACCAGCAACACCAGCCCGGCGACGGCGAATACCACCGTGATCTCGCGCTTGCGGCTGACGGTACCGAGCTGCCCTCCCAGCCGCCGGTAGATGGAGCTGAGCTGATCGGCGCTCTGGGCGTTGAAGGCGCGGGCGCCTGAGAC
>DASZMU010000035.1:0-4814 GCA_035551695.1 Solirubrobacteraceae bacterium
TCGAGCTCAAGGCCCGTTTCGACGAGCGCCGCAACATCCGCTGGTCGCGAGCGCTGGAAGAGGTGGGGGCCCATGTCGTGTACGGGATACCGGGGCTCAAGGCCCATGCCAAGATCCTCCTCGTGGTCCGGCGCGAGGGCCCCAGGGTGCGCAATTACGTGATGATCGGGACGGGGAACTTCCACGCCAAGAACGCGCGCCTGTACGAGGACTTCGGGCTCTTCACCGTCGACCCCGACCTCGGCGACGATGTCGCGAATCTGTTCAACACCCTGACCGGCTACGGCCGCCCGCGCCGCATGCGCAAGGTCCTCGTCGCGCCGAGCTGGCTCCGCGAGCCAATCCTCGCCGAGATCGACAAGACGATCGCCGCCCACGAGGCGGGTGAGCAGGTGCGGATCGTGATGAAGATGAACTCGCTCGTCGACGCCCAGTGCATCCGGGCGCTCTACCGCGCCTCCCAGGCCGGCGTCCCGATCGACCTCAACGTGCGCGGCATCTGCTGCCTCATCCCCGGGATTGCCGGGGTGAGCGAGACCATCCGCGTCGTCTCCGTTGTGGGCCGCTTCCTCGAGCACTCGCGCATCTACTCATTCCACCGCGGCGACGAGCACGTCTACTACATCGGCTCGGCCGATCTCATGCCTCGCAACCTCGACACGCGGGTGGAGCTCCTTGCCCCCATCGAGAAGGAGGAGCTCCAGGCGGAGCTCGAGGACACCCTCGAGCGCTGCCTGGCCGACGACACCTTCGCCTGGACGCTCGACGCCGAGCGCGACTGGACCCGGCGTCAGGGGCGGACGCGCAGCGTCCACATGGAGCTCATGGAGAAGGCTCTGGCCCAGGTCGCGAGCGCGTCGACGTAGGCGACGCGCCGGGGGCATGCACAGCGACCTCCTACTCGTGATCGTCGTCGGTGCCGCGCTGGCATTCGACTTCACCAACGGCTTTCACGACACGGCCAATGTCGTGGCCGCCTCGATCTCGACGAGAGCGCTGTCCCCGCGCACGGCCATCACCATCGCCGCGGCGCTCAACTTCGCCGGCGCCTTCATCTCGCTGAAGGTGGCCGCGACGATCGGATCGGGGATCTTCGTCACCTCCAGAATGACCGAGACGATCGTCTTCGCCGGGCTCATCGGCGCCATCGCCTGGAACCTCGTGACTTGGCTCCTGGGCCTGCCTTCGAGCTCGTCCCACGCCCTCATCGGCGCCGTCACCGGCGCCATGCTCGCGGCCGTCGGCAGCGGCGGCATCCGCGGTCAGGTCCTCCTGCGCACGGTGATCGCGCCCGGCGTGCTCGCGCCCGTGCTCGCCTTCGCCGTGGCCGCGATCTCGATCGTGATCGTCTACCGCATCGTCGGCCGGCGCCGTCCCGGGATCGTGAACGACGGGTTTCGGATCGGGCAGATTGTGTCCACGGCCATGCTCTCCCTCGCACACGGCACCAATGACGCCCAGAAGACGATGGGGGTGATCACCCTTGCGCTCGTCGCCCACGGCAGCCTCAGCACCGAGCACTTCCACGTCCCGACCTGGGTCATCATCACCTCCGCCTCGGCCATCGCCCTCGGCACCTACGCCGGCGGCTGGCGCATCATTCGCACCGTCGGGACCCGGATCATCAAGATGGACCTCGCCCAGGGCTTCACGGCCCAGGGCGCCGGCGCCGCCGTCATCCTCGCGTCTTCACACTTCGGCTACCCGCTCTCGACGACCCACGTGATCTCCGGCGGGATCATGGGCGCCGGCGCCGCCAAGCGCCTCTCGGCCGTGCGCTGGGGCGTCGCCGGCAACATCGCCGCGGCCTGGATCCTGACGATTCCCGCCGCCGGCCTGGCCGGCGCCCTCACCTTTGCCGTCACCGACATCTTCGGCGCCGGCGTGCTCGGACCGATCCTCATCACCCTCCTCGCCCTCGGAGTTCTCGCCTCGGTTTTCGTCCGCCGGGGACGCTCGCCCTATCCCGTCCACGCATGATCGCCGCCGGGGCCATCGTAGACATCAGCACGCTCGGCAAGATCAGCCTTTACGCCCTGGGTGCCGGCGTGGGGGTCACGGTCGTGTTCGCGCTCGGCGTCTCGAGCGCCGCCGGCATGGTCGAAGCCGTGCGTCGGGGGCGGACGGCGGCGGTGGCGGCGTGGGGGGCGACGGCGGCTCTGTGCGTGCTCGCGTCGCTGGGGGCGGTCGTGCTGGGGGTCGTGGTGAGGGCTTCGAAATGACGTTATCGGGCGCGGGGGCCGCCTGGCGGCCGAGCGCCGCCTGGCGATCCGAAGCCGCGCGGGACCGTCCTACGGGATGAGGCCGCCGTTACCGCCGTTGGCGGCGGCGGTGGCGGGCTGGGTTCCGAGCTTGACGTGGATGTCGGTGGTGCTGCCGCCTCGCTGCACGGTGAGGGTCACGGTGTCGCCGGGGGAGTAGTTGGCGATCGTGGCGATGAACTGGTTGACGGAGCTGACGCTGTGGCCGTTGACCGCCGTGATCTTGTCGCCCTGCTTGACGCCGCCGTTGGCTGCGGGGGTGCCGGGCTGGACCGAGCCGACCCCGGCGCCCCCGGTGCTGCTCTGCACGAGCGAGACGCCGACGTAGGCGTTCTGGGCCTTGCCCGTGCTCATGATGTCTTGGGCGACGCGGGCGATCGTGTTCGAGGGGACGGCGAAGCCGACGCCCGCGCTCGAGCCCTGGCCGGTGGCGTTGGTCGAGTTGGTGTCGATCTGGTCGTTGATCCCGATCACCTGGCCGTTGGAGTTCAGGAGCGGGCCGCCCGAGTTGCCGGGGTTGATGGCGGCGTCGGTCTGGACGGCGTTGGCGATAGTCCAGTTGTTGGGGGAGCTGATCGCGCGTCCGAGGGCGCTGACGATCCCGGCCGTGACGGTCCCCGGGAGGCCGAAGGGGCTTCCGATGGCGACCACGCCGTCGCCGACCTGGAGCGTCGAGGAGTCGCCCGCGGCGAGGGGGTGGAGCTGTGAGGAGGGGACGTTGACATGGATGACGGCCACGTCCTCGCCGGTGTCGGAGCCGACGACGTTGGCGCTGGCGGTGTACCCGTTCGAGAAGACCACCTTGATCGAATGTTCGCCGCTGACGACGTGCTCGGCGGTGACGATGTCGCCGTTCTTGTTCAGGACGAAGCCGGAGCCCTCGGCCTGGGTCTGCTGCGTCTGGCCGCCGCCCAAGCCGAAGAAGCCGCCGGCTCCGCTCGAGCTCGAGGTCGCGTTGACCTGGATGTCGACCACGCCGGGGCCATCCATTTTGTAGATCTGGTTTACGCTCAGGCCCTTGCTGCTGCTCAGGGCGGTGGGCACGGGCCCGGGGCGGGCGGCGCTCGTGCTCGTCTCCGTGATGATTTTCGTGGTTGAGTTGCCGTTGGCGGCCACGAGGCCGACCACGCCGCCGGCCACGGCGCCAGCGAGGATGACAGGAAGGATTCGTTTCATGTTAGTCGTGTTCTCCTCAGGAGGCGGAGTCAGTAGCGGTTCGGGTGACGTGGTTGGACGCGGGAGGGGCCGGGGAGCCACTCACCGGCTCTGCGAACCGCCAGCAGGCGAGTCCCCCGACGGTAGCAATCGCTGCCACGTAGATCGCCATCATCCACGGTGTCGCGTTGTCGGTTCCCGCGGTGATGCCGTGAATCGTGGCCAAGGCCCACACGGCGAAGTTGAGGTAGTGGGCGCGACGCCAGACCCGCCGGGGCAGGACCTTCCGCAGCCGGTTCGTGATCGCCAGCGCGACAAGCAGCTCGGCGGCGACGATGCCGAGGGCGACCGCCAGGTTACGGTAGGAGGCCGCAAACGGGATCAGCACCTGGGGCACGCTGAAATGGACGTAGCTGTCGAGCAGGATGCCTGCCACGTGGACGCCGATGAAGCTGCCGGTGAGGATCCCCGCGAAGCGGTGCAGATCGTTGACCGCGACGCGCGGGAAGCCCGGCACGCGCGCGCGCCCGGCGAGGCCCATGCCGATGCAGACGGTAAAGCTGATGAGGACGTAGGCGAGCACACCTCCCGCTCTGGCGACGTACCAGATCATGCGCTCACCGCGGGCTTTCGAAGCGATGCGGGTTGGTCCCGGAATCCGGGACCAACCCGCAGCAGTTCGAAACCGCACCGTTTGGACGGTGCCGGGGCCCCGTTCACCGGCGGTCCGAGGACCGCCTGCCAGGTGCGATTGGTGATCTCACCCGCCGAGGAGGAGAAGCGTCCGGGCAGGTTGCGCTCGTCGAGCCAGGCCGGCCCGTCGACGCCGAGGAGGAAGGCCGCCTTGGCGGCGACGTCGGCATCACGGCAGCTGCCCGCGGCGACCGTGACCAGCGTCCAGATCGAAGCGGACGGTCGCCCGGAAGCCGGGTCGATCAAGTGATGCTGGACCACGCCGTTGCGCCGCCACCGGCGCCGGCCCGTGCCGCTCGTGGCGACGCCGCCGTCGTGGAGATCGAGCGAACCGCCGCCCGGGAGGCCGATCAGGGCGCCGCCCTGGGCCGCGACGTCGCCGCCGGCAGCGACAAACCCGGGTCCGGTGAGCAGGCGGAGAGCGTCGTCGACCGCGCGGGCCTTGACGACGCCGTTGAGGTCGAGCTTCACGGTTGGCGGGCGCGAGAGGATCCGGCCGCTCAGCTGGACCGCGGCGACCGATCCCGGCGCGCCGGGGCCGGCGGGGAAGTCCTCGGAGCGCATGAGGGCGAAGTCGCGGTCATAACCTGCGTCCTCGAGCGCGACGCCGAGGGTCGGGTCCACGAGTCCGAGCGTCTGAGCGGCGGCGCGCAGAGCGTCGTCCACGGTCTCGGCGAAGAGCTCGGAGACGACGACGGTGGATCC
>DASZMU010000036.1:0-2526 GCA_035551695.1 Solirubrobacteraceae bacterium
GAGCTGCGCAACGGCCTCGTCGTCCGGGCCGCCGACGCGGTCATCGCCGTCGGCGGCGCCTACGGGACGCTGTCGGAGATCGCACTGGCCCTGGCCGCCGGCACGTTCGTCGTCGGCGTCGACAGCTGGCCGATCGACGGGGTGGAGGCGGTGGACTCGCCACGGGCCGCGGTCGCCCGCGCGCTGGAGATGGCGGCTGCCCGCGCGAGGACGTGAGCGCGGGCGCCGTGACTCGTTTGCGTCGCTGGCACGCGAAGGGAAACGGCCTGGCATTGAACGGGTGAGGGACGCGGCCTCGCCGGCAAATCCGGTGCCACGTGACCTGCACAACGCCCCAAATCCGGGCAGCGCTGAGCGATTTGGCCGCGGTTTGGGCTGTCCACTTCGGTACCTCGGGTTCAGGCGCGGCTCGGCTGAGGCGCCTGGTGGGGGCGGGGGTGGGCCGGAAACGACTCAATCGCGGCTGCCGGCACGCCCGCGACGGCGGGACGCCGTGCCTGGATGACGCCGGTGACGGGACCCCGGCCCCAGCTGGGCCCGGTCACACGTCCGCCTGCCCACAGGGTTTTGGGGGCTCACGCGTCCTATACCGGCTTAATCCCCCAAACCCACCCGACCCGCATTCACTGCTGACGACGATGGGTAGCGAAGTGGATAGCCCACTGGCGCGATTCGGCGGCTGGCGTGCGCGTGGTGGCAAATCATCCGGGCGGTGCGTGATTTGGCGCGAATCTCACGCTGAAATCCGGAGCATCGGCCTAGACTAGATGCCGCGAGCGCTCGGCGGAAGCAAGGCACCCGCGTGCGCCCCGGCGCTATCCCGGCGCGTGCGTAGACTGGCTTGCCGTGCCGCCGACCTTCAAGCCCGCCTACCTCATCCACGGCGACGACCACGGCCGGATCGCCGAGCGCCGGGCGCGCCTGCGCTCGCTGGCCGAGTCGCTGAGCGGCAGCGAGGGACTGGAGTTGTTGGAGGGCGACGAGGCCACGCCGGAGCGGGTGGCCCTCGCGCTGGACTCGATGACGCTCGCCCTGGGGCGGCGGTTCGTGATCGTCGAGGGCGCCGAGCGGTGGAAGGACCGGGACCTCGATCCGCTGATCGCCGCGATGGCAGCTCTCGCGCCGGAGACGACGGTGGCGTTCTTCGCGCGCGAGGACAGCCGCAACCGGGCGCCGGAGAGACTGCACACAGCGGTACGGCAGGCCGAGGGCGACATCAGCCCGGAGATGAGCGTCAAGCCCTGGGAGCTGCCCAAATGGGTGATGGCACATGCGGCCGAGCTGGGGATCGAGCTCGAGCCTGACGCCGCCCGGGCCTTGATCCGTCACGTCGGCGAGCGCCAGCAGCGTCTGCTGCGCGAGCTCGAGAAGCTGGCGCTCGGCGCCCCGGACGGGGAGGGCTCTTCCCCAGCGCTCGACGCCGAGCAGGTCGAGGAGCTGACGGCGTCGTCGGCCGAGCGCAAGGCCTGGACCGTCGCCGACGCGCTCGTCGCCGGGGACGCCCGCGCCGCGGTCGCCGCCTACCTCCAGCTGCGCGAGCAGGGTGAGCGGCTGCCCGGCCTGCTGTACTGGATCTCCCAGCGGGTTCGCACCGCTCACGAGGTGGCGGTCGCCCTCGACGAGGGCGAGGCTCCGGCGCAGATCAAGCGCCGGCTGAGGATGCCCTCCCGGGCCGCCGACCGGCTGATCGCCGACGCGCGCCGGGCCGGGTCCGAGCGGCTCGCCACGGCGACGTGCGAGATCGCCGATCTGGAGCTCGCATCCCGCGGCGGCGGTGCCGGTGGGGCCGGCGAGGACACTGCGGCGCTGATCGCGCTCGGCAGGATCGCCGCCTGACGGACGGTCACCGGCGTCGCCGGGCCAGGGGCCCCAAACGGGACACTAGTGCGAGACGGTGCCCTGGATCACGAGCACCACCGCGATGATCACCGCGGCCAGGACGAGCAGCGCGAGCAAGCGTCCGGCCCAGTAGGAGCGATGACGCAGCGACGGATTGACCGGCCGCGACCGCGGGGCCGGGGGAATCGGCGCCCGGGAGCCGTCCTGTTGCGGCGCGCGCGAGGCGCCGCCGTCCGGACCCGGCGCACCCGCTGCACCCGCCGCACCCGCGGCCACGTCTGCCCGGGGGGCACGTAGGGCGACCTCCGGGCGCGCTGCCGGCTCGCGGGATGGCCTGACCGGCGTCCCGGAGTCGCCGACGGCCTGATGTGCGTCGGTGAGCTGCTCTCGCAGCCGACCCGTCTGGGCGCGCTCGGACTCGAGCGCCTCACGCGCGGACTCGAGCGCACCCACCCGCTCGTGAAGCGCCGTCTTGATCTCGCCGGCCGCCCGCGCCGCCCGGTCGCGCTCGCGCGTCAACTGCTCCAACCGGTGCTGGGCCTCGAGCAGCTCGCGGCGGAGGCGCTCCAGCTCGGTGGCCGCCTCTGTGGCCTCGGCCTGGCCCGCGCGGGCCAGCTCCAGCTCGGCACGCAACTGCCCCAGCTCGATCCGCAGCTGCCGGCCGCCTGCGCGCTCGGTCTCCAGCGC
>DASZMU010000037.1:0-5434 GCA_035551695.1 Solirubrobacteraceae bacterium
CGCCGCGGCGCGCGGGGCGCTGCTGAACGCCCGCGGATGGGACGTGGAGGAGTTGGGATTGTTCGGCGCTCCGGAGATCGATGTGTTCGTCGGGGCGGAGGTTCACGTCACCGTGCTGGCCGCGCTGCGCTTCTTGGGGCTGGGTCAGGGTCGCGTGACGCGAGTAGCGGTCGACGGCAACGGAGCGATGGATCCCGACGAGCTCGACCAACGGCTTCGCCGCCGCGACGGACCAACGCTCGTGTGCGCCCAAGCGGGCAACGTGAGCACCGGGGCGTGTGACCCGCTGGAACGGATCGCCGACGCGGTCGCCGCCCGCGGCGGCTGGCTCCACGTCGATGGCGCGTTCGGACTGTGGGCGGCGGCGTCCCCGCGCCGTGCGCACCTCGTCGCCGGGCGCGAGCGCGCCCAGTCGTGGGCGGTCGATGCGCACAAGTGGCTGAACGTGCCCTACGACTGCGCGCTCGCGATCGTCGCGGACCCCACGGCGCACCTGCGAGCGACGGCCGTGAGCGCCGCGTATTTCGGCGACAGCGGTCAGCGCGAGCCACATCACTTCGTACCCGAGGCCTCGCGCCGGGGGCGAGTCATCCCCGTCTACGCAGCGCTGCGGTCGCTCGGTCGCCACGGGGTCGCGGAGCTGATCGAGCGTTCGTGCGCTCAGGCGGCGCTGATGGCCGGCCTCCTCCGGGACGGAGGGCTGGAGGTGCTGAACGAGGTGGTCCTCAACCAGGTCCTGGTCGCTGGAGCGCCCGAGCACGCCGCGCGCATCCAGGCCGATGGCACCTGCTGGCTCGGCGGGACCGTGTGGAACGGCCGCCCCGCCCTACGCGTGTCATTTTCAAACTGGTCCACGACCGAGGACGACGTCCGGCGCTCGGCGCGCGCGATCCTGCACGCAGCCGAACGGGACTGACTGAAGGGTTCTGGCATGACCGAGCCCGCAACCCACGCGGGCACGCCGTGCCGTCGTTCCCGACAATCAGCGAGGCGCGGCTCAGGCTGCTCGAGTCCCGCTCCCAGCGTTCAGGATGTCTGGGAGCGAGGCCGGGGCGAGCCGGTCGATGATCACGTCCGCGTATCCGCTGGCCGGGTCATAGCCGAGCCCGCGGATTGCTGCGACGTGCATCCCGGCCGCGCGGGCCGCGCGCATGCCGTCGGTGGCGTCCTCGATTGCGACCGTTTCGATCGGCGTGAGCGGAGGATCAGGGCGCAGGACTCGGTTCAGCTCGTCGATGGCCCGAGTGAAGCCCTCGGGGTGAGGCTTGCCGTTCGTCACGTCATCGATCGCGACCACCACGGGGAAGTGCTCGGTCAGGCCGGCGGCGATCAGCACATGGTCGATCTCGCGCCGGAACGCCCCGGAGGCGATCGCCAACATGACCCGCTCCGAGGCCGCCTTGACGAACTCGGTCGCGCCGGCGTCGATCGGTTGCGCCCTCGTCACGGCGGCGAGATAGCGCTCGATCCGGTCGAGAACCAGCGCCTCCAGATGCCGCTCGTCGACGGGCAGACCGGCCCGCCGCAACGCGAGCTCGAAGACAACTCGGTCCGGGAGCGCTGACAGGTCACGGTGATATTCCTCGATGGTCAGCGGCAGGCCCAGCGAGGCGAAGGCCTCGACGTACAGCGGCGCGAGGATGTCATCGTCCTGAGCCAGCGTGCCGTTGAAATCGAGCACGATCGCCCGGATCACGGCCGGCGGCGCCCCGGCTTCCCCGGTTTCCGATCCGGAGCCGTCAGCGCGCGCCGGCGTCGCTGGTCGATCCTGATCGCCGCTCCAATTGCGGCGCCGACGAAGATCACCCCGATGAACGCCGGGTTGACCAGCAGCATCACCGCGACGCCGACCATCGCCAGCCAGATCGCCGGCCTCCAGATGCGCCAGTCGCTTCTCATCCCAACAGCCTAACGCTGCTCTCGAGGTCCGCCGCCACGCGCTTCTGGACCGACGCCACGGCGCGAAACGCCTCCTTCAGATGCGTGCGCGTCAGGCCGCTGAGCGCAGCCGGGTTGACGAAGTCGTCCGGGATCCCGCCGGCGCGGAGCTGATCCACCTGGTGGGCGAGCCGCAGGCTGCTGATCAGGGCGAAGGCGTCCTGCAGCGTGTGCGCGTCAGCCGGCGTCAGCGTTGCGGCCGCCGCGGCGGCGCGCAGCCGCTCGATGGTTGAACCGCTCGTGACGCCCGCGGCCATGCCCGCCCAACGCGCCAGGTCGACGATCGGGATCACAGCGCCGTGCTTGAGATCGAGCCGGCCGCGATGCTCTCCGGTGTGCTCGACGACGAGGCCGCGGAAGAAACCTGTCGGCGGGCGATGGGAGAGGGCAAACCGGGCGAGCATCCGCAGCAGCGCCGGGTTGCTCGGCGCCAGCCGGAAGGTGTCGGCGACCGGTGTGCCAGTGTGAACCCCCCACACGGGCCGGGTGTCGACCAGCACCGAGACGAGGATCAGGGCCTTGTCCTGGGTGGGATCGCTGATCCAGCTGCGCACCGCCCGCTGCCACGACTGCAGCGAACGAACGAACAACCGGTCATCCGCCGTCGCGCCGTGCGTATCCGGTCGCAGGCCGCAGGAGACCAGGCCGGCGACAACCTGCTTGGCGACGGCGACGAGGTAGGGGCGGATCTCGCGCTCGGGCGGGTCGCCGAACCAGACGATCGCGCTGTCGACGTCGGAGCTCGGCAACGGCTCGCGCCGCGCCTGGCTGCCGAGCGCCAGCCACGCGAAATCCGTGATCGGCGCTCCGACCTGGGCCACCGTGAGCTCCAGCAGGCGCCGGGTCAACGCGTCGACCACGACCGCGTAGACGGGCATGATGCTCGCCGCGGCGAGGCCGGCGTCATGCATCGCGATCACCATCGGATTCAGCTCGCGCGCCGCGACGATGAGCGCATCGAGGCTGTTGGCGGTGGCTATCGCCTGTCGCAGATAGAAGGATGAGCGCGTGTGCGCCGCGACGATGTCCATCGGTTCGACGACGCCGAGGATCTCCCCGGTCGCGGAGACGACCGGAAAATGCCGGCAGCCGCGGTCGAGCATCTCCAGCATCACCTCGCCGCCGAGACGCTCGGGCCCGCACGTGTAGGCAGGGGCCGACATCGCCGCCGATACGGGGGCATCACCAGCCAGCCCGGCGGCCACGACTCGCCGGCGGATGTCCTGATCGGTCAGGATCCCGAGCGAGCCGTCACCGAGATCGACCAGCACCGACGTCGCCGGGGCCGCGGCCATCAGCTCTGCCGCCTCACGGACGGTCGTGTCCGGCGAGCAGATCACCGGCTCACCGTGGATCAGCGCACCCACCGGGCGCTGCAGGGGGTCGAGCGTCGGCTCCGCCGGAGCTGGCCCGACGGCCTCCGTCCACGGCTCCAGCAGCGACCGCGCGACGAATCGCAGTCCCTCCGGCGCGGCCAGCAGCTCACTCGCCGCCGCGGCCTCGATCCGGTAGCAGACCGTGTCCTCCGCCGCGCGCGCCTCGAAGCCGGTCGGAAACCCGGACAGCATCGACGCCTGGCCGAACAATTCACCAGGGCCGAGCAGGTCAAGCACGCGAGCGTGAGAGACGATCTCGACGGCGCCGCTGCGGACCACCCGCAGGTGCGCGACGGGTTCGGCGCCCTCGGAGAAGATCGTCGTCCCGGCGAAGTGAAACTCGACCTCGGCGGCCGCGGCGACGCGCTCGACCTCGCCCACAGCGAGGACGTCGAACGGCGGGAACTCCCGCAGGAATCGAGTGACCTCCGCGCCCTGGAACGCCGCGGCGCCGGTCACGAGCTGCCGATCAGTTGCCGGCGGAAGCCTCTGCCAGCGGCGCGGGGGCGCGCGCGTCCTCGCGGAGCATGTCCGCGCATTTCTCGCCGATCATCATCGTCGTGATGCATGGGTTGATCGCAGGGAGGAACGGGAGAATTGAACCATCGGCGATCCGCAGCCGCTGTACGCCGCGAACCCGGAGCCGGGAATCGACGACCGCCAGCGGGTCGGATGCCGGCCCCATGTGCGCGGAGCACGCCGGGTGATAGACGGTGTTGTGGGTCTTGTGCATGTAGTCGATCAGCTCGTCATCGGTCTGCGCGTCGGGCCCCGGCGCGAGCTCGGCCCCGGCCCACTCGGCCATCGGCGACTGAGAAACGATCTTCCGCGCCAGCCGCATGCCGTACGCCATCACGCGCTCGTCGTGACCGTCGGGATCGGTGAAGTAGCGCGGATCGACGCGGGCGCGGTCGCGGTAATCCCGGCTGCGCAACCGCACCGTGCCGCGCGACTGGCCACGGCAGACGTTGGGCGTCAGGCAGAAGCCGTTCTCGGTGGTCGGGTAGCCCCAGCGCGCCGTGTTCATGTCGAACGGCACCGAGCCGTAGTGCATCATCAGGTCAGGGCGGTCCAACCCCTCCTCCGAGGTCGAGAACACCCCGATCTCCCAGAACTGCGTCGAGGTTCGGATCATCGGCCGCTTCGCGTCCCACTGGACGATCCCCTCGACGTGGTCGTCGAGGTTCTCGCCGACGCCGGGAGAGTCGACAAGCGTCTCGATGCCGAACTCACGCAGGTGGTCCCCAGGGCCAACTCCCGACAGCATCAGCAGCTTCGGCGTGTCGATCGCACCGGCGCTGAGGATCACCTCGCGCCGGGCCTTGACCGACGCCTGTGTCAGCAGATCCGGGGTCAGGTATTCAACGGCCGTCGCGCGCTTGGAGTCGTCGAGCTCGACGCGCTTGACCCAGCATCCGGTCCGGATCTCGAGGTTCGGCCGTGCGTCGATGACGGGGTGCAGGTAGGCGTGCGATGACGACATCCGCGTGTTGTCCGCCGCGGAGTTGATCTGGAACCAGCCGGCTCCGTTGGTGACTGTGTGACCCTCGTTGAAGCGCGAGGTCGGCAGGCCGGCCGCGGCCGCCGCCTCCAAGATCGCGACCCCGCACGGGTCGGCCGGCGGCACCGTGCGGATGTTGACCGGGCCGCTGCGCCCGTGGTGCTCGCCCGGTCCGTCGTTGGTCTCGAGCCGGCGGATCAGCGGCCAGCACTCGGCCGAGCTCCAGCCCTCGCAGCCCATCGCCGCCCACTCGTCGAGGTCCTCGCGCGGCGTCCAGAAAGCGATGCACGAGTTGTGGGAGGAACAGCCGCCGAGCACCTTGGCGCGGGCATGGCGCAGGAAGGAGTTGCCCTGCTCCTGGGGCTCGACCAGGTAGTCCCAGTCATAGCCGGAGTCGAGCAGATACATCCAGTCCTCCAGGCGCAGGATCGACTGGTCATCTTGGTCGGACGGTCCCGCCTCGATCAGGCATACCGTCACCGACGGATCCTCGCTGAGGCGGGCCGCAACCACGCAGCCCGCGGTCCCGCCTCCGGCGATCACATAGTCGAACTCGCCCGCGTCGATCATTGCGGCGCTGCTAGCTCACGGCGCCATCTCGCCGAGCCCGACCGGCGTG
>DASZMU010000038.1:0-7272 GCA_035551695.1 Solirubrobacteraceae bacterium
CGACCGTCGAGACGGCGGTGGCGTCGAACAGGGGTCCTGCGGACCGTCGGAGATCGGCGCCGGCGTGGCGGATCAACAGCAGGAATCCGACGTATGCGACCCCGGCGCCGAGCCCGAAGAGCGTTCCACGGGTTGGATCGCGGCCGAAGGCCCCGTGCTCGGCGACGCCTGAGATCAGCAGCACGCCGAGCGCCGCGACCGGGAGCGCGAGCAGGACCTGACGGCCCGGGGGCTCGGCGAGCAGCGCCCACGCGACGAGCGGAAGCAGCACCACCTGGACGTTCGCCAGCACGGTGGCCAACCCGGCGCCCACGTCGACGATCGAGTGGTTCCACAACAGCATGTCGGCGGCGAAGAAGACCCCGGCCGCCAGGCCGGCGCGGCGCTCGCGCCACCCGCGCCGACCAAATCGGCGATCTTCGCGGAAGGCGAGGGCACCCAGGATCGGCAGCGCATAGGCGCACCGGAAGATCGCCGCCGTGGACGGCGAGGCGTGGCTCAGCCGCACGAGGATGCTCGAGAACGCGATCGTCACCGCGCCGAGCAGCGCAAACGTGCTCGCGTGTGTCTCGATCCGTGGCCACCACGACGGGCGGGCACGTCGCTCTGAATCCCAGCTCATGCCTGACGTCCTAGCAGGTCGCCGCCAGGCCGACGACCCGCAGATCGGTCAATCCCTGCCCCGCCCGTTCGACAAGCGGGCGGACACGGCCCACGTTTGCCGCCCACAGGAGGGTGCGAGGATGCGAAGGCTGATGTTGGCCGAATCCCAGCGAGACCTCGTGCGTGACCGTTGCGAGGCGGTCCTGCGCCAGAATTGGCGGGAGGGCACGCGCGCGTCCGACGGGACCCGCTTCGCCTACACCTGCCCCAGTCCCGGACGTTACCCGTGGCAGTGGTACTGGGATTCATGCTTTCACGCGATCGTCTGGCGCCGCTTCGAGCCCGGGCGGCCCGAGCGCGAGCTGCGGTCGCTGCTCGCCGCACAACGCGCCGATGGGTTCATCGGTCACACCATCTTCTGGAACGAGCCGCTCCGCGGCACCCGGCGCCAGACGTACAACGTGACGTCGCCGGACGCCGCGATGACCGCCAGCATCCAACCGCCGCTGCTGGCGTGGGCGTGGCGCATCGCCGTCGGCGATCCCCTCGCCGAGCCGGGGATCCTGCGCCATATGCAGTGGCTCGCCGACCACCGCGACCTGGACGGTGACGGCCTGTTGTGGATCGTCTCACCGGACGAGTCCGGACTCGATGCCTCGCCCCAGTTCGACGCTGTGTGGGGGTGGCGTGCCCACGGGCTGCCCGGCTACGTGCTGCTCGTCCGTCGCAACCGGCGGCTCGGTTTCGACCTGCGCCGGATCCTCCAGGCCGGCGGCCCCGCCTGCTGCGAGGTTGCCACCAACGTGCTCTACAACCTCTCGCGGCTCGCGCTCGGTCTGCCGTCGCTGACCCCGGCGCTGATCGAGCGCTGCTTCGACGAGCGCCGAGGCCTGTTCCTCCCTCAGTCCCGCCCACGTCCGCCTCGGCGCCCGGTGACGACGATTGCGGCGCTCACGCCGCTCGCCCTCCCTGACCTGCCGGAGTCGATCGGCCGCCGGCTCGTGGAGGAGCACCTCCTGGATCCCGCGGGGTTCTGGACCCCGGTTCCGCCGCCGTCTGTCTCCCTTGCCGATCCGAGCTTCTCGTTGCGAGACACGGGGTGGTTGCGGCAACGCCGCTACTGGCGAGGGCCGAGCTGGATCAACACGGCGTGGCTGTGCTGGCTCGGACTCGTCCGCCTCGGTTACGAGGAGGCGGCGGCCGAGCTGGGGGCGCGGCTGGGCGGCGCGATGGCGCCGGCCGGAGTGCGCGAGTACTACCACCCGTTCACCGGTGACGGCATGGGGGCCCGCGACTTTGGCTGGTCGACCCTGACGCTCGAGATGCTCGAGCCGGACGATGGCGCTGCGCGCTCCAGCCATCTCGACCCAACCCGGAATGGGTGACGCCAGCTCACGTCGGCCGCCCGCTAACGTCACGGGAATGGATACCCAGCGCGAGATCAATCTCACCGACGACGAGTGGCGGGCCCGTCTCACGCCGGAGCAGTACGAGGTGCTCCGCCGGCAGGCCACCGAGCGTCCGTTCACCGGCCAGTACGTCGATGTCAAGGCGGACGGCACCTATCGCTGCGCCGGCTGCGGCGCCGAGCTGTTCTCGTCGGATACGAAGTTCGAGTCCGGAACCGGCTGGCCGAGCTTCTATGAGCCGGCCGTGGCGGAGAACGTCGAGCTCTATGAGGACCGGAGTCACGGGATGCGTCGCACCGAGGTGCGATGCCGGCGCTGCGGCGGTCATCTCGGCCACGTCTTCGATGACGGTCCGAGGCCGACGGGGCAGCGCTACTGCATCAACTCGTGCGCCGTGGACCTGGATCCGACGCAGAGCTGACGGGCGGCCGGCTGCTGCCGGGGGGTCAGTCCTCTGGGGCGTCGCGGCGGCCCCGCAGCTTGAAGTAGGCGTAACCGACGAACAGCGCACCGAACGCCACGAACGCGTAGATACCGAAGTTGGAGATCGCGGTGGCGGCCGCGCTGCCGGCAAAGTAGCCGACGAGACCGTACGTCACGCCCCAGCTGATCCCGCCCAGGGCGTTCCAGAAGAAGAACTGGCGAAAGGGCATGCGGTTGATGCCCGCCAGCCACGCGGCGGCAAACCGGACGAGGGCGATCCAGCGGGCGACGAAGACGGCCTTCGGACCGTGACGCTGAAAGAACCCGTCCCCGGCCTTGATGACCTCCACCCGCCGCCTCTGAAACGGGCCCGGCGACTCGAGAACCTCACGGCCGAGGTGGCGTCCGAGCAGGTACCCGAGGTTGTCTCCGACGATCGCCGAGGAGACTCCGATGACAATCACCAGCCAGATCTGAAGCTTGCCCTGGCTGGCCAGCACCGCTGCCAGGACGAGCGCCGTCTCGCCCGGAGAGGGGACGCCCATCGACTCCAGGCCGATGATCGCCGGCAGCAGGTATCCGAGGCTGCCAGAGATGCTGATGATGGCGGCCGTCGTCAGCACCCGCGGAGTCTTGCCCCTTCACCCGTCTCCCCGGCCGGCACCGGCGGCCGAGGGTCTGCCCTCACGCCGCCGGCGGGCGTCGCAGGAGCGCCACCAGTGACAGCCCGGCCGGCAACGTTCGCCCCCGCGCCAGCCACCGGGCCTCGAGCGCGAGCGGCCACTCGAGCACGTCGTTGAGCCACGCCGGTCCCACATCGAGGTCGCTGGTGTAGCCGTTGGGGGTGCCCAACCGCCGTTGGGCCAGCCGCACCGCGGCCGCCGGGGCGAGCAGGACGCTGTTGAAGGCGCTGACGCGCTCGACGGTCCAGCCGGCGGCGCCGGCCGCCCGCTGCAGCGACGGGCGTGCATAGCGCCGGTAGTGGTGGTTGGCCTCGTCGTGGCGTGACCACAGGAACTGATAGGCCGGTACGGTCACGAGCAGCCAGCCACCTGGGCGGCAGACGCGTCGCAGCTCGAGGAGTGCTGCCACATCGTCAGGCACATGCTCGATCACGTCGAGGCACGTGATCAGGTCAAACGTGTCCTCGGCCCACGGCAGCTCCTCGAGCCGGCCGACCACGACCTCACCCAGATCGCGTCCGCGGGCCAGCTCGGCCGCTTCGGCGTTGAGCTCCAGCCCGCTGACCTCCCCGTAGTCGACCAGTTCCTCCAGAGTGCGGCCGGAGCCGCACCCGGCGTCAAGGACGCGCCCGCCCCGCGAGAGCGGCAGCCGGTCGAGCTCGGCGCGGATGATCCGGCGCCGGCCTCGATACCACCAGTGATGCTCGTCGACCGCGAGCGTCGCCTTCATCAGGGTCTCGTCCATGGGGGCGCAGATGCTAACCGGCCGCTGATCGGACGCGACGCCTGGCCGGCCGTCGCTCGCCGGCCGTCACGCGACTGCGACAGCCTCGTGCTCAGGAGCACGGGCCCCCGGGAGCCGGAGGGTGAAGGTCGCACCGGGACAGGGCCGGTCCTCGAGGATCAGCTCGCCGCCCATGCGTTCGGCCAGCTCGCGGCCGATGGCCAGGCCCAGGCCGAAGCCGGCCTGACCGGCGGTGTCGCGGCCTCGGTGGAAGCGCTCGAAGATCGCGTCCCGCTCGTCCGCGGGAACGCCCGGACCGTGGTCGCTGACGCTGATCGCGACCACCGGTTCCCGGTGGAGGATGACCCTGACCTCGCTGCCCACGGGGCTGGCGCGCAACGCGTTGTCGAGCAGGATGCGGAGGATCTGGGCGATGCTCCCGGGGTCGCCGAGCGCCCACACCGCGCCCGCCTCGTCATCAAGGGTCGACCTGACCGCCTGCTGCTCCCCGCCGACCTCGAACTCGGCCAGGACCGCCCGGCTGAGCTCGCCGAGTTCGACGGGCTCTGAGCGCAGCTCCACCTGGGCGTCGATGCGCGAGAGGTCGAGCAGATCGGCCGCCAGGCGGCCCAGGCGGCGTGACTGGGCGTGGGCCCGCTGCAACAGCGCACGCGCATCCTCCAGATCCGGGTGATCGTCGTTCAGATCCTCGCTGAGCAACTCCAGCATTCCGTCGAGCGAGGTCAGCGGCGTGCGCAACTCGTGCGAGGCGGTGGCGACGAATGCCCGGCGGGCCTCCTCCTGCTGGCGCAGGCGGTGCTGCATGACCGCCAGGGTGCGCGCCAGGTCGCCGACCTCGTCATGGGCGCGATCGACGGGCACCTCAACGCTCAGCCCCTCCTGGGTCATCCGAAGCGCGGCCTCGCGCAGGCGGCGCAGCCGCCGCACCAGCCGGGCCGAGAGCGGGATGCCGAGGACCAGGGTCAGCGCGAGGGCCGCCAGCGCCGCGTCCAGGAAGGCTGTCCGCACCACCCGCACGACGACGGGGATCTCGTTGATCGACTTGCGCACGGCGAGCACGTAGTACCGCCCGTCGATGTCCTTGAAGCGGATCGCGACCCGCGCATATTCCTGGCCATCGATGATCCCGAAGCTGTAGTTGCGCCCGGTGCGAAATGCGGTGGGGATGTCGCTGAAGGAGTCGTCGCCGTCGCTCTCCCGTTGGGGCAGCAGTGGGGTGGAGCCGGTCCCGTCCGGGGCCGGGCCGGCGAGGATGCTGACCTTGGCGTCGAGCCGGCCGCCGAGCTGTGCCTTGGCGTTCCCCAGCCTGCCGGTCACGGCGTTCGAGGTCCCCACCTCGCTCAGGTTGATGGCGGCGAAGCGCTTGAGCGTCGTCTTGAGGTTGAGATCGTGGATGAGGCTCGTCCGCTCGGCGTTGCGGAGGCTCTTCTCCAGCGGGCCGAGCAGGGTGACTGACGCCACCACGAGCGTCGCCACTGCGGTGACGAGCACGACTCCGACGATCCGGCCACGCAGGCCGAAGGGACGTCCGAGCAGACCCGCCACCTACCCGTCCCCCTCCACCTACGGACCCCGGAGGCGATACCCCGCGCCGCGGACCGTCAGGATGTAGCGCGGCTTCTCCGGCTCCGGCTCGAGCTTCTCACGCAGGTGGCGAATGTGGACGTCGATGGCGCGAGGATCTCGGTATGCGCTGTCGCCCCAGATCGCGCGGAGGAGCTCCTGCCGGTTCAGGAGGCGGCCGGGATCGGCCATCAATGCGTCCAGCAGCTCGAATTCCGAGAACGTCAGCTTCACCGGCGAGCCATCGATCGTCACCTCGCGCTGAGCGCGGTCGAGCGCGATCGGTCCGACCACCAGCACCTCGTCGCCCATCGCTCGGGTGCCGGCCCGCCGCAGGACGGCCCGGATGCGGCTGCGCAGCTCGGCGAGGCCAAAGGGCTTGGTGACGTAGTCGTCGGCGCCGGCCTCGAGACCGAGCACGGCGTCGGCCTCGGAGTCCAGAGCGGTGAGCATGATGATGGGAACGACGTTCCGTCGGCTGCGCAGAGTCCGGCAGACCTCATAGCCGTCCGGGCCGGGGCCCAGTGCCACGTCGAGCAGGACGATGTCGAAGGCGTCGGTGCTCGCCCGGTCGATCGCCGCGCGCCCGTCGGCCACCGCCAGCACGCGGTGACCCTCGCGGGAGAACGAGCGGGTCAGCATCTCACGCAGGTCGGATTCGTCATCGACCACGAGGATGCTGAGCGACGCATCGACGCCACGGGGAGGAACCTGATTGGACGCGTGGTTGTGGCCACGCCCCTGCATGCCGGTCTGGCTGGGGTGCTCTAACGCCATTTCAGTCTCACCGATCGTACCGAGCCACGCCCACGGCTCCCCCCAGCCGGCGGTCGTGGCGGAGCCCTACACGGCCTCCAGCTTGCGTTGCGCGGCGACGTTGGTTCCCTCGGCCTGCACCGAGACGCGCCGCGGAACGAGGGTGCCCTCGGCGGCCCAGGCCCAGAGGACGACCAGCCACGTGACCGTCGCCAGCGAGACATGCACCCACACCATGTCAGTGGGCAGGCGCAGCTCGTACTGGACGCTGCCGATCAGGCCCTGTGCGGCCAGCAGGACCCCCAGCACCGTCAGGGGCTCGAGCTCGGACGCCGACGCGCCGCGGCGGCGGCGCAGGAACCAGACGCCGATCACGGCCACGCCGAAGATGGCGGCGATGGTGGCGTGCTGGTGCACGGCCCAGGTCAGCGTGTTGTCGCCCTTGATCGTCAGCCGGTGGACGTGCTGGCCGGTGACGCCGCCGGAATGGGGTCCGGCGGCCGTCGCCACCGTGCCGGCCACGATCGTCAGGGCGCCGAGCGGCGCCAACGCGCGGACGGACCAGACCGAGACCCGGTCAGCGGAGCGAGGCCGCGTTCCCGGCTCCTCGTTGCTGCGCCACGCGAGGGCGAAGGAGGCGATGAGGATCAGCAGCGAGAGGCTGAAGTGGGCCATGACAAAGCCCGGCGCGAGATGGTTGAGCACCGTAAACCCGCCGAGGACGGCCTGGGCGACGACCCCCAGCGGCAACAGCAGCGCCAGCCAGGCGAGGTCGCGGCGGAAGGGCCGGCGCGTGAACGCCAGGACGGCGGCGACCACCGTGAGCACGCCGACGACGGCCGAGACCGCGCGGTTGCCGAACTCGATCAGCGCGTGGGAGCTGACCGGAGGGAGGGGCGTCCCACCGCATTTCGGCCAGTTGGCGCAGCCCAACCCGGAGTCGGTCAGGCGGACGGCGGCGCCGCTGAACACGATCAGCGTCAGCGCCGCGAGCGTCGCGTAGGCGAGGATCCGGAACTGGCGCGGGTTGACGGCCAGGCGATCACGCATCGGCGTACACGAACGGCAGCGAGCCGGCCTTGTCGGCCAG
>DASZMU010000039.1:0-23249 GCA_035551695.1 Solirubrobacteraceae bacterium
GCCGGAATGTGCTCCACCCGTAGGATCGCCGCCTTCGCCTTCGCCGTGCAGATCGGCGGCGGCGCCGCCGCCCGCGCGGCATGGGTCGCAGCATGCGTCGAAGACGTATGGGTCGGCGCATTGGCGCCCCCACAGCCAACGATCGGCAGCGCTACCGCCAGAACGCCGGCAGCGAGAAACAGGCGGCGACGGACGCCGGCACGCTCATCCGGTGGCACTCGGGACAGATTGACGCCACCACTCGGGCCACGTCAACCCCCGGTGCCACCGGGATGGGCGGTGCCGACGCGCCGGCGCCGCACGCGACCCTCACGTAATCAGCGGAATGATCAGCAGCGCCACGATGTTCGCGACCTTGATCATGGGGTTGATCGCCGGGCCGGCCGTGTCCTTGTACGGATCGCCGACCGTGTCGCCGGTGACCGCGGCGGCGTGGGCCTCGGATCCCTTGCCGCCGAACGCGCCGTCCTCGATCAGCTTCTTGGCGTTGTCCCACGCCCCACCGCCGGAGGTCATCGAGATCGCCACGAACAGGCCGACGACGATCACGCCGATCAGCAGGCCGCCGAGCGCCTGGACGCTGATCAGGCCGACGACGAACGGGACGACGATGGGGATCAGCGCCGGGAGGATCATCTCCCGCTGCGCGGCGCGCGTCACGAGTGCCACGGCGGTGCCGTACTCCGGCTGCTCGGTGCCGTCCATGATGCCCGGCTTCTCCCGGAACTGACGGCGGACCTCCTCCACGACCGCACCACCGGCGCGGCCGACGGCCTCCATCGAGAGCGCGGCGAACAGGTAGACCATCAGACCGCCGATCAGCAGGCCGATCAGGACCGGCGGGCTGCCGATCTGGAACGAGACCGGCGACTTGGCGTCGACCTCACGCGAGAACGCGTCGAACAACACGAGCGCGGCGAGGGCGGCCGAGCCGATCGCGTACCCCTTGGTCACCGCCTTGGTCGTGTTGCCGACGGCGTCCAGCGGGTCGGTGACGTTGCGGACGTCCTCCGGCAGGTCGGCCATCTCGGCGATGCCGCCGGCGTTGTCGGTGATGGGGCCGAAGGCGTCGAGCGCGACGATCAGACCCGTGAGGGACAGCTGCGCCATCACCGCGACGCCGATGCCGTAGATCCCGCTCGTGCCGCCGCCGGCCAGCTTCCAGGCTCCCAGGATGCCGAGCGCGAGCACGATCGCGGGCGCGGCGGTCGCCTGGTAGCCCTGGGCGAGGCCCTGGATGATGTTGGTCGCGTGACCGGTCTGCGACGCGCGTGCGGTGCTCTTGACCGGCGAGAACCGCGTCGAGGTGTAGTAGTCGGTGATCACGAACAGGCAGGCGGTGACCCCGATGCCGATCAGGGCGCACAGGTAGAACTTCCACCAGTGAGGGGCGGCGGCGCCGTTGCTGAACGTGAGGTGGTTCATCAGCCAGTAGGTGACGGGAATGAAGGCCAGCGCGGCCAGCACACCGGAGACGATCAGCCCCTGGTACAGCGCGCGCTCCACGTTGCCGACGCGCGACTTGACGGCGAACGTGCCGATGATCGAGGCGATGATCGAGACGCCGCCGAGGATCAGCGGGTACATCGCGACGGCCGAGGACTGGTGGAAGAGGAGCACGCCGAGCAGCATCACGGCCACCGCGGTGACGGCGTACGTCTCGAACAGGTCGGCGGCCATCCCGGCGCAGTCGCCGACGTTGTCCCCGACGTTGTCGGCGATGACGGCCGGGTTGCGCGGATCGTCCTCCGGGATGCCGGCCTCGATCTTGCCCACGAGGTCGGCGCCGACGTCGGCGCCCTTGGTGAAGATGCCGCCGCCGAGGCGCGCGAACACCGAGATGAGCGAGCCGCCGAAGCCGAGGCCGATCAGCGCGTCGACGGCGGTGCGGGGGGTCTCGCCCGCGATCCAGGTCAGGATGCCGTAATAACCCGAGACGCCGAGGAGCGCCAGACCGACGACCAGCAGACCCGTGACGGCACCACCGCGGAAGGCGACGTCGAGCGCGCGGCCGACGCCGCCCCGGGCGGCCTCGGCGACGCGGGCATTGGCCCGCACCGACACGTTCATGCCGATGTAGCCGGCCGACGCCGACAGCGCACCGCCGATCGCAAAGCCGATCGCCACGCGGATGTTCTGGACCGGGATCAGCACGATGAACAGGACGACGCCGACCGCGGCGATCGTCGTGTACTGCCGGTTGAGGTAGGCACGAGCGCCCTCCTGAACGGCGAGCGAGATCGTCCGCATCCGCTCATTGCCGGGCGACAACGCCAACAGCGAGCGGGATGTCAATACGCCATACAGCACGGCGCAGGCCGCGCACACGAGCGCGACTATGACGCCGTGGTGCGTCAGGAAGCTAGTCAAGAAGGTCCTCCGAGGAAAGCTCTTGGTTTGAAGCGCGGGAGAGCGCCATCACAACGGCAAAAAGGGCCCGCCGCGCTGGTGTAGAGCGGAGGCCCTGGCATAAGCCCTGCGCGAGTCTACCGTGCCGGCCCGTCGGACGTCGGCCGTAGCGGCCGCGCCCCAAGCCCCTCCGGAAACGTGGCTATTGGCCCGGGACCCACAGCCGGCCGCTGCGCTGCGCAGGGCCGGCCTCTCCCGGCTTCGTCGACTCAGGCTCCGGCCCGGCGGGCTGAGAGGAAGGCTCCTGCGGACCCCCCGGCGCCGGCCCGGCCGGCGGCGCGGGCGGCGTCTCGCGCCCACCGGGGGCTCCCGGGCGGGCGGGCTCTGACTCCGCGTTCCCGCCCAGCCGGACGTAAGCCAGCTGCAGCTGCGAGAGCGCATCGCGGATGGCGGCCGCCTGTGGCGGGGCCGCCTGGTCGATCAGCGGCAGCAGCGCCCGCACGGCCTCGATCGCGAGCCTGACCTGCCCCACGTCGCGCTCGTCCTCGGTGCCGGGCGACAGGCCCGTCTTCCGCATGCCGAGGTTCACGAGCGACACGACCTGCTCGAGCAGGATCTGCTCTATACGGATCTTCTTGAGCTCGGCCTCGTACGCGGCCCGCAGCTCCTCTTCTGATGGTTGATCGCTGGTGCTCATTGGACCTGCTTTCGGTCGCTTTGACGCTGGCGCCTCATCTCCGAGGCGTCTCCAGCACTCCTGAATACGTCTCCCTCGTCTCGGCCTGCACCGCCGCGTACACCGCGGCCAGGCTCATCTCGGATTCCAGCAGCCGGCGCTGGCGCTGAGCGCCGTTCAGAGCCGGCAGGTTCACGTCGATCCCCAGCTCGGCGCGCATCGGAGCCGTCCAATCGAGCAGCCGGTCGAGCGCGGCGGCGGCCGGATAGCTCTCGTGGCGCTCGAGATCGAGCAGGTCGCCATCCAGCCCGTAGCGGATCGCCCGCCACACGTTCTCCTCGATCAGCCGGTTGGGCAGGTCGGTGTACGGGATCCGCTCGTCGGCATCCCGCGCCGCCTGCGCGACGCAGGCAACGATCAGCCCCGCCAGCGCGTCTGACTCGGATGCCGTCGACTGCGCATCGCAGATCCTGACCTCCACGGTGCCGAACGACAGGTGTGGGCGGATCGACCACCACACCTGCGTGTATTCCACGATTGATGAGGTCTGCACAAGAAAGTCGATGTAATCGGCGAACGCGCCCCAGCTGCCATAGGTATCCGGGATGCCGCAGCGGGGAAAGCTCTTGGTGAACGTCTGGCTGCGTGCGCTGTGCAGACCGGAGTCGGATCCGTCCAGGAAGGGGGAGTTGGCGGAGATGGCGAGCAGCACGGGCAGGACCGGACGCAGGCGGTCGCAGACCTCCACGGCGCGCTCCGCGCCGCGGATCCCCACGTGGACGTGGAGCGAGAACGTGTTGTTGCGCCAGGCCACGTACTTGAGCCCCTCCTCGACCCGTCGGTAGTGCTCGGTCTCGATAATGTGCTGCTGACGGTAATCCGACCAGGGGTGGGTCCCGGTCGCTCCCAGCTCGATCTCCTGCGCGGCGGCGAGCACGAACAGGCGTCGGCGCAGGTCGTGCTGGGCGGAGCGAGCGGCACTGAGGTCCTCGCCCCGGCCGGACCTGATCTCGATCTCGGAGGAGATCAGCTCCCCGGCGATCGCCTGCGCCAGGCGCTCGTCGGCCGCGGCCGCGTCGCGAAGCTGCTCGAAGCGGCCGATCAGGCCGAGGCCGGTCGGATCCAGGAGCGCGAACTCCTCCTCGAGGCCGACGGTGAAGTCGGTCGAGGCGTCGAACGCGGCGCGCGCAGTGTCAAGGTCGAGCTCCACGGCTTGGAAGCAAAACTAGTGCGTAGACCACTAGGTCAAATAGAAGTACAGCGCGTACAGCAGATCGACCGCGGGACTGGAGGTGTGGACCGTGACCTCAGGGGGGACCTGGAGGAGGGCGTCGGAGTAGTTGAAGATGATCTTGACGCCGGCCTCGACGAGGTCGCCGGCCAGCGTCTGGGCGGCGGCGGACGGAACTGCCAGCACGGCGACGACGATGTCCTGCTCCTCCACGACCGTCCGGAGCTCGGAGTTGTGGCGAACCGCCAGGGGGCCGATCCGGGTGCCGACGCGCTCGCGATCGACGTCGAAGATCGCGACCACGCGAAAGCCGTGGTCGGCGAAGATGTCCGAGGTCGCGATCGCCGTGCCCAGGTGGCCGGCGCCGAACAGCGCGATGTTGTGCTGGCCGGCGGTGCGCAGGATCTTGCGGATCTGGCTGACGAGGGACTCGACGTTGTAGCCGACGCCGCGCTTGCCGAACTTGCCGAACCCGGATAGATCGCGCCGAATCTGGGTCGAGTTGACGTGCGTGTAGTCGGCGAGCTCCTGAGAGGAGATCGTCTCCTTGCCAATTTTCCGTGCTTGCGTGAGCACTTGTAGGTACCGGGACAGTCGGGCGGCGACGCCGAGGGAAAGCTTCTCACCCGGCTTGTCGAAGCCCGGCCCCGCCGGCTCGGTACCGCGGCCGACCGTATAGCTCATGGGGTAGCCAACTCTAGTCGCTCCCGGCGGCTTGGTCTGAGTCGACGTCAGCCAAGGCGCTGCCTCAGCTCCGACTCGTCCACGAACAGCTCGAACATCTCCACCCCGTCGATCGTCACCACCGGGATGCGCTCCAGATACGCGCGGAGCAGACGCTCGTCACGATCGATGTCGCGCTCGGCGAAGTGGAACGGGCGCTCGTCGCGGACCTTCAGGAGAAGCGTGCGGGCGTCATCGCACAGGCAGCATCCCTGGCGCCCGTACAGGACGACGGTGGGCGTCATCCGGCTTGCCCGGCGCGCGCCGGCGCCCGTTCGCCGGTCGCGTAGACGTCGAGCTCCAGGTACTCCGGAAACGGCACCGGCTCGAGGTAGCGGGCGGCGCTGGCGATCATCGCCGCGTTGTCGGTGCACAGCTGACGCGGCGGGACGTCGAGCGCGACCCCCAGCTGCCCCAGGCGGTCGCCCAGGAGCCCGTTGGCGGCCACCCCGCCGCCGATGGCGAGGTGCTCGAGGCCCGTCGCGGTCAGCGCCCGCTCCACGCGCAGCGCCAGCGACTCGACGATCGCGTGCTGGTAGGAGGCGGCCAGGTCGGCCCGCCGGCGGTCGGTCTCCTCGGGGCCGAGGTCGCGGACCCGGTACAGCAGCGCCGTCTTCAGGCCGGCGAAGGAGAAGTCGAGGCCCGGCAGACGCGCCCCGGTGGGGAATGCGAAGGCCTGCGGATCGCCGTCGCGCGCCAGGCGCTCGAGCGCCGCACCCCCGGGGTAGCCGAGGCCCAGCAGCCGGGCTCCCTTGTCGAACGCCTCGCCCGCGGCGTCGTCGAGCGTCTGGCCCAGCACCTCGTAGTCCGGACCGTGATCGGTCACCCGTGCGAGGAACGTGTGTCCCCCGCTCGCGATCAGGCTCAGAAACGGCGGCTCGAGCGAGCCCGGCCGGAGGAACCCGGCCGCGATGTGCCCGTGCAGATGATCGACCGGCACGAGCGGCAGCTCCCGCGCGGCCGCCATCGCCTTGGCCGTCGCCAGCCCCACCAGGAGGGCGGCGACGAGCCCGGGGCCGCGGGTCACGGCCACCAGCTCGACCTCGTCGAGCGTGAGCTCCGCCTGGCGGAGCGCGTCCTGGACCGCGTCGCCGATCAGCTCCAGGTGATGGCGGGAGGCGATCTCCGGCACGACGCCGCCGTAGCGGTCATGGATGCCCTGCGAGGAGATGACGTTGGAGCGGATCTCCCCGGCGCCGTCGACGACCGCCGCACACGTGTCATCACAGCTGGTTTCCAGTGCGAGGATCACGCCGCGCCGGATGCCGAGGTTGTCTCGAGCGTCCTCCACATGATTACCGCGTCCTCGCCGTTGTCGCGGTAATACCGGGGGCGGGTACCGGCCGATCGGAAGCCGAACCGCTCGTACAGGTCGATCGCCGCTGCGTTCGACGTACGCACCTCGAGCGTGTACTCGGCGTCGGATCCTGCGCTCTCGATCATCTTCGCGAGGAGCGCCCACGCGATGCCACGCCGGCGCTGAGCCGGATCCACCGCGATGTTCATCAGATGCCAGACCGTGTCGTACCTGGCGCAGATCAGGTACCCGAGCAGCCTGTCGTGTCCGTCGACGGCCGCGAGGCAGAGCCCGGAGGGCTTAGACAGCTCCAGGACGAACATCGCCAGCGACCACGGCGTCGTGAACGCCCGGCGCTCGATGGCGATGACCTGCGGAAGGTCGGAGTAGCCGAGTTTGCGAATCGTGAAGCGGTCTGGTGTCATTGCTGCCGGGTGGCACGGAGGTTGATCTCGGCGTCAGGGAGACGGAGGTACTCCGGACGGACACCAGCCGGCGGCTCTGGCGGCAGTCCGAGCGCAAGACGGCAATGCTCGACCGCGCTGACTCGGTTGCGCTTTGAGTCGTCCTTCGGCATCCGCGCTCCCGAGCGCTCGAGAGCTGCCCTGAATGCTACCGACCCGTCTCCCGTGGCCAGCCATCGCTCCCCCCGCTCGAGCAGCGTCTGGGCCAGGGCCTCGACCCGCACCGCCTGCGGGGCGAGCAGCGGCTGTGCGCGTGGCCGGGCGACGTCGCCGAGCGACCACCCGGCGGCGAACACCTCCCCCCGGCGGGCGTCGATCACCGCGATCACCGCGTCCTCCTCCGGGCCGGCGTCCGCGGCGGCGCCAAGGGCGAGGGACTGCAGCGTCGAGACGCCGACGAGCGGGATGTCGCGGGCGCGCGCGAGCGCCCGCGCCGTGGCCACCCCGATGCGCAGGCCCGTGAACGTGCCCGGTCCGACGCCGACCGCGATCCGCTCGACGTCGTCCCAACCGACGCCGACGGCCCGCATCTCTCTCAGGATCAGCGCCATCAGCCCCGTCGTGTGGCGTGGCCGCTGCCCCGGGCGCGGGTCGTCGCGCGCCTCGGCCGTCGCCCCGGTGACGGGATCCAGGAGCGCCACCGCGGTTGCCGGCGTCGCGGTGTCGAGTCCGAGGATCATCACCGCACTTCGATCCGGCGCCGGTCGCCGCCGGCGTGTTCGAGCTGCACGCGTGCCGCCACGTGCCCCAGTTCGGCAAGCTCCCGCTCCCCGGCTCCGGGCCACTCGACGAAGGTGATGGTGTCCGGACCGAGATAGTCCGCGAGCAGGTCTGGGTCCTCGTCGGCCAGCGACGAGAGCCGGTAGAGGTCCAGATGCGCGACCACGGAGACGGAGCCGGTCGCGGGATGGCGCTGGCCGATCGTGAACGTGGGGCTTGTGACCGGCCCGGTCACACCCAGCGTCCGGCACGCCCCCCGGACGAACGTCGTCTTCCCGGCGCCGAGCTCGCCCTCCACCAGAACGACGTCGCCGGGGCGCAGCTCAGACGCCAGACGGCCGCCCAGCGCCTCGGTCTCGGCGGCGTCGGATGAAAGAAAACGTCCCTGCACACGCGAAAACTGTAAAGCTCCGTCCGTCCCGGCTTTCGCTACCGTGGGGGGGCGCCATGACCGATCCCTCGCTCGAGGAGGCCCCGGGCCGCCTCGCTTCGCTCCTCGGCCGTGTGTCCGGGGGGCGCCTGCAAACCCCATCGTCGCTGGCTGAGCTACGCGGCTCCGACACCGCCAAGGCCGCCGGCCTGGCCGGTTCGATGATCGTGAACAACGTCATCGCGCTGGGGTCGACGATCGTGTTCGCGCGGCTGCTCAAGGACAACCAGGGCGGTGGCTACGGCTCGCTCGCCGCCCTTGTCAGCTACTTCCTGATCCTGTCGGTGATCGGCCAGGCGCTGCAGGTCGCGACCGCGCGCGAGGGCGTGCTGGGCCACCTCGGCGTCGGCGCCGGCCTGATGGCGACGGTCAGGCGCTGGACGCGCGGGCTGCTGCTGTTCACGCTGGCGCTCGCGGTCGTCTCGGTCCTGTTGCGCGCTCCGATCGCGTCGGCCGTGGGCGTGGGCAAGCACGATCAGTGGGCCGCGGCGATCGGTTTGCCGGCGGCCGGGCTCTGGTTGGCGCTGTCGGTGCTGCGGGGCGTGCTGCAGGGGGTCGGGGACTACAAGGGCGTCGGCCTGAGCCTGATCGGCGAGCAGGGCGCCCGGCTCGTGACGGGCGCGGTGCTGGCGGCCGTCGGCCTCGGCGTGACCGGCGCCTACCTCGGGACCCCGCTGTCGTTCATCGTCATGGGGGTCTACTGCCTGTGGTGCCTGAACCGCCACGTACAGGCGATCGAGGCCGAGGCGATGGGCGCGGTCACACACGCCCCGCCCGCCGCCCTGAGCCTGTGGACGCACGTCAAGCGGGCGTGGGCGCCGATCGCCGGGCTGATCGTCATCGCACTGCTCCAGAACATGGACATCATCGCCGCCAAGCACCGCTTCAGCACGAGCATGGCCAGCTCGTACAGCGCCGTGGCAGTCGCCGCCAAGGTGCTCATCTGGGTGGCGATGGGCGCCGGCTTCTACCTCGTCCCGGAGGTGTCGCGCCGCCGGGCCGCGGGCGACGATCCGCGGCCGATCCTGGCGCGCGCGCTCGCGATCATCGCCGTGTGCGCGGTGCCGGTCCTGCTGATCTACGCGTTCGCGTCCCACGAGCTGATCAAGCTCGCCTTCGGCGCGAGCAAGACGGGCGCCTCGGGCTCGCTGTTCGTCCTCGGCCTGGCGTTCACGGTTCTCGCCTGCACCTATCTGGCCATCCAGTACATGCTCGCGCTCCGGCGCTCCTGGTTCCTGGTCGTGATCGCGGCGGTCGCCATCGTCGAGCCGATCGCGCTGCTCAACGCCTCCCACAAGCCGACGAGCTTTGCCGCCGTGGTGCTGGCGGTGCAGCTGGTCGGGGCCCTGCTCGCGTTCGGATTCGCGCTCCGGCCGGACCGCAACCCGCCGCCGGAGCAGAGCCGGACGCTGGGGGAGAGCGACCGGCGGGTGCCTGAGCCGGTCGGCTGACCGGCTCGAGCGGTCACCTCAGGGGTGACAGCCCTGCATCGTTCGTGAGCGCATAACGACGGCGCCACGAAGCGAGGGTGGAGCGGCGGGCGGTTCGGCAGGCCGGAGAGCGGTGGGCGGCTCCTTGCCCTTCTGGGGCCGTTGCTCCGGTTTTCAGCGTGCGTGGTGCGCCAAATCCCGACGCGCCCAGACGATTTGTCATCACGCGCAGGCTCAGCCCCAAGAATGCGCCAGATCTCCGGACCCCATCCTGATTTGGCGCGTGATGCATGCCCGGCGGTACCGGATCGCCGGCACGCGTCGTCCCTCACCCCTTCGTTGCCAGAAGTTCGGCCCGCCGGCGCCGCGTCAGAACAGGCCGAGCTGCGTGACCGACGCCTGATCCGCCGGCTCGTCCGAGCCGTCCGACGCGTCCACTGCCCCCGCGTCGTCCTCCACCGGCTCCGGCACTTCGTCGACCGGCTCAGGCACTTCGTCGACCGGCTCCGGCTGCTCCGGCGGGCCGAGCGCCAGCAACTCCGGGATCCGGTGGAAGTCGGCGCGCAGGATCTCGAGCGTCGATGGCGTGTACAGCGCCGCGGCGGGGTGGTACAGCGGGTACAGCCGGACCGCCCGGGCCCCCAGGGTCCGCACCTCAGGCTGACCGTGCAGCCGGGAGATGCCGGTGGTGTCGGCGCGCAGCAGCTTGGTGGCGAAGTTCCCGAGCGTGCAGATCACCGTCGGCTCGATCAGCTCCACCTGCCGGCGCAGATACTCGTTGCAGGCCTCGATCTCGTTGGGGTGGGGATCCCGGTTGTTCGGCGGGCGACATTTCACCGTGTTGGCGATGAACACCTCGCCTCGATCAAGGCCGATCTCGCCCAGGAGCTTGTCGAGCAGCTTGCCGGCCTGCCCCACGAACGGGAGACCCTGCTTGTCCTCGTTGGCGCCCGGGCCCTCCCCCACGAACATGAGATCGGCATCCGCGTTGCCGGAGCCGAAGACCACCGTCGTGCGTGTCTGGTGAAGCGGGCAGCGAGTGCAGGTGCGGGCCTGCTCGTACACCGCCTTCAGCTGCTCCCGGCGCTCTGTGGCGCTTGTCACGGAGGTGCATGCTAGTCCGGCGGTCAGACGGGGTATATCCTGGCACAAGGGCCGTCACCACACGGGACGGACCTCGTCGACCATAGCCTTCATCCCCCACTCCGACCGGTATCTCATGCGAGAACTGGACCGGCACTCTCATCCCCCCTTCGCACACGCGTTCACTTCGCCCCTCCGGGTGGCGATCATCGGCAATGGCCGGGCCGGAAACGCACTGGCCAGGGCATTGCGTCATGCCGGCGACGAGGTCGACGGGCCTCTGCGCCGTGGCGTGCGCCCGCGTGACGCCGACGCCGTCCTGCTCTGCGTCCCGGATGCCGAGATCGCCGGCGCCGCCGCGCTGCTCCCGCTCGGCCCGGCGGTGGGTCACTGCTCCGGCGCGACGGGGCTGGAGGTGCTGGGCGCGCACAGATCCTTCTCGATGCACCCGCTCATGACGATCCCCGCCGACGCCCGGGCCGACGTGTTCGTCGGCGCCGGCGCCGCGGTCGCCGGCAGCACCGCCGAGACCCTGGATCTGGCCCGGGCGCTGGCCGCCCGGATGGGGATGCGGCCGATCGAGATCGCCCCCGGTGACCGGGCCGCATACCACGCCGCCGCCTCGATCGCGTCGAATTTCCTGATCACGCTCGAGGCCGCGGCCGAACGCCTGGCAGCGACGGCCGGGGTGGAGCGGGAGGACCTCGTGCCCCTCGTCAGGGCCACGGTCGAGAACTGGGCGCGATTCGGGGCCGAGCGGGCACTGACCGGACCGGTGGCGCGGGGGGATGACGCGACCGTGGCCGCCCAACGAGAGGCCGTGCTCGAGCGCATCCCGGAGCTGGCGCCCCTGTTCGACGCGCTCGTGGGGGCGACGCGCGCGGTCGCCGGTGCGGGAGCGAGCGTCTGATGAAGACCATCCGCACCGTGGCCGGGATGCGCACCGCACTCGCCGGCGCCCGCCGGGAGGGACGCGTCATCGGGTTGGTGCCGACGATGGGGGCGTTCCACGAGGGGCATCTCTCGCTCATGCGCCGGGCACGAAGCCAGTGCGACGTCGTCGTCGTCTCGCTGTTCGTCAACCCGGCCCAGTTCAACGATCCCGGCGATCTCGCCGTCTACCCGCGCGACGAGGCCCAGGACGCGGCGCGGGCGGCGGAGCTCGGCGTCGACTACCTGTTCGCGCCCGGCGCCGACGAGGTGTATCCCACCGGCTTTGCGACCACCGTGTCGGTCAGCGGCCTCACCGAGGGGCTGGAGGGCGCGGAACGCGGCCGCGGCCACTTCGATGGGGTCACCACCGTCGTCACCAAGCTGCTGAACATGGTGGGACCGGACACCGCCTACTTCGGCCAGAAGGACGCACAGCAGGCGACGGTCATCCGGCGCCTCGTCCGCGACCTCAACATTCCGGTCGAGATCGAGGTGTGTCCGACGGTGCGCGCCGACGACGGACTGGCGCTCTCCAGCCGCAACCAGCTGCTGACCGCGACCGAGCGCCGGCAGGCGACGGCTCTGCACCGCGCGCTGCGTCGCGTCCACGACGCGGTCCGGGCCGGCGGGCGCGACCCCCAGGCGGTGACCGAGCCCGCGCGCCGCGAGCTGGCTCAGGCCGGCATCGAGCCGGAGTACCTCAGCATCGTCTCGGCGCAGACGCTGGAGCCCGTGGCCAGGATCGCCGAGGACGTCCTGGCGGTCATCGCCGCGCGGGTTGGCGCCGTGCGGTTGATCGACAACGTGCCGATCAGCGTCGTCGAGGGCGAAGAACCGTCCGACACCGAGCAGATCACCAAAGCCGCATGACCGTGCATCGCACCATCCACAACGAGGTGGCGACCCCCTGGCGGGGCGCCAACCATCAAGAGGAGGCGTAAACCATGTCCGCAACCCCCCACACTCCGGTCCCCAAGGGCCTCGATGGCCCGCTGCCGATGACGCTCCCCCGCCTGGAGGAGAAGAAGCGGCTCGGCGAGCCGATCGTGATGATCACCGCCTACGACTACCCGTCGGCACAGGTCGCTCAGGAGGTAGGGGTCGACGTCGTGCTGGTGGGCGATTCCGGTGCGATGACCGTGCTCGGCTATCCGTCGACGATTCCGGTCTCGACCGATGAGATGCTGATGCTCGCTTCGGCAGTTCGGCGTGGGCTGCGCACTCCCCTCCTTGTCGGCGACCTTCCGTTCGGCTCGTACGAGGCCTCAGACGAGCAGGCGATCGCCACCGCGCAGCGCTTCGTCAAGGAAGCCGGCTGCGATGCCGTCAAGCTGGAGCGGGGCGGCACGAGCGTTCAGCGGGCGCGGGCGATCGTCGAGTCCGGCATTCCCGTCATGGGCCACGTGGGGCTGACCCCGCAGACGGCGACCGCGCTCGGCGGCTATCGCGCCCAGGGCCGGACGGCCGCGAAGGCGATCGCGGTGGCGCGCGACGCGATCGCGCTCGAGGAGGCCGGGTGCTTCTCGATCGTGCTCGAGGCGATCCCGGCGGCGGTCGCCGCGGAGGTCATGGAGCGCGTGCACGTCCCGGTGATCGGCATCGGCGCGGGCCCGGCGACCGACGGTCAGGTGCTCGTCTTCCACGATCTGCTCGGCATCTACGACGGTCACGTGGCGCGCTTCGCCAAGCGCTTTGCCGATGTCCGGGCGCACATGATCGCCGGCGTGGCGGAATATGCATCCGAGGTTCGCGAACGGCAGTTCCCGGCTCCGGAGCACTGTTACTCGATCGACGACGACGAGCTCGCACGCTTCCGCGCGGGGCTGAACTGACCTCCGGGCCCCGGCGGCGGCCGGATCCGCGGAATGGGGCACTCCGCGCCGGCCGCCGCCGGTAGCATCCCGGCGAATGGCACGCTTCGCGCAGGTGTTCGCCCCGCGGGACCGGATCTACTTCGAGCTGTTCGAGGAGGCGGGGCAGAACATGTTGCGCGCCTCGACGCTGCTCCACGAGCTGTTGTCCGACTACCCGGACAACAAGCAGCTGGCGGGCGAGATCCTCGACCTCGAGCACGAGGGCGACCGGATCACGCATGACATCATCGATCGCCTCAACCACACGTTCGTGACGCCGATCGACCGCGAGGACATCCTCGCGCTCGCGTCGGCCCTCGACGACATCGTCGACTACACCGAAGAGGTGGCCGACTATCTCGGTCTGTACAAGATCGAAGCGCCGATGGATCAGGCGATCTGGCTGGCGCGGGTGCTCAAGGACGCCTCTGGGCAGATCGCGGAGGCAATTCCCAACCTTCGGGCCTTCCGCGACATCTCGCGCTACACCGTCGAGGTCAACCGACTCGAGAACGAGGGCGACCGGATCACGCGCGAGGCGGTCGCCTCGCTGTTCGACGGCGGGATCGATCCCATGGTCGTGATCCGCTGGAAGGACATCTTCGAGCGGCTGGAGGCTGCCATCGATGCCGCCGAGCGCGCCGCGAACATCATCGAGGGCATCGTCATCAAGAACTCGTGAGCGGCAGGAGGGCTCGTCGTCACGCTCCGGCGGGCGGTGGCGACCTTCGGTGTCAGCGTCAGGACCGCGCCGGGTCGGCCGGCCGGTCCGGGTAGGTGATCTGCTTCACGACCCGTGCCGGGGCTCCGACGGCGATGGAGTGGGCGGGGATGTCGGTCGTGACGACCGAGTTGGCGCCGATCACCGATCGCTCGCCGATCGTCACCCCCCCGGTGACCACGACGTTCGCGCCGCACCACACGTTGGGGCCGATCCTGGTGGGGCCCTTGCTGGTGAAGCCCTGCCAGGTCACCGGCGTCGCCAGGTCGTCGAACCGGTGGTCGGCGTCGGTGACAAAGCAGCCGTTGGCGAACATGCAGTGGTCGCCGATCTCCACCAGTTGCATCGCCGCCACCATCACGCCGAGGTTCAAGAACGTTCCGGCGCCGATGCTCACCTTCGCGGGCCCCGGCGCGGTGATCCACACCCCGGGCTCGAACAACACCCCCTCGCCGACGCTGAGCCGGTCCTCGAGGAGCGCCTCGAGGATGTTGCCATGGATCGGCCAGCGAACGAACGCTCCGCGGCGCATGATCTCCCAGTGGATCCGGGCCCGGTTCCAGGGCAGCGAGCTGCGCTCGTACCACCCCCACTTCTGCCCCCAGAGCTTCAGCAGCGCCGGTGTCACCCGGCCGGGTGCGCTCAGCGTGGCTCCAACCGGAAGATGGGATGGTCCGGAGCGATCCGGAGCAGGTCCTCGTCGCTCGACTTGGCGTTGACGCCGTCGAAGAACATCCCAACCTCCCACGACCACCGCTTCAGATAGGCGCGCAGGATGGGCGGCTTGACCTCGTCGGCGAGCTCCGAGACCTGTATCTCCCGGACGCGGCGGCCGATTCGCAGCCGGCCGCCACCGGCCACCCGCATGTTGCGCACCCACTGGGTGTGACCGCGGGGCGCGACCAGGTACTCGACGCCGTCGACGGTGAGGACGTTGACCGGCGTGCTCCGCCACTCGCCGGACTTGCGTCCCCGGACCTCGAGCACCCGCGAGCCGTACACGCCGATGCCGAGCTTGGTCAGCCCGGCGACGAGGGGATTGAAGACGTGCCGCGTGAACGGATCCGGCGCCTTGTAATGCTCGGCCACGGGGGCATTCTTCCACGCCCCACTCCCCGCCGGCTATTACCTCCGAGGTCAGCGCGAGGCCGCAGTGGTGCGGCGACGGGGCTTGGCGGGCGGCTTGCGGCCGCTGCCAGAGCCGTTGCCCGCAGCGCCCGCGGTCTTCGACCCGTCGGCCGCGGTCTTCGCGGTCCCCGACCCGTTCGCCGCCGTCTTCGCGGGCTTGGCGGGCTTCGACCCGTTGCCGGCCGCCGCCCTGGCTCCGCCGCGGGCCCGTGTCGACCGGCCGCGGCCGGCCTTCACCGGCAGCACGTCGGCGAGGAACCGCCCGGTGTGCGATCCCGGCTCCGCCACGATCTCCTCCGGGGTCCCCTGGGCGATCACCTGGCCACCCTCGTCACCACCCTCCGGCCCCAGGTCGATGAGGCGGTCGGAGACCTTGATGACGTCGAGGTTGTGCTCGATGACCACCACCGAGTTCCCGGCCTCCACGAGCCGGTCGAGCACCTCCAGCAGCCGCTGGATGTCGGCGAAGTGCAGCCCGGTCGTCGGCTCGTCGAGGATGTACATCGTCCGGCCCGTCGCCACCTTGCTCAGCTCGGCGGCGAGCTTGACCCGCTGGGCCTCGCCGCCGGAGAGCGTCGTCGCCGGCTGGCCGAGCCGCATGTAGCCGAGCCCCACGTCGACGAGCGCCTGCACACGGCGGCGGATCTTGGGGATGTGGGCGAAGAACGCCAACGCCTCCTCGATCGGCATCTCGAGCACATCGGCGATCGTCTTGCCCTTGAACCGGACCTCGAGCGTCTCCCGGTTGTAACGCTTGCCGTGACACTGCTCGCACGGCACGTAGACGTCCGGGAGGAAGTGCATCTCGATCTTGATCTGGCCGTCCCCGCGGCAGACCTCGCAGCGGCCGCCCATGACGTTGAACGAGAAGCGCCCCGGCTTGTACCCGCGCGCCCGCGCCTCCTGTGTCTTCGAGAACAGCTCGCGGATCTGGTCGAACAGCCCGATGTAGGTCGCCGGATTTGATCGGGGTGTCCGGCCGATCGGCGACTGGTCCACCGAGATGATCTTGTCCAGCTGGTCGAGGCCCGTGATGCGCTTGTGGGTGCCGGCGCGGTGGCGGCTGCGGTGCAAATGGTTGGAGACCGCCTTGAGCAGCACCTCGTTGACCAGTGTCGACTTGCCGGAGCCTGAGACACCCGTGACCGAGCACAGCACCCCGAGCGGAATCTTGACGTCGATCCCGCGCAGGTTGTTCTCCGCCGCGCCCTCGATTCCGATGTAGCCGCTGGGCGTGCGCCGCTTGCCCGGGATCTCGATCGTCCGTGTGCCGGCCAGGAATTGTCCGGTCAGCGAGCCGGGAATCTTCGCGATCTCGCGCCACGTCCCCTCGGCAACGACGTGCCCGCCGTGCTCCCCCGCGGCGGGCCCCATGTCGACGATGTGATCGGCGGCGCGCATGGTGCCCTCGTCGTGCTCGACGACGAGCACGGTGTTGCCCAGGTTGCGCAGCCGCTCGAGCGTGGCGATGAGCTTGTCGTTGTCACGCTGGTGCAGGCCGATCGACGGCTCGTCGAGGATGTACAGGACGCCGACGAGCGAGGATCCGATCTGGGTCGCCAGCCGGATCCGCTGCGCCTCGCCGCCGGAAAGCGTCGCCGACGCCCTGTCCATCGACAGGTAGCCGATCCCGACGTTCTCCAGGAACTGGAGACGCTCCTCGATCTCCCGCAGCACGAGCCGGGCGATCCGCCGGTCATGCTCCGAGAACTCCCGCTCGCGGATCCACTGCAGCGCGCGGCGCGCGGGCAGGGCCGTGAACTCGTGGATCGCGGTGCCGTCGACGAGGACCGCCCGCGACTCCGGGCGCAGCCGGGCGCCCTTGCAGTCCGGGCACGGCCGGAGCGTCATGTACTCCTCGATCTTCTCCCGGGAATAGTCGGAGTCGGTCTCCCGGTAGCGCCGCTCGAGACTCGGCACGATGCCCTCGAACTGCGTCGCGTACGAGCGGCGCCGGCCGAAACGATTGCGATACGAGACCTGGATGCGCTCTCCGTTTGTGCCGTACAGGAAGAACTCCTGCGCATCACGCGGCAGGTCCTGCCAGGGCGTGTCCAGGTCGACGTCGTAGCGCTCGGCGATCGCCTGCGTCAGCTGGTCGTAGTAATTGGAGGCGCTGACCGCCCACGGTGCGATGGCGCCCTCGCCGATCGACAACGTCGGATCCGGCACGACGAGATCCGGGTCGATCTCCATCTGGGAGCCGAGGCCAGTGCACCGCGGGCAGGCGCCGTGGGGCGCGTTGAACGAGAAGATCCGCGGCTCCAGCTCGACGAGGCTCGGCCCGTGCACCGGGCATGCGAACTTCTCGGAGAACGTCAGCGTGCGCCCGGCGGCCGGAGGTTCGGCGCCAGCCGAACCTCCAATGGAATCGGCTTTAGCCGGCTCCACAAGCTCAATCTCCACCAGCCCGTCCGCCAGCGCGACCGCCGTCTCGATCGAGTCCGCCAGGCGCTTGCGCAGGTCCGGCTTCATGACCAGACGGTCGACGACCACGGCGATGTCCTGCTTGTACTTCTTGTCGAGGACGATCTCCTCGTCGAGCCGCCGCAGCTCGCCGTTGACCTTGACCCGGCCAAAACCCTCCGCGCGCAGCTCCTCGAACTGCTTGGCGAACTCGCCCTTGCGCCCGCGCACGATCGGCGCGAGCACCATGAACCGGGTCCCCTCGGCCAGCTCCATCACCTGGTCGATGATCTGCTCGGCCGACTGGCCGGTGATCGGCCGGCCGCAGACATGGCAGTGCGGGTGACCGATCCGGGCCCAGAGCAGGCGGAGATAGTCATAGATCTCGGTGACGGTGCCGACCGTCGACCGCGGGTTGCGCGACGTCGTCTTCTGGTCGATCGAGATCGCCGGCGACAACCCCTCGATCGAGTCGACGTCCGGCTTGTCCATCTGGCCCAGGAACTGGCGGGCGTACGCCGAGAGCGACTCGACGTAGCGCCTCTGGCCCTCCGCGTAGATCGTGTCGAAGGCCAGCGACGACTTGCCGGACCCGGACAGGCCGGTGATGACGGTCAGCGAATCCCGCGGGATTGCGACCGTCACATCCTTCAGATTGTGCTCCCGGGCACCTGAGACGACGAGCTGATCCATTCCCAGTCGAGTCTAGTCAATCGAACAGACGTTCCCGTGGGAAAATGCCCCGCGGGCCATAGATCTGACCTACAGTTCGCGCTATGAGCGAGGAAGAAGTTCCTCCCCGTTTCCGGGATCGGGTTCCGCCCACGCTGCGGGCATCCGACGAGGACCGTGAGCAGCTGATCACCGAGCTCAACGAGCACGCCGTCGCCGGGCGGCTCAGCACCGATGAGCTCGAGGAGCGCCTCCAGGCAGCCTACGCTGCCCGGACCACGGGAGAGCTCGATGCCCTGCGCCGGGACATGCCGGTCAGCCGCCGCCATGTGGAACTCAGCCAGGCCGCCCGCCGGTCCCATCTGACCCGGCGGCTCATCCAGGAGACGGGCGGGTCGCTGGGGCTGTTCGTACTCTGCACCGCGGTCTGGCTCGTCTCCGGAGCGCAGGGCCAGTTCTGGCCGGTGTGGGTCCTGATCATCGTCGTGCTCACGGTCGTGCGCTCAGGTTGGGCGCTCTACGGGCCGGCCCCGGACCTCGACGCGGTCGAGAGGCGCCTGGACGCGCGGCGCGAGCACCGGGGGGCCCGGGACGAGCGGCGCAGCGAGCGCCGGAGTCGTCCCGGCCGCTAGCGGCGGCGCGGGATTTGGCGCGACACACACGCTGAACCGGTGCAAAAGGTCGCCCGGGAGCGGCGGCCACCGTCCCGCCGTCGAGCGCCGCGCAGAGTCGCCAGGCCGCCGGAGTTCGCCCCCTGGGCGAACTCCCAAGCTGATCGCGAAGCGATCAGCCGATCAGCCGTCGACGCTCGCGTACACCTCGTCCAACAACCCGCCCGCGTCCGCGAGCTGGAAGTTCTCGGACAGGTACCGAGCGGTCTCCTCGCGCGGGGTCCCGTTCAGCGCCATGTTCAACGCGATCAGCCGGGCGCCCTCGGTGTCACCGGCGGGCTGGCCGGGACCGGCCGCCGCGTCCCCTTCGGAACCGTGGCCGGGATCGCCGACGACCTCCTGGAACTCAGCCGCCTCCGGCACCGGCCCCTCGGCGTGGAGTGCTCCGTTCTCCGAGCCCGGCTCCGCATCCACCCCGGCGTCGTAGCCGAAACCGCCGGTGGGCGCCTCGGCCGGCGCCGCGGCCTCAGGCTCGAACCGGGGGCGGGGACCGACGACCTCGCCGACGTGCGCCAGCTGGCTCTGCAACTGCTGCAGGTCGGCGTTGAGCCGGTTGGACCCCGTGCGCATCGACTCGATCAGCCCGGAAAGCTCGTGTTCCATGGCGCCGATCCGCTCGAGCATCGCGTTCGCGGACTCCGCCACCCGGCCCACGTATTCCCGAGACTGTTCAGACGCCTGGTCCCGGGCGGCCCGGACCTCGTTGGTCGCCTCCTCGCGGATCTCGTGCGCCTCCTCCTCGGCGGCGCGCTGGATCTCGGCGGCGCTGCTCTCGGCGGCCTCGACGATCGCGCGGACCCGGTCTGATGCCGACGACGCCAGCGTATCGCTGCGCTGGCGCGCCGCGCGCTTGTACTCCTCGACCTCGTCGGCGAGCGCCGACAGGTGCGCGTCAACGGCTTCGGGGTCATAGCCGCGCTGACCGACAGGGAAGTCCCTCTTCTCGATGCTCTGCCTTTCCAGCGCCACGCCAGTACCTCCGGTTCCGATCGGTGAGCAGCCGCAGAGTAGCGGACGCCCTGGATGCTTTACGCCGCTTTATCGGCCGGGAGCGGCGGAACTGGAGCGGGCCTACCGATCACCCGGCGCCGGCGGCGACGGCCGCGTCCAGCTCGCGCTTGAGGTCGCGGATCTCGTCGCGCAGCTTCGCGGCGTACTCGAAGCGCAGGTCCTCGGCGGCGGCGAGCATCTCCTCCTCCAGCTCGACGATCGTCCGCTCTATCTCCTCCCGCGGCATCGAGGAGGCAGCGCGCTGCCGACGCCGGCGGGACTTGGGCACCTTGGAGTCGGACATGAGGAACTCGGCGATGTCGGAGATCCCCTTGACGATCGTCTCCGGCGTGATCCCGTGCTCCTCGTTGTAGGCCCGCTGGATACCGCGCCGGCGATCGGTCTCGGAGAGTGCGGCCTTCATCGCCGCCGTCTCCTTGTCGGCGTACATCAGGACCTTGCCCTCGACGTTCCGGGCGGCCCGGCCGATCGTCTGGATCAGCGACGTCTCGCCGCGAAGGAAGCCCTCCTTGTCGGCGTCGAGGATCGCGACCAGTGAGACCTCCGGCAGATCAAGGCCCTCGCGGAGAAGGTTGACGCCGACGAGCACGTCGTACTCGCCAAGGCGCAACTCCCGGATGATCTGGATCCGCTCCAAGGTGTCGATCTCCGAGTGCAGATAGCGCACGCGGAAGCCCATCTCCAGCAGGTAGTCGGTCAGATCCTCGGACATCTTCTTGGTCAGCGTCGTCACCAGCGTCCGCTCGTCCCGGTCGACCCGCGCCCGGATCTCGTTCATCAGGTCGTCGATCTGGTTGCGGGTCTCGCGGACCTCCACGTCCGGGTCCACGATCCCGGTCGGTCGCACGATCTGCTCCACGATCCGCGACGAGTGCGACCGCTCGTACTCGCCGGGGGTGGCTGACACGAACACCATCTGCGGAGTGATGGAGAGGAACTCGGCAAACGTCTGGGGGCGGTTGTCGAGCGCGCTCGGGAGGCGGAAGCCGTAGTCGACGAGCGTCTGCTTGCGCGAGCGGTCGCCCTCGTACATGCCGCCGATCTGTGGCACCGTCTGGTGGGACTCGTCGATGAAGCAGACGAAGTCATTCGGGAAGTAGTCGAGCAGGCAGTACGGCCGGTCGCCGGGCCGGCGACCGTCGAGGATCCGCGAGTAGTTCTCGATGCCGCTGCAGAAGCCGACCTCGCGCAGCATCTCCATGTCGTACTGGGTGCGCTGGCGCAGCCGATGGGACTCGAGTAGCTTGCCCTGCTGCTCGAGCTCGGCGCAGCGCGCGTTCAGCTCCTGGCCGATCTCGGCCACCGCGTCCTCGATCATCCCCTCGCGCACGTTGTAGTGCGACGCCGGCCAGATCGCGACGTGCTCGAGGTCGTCCTCGATCAGCTCCCCCGTCACCGGGTCGAAGTGCTGCAGGTGCTCGACCTCATCGCCGAACAGCACGATCCGGTAGGCGCTCTCGGCATATGCCGGCCAGATCTCCAGCGTCTCCCCGCGGACGCGGAAGGTCCCCCGGGAGAGCGCCGTGTCGTTGCGGTTGTACTGGATCGAGACGAGCTTGCGCAGCAGCCGGTCCCGGTCGATCATCTCGCCCTTGTTCAGCGTCTGGAGGTTCTCGTCGTAGACCTCCGGCGAGCCGAGGCCGAAGATCGACGAGACGCTGGCGACGATCACGACATCACGGCGGGCGAAGAGGCTGGCGGTCGCCGCGTGGCGGAGGCGGTCGATCTCCTGGTTGATCGCGGAGTCCTTCTCGATGTAGAGGTCCTTGCTGGGGACGTAGGCCTCAGGCTGGTAGTAGTCGTAGTAGGAGACGAAATACTCGACCGAGTTGTTGGGGAAGTAGGTTCGGAACTCGTTGCACAGCTGCGCGGCCAGCGTCTTGTTGTGCGCGATGACGAGCGAGGGCCGCTGCACCGCCTCCATCGTCGCCGCCATCGTCATCGTCTTGCCGGTACCGGTGGCGCCGAGCAGGGTCTGGAAGCGCTCACCGCCCTCGATGCCCTGGGCCAGGGCATCGATCGCCGCCGGCTGATCGGCGGTGGGAGAAAAGGCGCTGTCGAGCTCGAATCTGGGCATCAGTGGTCTCTATTTGAGGCTAGCGCCCGTCGAGGATCGTGTTCGGCGGTCCAAGCGGCCATGCGGTCACGTTTCGCCCTGATGGGCGCTCAGCTGTAGCCGAGCTGCCCAGCGTACGTGTGGCGGTACCGAGACCGGGCCTGAAGCACCCGCTGCACGTAGTCGCGGGTCTCCGGGAACGCGATGTCCTCGACGCGGAACGGATGCCCGTCGGCCCGTGCCTCGGAGATCCAGCGACTGACGTTGGCCTCTCCCCCGTTGTAGGCGGCCAGCGCCTCCGCGGTGTTGCCGTGGAACTCGTCCAGCAGGTAGCGCAGGTAGTAGCTGCCGTACGCGATGTTGACCTCCGGCGTGGCGAGGTCGGCCGTCGTGAACGTGGTTGCCCCGGAGCGGTGGGCGAGGAAGGTGGCGGTCTGGGGCATGAGCTGCATCAGGCCCTCCGCCCCGGCCGACGACGTCCGAGGGTCGAACTTGGTCTCGGCGTAGATGACGGCTGCCACCAGAGCCGGATCCAGGTGCTTATCGGCCGCCTGCTGGCGAATGATCGCCGGGTAGTCCAGCGGGAGACCGAGGTCGTTGACCGCCCGCTGAACGAGCGGCAGCACGCGTACGATGCCGACGACCGCCAGGGCCGCGAGGGCGACCCCCACCAGCGCTCGCCGCCGGCGGCGAGCGGCGGCCTCGCGGCGGGCCCCCGCCGAGCCACGCGTGGACCGGCGACGCGCGGACGCGGTGGCCGTCGAGGGACTCACGAACTCAGCATGTCAAGGATTGCCGACAGCTTCGACTCCAACTCCGCCTCGGTTCCGTCATTGACGACGGTGTACGTCGCACGCTGCGACTTTTCCTGCTGGCTGAGCTGGCGCGCGGCACGCTCCGACAGCGCCTCGTGGCCGCGAGCCGAGGCTCGCTCGTGACGCGTCTCCTCGTCGGCGATGACCGCGATCGTGGCGTCGAAGCCGTGGTCTGAGCCGGATTCGAAGAGCAGCGGCACCTCGACGACGGCGGCACGGGGAGCCGGAGACATCGTCTCGGCGTCGCGCCGCCACGCCGCCATCCGCTCTCCCACCCGGGGCCACAGAAGCTGCTCGAGCCAGTGGCGGCCCTCGTCGGTCGCAAACGCCACCCGGGCCAGAGCCGGGCGATTGACGGAGGCGCCGTCCATGACCGACTCGCCGAAGCGCTCGCGCACAGCGGCGCGGACCTCGTCTGATTCGTAGAGCTCGTGGACGACGCGGTCCGTCGACAGGCAGACCGCGCCGAGACGCTCCAGTGCCTCGAGCGCGGTGGACTTGCCGGCGCCGATCCCACCCGTGAGCCCTACGAACGGGATCACGCCGCGGGTTCGGTGCGCGTTAGTGGTCGGCTCCGTAA
>DASZMU010000040.1:0-2166 GCA_035551695.1 Solirubrobacteraceae bacterium
CCACGAGCGCAACGGCGATCTCGCGCTCGCTGCCCGCCTCTACGCATCCGCGGCGCACAACGCGCCAAACCTGGCAGAGCGCGATTACCAGACTCGCCAGGCGGCGCGGCTCAACCAACTCCTGCGTGACCGCCGACGACGAGGGATGAAACGACGTCCATCTCGCGAACGAGGGGACCGAAGCCGGCGTCCAAGCCCGTGAACGGCGTGCTCTTCCGGGCCGGCGCCGTACGATTTGACCGGACGTTGGAGGATCGTCGCTACGGTCTCCGATCAGACGATTCCGACGCCCGCCGGCAGCAGGCCGAGTTCCTCGCAGACGGTCGGGGCGTGGACGGTCCGGCCGTTCGGCTCGGCGGCGGCGGGGTCGGTGACGAGCCAGGCGCACACGACGCCGGGCACATCCGGAGTAACGCCTCCCGAAGGCTGGAACCCGAACTTGGACATGTCCTGCACGATCCGTTCCGTGACGACGTAGCCCGGCTCCAGGTTGTACGCCCTGATCCCTCGGTCGCCGAGTTCCACCGCGAGAAGGCCTGCAATCCGGTAGGCGGCCGCCTTGCTCCAGGCGTACCCCAGGCCCCAACCACCCTTCCCCGCGGGGGCAGGCGGGTCGCCGACGCCGGCCCCCGACGAAACATTTACGATCGTGCCGCCGCCGGCCTCGAGCATCGTGGTGAGAAACTGCTTGATCAGGATCATTGGCGCGACCGCGTTCCCCTCGAGGTGGTCCTCGAAGTAGTGGAGCGGCGTGTCGGCAATGAGGTCCATGTGCCCCGGCCCGATGTAGCGGGCATTGTTGACAAGCACGTCGCAGCGACCCCACCGCTCGAGCACCGTCGTGGCGGCGGCGCCCAGCGTCGCTCGATCCAACAGGTCCGCGGGAACGACGAGGGCGTTCGCGCCCTCCGCCTCGACGGCCGCAGCGGTCGATCGAAGGCTCCCTGGCAACGGAGTCGTGTCGGACTCCTTCGCGGTCGAGGAGTGCTCGCGGCGCTCACCCTCCTCCACGGTCCGGGCGGTGATCGCGACGTCAAAGCCCGCGCGGGCGAGGTGTATTGCGATGCCCTTGCCGATACCACGGCTCGCACCAGTGACGAATGCAACTCTGCGATCTCCCATGACCTGCGAAACGTACTACTCCGGCCGCCACTGCGGCGGATGCCCGGAGCTCTCGCCGGCCGTAGGAGCCTGGTCAGCGAGTTGCACCGGCAGACCGCCGCGCGCCTCTGTCAGCCACTGGCGGCCCGCTCGTCGTCGCGGCGGGATTCCTCACCTGGGCTTCACCCGCAAAAGTGCGAACAGCCGCCGACGCGCCTCGGCCAGTCGGTCGGGGTCTTCGTTTTGGCAAAGGTCTGGACAGCGAAGCCGTCAGACAGCTCCTCGCTCAACAGAAAGCTTCCGGCCAGCAGAGAGAGCTCCCACCCACCCACACTCAGGACCACTAGGAGGTCCCGCGCGGGGGCGGTGACGGTCGTCCGTGAATCGCCGTGGCTGGCGCCGCTGGCGAGGCGTGACCCCGGTAGTTATCCTGCGTCGGATCCGGAACGTCCTCGACTCAGCCCTCCTGCTCGGTCGGGCGAATGAGGATCTCGTTGATTGCGACGTGTCGCGGTTGCGTGACCATATAGAGAATCGCCTTGGCGATATCGGCGGCCTGTAGCCGCTCGACGCCGGCGAACCGCTGACCGATGGTCTGCCGAATCTCTGGCCTGTTGTGGCTCGACAGCTCGGTCGCCACCGCCCCCGGTTCGATGAGACCAACCCGCAAATGCCTCCGGGTGACCTCTTGGCGCAGTGCCTCACTGAAGGCGTTGACGCCCCACTTCGTCGCGTTGTACACGGCACTGCCGGACCGGGCGACGCGGCCGGCCACGGAGGAGACGTTGACCAGGTCGGCGACCTGTCGCGGTTCTCGTGCCGCAGCCGCTAGCAGATGTGGCGTAGCCGCGTGACTGACGTAGAGGAGGCCCAGGAGGTTGAGGTGGACCATGATCTCCCACTCCTCCATCGGGGCGTCGACCGCCGGTCCCAGCAGCATCATCCCGGCGTTGTTGACGACGACGTCGAGCCGGCCGAAAGCGCTGACCGCGTCGGCGACGACGCCTTCGGCTGTCGTCCGTTCAGTCACGTCGGCCTCGATGACCTCGGCAGAGCCCCCTGAGG
>DASZMU010000041.1:0-45005 GCA_035551695.1 Solirubrobacteraceae bacterium
CGGCTGGGTGGCCGCCCCGGCAGCGACAGGTGCGGGGACCGTCGGCGCGGTCACGGTCGCTGGGGCAGCCGGCGCGGTTGCGGTCACCGGGGAAGCCGGCTGGCTACCGGCCACGTCGGCCTGGGCGCCACTCGCGAACAGGAACAGCCCGACGACCGTGAGGCAGAGAGCGGCGGAGCTGAGGCGGGTGAGAAGTCGCATACAGGTTCGTGTCTGCGGAGCCGGGACCCCCGGCCGCCCCCAGCGGCCGGGGAATCCCTGTGACGCCGAGGCGTCAGGTCAGACGGTGGAGACGGCCTGACCGACGCCCTCCGGCGAGCCTCAGCTGCTCGTCTGTGTCTGGCCTCCGTTCTGCTCGGTGCCGCTGAGGTTGCCGGCGAGGCTGCCGGAGCCGTTCAGGGCACCTTGGTTGGCGCTGCTGTCGCCGCCGTTGACATCACCACCGGCGATGCTCACCGGAACGTTGGCGTTGACCGCGTTCTGATTGGCGTTGGCCTCCGAGGACGCGTACTGCCCGGTGAGTGCGCCCTGGCTCGAGAGCTGGGCCTGGCCGGAACCGCCACAGCCGATCAGACAATCCGAGCTCGCCGACTGCGACTGCGAGTTGGACTGATCCGTCTTGGACCCGTTGAGCGCCGCACTGCCCGCCAGGTTCGCTGCGTCCTGATTGGCGCTGCTGGTCCCGCCGTTGACATCACCACCGGCGATGCTCACCGGAACGTTGGCGTTGACCGCGTTCTGGTTGGCGTTGGCCTCCGACGCCGCGTACTGCCCGGTCAGCGCATTCTGGTCCGACAACTGCGCCTGGCCGGAACCGCCACAGCCGATCAGACAATCCGAGCTCGCCGACTGCGACTGCGAGTTGGACTGATCCGTCTTCGACGCGTTGCCGGCGAGACTGCCGGCAGCGTTCGTCGCGTCCTGGTTGGCGCTGCTGTTGCCGCCGTTGACATCGCCACCGGCGATGCTGACCGGAACGTTGGCGTTGACCGCGTTCTGGTCGGCGTTGGCCTGCGACCCCGCGTACTGCCCGGTCAGCGCGCCCTGGCTCGAGAGCTGGGCCTGGCCGGAACCGCCGCAGCCGATGTAGCAGGTCGAGCCCGCCGTCTGCGTCTGCGTGTTGCTCTGGTCGGTCTTGGAGCCGTTGAGCGCGGCACTGCCGGCCAGGTTCGCTGCGTCCTGGTTGGCGCTGCTGTCGCCGCCGTTGACATCGCCACCGGCGATGCTGACCGGGGCGTTGGCGTTGACCGCGTTCTGATTGGCGTTCGCCTCTGACTGAGCAGCCTGCAACGTCGCCGCCCACTGCGAGGAGGCCTGGAACTGGCCCGCACCACCGGAACCCGCCGGATCACCGGACCCGGACCCGCCGCCCTGCGACTGGCCGTGACTCGGCTTCTGCGGGTCGGCGGCGGCCGGCGCCTGCGACTGGCCGGAGCTGGGATCCTGCGACTGCGTGTTGCTCTGGTCGGTCTTTGAGCCGTTGCCGGCCAGGCTGCCGGCCGCGTTGGTCGCGCCCTGGTTGGCGGTGCTGCTGCCACCGTTCACGTCGCCACCGGCGGTGCTGGCCGGCGCATTCGCGTTGACGGCGTTCTGGGCGGCCGTGGCCTGGGACTGAGCCGCCTGCAGTGTCGCTGCCCACTGCGAGGAGCCCTGTGCCTGGCCGGTGCCACCGGATCCCGGGGCGCCGCTGGGGCTGGTGCTCTGGGACTGGGTGTTGCTCTGGTCGGTCTTGGAGCCGTTGAGCGCCGCGCTGCCGGCCAGGTTCGCCGCATCCTGGGCGGCGGTGCTGTTGCCACCGTTCACGTCGCCACCGGCGGTACTCGCCGGCGCGTTCGTGTTGACGGCGTTCTGGGTGGCCGTGGCCTGGGACTCCGCCTTCTGCAGCGTCGCGGCCCACTGCGAGGCCAACTGGGCCTGGCCGGAACCGCCGGAACCGCCCGGGCTTGGGTCTGGGGTGCCGGCCATCGCCGTCGCGGGCAAAGCCATCGCGAGGACGCTGACACCGGCCGCAATCCATTTCGATCGCATGCTGTTGTCTCTCCTGAATTGACATGTCGCTTCACCGCCACACGCGATGCGGAGGCGAAGCAGCTGGCTGTGTCCACCCGAGCCACCGTGACCGGGCGGGGCGGCCGGCGTCCTGGACGGGCGCACGAACCGCGGTTGAGCCGGCGATCGCTAACCGGGGCGTTCGAGGCGCAGCGAGAGCAGCGTTTCCCGCCACGCCGTGGCCTCCAGCGGAATCCGGCCACCCAGCAGGTGGAGCAGCCAGATCGCCGCGATGACGAAGAGCACGACAGCCGTGCCGCCCAAGCCGGTGCCGAGGCCGGCAGCGGCGGCCACACCGGCGGGGACGGGAGCGGGCACGAGCGGGGCCGGTGTCGCCGGGAGCGGGGTGGCGCCGGCCGCGCCGCGGCGCACCGAGCGGCGCGCGGAAGCGCGGCGGCGGGAGACAGGCCCGGCGGGCCCCCGGCCGGCGGACGACTGCGCCGCAGGCGGTGGGCCGGAGGCAGGCAGGAGCAGCGGCTGACGGGGTCGACGCGCGGCGCTCAGTTCACCGAGCCGCTTGGACGCCCCCGCGCGAGCTCCGACGCCCGGGCCGGCCGAGCCGCGCCCGGGACCCGGCGGCGTTCCCAAGAGAACGGGCAGGAGTTTGCCGGCAGGTCCGCTGAGCGCGGCCGCACCCCGCCCGGATGATCCGTCGAGCGCGGACAGGAGGCCCGGGACAAAGCCGACCCGTGGGCCTATGACTCTGCCGCTCCCGGAGATGATCTCGCTGCCGAGGTTGGGTCCGCCGGCGCCGGCGACCGGCCAGGGGGGCGTGGCGGTCGTCGGCACCGGATCGGACCCACTCCGCCCGCTCGTCAGTCCGGCCCTCTGGAGGGCGGAGACGGTGTCCTGCGCCAACGACGAGGCCGCCACTGGCTGGGGATGCGTGGCGCCGGTCGGCACTGGATTCGCGGGCAGAGAGCCTTCGGCAGCGGTACCGCCAGAGGACGAGCCGGAGATTGTGGTCCGCATCGGCTCCACCAGCGGCCGCGCCCGTGTCGGGACGCTCGCCGGAGCGGGGGACCCGCCGCCGGCCGCTGCCGGGCCGGAGGCAGCCGGAGTGCTGCCGGCGGAGGTCGCGGACGGCAGTGAGATCGCCGCTGCGGTCGGAGCCGCCAGGGACCGAGCGGTGCTTGCGAGTGAGGCGGCGGCGCTCACAGCCGAGCCGGCCAGGGCCGCCGTGTTGTCGACCGAGGACAGCGTCAGGGCCTGCGCGCCTGCGGCGGTGAGCAGCGCAATGACGACGACGCCGAGGAGCGCACCCACGGCGCAACGGAGGCCCCGGTGGCGCGTCCGTGTTACGCCCAGGCCCCGGCGAATGCCCTCATCCAATTCAGTCCCCACACCTCAGAAGGTCCCCTCAAGCGATGTGCCTGATCCGTCGCAGGTGAATGGCCGATTGGTACCATGGCCCTGATATCGCTCACGAAGGGGGCCTTCCGGGGCCGGGATGAGGTGGCAGATGTGAGCTCAACCCAGCAGCAGCCTGCCGCGGATGCGCGGGAGCGCTTGATCGAATCGCACCTTCCGCTGGTGAGGGCCTTGGCGCGCCGCTATGCCGGGCCGGACGCCGAACTCGACGACCTCGTCCAGGTCGGTGCGGTTGGCCTGATCAAGGCGAGCGACCGCTTTGATCCGGCGAGAGGCGTGGCGTTTGCGACGTTCGCGACGCCGACGATCGAAGGGGAGATCCGCCATCACCTCCGCGACCGTGGATCAGGGATGCGCATCCCTCGCCAGCTCCAGCGCCTCAGCCGCAGGATCCATAGCCGGCAGGCGGAACTGGCCGTCAGCCTGGGCCGATCGCCGACCGTCGCAGAGATCGCCGCGGCGCTCGACACCGGTGAGGACGAGGTGGAGCGAGCGCTCGCTGCGGAGCGGGCGCGGGACTCGGTCCCGCTCGCACCGGAGAACGAGGCGCCGGGCGCCGGCGAGGAGCCGTCGGCCGACAGCGATGACCGCCTGATGCTGGCCAGCACCATGCGCGCCCTCGACGAACGGGAGCGCCGCATCGTCTACCTGCGCTTCCACGCCGACAAGACGGAGCGACAGATCGCGCGGGAGCTGGGGATCTCTCAGGCGCACGTCTCCCGCCTGCTGACCGGCGCCCTGGTCAAGCTGCGGGCAAGCCTGGAAATGGACGCCGGAGAGCCGGGTGATACCACCGAAAACCGGGTGATATCACCCGGTGATCCCCCGCCCACCAAGGGGAATCCTCCCGGCCGGCGGACGAAACGGGGAGACAACGCCGGCCAGAAGCGCGAGCCGGCGGCGCCGGGGCTGGAGTCAGAGCGCCTGCGACTGGCCCTCGAAGCGTGGCTGGCTGCCGAGCGCGAGGACGAGGGTTCCAGCGCCCGTCCCGCAGAGCCTGACCAGCCCGCGTCCAAGCCGGCGTCGAGCCACAGCGGGCGATTTCTCGTCCGCATGCCGAGCGCCCTGCACCGGCAACTGGCGCAGGCGGCCGAGCGCGAGCACGTGAGCCTCAACCGGTTCGTGACCGAAGCGCTGGCGACGAGCGTCTCCCCCACGCCGCCCGCGGACGAGCCGGCGGACGCCCGGACGCCGCCGCCCGCACGCACCATCCGGATGGTCCTGGCCGCCAACCTCGTCGTTCTTGTGCTCGCCGCCGCGGTCGCCGCCGTTCTGCTCGTGCTCGCACTCGAGCGCGGGATCTGACGCCCGCGCGGACGCTCCTCCCTCCGCCGCCGAGGTAGGCTTCCCGCGTGGCGATCGGACGATTCTTCAAGGGCCGGCCCGCGCGGGAGGAGCGCGTCGCCGTCGGTGACCCCAGGCTCGAGGGCTGGGAGACGGTCAGCACGTTCGAGGACGCCGAGACCGCGCTCGCCTGGCGCGATCAGCTGCGGGCGCTCGGCGTCGACGCCAGCTGCACGGCGGACGCGCCGCTCGACCGGTTCGGCCGCGGTGACATCTACCTGGTGGTGCCGCCGGACCAGTGGTCACGGGCAAACGAGATCATCGAGAACCTTGACTGAGCTCAATCCGGCGGCGGCGGCGTCCCTGGACATCGCGAGGATCCGCTCCCGCTTCCCGGCGCTGAAGCGCCAGGTTGGAGGGCACCCGGCCGTATACCTGGACGGCCCGGGCGGATCCCAGACGCCTGACTCGGTGGCGCAGGCGGTCGCCCGGTACCTGATCGCCGACAACGCCAACACCGACGGACCGTTCGCCACGTCCAAAGCCACCGACCGGCTGATCCATGACGCCCGTGAGGCCGCCGCCGACTTCCTCGGCACCGCCGCGGAGGAGGTGGTGTTCGGCGCCAACACGACGACGATCAACTTCCTGCTCGCCCACGCCGTGGCGCGCACGCTGTCGCCCGGCGACGAGATCCTCGCAACCGAACTCGACCACGATGCCAATGTCGCTCCGTGGCTCCTCGTCGCCGCCGACCACGGCCTGGTGGTGCGCACGGCTCCGCTGGACCGCAGTGATGGCACGCTGGATCTCGACGGACTGGAGTCGCTGATCTCGTCGCGCACCCGAGTCGTCGCCTGCACCCTGGCCTCCAACGCGCTCGGCTCGGTCACCGACATGCCGCGCGTCTCCGCGGCCGCGCACGCCGCGGACGCGCTGCTGTGGGTCGATGCCGTCCACATGGCACCCCACCGCCGCCTCGACCGCGACGCCCTCGGCGCCGACGTGCTGCTCACGTCCGCGTACAAGTACTTTGGTCCGCACCTGGGCGTCGCCGCCGTCCGCAGTGAGCTGGCGCGCGCGCTGCCGGCCGACCGGGTGCGCCCTGCCGACGAGCGGCCGCCCGGCCATCGCTTCGAGACGGGCACCCTGTCCCACGAGGCGCTCGCCGGCTTCCTGGCGGCGATCGACTACGTGCAGTCACTCGGCGGTGACGCGGCCACCCGAAGCGATCGACTCGACGTCGCGTACACGCGCATCGAAGCGCACGAGAGCGCCCTCACCCGCCACACGCTCTCGCGCCTGCGGGAGATCGAAGGACTGCGCCTGTACGGCATCGCCGATCCGGCCCGGATCGACGAGCGGACGCCAACGTTCTGCTTCAACCGCGACGGGTGGAGCGCGGAGCGGCTCAGCGTGGCGCTCGGGGAGCAGGGGCTGTTCACCTACCACGGCAACTACTACGCCCTCGGTGCGATGACGGCACTCGATCTGGAGTCGTCCGGCGGGGCGGTGCGCGCCGGCTACCTGCACTACACCACCGAGGAGGAAGCCGACCGGTTCTGCGACGCGCTTGCGTCGCTGGCCTGAGCCGCGGGGAGACGCGCACCGCGGGGGGCGAGCCGCCTTGCCGAGGCCGGCGCGTCATGCGCGCCCGCCCGGGGTAGTGGTGTGAGATGGGAGGCCCACCTCAGCAGACCGGGGCTGCCGCGGTGCCGCCGGTCGTCGAGGCGTACCTGCGGATGGCCGCTGCGGTCGGCGGGGATCTTGCCTCGCCGGTTCGGCACCGATCGGAGGTTTCATCAGCTCGCGCACGATCTGGTGTTCAAGTTCGTGGGGATGCGAACGCTGATCCAGCGATACGGGACGGTGCCGGCATCGCCGGGCAATATGAAGACCGCCCTCGATCGCGGCAGCGCGCTGCTGGTCTATCCGGGCGGCGACGAGGAGACCTATCGCCCGTCATGGGAGTCCGACAAGATCAACCTCGCCCACCGGACCGGCTTCATTCGCCTGGCACTGGAGCACGGCGTCCCGATCGTGCCGGTGGTGGCGATCGGCGGTCAGGAGACGGCCCTCTTCCTCGGTCGCGGGCGCCGGGTAGCCCAGTGGCTGCGGCTCGACCGGACCCTGCGGCTGAATGTGCTGCCGCCCGCCCTCGGACCGCCGGCCGGTTTGACCATCCTCGACCTCCCCATCCGCTTTCCGTTGCCGGCGAAGATCTCGATCGAGGTGCTCGAGCCGATCGACCTGCGAGCGCGACTCGGATCGTCGCCGGACATCGGTGAGGGCTACCGCCTGGTGACGAGCGTCATGCAGGAGACGCTGCCCCGGCTCGGCGACGAGCGCACCCTGCCGGTGCTCGGCTGAGCCCAGCTCAGCTCAGGGACCGGACGACCTGCTCAAGCAGACTCAGCGCGTCCTGCAACCCGTCCTCCATGCCAGCGTTGAGATGCCCGTCGCGGTGCTCCCGACGCTGATGGTCGACGAGGATCGTGACCGTTGTGCGGCCGTCGCGCTCGTCGAAGGTGACGGTCGTCACCGCCTCGACCTCCGGCGCGCCTTCGTAGACCTCGGTCGAGACGATCCTCTCGTTGGGCACGATCTCGCGATATTCGCCGTGGAAGCCGACTTCGAACTCCCCGTGGGCGATCATCGCGTAGCGCCACACGCCTCCGACCCGCAGGTCGATGTCGGCGACCGTCATCTCGCCGCGGTTCGCCGACCACCAGCGCCTGACGAGATCCGGCGTCGTCCAGGCTCTGTACACGAGCCGGCGGGGCGCGTCGAACTCGCGTGTGATCATGACCTGGGTGTCGCTGGGCAGCGTCACGACCGCCCGCTTGCTATCTGCTCCTGCCGCCATCCTGCTCCTCCTGTTGTTGAAGTTCCTCCAGCACGACATCGACCGCGGCAAAGCGATCGTCCCACGTGTGCTCGTACTCGCTGACCCAGTCGTGGATCGGCTTGAGTGCCCTGCCGTTGAGCCGGTAGAGCCGCTGGCGGCCGTCCTCACGGACGTCCACGGCTCCGACCTCACGAAGGACGCGCAGGTGCTTTGACACCTGCGGCTGGGCCAGACCCAACTCGCTGACCAGTTCCCCCACCGAGCGCTCTCCGCCGGCCAGGACGTCGAGCAGTTGCCGGCGCCGGGGCTCGGCGATTGCGTTGAAGGCGTCGGTGGTGGTTGCTGCCCGGGCCACGGCCAGATCATATGCCCATATCAGAATACGTCAAGCGCTCTCGCGCAACGCCCTCCGCCGCCCGCCGGCCGGGTTCGGTCCGGGCGTACTTGGGGTAGCCCGCACCGAGCACTCCGCACGATCCTGCTCAGGCCGCAGGAGAAAGGAGCCATACGCGTGGCGGACAGCATCTGGCTACTCCGACACGGTGACACCAGCTGGACCCGGGCGCAGCGCCATGCCGGACGCCGGGACGTGCCGCTGACGCGGACCGGCCGAGCGCAGGCCAGGCGGGCGGGCCTGACCCTGGTCGGCCGGCGGTTCACGCACGTGCTCGTCAGCCCGCAGGTCCGGGCAATCGAGACGTGCCGCATGATCGGACACGAGCAGGATGCACAGGTGTGCGACGAGCTCGTGGAGTGGGACTACGGGGAGTACGAGGGGCTCACCGACGAGGAGACCGAGGAACTCCGGCCGGGCTGGAACCTCTTTCGCCATGGCTGTCCCGGCGGCGAGAGCCCAGGGCAGGTGCGGGCGCGGGTCGAGCGGCTGCTCGAGATCGTGGCACCGCTGCACGGCCCGTGCCTGCTGGTCAGCCACGGCAAGCTGCTGCGGGCCCTGGCGTCCCGGTGGCTGAGCAGCGACGTCGCGCTGGGGAGCGTGCTGCCGATGGATCCCGCGGCGATCTCACTCCTGGAGCGCGATGGCGAGCGACCTCTTCTGCGACTCTGGAACCTCGCCCCGAGCCTCGTGCGCGCCGGATCGCTCGTCGAGGTGGCGACTGCCGGCGACGGAGCCGGGTCATGACTCGTGTGTTAGCCTCGTAGCTCCGGCGGCTGTCCGGGTCTTGGCTCATTCCCCACGGGTAGCCGCAGGGTACCCCCGGTCCGTAGACCAACGAGGAGGAAGCCCGGTGGGACTCGACGACATGCTCAACACGGAGTCGGCGTTTGTGGCGGCCGCCACCGCCGCAGTGCTCTCGCCCAAGGCCCGGCATACGCTCCGCAGAGGCGCCGTCTACGGAGTCGCCGGCGCGCTCAAGGCCGGGGACGTGGTTGCCGGCGCCGCGCGTGGCGTCGTCCACGGAGTGCGGGGAAGCGAAAGCGCGGTGGACAACGGTGCGGGTGTCGCGTCCGCGCAAGCCGGCACGTCCGGCCGCACAGCCCGCAGTGGCCGCTCCGGCCGGTCGAACAAGCCGAGCGCGTCTGGAACGTCAGCTCGTCGCGCGGCCGCCGGCACGAAGTCCGCCGGATCCGCGGCCGGCTCATGAGCGACGGCGCGACCTCCGGCCCGGAGCAGCGCTCCGCCGAGGAGCGTGCAGAGGAGTTGATGCAGCGCGTCACCAGTCAGGCGACGCGCGTGATCGGCCGCGTCGTGGGCCGGGCGCGCGAGGAGATGGAGGATCTGGTGGCCGAGGCGCGCACGCTCAACCAGCACAGCCGGCCCGGCCAGTCAGGCTCGCGGGGCCGGAGCCGCCCCAGCAGGTAGCCGGCGCGGAGCCCCCGTGGGCGCGTCGACAGTGGCCGAGCCCGTGCGCCCGGTCCGGGCGGCGCCCGGGCGTCTGCGAGCTCACCTGACGTTTTGGGACGGGCGCGACCCAGGCCGGATCGAACGGGCCATCCGCGCCCTACCGGGCGTGCTGGAAGCGTCGGCGCGTCCGGCAACCGGCAACATCCTGATCCGATTTTCGCCGGACGAGATCGATGAGCCGTCACTGCTCGATGAGCTGGCGGCGCTGCGGACGACACTCGAAGGCCCGCTGACGGACTTCATGGATGATGCGGCCGATCCGGCCGCCACCGCCGATGCCGAGCGTTCGTTCGGCGCGGCGGCCCGCCGGTGGACCGGGGTGCTGCGCGACCAGGCCGGGCACTTTGGCCGGGCGCGAATCGCCGTGCGCGGGATCGACCGAGATCCGGCGGTCGCGCGGCGCGCGGTCGAGGTCCTCGAGCGGCGACCGGACGTCAGGCGGGCCGTTGCCAATGCCACCACCGGGCGGGTGCTGGTGGAGTTCTCCCAGCGCGTCACGTCGATGCAGGACCTGCTGGCCGAGCTGTCCTCCATTGAGCTTCCGGACCTTCCGGGCGAGGACCGCCCCGCGCACCCGCTCGATCCGGCACCGGTGATCCAGAGCGGCGCGCGCCTGGCCGGCGCCACGTTGGGCCTCGCGTACCTGGGGGCGCAGCGAATCCTCGGCGCGCAGCCCAGCACCGCAGCCGTGCAGGTTCCGGCGGTTGCGGCCGGCGCGCTCGGCATTGTCGAGGGCACGCCTCCGGTGCGGGACGGGCTGCGCCACGCGCTGGGCCGGGACCGGGCCCAGCTGATGCTGAGCGGCGCGGCGATCGTCTCGCTCGCACTGTCCGGCTCGCCACTCGGCCTTCTCGTCAGCGGTGCCGGGGCGCTGCGCCTATTCACGGAGGCTCGCCTGCGACGCGACGTGTGGCGCGAATACGAGCAGCGCGTGAGCACGACCGGTGATGCCCAGCCCGGCACCGTGGTCCGCCTCGACGCGGGCGCTCGTGTGCCGCTCGCGGCGCGGGTGCTGGAGGGACATGGAACCGTCGCCGGCGCCGACGGATTGCCGGACGGGATCAGGCCGGGGGACAAGCTGGAGCCGGGCGCACGGGTGCTACGCGGACCGCTGGTGGTCGAGCTGACCGGAAGCCAGGCGTGGCAGCCCCAGCCGCGACCGGCGGCACCCCAGCCTGACGCGCTGGAGCGCTATCTGACGGCCATCGCCCCCGCGTCCGCCGTCTACGCCGTGATGCACGCGGCCCGGCGCCGGTCGGCGGGGGCGGTGATGACCGGGCTGTTGCTCGTCAACCCGCGCCCGGCCCTGATCGGCTCGGAGGCGGCGGACACCGGCGCGTCGGCCCGCGTCCTGCGGGCGGGAGTGACGGTGGTGGGGACCCGGCCCGAGCGACAGATCCGCACGCCGGACGTCCTCTTCGTCGACGGCCCCCGCGTGCTCACCAGCGGCCTGGAACTGGCGCGGATCACCCCCGTCGGCCCGCGCGATCGTGCCGAGATCACGGACCTGGTCGCCGCGATGCTCAGCGCGGCCGGCGCCCCGTGGGGCCCCGGCCTGCCGTTCTCCAATCGGCGCCGGGCGCAGGACGCCGAGTTCGACGGCACGAGCCTGACCGCCGTCGTCGACGGCACGCGTGTGCGATTGGCGCCGCCGGCGGCCGCCGACGAGGACGACCCGGAGGTTCGCCGGGCCGTCGACGCCGGCGAGCAGCCTCTCGTGCTCCGCGACGAGCGCCGCGGCGATCCGATCGCATACGTGGACCTGCGGCCCAAGCTCGCCTCCGGGCTGGACGCCGTCCGCGAAGCCTGCGAGAAGCATGGGACCGAAATCGTCGTGCTCGAGCGTGATGATCGCCGGGCATCGCGAATGGTCGCGCGCCGCGCGCACCTGCCGCTCGTGCTCGAGGCCGATCTCGTTGAGCTGGTCCGCGAGCGTCAGCGCAGCGGCGAGCGGGTTGCGGTGCTCTCCGACACGCCCGCCGCCGCCGAGGCGTTCGACGCCTCTGACCTCGGGATCGGCCTCAGCTCCGGCCGCAGCTCCGTCTTTCAGGCGAGGGCCGACCTCCTGGCGCCCGGTCTCCCGGCGGTGGCGTCAATCATCACCGCCGCCGCGCGGCGTGATCAGGCGTCGAACCTGTCGACCGGATTCTCGGTGGCCGCGAATCTCGCCGGAGCGCTCTGGGGCCTCCAGGGCGATCCCGGAGTGGCACGCGCGTCACAGGCGACGTACGTGGGCGCGTTGGCCGCCCTCGGCTCCGGCTGGGAGCGTCTGCGCGGCGGCCGCCGCGCGCGCTCGGTGATCAGCCGGCTGACCGATCCGCGGCCGGAGCGCTGGGGGCTGATGGAGCCGTCGGAGGTGCTTGCCGCCACCGCAAGCCGCTCCGCGGGCCTGCGGTCAGATGAGGCGCGCAGCCGCCGCCGCGAGCGCCCTTCTCGGTCGCGGCGCGGGGCCTTCGCTGCAACGATCGGCGAACAGCTTGAGTCACCGCTCGTGGCGGTGCTCGGTGCCGGAGCGGCAGTCTCGCTGGCGGTGGGCGCCGTCGCCGACGTCGGAATCATCGCGGCTGTCATCGCTGCGAACGCTGCCGTGGGCGCCTGGCAGACCCGGCAGGCCGGTCAGGCGGTGACGGCGCTGCGGGAGATCGGCGCCGCCCGCGCCGGCGTCCTGCGCGATGGGGCCCTCCGTCAGGTCGACGCCGGCCACGTCGTGGTCGGCGACATCCTCGTACTCGGTGCCGGCGATCGGCTCGTGGCCGATGCACGGCTGCTCGAGGCCGACGCGCTGGAGGTCGACGAGGCGTCGCTGACAGGCGAGTCACTCCCCGTCTCCAAGGCTCCGGACGGCGAACGCCCGGAGGAGCGCATCGTGCTCGAGGGCAGCGACGTGACCGTGGGAACCGGCAGGGCCGTCGTGGTGGCGGTCGGCACGGAGACGCGCCTGGGCGCGACCGCCGCCGCCCTGGCGGTGGAGGAGTCAGGCGAGACGCCGCTCGGTCAGCGGCTGGACCGGCTGTTTCGCCAGGGGATGCCGGTGGTGGTCGGCGGCGGGACGCTCGTCACCCTCGCCGGCGTGCTTCGGGGCACGCCGCCTCTGGCAGCGCTGGCAATCGGCGCCAGCGTCGCGGTTGCGGCGGTTCCGGAGGGGTTGCCGTTGCTGGCGGGAGTCGCCGAGGCCTCGGTGGCCCGCCGCCTGGCCTCGCGGTCGGCACTGGTGCGCCGCCTGTCGGCGGTCGAGGCCCTGGGCCGCGTCGACGTCGCCTGCTGTGACAAGACCGGAACCCTGACGCAGGGGAAGCTGGCCGTCACGCTCGTCGCCGACCTGGAGGGCGCCGCGCCGCTGCCCGGGGAGCTCTCGCAGACGCTGTCCGACGTGCTGCTCACGGCTGCGCTCGCGAGCCCGCCGCCTGATGCCCCGGACGCGAGCGCCCACCCCACCGACGCCTCGATCATCGATGCCGCTCAGACCGCGGGGCTGGCGCCGGGATTGGGCGTCGCCCGGCGGGCCGAGGCTCCGTTCGATCCCGTCAGGTCGCTGCATGCGACCGCGCTGGACGAGCGGCTGTGCGTGAAGGGGGCCACCGAGGCGGTGGCGGAGCGCTGCACCCGCCGCGGTCTGGACGGCGCCGCACTGGACGACGCCGGCCGCGAGGCGCTCCTGCGGCGCGCGGAGGAGCTCGCGGCGCGGGGCCTGCGGGTTCTCATGGTCGCCGAGGGGCCGCCGGGCGGGTCGGTCGAGGATCCCCGTGACTTGCGCGCGCTCGGCTTCATCGGGATCAGCGATCCGCTGCGCCCGGGCGTCCGCGACGCCGTCCGCCGCTGCGAACAGGCCGGCGTGCGGGTGATCATGCTGACCGGCGACCATCCCGCCACCGCCCGGGCGATCGCCGCCGACGCGGGGCTGCCGCTGGGTCCGGAGGCGGTGATCACCGGTGAGGAGATCGACTCGGCAGACAACGGTGAGCTCTCCGAGCGCTTTGATCGCGCCTCGGTGATCGCCCGGATCACGCCGCTGGACAAGCTGCGGATCGTCGACCGCCTCCAGCAAGCCGGTCACACGGTCGCGATGACAGGCGACGGCGTCAACGATGCGCCGGCTCTCCGATTGGCGGACGTGGGGGTGGCGATGGGGGCCGGCGGCACCGAGGTGGCGCGCCAAGCGGCCGATCTGGTCCTGGCCGACGACCGTTTCGAGACCCTGACCGACGCGCTGCTGGAGGGGCGATCGCTGTGGCAGAACATGCACGGAGCGATGGGGCTGCTGCTCGGCGGCAACCTCGGGGAGATCGGACTGATGGCCGGCGCCGCGGTCGTGGGCGGGAGCACGGTGCTCGTCGCGCGGCAGGTGCTGGCGGTCAATCTGGTGACCGACGTGCTCCCGGCCGTCGCGGTCGCCGTGCAGCCTCCGCGTCAGCACGACCTCCGGGAACTGGCGCGGGAGGGCACCGAGACGTTCGACCGTCGGCTGGTGCGCGATGTCGTGCGCCGGGGCGCGGCCACGGCGCTCCCCGCGTTGGCCGCCGTGCTCGCCGCCGGGCCCCTCGGGGCGGCGCCGCAGACCGTCGGCTTTGCCTCCATCATCCTCACCCAGCTTGCCCAGACCGTTCAGGCGGGCCGCAGCCGGGACAACCTGAGCGCCCCCGTGCTCGCCGCGGTCGCCGGCTCCGGCGGGCTGCTGGGCGTGGCGCTCGTGGTCGCGCCGGTGCGCCGGTTCCTCGCGCTGCCGGCGCCGACACCGTCGGCGCTGCTGCTGTCGGCGGCCACCGCGCCCGCGGCCGCGGTTCTGGCCGACCGGCTGTGGGTGCGAGCGGGGTAGCGCGGCCGGTCGTCGCCTGTCGCACCGGGTTGTGGCGTGGACCAGGCGACAAATTAGGATCGCCACGGCTGATTTGGCGCACACCCGGGGCTGAGCCTGCGTTCTGTGCCAGATCTCCAGGGCGCACCCGGATTTGGCACATGATGCACGGCCCACGGACCTCTCAGGAGCCCCAGGGCAACCGCTCACCCCACCTTCGTTGCCCGCCGTTTTCCCGGTCACATCGCCCGCAGCGGACGGCCTCGCTCAACGCCCCTCACCCAAGCCGGCTCCGACCAGTGCCGGAGCGGACGCCGGGGCCGACCACTGCCGGAGGGCCACCGGAGCCGATGAGGGCCGCGCAGACCGCCGCGGCCGACCACCGACCACGGAGCGCCCCCGGGATGCGCTTAGTCGGACCCGCGCTCGATCAGCACGCGCGGCGGAGGGTCGTGCTGCGGACTGAGCCCCCATACCGTGAAGAGAAGCGCGCGGAGGAGCTGCAGCGCGAGCAGTGGACGTTGCGCGGGCACCGCCACAGCTTCGGTCGCCGGATCGGCGACACCGTGAACAACCCGGCAAACCGTTGTGAAGATCCGGTGACCCGCGGACCTGTGCCCGGCCGCACGGTCCGCCGGGGCGGCGTCGCGAACGCCGTGTTTTGAACGCAGGCCGAGCGCTCAGACGAGGCTCGCCGTCCACTCCCCCATGGTCAGCACCTCCGCTTGGCGCGGGAACACCTTCTCGCACAGGATGCGATGGACCTGATCGTCTCCGTCCAGGCAGCCGTCGGACAGCACCACGAGCGAGAAGTCGAGATCGGCGGCCTGGCGCAGCGTCGACAGGACCACGCCGCTGGTGGAGATGCCGGTCAGCACGAGTGTCTCGATCCCGCCGCTGCGGAGCACGACATCAAGGTCGCTGCCCGCAAAGGCGCTGACCCGGCGTTTGGTGACGACGACGTCACCGGGCTGCGGGGCGACGGCGGGGTGGATGGTGCTGGAGCGCCCCTCGATGAAGTCGCCGCGCTGCGTGATCGATGAGAACACGGCGTTGCGCGGGCTGATCTCCGGATAACCCTCACGGAAGCCGACCTTGACGTAGATCACGCGGACGCCGGCGGCCCGAGCCGCGTCGGCTGCCTCGGAGAGACGGGACACCAGCCCGGTGTCGCCGAAGCGCTCGACGAGCTCCGGCTGGATGTCCATGATGAGTAGCGCGGTCTGCGCGGTGCCCATCAAACGCGCGACTCGACGAGCCGGCGGATCGCGTCGAGCGTGCCCATCACCTCGGAGTCCGGCGCGTCACCGTGGGCAGTGGCGAGGAACAGCGTCAGGCGGGAGCCGTCGCCGTCCGGGTCAACCTGCATCCACCCGTGATAGTCGCTCGAGCGCGAGCCCCACTCGACCCGGCGGTGGTCCGGGTCCCGGCGAAACCAGCCCTCGGCGTGCTGGTCATGGCCCTCGTACCGCGCGTCGACGACAACCGTGTCCCCATCGGTGCGCTGAGCGCCGGTCATCTGGGGGACGATCTCCGGGAGCCGGCTGACGTCGCCGAGAACCGCGAAGACGTCGGTCGGCTCGGCGGCGATGAACTGTGTGTGTTCGTGTTCCACGCTCCGAATGCTAGGCCCACAAACGGTGATTGCAACCGCGTCAGCGCCCGCGGCGCACGACCACGAGGCCGCTACTGCTGGGCCAGCGTCCGCGCCGGCGACAGATGCGCGGCTCGCCACGCGGGATACAGACCGCCGAGGACGCCGATCAGGATCCCGATCAGCAGCGCCCGCCCCAGCACCCAGGCGGTGACGCGCGGCGAGACGAACGCCGCGGCGCCGAGCGCGTGGATGAGCAGGTGGGCGCCCACGATCCCGATGATCACGCCGGCGGCGGCGCCGGCGATGCTCACGATCATCCCCTCGGTGAAGACCAGGCCCGCCACCTGCGGGCCGCTCCAGCCGACCGCCGACAGTAGAGCGAACTCGGTCCGGCGCTCGATCACCGACATGAGCATCGTGTTCATCACGCCGATCCCGCCGATCAGGAGCGCGAGCACGACGATCACCAGCGTCACGTTGGCGATCAGCTGGCCGTTCGCCCCCGCCCGCAGCGCCTCGTCAGGGGTGGTGATGACGAGCAGGCCTGCGAACCGCCGGGCGAGCAGGCGCCTGGCCGCCGGCAGGCGCATGCCCGGCGCGACCTTGACCGCGATCGTCGTGACCTCGCCGGTGTGGCCGGTGATCGCCTGCGCGGTCGACAGCGGGATGAACGCCCCCTGGTCCTGCTCGGAGATCCCCAGGTGATAGATCCCGGTGACCTGCATCCGGCGGTGGGCGAGACTGAGAACGTCGCCCACGTGGGCGTGCAACTGCGGCGCCAGCTCATCGCCGAGCACGATCTGGTTGGGCTGGGTGTAGGCGTGCCCGGAGGTGAACACCATCCGGCTCGTCTCAAAGCCATTGGGGTCGGCGCCGAACACGACCGCTCCGGGCGCCCGTGACAGCCCGCTGACGAGCAACGTCAGGCCCTGGGCGTTTGCGACCCACGACTGGCGGCGCAGCGTCGTGATCAGGCTCTCCGGCAGCACCGACGTCGTCGGGTCGGAGGCGTCCTTCTGGAACAACCCCAGCTCGCCCGGACCGAGCCGGATGAAGTTGCCGGCGGTCTGCGTGGCCCCGGCGGACACCGCCAACAGCGCGACGATGGTGCCGATCCCCAGCGCCGCGCCCAGCGCCGTCAGCAACGCCCGCGCAGGGCGGTGCCGCAGGCTGGCGAGGGTCTGGGTCAGGGCGGTCATCCGGCGCGGCCCGGCACCGGGTCACGCGTCTCGCCGGGCTCGGTCAGCCGCCCGTCGACGAGGTGCAGCGAGCGGTCGACGTGCTCGCCGAGGGTGACGTCATGGGAGGCGATGATGACCGTCGTGCCGCGGCGCGCGCGGACGTCCGACAGCAGGCGCCACACCTGGCGCGAGGCGGCGGTATCGAGCGCGCCCGTGGGCTCGTCGGCGAGCACGAGCGGCGGCTCATTGGCGAGCGCGCGGGCGATCGCCACGCGCTGGCGTTCCCCTCCGGAGAGCTCGGCGGGCAGATCGCCGGCGCGGTCGGCCAGCCCCACCTCGCCCAGCACCTCGCGCGCCCGGTTGGCGCGCTCGCGCCGGGGGACATGCGCGGCGGCCAACGGAAGCTCGACGTTCTGCTGGGCGCTGAGCGTGGGAAGCAGGTAGTGCAGCTGGAACACAAAGCCGACCTTGTTGCGGCGAAACAACGCGGGACGGCGCAGCTCCCCCACGTCGACGCCGTCGACGAGGATCCGCCCGCCGGTCGGCCGATCGAGGCTGCCGATCAGCTGCAGGAGCGTCGTCTTGCCTGAGCCGGACGGGCCGGTGAGCGCGACGAGCTCGCCGGGCTCGATGGCGAAGCTGACCTCGTGCAGCACATCGCTGCGGTCATAGGCGCGCGACACGCTCTCAGCGATGACACCTGCGCCGGGCATGTCCTACGCGGACGCCCACCGCGGCAGGTCACTCATTTCCGCACCTTGATCCACCAATTCAGGTAGTCGGTGCCATATTTCGTCTGCACGACGACCTGCAGCGTGATCGTGTGCCCGATCGCTGATGTCGGCCACTTCAGCTTGTCGTGGTAGACCCCGTTGCGAAACCGGCCACCCGGCTCGTAGGCCTTGACGACCGTTCCGTTGTACAGAAACCGGTAGTGGACGTCGCCGCTCAGCTTCTGGCTCCCGCGCGTGGCGGTGACGGTGATCGGCCAGAACCCCACGTGCGGCTGGTGACCGTTGACGAACAGCCGAGCCGTGAAGCCACCGGCGAACGCCGTGGCCGGCACGGTCAGCGCGGCCACGAGAGCCGCCACGGCGACAGCCGGACGGAGCACTGAGCGAGCAGATCTCATAGGTCCTCCCTTTCGGTTCTGCAAGATCGTATTGAGTAGGACCGAGTGGCGCGGGTCAAGGCCGGGCATCGGTACGCCGGCGGGACCGCAGAGGTGGTGCGCCGCCCGGCGTCAGCGGTCGATCGCGCCCTCAGGCGCGAGCACGAGGTCGTTGACTGCCGAGACCCACTCGCCGCTGATCGCCGGCGGGGTCTCCGGTTCATCGGCCGAATGGCTGACGAACTCGCGAATCAGCGAGGGCTTGACCGCGAACACCGCGTCGGATTGAAGGTGCTCGCTGGCGCTGTCGAAGATGTGCGTCGTGAGCGTTCGGTATCCCGCGGCGCGCACGATCAGGTGGATGTGCGCCGGACGCCATGGGTGGCGCCCGGTGACCTCGAGCATCCGGCCGACGGGCCCGTCGTAGGGAATCGTGTACGGGACGGGTCGCACGGCGATGAACGCGTAGCTCCCGTCGTCCCGGGTCAGGAAGCGGCCGCGCAGATGGTCCTCCGGCGCCTCCGGACGCTGCACGGTATACAGGCGGTCAATGCCGTTCTGCCATACGTCGAGCTCCGCTCCGGCGATCGGCTCGCCCGTCATGCTCCGCACGTGACCGTGGACGAGCGCGGGGATCCCCGCGCCGCTCTCCTCGGCGATATTGGCTCCATACCCACGGAGGGGTGAGCCCGGGACGTAGAACGGTCCGAGCACTGTCGACTCGGTCGCGCCGGGCGGCAGTGTGTTCTCCAGCGCGTCGACGAGCATCGACGCGCCGAGCGTGTCCGACCACAGGATGAACTCCTGCCGGCGCTCGTCGGTGATGTGCCCGGTCTGCGTCAGGATCTCGATCGCCTGCGTCCACTCACCCGGCGTCAGACCGACCTCGGTGATGAAGCCGTGGAGGTGGCGGACGAGAGCCTCCATCACCTCGCGGACGCGAGCATCGCTGGACCCGGCAAAGCTTCCGAGCGCGTCGGCGGTGATCTGCTCCGGGGTCGTGGGCGGAGGATTCTGGATTGCCATCTGCCCTCGATCTTAGGCCGCGCGGCGGTTGCCTCACTACCCTATGCCCAGCATGGCCGGCCGCCCCGATCCGTATCAGACCCTCGGCGTCAGCGCCTCCGCCTCCGAGGTGGAGTTGCGGGCGGCGTACCGGCATCTCGTCCAGCTGCATCATCCGGATCACAACAACGGCTCGCCGGAGTCCGCCCGGCGCTTCGAGGAGGTGCAGGAGGCCTACGCCGAGATCAGGCGCCTGCGGGCCGCCGGCGGTGTGGGTGCCCGGGCCCGGACGGCGGGTGACGCGGGCGCGCGGCCCCGTACGCGCGCGGAGCCGGCGGCGACCGCGGGTGGCGCCGGCGGGCCGGCCGATCCAGACCTCGAGGCCCGGCTGGCCAGGATGGAGCGCGAGCTCAAGGCGGCTCGCGACGCCCGCGAACGCGCGGTGCGCCAGGCGCGCGAGGCCCAGGAGCAGGCGCTACGCGAGGCCCGCGCGTCGTCGGCCGCAGGCGCGTCAGGCGGCCGGCCAGACCGGCCCACCGACGAGGAGCTCGGCTACTACTCCACCGACGAGAGCTTTTCGAAGATCCTCGATGACGCGGCGGAGGAGTTGTCGGAGCGGTGGACGGAGGCGCGGCGGTCCCCGGCCGCGCACCGCGTGTCTGACCTGATCGACGAGCTCGCCGCCAAGCTGACCGGCGAGCCGCCGCACAAGCCTTAGCGCCCGGCGTCCGCGCGGGCCCGGCGGCGCAGCGTGCGGGCCACGTAGTCGTCGACGCTGTAGCGCTCCTCGCGCCACGGATCCCCTCGGTGGTGATACCCGTTGCGCTCCCAGAACCCCAGCTGGTCGGCGTCGAGCAGCTCCAGGCGCTGGATCCACTTGGCCGACTTCCACAGGTAGAGGTGAGGGACGAGCAGTCGCGCCGGGCCGCCGTGATCCGGCTCGAGCGGAGCGCCGCCGGCCTGGTGGGCGATCAGCGCCGGATGCTCCAGGACGTCTGACAGCGGCATGTTGGTGGTGTAGCCGCCATAGCAGTGGGCGAGCAGATGCGTCGCCTCCGGCAGCGGCATCGCCCGCTCGATCAGCGGCCGCACGTCGGCGCCCCGCCAACCCATGTCGAACTTCGACCAGCGGGTGACACAGTGGATGTCGCCGTGCCATTCGGTGGCGGCGAGTCGCTGGAACTGCTCCCAGTCGAGCACGTACGGCTCGCCGACGGCGCCGTCGATCGATAGCTGCCACTCGTCGGTGCTGACGCGCGGCGTGGCGCCGAGACTGAGCACCGGCCACTTGACCGTGGGCGACTGTCCGGGCGGCAGTCGATTCGGGTCGATTCCCAGTGACTGCGCGCGGCGCCTGCCGCGCTCTCCGAAGATGCGTGAGGTGATCGGCATCCACGGGATTCTGCCGACGCGGGCGAGCTACCGTCTGGAGACAAGGTACGACCACATATCCGCGCGTACGAAGGAGCGTGTGTTCAGATGCCGAGCATGAGAGCAATGGTCGTCAAGGAGCCGGGTGGGGACTTCGAGCTGGAGGAGCGCGAGGTTCCGCAGCCGGCGTTCGATCAGGCGGTCGTGCGGGTGCACGCCTGCGGGGTCTGTCACAGCGACATGTTCGCCAAGGAGGGCGGGTATCCGGGCGTGACACACCCGGTGGTCCCCGGTCACGAGATCGCCGGTGAGATCTCCGCCCTCGGCGAGGGAGTGCGGGGCTGGGAGGTGGGGCAACGCGTCGGCGTGGGCTGGTTCGGCGGGAACTGCGGCTACTGCGAGTGGTGCCGCCGGGGCGACCTCATGAACTGCCAGAACATGGAGATCCCAGGGATCACGATGGACGGCGGATACGCCGACGACGTCCTCGTTCGAGCCAACGCGATGGCCTCGATGCCGGACGACCTGCGCTCCGAGGAGGCGGGGCCGCTCCTCTGCGCCGGGATCACGACGTACAACGCGCTGCGCCACAGCGGCGCCACCGCCGGTGACCGAGTCGCCGTCCTGGGCGTTGGCGGCCTCGGGCACCTCGGCGTCCAGTTCGCGACCAAGATGGGCTTCGAGACCGTGGCCATCGCCCGCGGCCGGGACAAGGAGGAGCTCGCCGTCAGGCTCGGCGCCTACCACTACATCGACTCCACCGCCGGCGAACCCGCGGAGGCGTTACGCGGGCTTGGCGGCGCCGACGTCATCCTGTCGACGGTGACGTCGTCGGAGGCGATGGGCGCCGTGTTCGGCGGCCTGCGCCCGCGCGGCCGGCTGATCGTCGTCGGCGCGTCGATGGATCCCATCCCGGTGCCCGCGGCCGCACTGATCGGCGGCTCCAACCTGATTCAGGGGCACTCGTCCGGCACCGCCCGCGACTCGGAGGACACCCTGAACTTCAGCGTGCTGGAGAACGTGAAGCCGATGATCGAGACGGTCCCGCTCGAACGGGCGGCGCAGGCCTACGAGAAGATGATGAGCGGCCGGGCGCGCTTCCGGATGGTGCTCACGACCGGCGCCTGATCGTCACGCCGTCGACGCCTGGGGCGGCTCCTGCGAGTCGCCCCGGCGGCGCAGCGCCTCCTCGACGTCGCGGACCTCGATCTCCGTCCGCCCGTCGTCCAAGGCGCGGGCGCCCGCGCTCATCAGCAGCCGGCGCACGTCGGCGGAGGGCTCGAGCACGAACCCCACCTCGACGCGGGGGCTCGCCGGACCCCGGCGGTGGGCCTCGCGCATCACCTCCCCGGGTGGCGGCAACGTCATTATGATCTGCTTCCGCAGGCTCTCGGCGTCGACGCCGAGAGCGCTCAGGATCTGCGATGCGACGCCCTCCCCTTCGCGTAGCAGACCCAGCAGAAGGTGCTGTGGGGCGACTTCTCGGTTCCCTGCGCCCAGGCTCTCCCGCAGCGCCAGCTCCAGCGTCTTCTTGGCCCGCGGCGTGAAGGGAATCTGACCGGTCACCTCCTCCTCCCCGGCGCGGACGATCGTCATCAGACAGGATCGGGCACGGTCGGCGTCCACGCCCTGCGCCGCGAGCGCCTGAGCCGGGATCCGGTCGCGCTGCGCAAGCAGGCCGAGCAGCAGATGCTCGGTGCCGATGTAGTTGTGGCGCAGCCCCCGGGCAGCGACCTGGGCTTCGACCACGACCTCGCGGGCCTGTTCGGTGAATCGCTCGAACGTGTGCCAAGGGTCCCACCCTGGCGGGGCACGCGCAAGCGCGTCGCTCTTAGTGGTCGGCTCCGACCATTAGAAGACCGGCTGCTCCCGGTAGTCGCCCCACACCTGCTGGAGCGATTGCACGATCTCGCCCTCGGTCACGTTGACCCGGGCGGCGTCGAGCAGGAGCGGCATCAGGTTGCGCGTGGGCTGCGCGGCAGCGTCGCGGATCGCCGCCAGCGCGGCCTCGACCGCGGCGGTGTCGCGGTCGGCGCGGGTGGCCTGCACCCGGGCGATCTGCTTGCGCTCCAGGTCAGGGTCGATCCGCAGGATCTCGGTCGCCTGCTCGTCGCCCTCGGTGTAGCGATTGACCCCCACGACCGTGCGCCGCCCGGCGTCGATCGCCTCCTGCAGCTCAAACGCCGCGTCGGCGATCTCGCGCTGCGGAAACCCGCGCTTGACCGCCTCCACCATCCCGCCCAGCTCGTCGATCTTGTGAAAGTAGTCGTAGGCGCGCTCCTGGAGACGATCGGTCAGCGCCTCGACGAAATACGCGCCGCCGAGCGGATCGATCGTGTTCGCCACCCCGGTCTCGTCGGCGATGATCTGCTGGGTGCGCAACGCAATCCGCACCGCGTCCTCGGTCGGCAACGCCAGCGCCTCGTCATAGGAGTTGGTGTGCAACGACTGCGTGCCGCCAAGCACCCCGGCCAGGGCCTCAATCGCCGTGCGCACGATGTTGTTCAACGGCTGCTGCGCGGTCAGGGACACCCCGGCCGTCTGAGTGTGAAACCGCATCCGCCACGACTCCGGCTTGCGCGCCCCAAACGTGTCACGCATCTCCTTGGCCCAGATCCGCCGCGCCGCGCGGTACTTCGCGATCTCCTCAAAGAAATCGATCTGCGCGTTGAAAAAGAACGACAGCCGCGGCGCGAAATCGTCGACGTCCAACCCGCGCGCCACCGCCTGCTCCACGTACGTCAGCCCGTCCTTGAGCGTGAACGCCAGCTCCTGCGCCGCCGTCGCCCCCGCCTCCCGGATGTGATACCCGGAGATGCTGACCGGATGCCAGCGCGGCATCGCCTGCGAGCACCACTCGATCATGTCCCCCACCAGTCGCATCGCCGGATCGACGGGGAAACACCACTCCTTCTGGGCGATGTACTCCTTGAGGATGTCGGTCTGGATCGTCCCCCCCAGCCGCTCCGCCGAGACCCCCTGTCGCTCGGCCGCGACGACGTAGAACGCCAGCATGATCGCCGCCGGCGCGTTGATCGTCATCGACACCGTCACGTCCGCCAGCGGGATCCCGGCAAACAGCGCCGCCATATCGTCCACGGTGTCGATCGCGACACCCTCGCGCCCCACCTCGCCCTCAGACCGCGGATGATCAGAGTCATGCCCCATCAACGACGGCATGTCAAACGCCGTCGACAACCCCGTCTGCCCGTGATCCAGCAGGTAGTGGAACCGAGCGTTGGTCTCCTCCGCGGTGCCGAACCCGGCGAACTGACGCATCGTCCACAACCGCCCGCGATACATCGACGGATACACGCCCCGCGTGAACGGAAACTGCCCCGGCAGACCGATCGCGTCCGGCTCGGACGGGAGATCGCGCTCCGTATACAACGCAGCGATCTCCTCGCCGGACAAGGTCGTGAACGGAGCGTCGCGCTCCGGCGTCAGCCCGTACGCCGCCCGCCACTCCTCGTACGAGACCGGAAGATGATCGACGACGCTCATATCCGGGATCTTAGCCTCAGATAGTTGGACGTCAAACTAATTTGGCCGAGGCAGTAGCCCCCAAACGGGGGGTTTCGCTCACAGGCGGGCGCGGGCTATTGTGCCGCGCCATGTCCACGACCCCCCCGGCGCGCGTCGCCCTGGTCACCGGCGGAGCGCGCGGAATCGGCGCGGCGATCGCCCGCGGCCTGGCCGAAGACGGAATGGCGACGGTCATCGCCGACATCCGCATGCAGCAGGCGTACGAGAACGCGGGCCGGATCGAGGACAGCGGAGGTCGTGCGCTCGCCGTCGAGATGGACGTGCGCAGCGCGGACAGTGTCGCCGCCGGGATCGAGCAGGCTCGTGCGGAATTCGGCGAGATCGACGTGCTGGTCAACGTCGCTGGGTGGGATGAGCTCAAGCCGTTCATCGAAACCGACGAGGCGTTCTGGCAGGAGGTGATCGAGGTCAACTTCAAGGGCGGTCTTCGCCTGACCAGGGCGCTGCTTCCGTCGATGATCGAGCGGGGCTGGGGACGGATCGTGAACATCAGCTCCGATGCCGGCCGCGTCGGCTCGTCACTGGAATCGGTGTATGCCGGCGCGAAGGGAGCGATCATCTCGTTCACCAAGACGGTGGCGCGCGAGACCGCCCGCACCGGGGTGACCGCGAACATCGTCTGCCCCGGACCGACCAACACCGAGATGCTCCGGGACGTCGCCGCCGCCCACCCGGACGCCGAGAAGGTGCTCGAGCGCCTCGCCCGCGCGGTGCCGATGAAGCGGCTCGGTAAGCCGGAGGACGTCGCCGCTGCGGTGCGGTTCTTCGCCTCCGAGCAGACGAGCTACATCACCGGCCAGACGCTGTCGGTCAGCGGCGGCCTGACGATGGCGTAGTGTCGTCGCGCCGGCTCACCGCGCTGGTGACCGGTGCCGCTCGCCCCGGGGGGATCGGCGCCGCGATCGTCGAGCGGCTGAGCGCGGCCGGGCTGAATGTGGTCACGCTGGACCGCGAGCCGGGCTGCACGTATGAGGTCGACCTCGTCGCGGACGAGCTCCCGCGGCTCGACGACATCGACGTGCTCGTCTCCAACGCGGGGCTCCCCACCATCTTCGGTGGCGCGCACTCGATGGACCTGGAGCGCTGGCAGCGCGATCTGTCGGTCAATCTGACGGGCAGCTTCCGTGTCGTCCAGGCCTGTCTGCGGGGCATGCGGGAGCGGCGGTTCGGCCGGATCGTCGTCATCTCCAGCATCGCCGCCACGTACGGCATGCCGGCGCAGGTCGCGTACAGCGCCAGCAAGGCCGGCTTGCTGGGGATGGTCAAGACCGTCGCCGCCGAGAACGCCGCCCTCGGCATCACCGCCAACGCCGTCCTGCCCGGCCTCGTCGCCAGCGAGGGCGTACGGTCGATGCCGCAGGAGATCATCGATGCCTGGCTCGAGCGGATCCCGGCCGGGCGGCTGGTCCAGACAGGGGAGATCGCGGAGGCCGTCGCCTACTTCGCCTCGCCGGCCGCCGGCACCACGACGGGCCAGGAGCTGGTGATCGACGGCGGCCAGACGCTCAATTCGCTCTCGGTCACGGGCAGCGTCGTGCGCGACCGACACCGGACGTGACCGAGGCCGCGGTCGACGCCTTGCCGGCACGCGTCCGCGACGCCGTGCGGCGCCGATGGCCGGAGGCTCGGACCGGCGACCTGGAGCCACTGCACGGAGGGATCTCGAGCCTGACGTTCTCGGCGGTGGTGAGCGATGGCCGGGGTCGTGAGCGCCGAGTGGTCGTCAAGGTCGCGCCCCCGGGCCTGGCCCCGGTGCGCAACCGCGACGTCCTGCGGCAGGCGCGGGTCCTGAAGGCGGTCCACGGCGCCGCGGGGGTTCGGGTCCCGGCGGTGCTCGCCGAGGACGACGGGGCGCCTCCGTTCTTCGTCATGGAGTTCATCGACGGCGAGGCGTACGAGCCCCGGTGGGATGTGGGTCCCACTCCGCCGGCGCCCGCGGTCGTCGGCGCGCGAGCCCGCGCGGCGGCCCGGATGCTGGCGCGGCTGCAGGCGGTCGACCCCGCGACGGTCGAACTGGCCGGCGAGCCCGTCCTCTCGCCCGCCGAGGAGCTCGACCGCTGGGCACAGCTGTACGCGACCGCGGGCGATGACCTGCGCGGCGACGAGCGCTCGCTGGCCGACGCCCTCGCGGCACGCGTCCCAGCCGCGGCCGACGGTCCGGCCGGTCGCCCGGCGATCCTCCATGGCGACTATCGCCTTGGCAACATGCAGTTCGCCGGGGACCGGCTGGCGGCGATCATCGACTGGGAGATCTGGTCGCTCGGTGACCGGCGCAACGACCTGGCGTGGCTCATGGTCTTCACCGACCCGGTGCAGCAGCGGGCCGACCGGCGTGACGCCGCCAACCAGGCGGCGTTTGACGCCATGCCGGTGGCTTCCGAGCTGCTGTCGGAGTACTTGCGGGAGGCGGGGCCGGCTGCGCTGCCTCCTGACCTCGAGTGGTTTCAAGCCCTCTGCTACTACAAGCTGGGGGCGACGATGTCGGTGCTGGCCAAGCGCAACCGCCGGCAGGCCGAGCCGGACCCGGGCCTCGAGCTCGCCGCGGCCACGACGCCGCCGATGCTCGCCCGGGGGCTGGAGCTCGTGGGCTGAGCCGGGGTTTTGGGGGCTGAATCCGGTATAGCCGGAATAACATCCCAAGGCCCCCGTCTCAGCCGCCGGTGAAGCTGAACAGCCGGCCGGCGATCCGTCGCAGCTGGAGCTCGTCCGAACCCTCGGTGATCCGGTAGCGCCGGTGGTGGCGATAGATGTACTCGAACGGCTGATGGCGGGTGTACCCCAGGCCGCCGTGCACCTGCATCGCCCGGTCGGCGGCGTCGCAGGCCAGCCGGTTGGCGCGGTAGTTGACCATCGAGACCTTGTCCGAGACGCTCACCTTGGCGCTCGTCGAGGCCCCACCGCGGGCATCCATCTCCCACGCGGTCCGGTACAGGAGACTGCGGACCAGCTCGGCTTCGGTCTGCAGTTCGACCAGCTGCCACTGGATTCCCTGGTAGTCGGCGAGCGGCTTGCCGAAGATGACGCGCTCACGGGTGTAGGCGATGCTCCGGTCGATGCAGAACTGGGCGGCGCCAAGGGACGAGGCCGCCTGGCGGATCCGGTTCTCATGGACGAACAGCTGCGCGCAGTCGAGCCCCCGGTCGACCGCGCCGAGCACCGCGTCATCGCCGACCCGGACGCCGTCGAGCGTGAGCTCGCCGTGGTCGGTCGGCATGTTGAAGCACCAGTGGTAGTACGGGACGTCGAGACCCGGGGTCGGCACCGGCACGAGGAACGCGCTGATCCCTACGGCCTTGCCGTCCTGGCCAGAGGTCCGCGCGAATACGAGCACCGCCTCGGCGACGTCGATGCCGGTGATGAAGCGCTTGACCCCGTGGAGCTCCCAACCGCCGTCGACGCGCTCGGCGCGGGTCTGGAGCCAGGTGGCGTCGCTGCCGTGGCCGGGCTCGGTCAGCGCGAAGGCGATCGCCAGCCGTCCGTCGGCCAGCGGCTCCAGGTAGCGCTCCCTCTGCTCCGGCGTGCCGTACTCGTGCAACACCAGCACGAGCGGCTCGTTGGCGACGACCGACGCCTCGTGGGACAGCTCGGCGTGCAGGCCCGGCCCCCGGTGCGCGAGGTGCTCCCGGATGATCGCCATCGCCAGGTTGGAGCCGTCGTTGCCCCCCAGCGCCGAGGGGAACGGGTACTTGTAGAAGCCGGCGTCGATCGCGAGCCGCCGCGCCTGAGCCAGCAGCGCGCGCCAGCGCTCGGTGGGGATGCCGCCGCGCTCCGTATCAGTCCGCGTGAACTCCCGGCGGTGGTCGAAGAGGTCCGGGTTGGCACGCTGCAGCGGCTCGAGCTCACGCTCGATGAACTCGTCGATCGAGCCCAGCAGCTCGGTGACGTCGGCGGGTATGGACCAATCCACGGGTCGGCTCCTTTGCGTGCTCTGGTGCTCGGTGGCGGCGTTCGATTATCGTGATGTTCACGGTGAGCGTCCGCCTGGTGGGGATCAACCACATCGCCTTCGAGGTCTCCGACCTCGACGAGACCCTTGCCTGGTACGAGCGCTTCTTCGAGGTGCGGCTGCGGGGGCGTCGCAGCACGATGGCCTGGATCGACCTCGGCGACCAGTTCATCGCGCTGAGCGAGACGCCGGACGTCGCCGCCGACCGCGCGCGCCACGTGGGGATCGTCGTCGACGACAAGGAGCGGCTCCGTGCCGACCTCCGCGAGGCGGGCGTCGACGTCGCTGCCTCCGGATCCCTCCGCGTCCGCGACCCCAGCGGCAACCTCCTGGAGATCGTCGACTACCGCGACGTGCAGTTCTCCAAGGAGGACGCGGTACTGCGCGGCATGGGCCTCGAGACGCTGAAGAAGTCCCCGTCAGCCCGCGACGAACTGCGCGCCAAGGGCCTGCTCGGCTAGGGCTCAGACGGCGACGGCGAGATCGACATCGCCCCCGCGCTCGGCGAGCTTGCCGACCGCGGCGAACACCTCGGCGGCCTCGTTCTCGTCGAACTGGTGCGGGCGGCGCATCATCCACTCGGCCAGCCGCGACCCGTGGATGTACACGCAGCGCCCGTCGGCGACGCAGCCGGCGGGGAAGTCTGACCAGAACACGACGACGGCCTGGACCCACATGCGCCGCTCGGCGATCCGCTGCACGTTCTCCCGCAGGGTGGTGGCGTCGGTCAGCGCCGTGGGGCGAAGCCGCTCGAGGCGGGGCGGCGCCTCCGGGTCGTCGAGGCGCTCGACGACGGGCAGTCCGGCCTTGATCCTGACGACGCCGCCGGGGCCCATGCTCTGCAGCAGGATCAGGCCGCCCGGACCGACCGCGATGTGGTCGTAGACGCCGTCCGCGCCCAGGACCCCGTGCAGGAACCGCCATCCGCTCTGCTCCAGTGGCGTGACCGCCAGCTCGGTGCGCCGCTCGGACCGGATGCCGGCCCGCGTCCGGGGGTCGGCCTGAGCGCGTACACGCGCCACCGTCACGCCGGCGGCGGCCGCCGCCCCGGCGACCAGGCCGGCCAGCCAGGAGATGCCGTGGCCGTCGAGCACGAGCACGAGCACGCCCGCCACGAACACTCCGAGCACCGCCGGTCCGGCGGCGAGAACCGAGCCCGCTGCAACCGTGGGCCGCGAGCGCCTGGGCCGCCGGGCCTGGACGTGGATTCGAGTGTCCATAACCATCAACGGCGGGCGACGCGCTCCCCTAGCGCCGCGGCCGCCGGACCCATCGTTTTTCCTCCGCCGAGCCGGCCGCCCGGTGCGGGGCCTACGGATGGCCGGTGGGCAGCCCCGCGGTACGCAGGAGCCGCGCCATCTCGTAGTAGCCGGTTTGAAAGTCGGTCAGGGTGCCCGGAGCGCCGCCGGCCGCGACCGGATCGGCGAAGCGGGCCTCCGACCAACGGGCGCGCCAGCTGACCGCCTGCTCGGTGAGGTGGCTGTGGTCCGGAACCTGCATCCGGGGCGCACCCGCCGCGGTCAGCAGGTGTCCCAGATGGGGTGCGGCGGCGACCCGGGCGGTGAGCCGCGGGATGCGTCCGTCGACGACGCAGAAGCGGGCGAGGATCGTCTTGATGATCGAGGTGTGATCGAAGTGGACGTCGCGCCGCAGCAGCGCCGTCGCCGTGGAGCCGGGGGTCACCAGCGGTGACACGATCAGCGCCGGAACGCGGACGCCCAACCGCTGGAAGCCGGGATCGTCGTCGGTGGCCGCCGGTGGCGGCACGTGGTCATACAGGCCCCCGTGTTCGTCGTAGACGATGACCAGCATCGTCCTCGCCCACTGCGGGCTCGAGCTGAGGGCGTGATAGACGGTCAGCACCAGATCCTGGCCGGCGGCGAGGTCCGACGGCGGGTGATCGTCGTTTGAGTCCGGCCCCAGGACAGCGAGGTCCTTGAAGTGTGGGTCGATCCAGGACACCGCCGGGAGCTGACCGGCGGCCACGTCATCGAGGAACGACGATCCCTCGCGCATCAGCTCGCCCGCGGCGCGCTCCTCGGTGCTCAGCTTGCGCGCGTCGACGTAGGCGAACCGGTGGTGGTCGCTCAGTCGGTACGCGGGGTCGGCCGCCCGCAGCGTCGCGGGGTCGAACGAGTACCACCGCCAGTCGACCTGACGCTCATCGAGGTAGCGCACAAAGCTCGGCAGCGCGTACAGCGGCGGGGAGATGTCGTCCCGGCTTCCCGCGGCGCGTCCCGCCAGCGAGTACAGACGGTTCGGCCAGGTGGCGCCCGGTACCGAGCTGAACCAGCGGTCGACGATGCAGTACTCGGCGGCGAGGTGGTCGTACACGGGCACGTCGGCGGCGGTGTAGTAGCCCATCACCAGGCCCGGGTCCGGCTCGACGCCGGGCGGCGTCATGGCCGCGGCACGTGCGTGCGAGATGCGCTGGAAGTTGGCGGCGAAGCCGTCCATGCGGCCGTCGTTGATCTGCTCGGTCACCGAGTTCCCGGAGTGGTCCGGATCCTCCAGTTCGCCGGCGAACTTGGTCCGGTCCAGGTGATGGATCGCGTAGCGCGAATCGCCGATGAGATTGACGTTGGTCGCCGGCCCGGTCAGGCCGTCGACGTCTGCGCGCCCTCGGCCGCCCTCTCCGACGGGCAGCGACAGATAGCCGAGCAGGTGATCGAAGGATCGGTTCTCCATCATCAGCACCACGATGTGGTCGATGCCGGCCAGCCGGGAGACACCCTCGTCGTCCGGCGCCGGGACGGTCGGCTCCGGCGTCGGCGGTACCGGCGCCGCAAGGACGTCGATGACCCGCTGCCACCTGGCCGGCAGGAGGTGGGCCGCAGCTCGCAGCGCCTCGCGCTCGATGCGCTGCCCAAACTCAGGCATGGCTGAGCCGGATGGCCATCGCCCGCCGACTCTAACCTCGCCACCGGCGGCGCCGGAGAATTCCCGCACGCCCAGGCGGGTCGCTCCCATAGAATCGCCCCACGACGCGACCGTAAGGAGAGGGACATGGGTGAGGCGCAGGTCAAGTTCCTGCTCGGCGAGCGGGACATCCCGACGCACTGGGTCAACCTGATGGCCGATCTCGGTCCGACCCACCCCGCTCCCCCGCCGCTTCATCCCGGCACGAAGGAGCCCGCCGGTCCGGACGACCTGACGCCCCTGTTCCCCATGGGCCTGATCGTCCAGGAGGTCGCGTCAGACCCGGAGGTCGAGATCCCGGACGTCGTGCGCGAGGCGTACAAGCTGTGGCGTCCCACGCCGCTGTATCGCGCCCGCCGCCTGGAGCAGGAGCTCGATACACCGGCCCACATCTACTACAAGTACGAGGGCGGCTCGCCTCCCGGCTCCCACAAGGCCAACACCGCGGTGGCGCAGGTGTACGAGAACGCCGCGGCCGGGATCCGCAAGCTGACGACGGAGACCGGCGCCGGCCAGTGGGGCTCGGCGCTGTCGTTCGCGTGCAGCATGTTCGGCCTCGAGTGCGAGGTGTGGATGGTCGGCTCGAGCTACGACCAGAAGCCGTATCGGCGCTCGATGATCGAGACGTGGGGGGCGACCGTGCACCGCTCGCCGTCCGAGCTGACGGCGGCCGGGCGCGCGCAGCGCGAGCACACGACGGGCTCGCTGGGGATCGCGATCTCGGAGGCGGTCGAGGTGGCCGCTCAGAACCCGGACACCAACTACGCGCTCGGCTCCGTGCTGAACCATGTGCTCCTCCACCAGACGGTCATCGGCCAGGAGGCGCTGGCGCAGATGGAGATGGCCGGCGAGTACCCGGACACGGTGATCGCCTGCGTCGGCGGCGGATCGAACTTCGGCGGCCTGTCGTTCCCGTTCCTACGCCGGGTGATCCGGGGCGAGGCGCAGACGCGCTTCATCGCCGCCGAGCCGGCGGCCTGCCCCACGCTGACCCGCGGTGTCTACGCCTACGACTTCGGCGACACCGTTGGGTTGACGCCGTTGATGCCGATGTACACCCTCGGGCACGACTTCGTCCCGCCGCCCGTTCACGCGGGCGGGCTGCGCTACCACGGCGATTCGCCGCTGGTGTGCGCGCTCGTCAAGGCCGGGATGGTCGAGCCCCACGCGTACCGCCAGAACGAGACGTTCGAGGCCGCCGTCCGCTTCGCCCGCTGCGAGGGCATCATCCCGGCGCCGGAGCCGGCCCACGCGATCCGCGCCGTCATCGACGAGGCGACCGCCGCCCGCGAATCCGGTGAGGAGCGCGTCATCCTGTTCGGCCTGTGCGGCCACGGGCACTTCGACCTGAGTGCCTACGATGCCTACCTGGCCGGCAAGCTCGAGGACCCGGAGTTCTCAGAGTCCGACCGCGACGCCGCACTCGCAGCCCTGCCCGAGGCGCCGGCGCTCGCATAGTCGCCACCAGGCGCTGGGGACGGCTCGTGTTCGCCGAGCGCCTCCGCCCGGTCCAGCTGGCCGGCGTGGCCGTCATCTTCGCGGGTGTGGCAGTGGTCAGCGTCACCACCGTTTGAGGAGGCTCGTTCGCGCGCGATCGCCGCTACCCGGCCGCCGCGCCGCAGCTCGGACTGAAGACCAGCGCGGCCGCGTCCGCGGTGCCGCGGCGCAGCGGCATCCGGGTGCTCCCTCCTCGAGCGCCTGCACGCCCTCGCGGGCGTCCGGCTTGTGCGCGGGAGGGTAGCGCGGAACGCGGCGCACCTGCCGCCCACCCTGCGAGCCGGTCTCAACTGCTCTGGTACGATCGACCGCGAGGGAGGAGCGCGGCGATTCGCCGCCGTTCACCCCATTTCCCGGGGCTACGGCGGGGTGCTCTGCGTCTCCTCATGGACCGGAAGAGCCGCAAACGGGAGCGGTGACATGGAGACCGAGCTGCGCACGGCTGGTGTGCGCAAAGGAGCGCCATGACGACGTCACTGACGAGCGACGCAGGCCCGGCGCTGAGCGGGCTCACAGGACACTCCGCCTACGCCAGCACACGACGGATCTTCAGGATCATCGACCGGGTCAGCCGCGCCGGTGATCAACTGGCCGTCAAGGCGCTTGCCCGCGACCTCGGCATCAGCGTCTCCACGTGCTACCACCTCATCGGCATCCTCGTCGACGAGGGCTACATCGAGAAGCTCCCCCACCGCGCCGGCTACCGGCTTGGGCCGACGATCAGCGTGCTGTTCGAGCGCTCGCGCCGTACGGGGAGCATGGCGGTCGTCGAGCCGGTGCTCCACGACCTGGCCCGGATCGCCAACCGACCGGCGTACTTTGCCGTCCTCTCCGAGGCCGGCGATGTCGTCGTCACGCACGTTCACACTCCTCCGGATTGTCCCCCGGTGGGCGTGCCACAAGGCTTCTGCGGCCCGTCGCACGCCCTTGCCCTCGGCAAGGTCCTGATCGCTGCCGGCGGCAGCGCGACGATCAACCGCTACATCGAGCAGCACGAATTGCGCGCGTTCACCCGGCGCACCATCACCGAGCCGGCCAAACTCGAGGCGCACCTCAAGGACGTCCGGACCCGCGGATACGCGACGGACTTCGAGGAGTTCGCAAAGAACCTGTACTGCGTCGCCGTTCCGGTCACCGACGACGCGGGCGCAGTGGCGGGATCCTGCGGGCTCGCGACGGATGCCCGGACGCCGAACGACGAGCTCAAGCGGCTGATCCGGCTCGCTCGGCGAGCCGCGCTGCAGATCTCCAGCGCGCTGCGGGGCGTCAGCCACACCAGCATGTTCGACGGCCTGTCGTACTGACACCGAACACTCGGCGGGAGAGAGCGCCACCCGCTCAGGCGGAGTGTCACCTTATCCTGCTCCTGTGACGGCGATGACACCCTGGCGGCCCCGCCGGACGCCACGTTCGTGGCGTATGGCGGGAAATTCGCCCTGATTCCGAGGGCGTGCGAAGTCTCCATAGCGGTCTCCACGTCAGGGTGCACACTTGCCGCTCATACACGCTCCTCGAAGGAGGGAGAGGCTGATGGCATCGGTTTCGCACTCTGCGTCCGTACCGGTCGACGTGCCCGCCGAGACACCGGTGGCGGTGGCCGGCTTCTACGGCGGCGACCCGCAGATCCTCGGTCTGCCGATCTTCGTGGTCGGCTCGCTCGCGCTGGGATTCTCGCTCGTCGGCTATGTGCCGACCGCGGCGGCCGGCATCGTCGTGCCGGTGATCTTCGCCGCGACCGGGCTGGGACTGATCATCTCGACGGTCTGGGCGATGGCTCTCGGACAGACGATGGTGGCCGCGGTATTCGGACTGTTCGCCGGCTTCTGGCTGAGCTTTGCGATTCTGCTGCTGGGCCTGTTCCACAACTGGTTCTTGATCCCGGCGAGCGCCGCCAACAAGAGCATCGCGTTGTTCCTGATCAGCTGGGCGATAGTGATGGGAGCGCTGACGCTGGCGACGGTGCGCCTGCCGGTGACGTACACGGCCGTCATCGCCCTCGTCGTGGTGGCGCTGGTGTTGCGCACGATCGGCGTCCTCAACGCTGACACCAGCCTGGACAAGGCCGCCGGCTGGGTCGTGTTCGCGTTCGCGGCACTGGGGCTCTACCTGTTCCTCAACATCGCCGACACCGCGATGGGCGGCCACGGCTATCCGCTGGGACCGCCGCTGGAGAAATAGGGTCGCCTGACGTTGTCGTGGCTGTGGGGGTCAGGGCGCCGGCGAGCCCGCGGGCGAGGACGGCCGGGGCAGCCCCTCGGCGAGGTCGCCAAATCCGGGAGCGATGATCGCTCCCGGCTGTGCCACCAGTTCCTCGGCGACGAGCGCCTCGGTCGTCAGCAGCAGCGCCGCGATCGAGACCGCGTTCTGGAGCGCTGACCGCGTCACTTTGGCGGCGTCGATCACCCCCGCCGGAATCATCTCGGCGTAGTCGCCGGTCAGCGCGTTCAGTCCCCATCCCGGCGGCAGGCCACGCACGTGCTCGACGACCGCGTCGCCGTCGTGCCCGGCGTTGCGCGCGATCCAGCGCAGCGGCTCGGACAGCGCGGCGCGGACGATCTCGGCTCCGAGCGCCTGCTCGCTGGCGTTGCCGTTGGCGCCGGTCAGCACAACCTCGGCGTTGACGAGCGCCGTACCCCCGCCCGGAAGGATCCCGTCCTCGACGGCCGCCCGGGTCGCCGACAGCGCACCCTCGGTGCGCCGCTGCTTCTCCTTGAGCTCGACGGCCGTTGCCGCACCGACGTGGATGACCGCTACCCGGCCGGCCAGTCGCGCCATCCGCTCCTTGAGGTGGTCGCGGTCTCGCTCGTTCTCGGCCCGCTCGAGCTCAGACCGGATCTGGGTGATCCGCGTCGCCACGGCCTCGGCGTCGCCGGCGCCGTCGAGGATCGTCGTCTCGTTCTCGGTGACGATCACCTTGCGTGCCCGTCCTAGGCGATCGATCGTCGTGTTCTCCAGCTTCATCCCGCTGTCCTTGGCGATCACCTCGGCGCCGGTGAGCGCGGCGATGTCCTGGAGGTTGTTCAGCCGGCGATGGCCGAATCCCGGTGCCCGGACGGCCACCGACCGGAAGGTCTGGTGGCGGGCGTTGGTCACGAGCGTCCCAAGCGCGGGCCCGTCGACGTTCTCGGCGACGATCAAGAGCGGGCCCTGTTCGCGCATCACCTGCTCGAGCACCGGCATCAGCAGCTGGATGGTCGAGATGGTGACGTTGGTGAGCAGGATCAGCGGGTTCTCGAAGACGACCTCCATCCGCTCCGCATCCGTGACGAAGTACGGGGAGAGGTAGCCGAAGTCCCACTGAAAGCCCTCGGCGAACTCCAGGTCGAGCCCAAACGCCGGCGACTCCTCGACGGTGATCACGCCGTCCCGGCCGACAGCGTCCAGCGCGTCGGCGATGACGGAACCGATGCGGGAATCGTTGTTGGCGGCGATCGAGGCCACGTAGCCGAGTTCCTCCTTGGCGGCGACCGGCGTCGCCATCCGTCCCAGCTCGTCGATGACACGGTCAGCGGCATCCTCGATCCCGCGCCGCAGCAGCATGGGGTTGGCACCCTCGGCGATCCGCCGCATTCCCTCGTGAACCATCGCCTGCGCCAGGACGGTCGCCGTTGTCGTGCCGTCTCCGACGACATCGCTGGTCTGGCTCGCCACCTCGCGGACGAGGTGCGCGCCCATGTTCTCGAACGGATCGGAGAGGTGAATCTCCTGCGCGATGCTCACGCCGTCGTTGGTGATCATCGGTGCGCCCGCCATCTTCTCCAGTACGACGTTCCGGCCCTTGGGACCGAGCGTCACCTTGACCGCGTCCGCGAGCTTGTTGACGCCGGTCTCCAGAAAGCGCCGAGCGTCCTCGTGGTAGCACAGGACCTTCGCCATTAACGATCACATCTCCTTATCCGAAATTCGTACGTGCGCACCGCGGCGCCCCGCCCCAGCATGCGGCCGGGCGGCGGCACGTCTGCCGCGTGCCGCCGCCCGCCGTCACACCGCTCACTCAGCCCGAGACCGGCTTCAGGTCGAATCCCAGGTACTCGGCGGCGTCCTCCGGGTCGGCGAACAAGACCATCCGGTCGTCAAGGGCGACCATCCGGCCGTAGTGCGTCGACATGATCTCCTCGAACGCGTTCTGGTCGAACTCCTCCCCGATTGCCTCGCTCAGCTCGCCGAAGTTGAACTCAACCCGGCGGTTGGCATCGATCCGGATCATCGACGGCAGGTGGGTGACCGTCACGCCCGCCTTGCCCTCCATGGCGTCGGCTACGTCATGTCCCAGCTGGTTGTCCATCAGGGTGACCCCGCAGCGGTGCGAGGCCTCGCGATGGAACTCGTACTGGGACTGGGATGAGGTCGACGTCATTGGTCCAGCTCCTTCGGCGTCGGGATTTCCATCTCGTCGAGGATCTCGCGCACGCGACTGCGGGCGCTCTTGAACGCTACCTTGAAGCTGACCGGAGTCTGCTCGGCCTGCTTCCAGATCGCCTCGAGCGAGCGCGCGGCCTTGAGGCTCATCGAGATCGGCTCAGACAGCCAACGGCTGAACAGCTGGCGGTTCTCCTCGGCGTACTTCTCGTCGTGAGTGAGCCCGCTGACCAGCTCCTTGGTGTAGGCGAGGTCACGCTCGAAGTCACCCTCGGCGGAACCGACCAGCGTGGGAGTCACGAAGTCCCCGTTGGCGGCGCCGGCCGTCATCAAAAAGCCGCTGCGGAACAGCTCGCCGACCAGCGGCTCAAACCCGAAGTTGGCCGCCACGACCGCCTCGCACCAGTCGCGGATTGCGGTCAGGCGCTCGACATTCTCGCGCACCGGTTGCCAGACCGGATCCTCGTTCCAGGCTCGGAGGTGTGCCTTCCCGTCGAATTTCGGACGGGCGTCGGTCGCCTCGAGGTTGAAGAGCGCAAGATCCTGCGCGGTGCGCAGCTTGTGCATCGAGTTGACCGAGATCGCATTGTTGATCATGTTGGTCGGCGCGTCCCGCTGTGCCGGGAGGAAGACGTGCATCCCGAGGCCATGCTCCGGGTGCATCCACGCGCCGACGTGGGTGGCAACGATGTCCGACCAGCTCTCTGACCAGCGGTCGAACGCGCCTTCGTGGCGCGCGATGGCGATGTTCTGCTCCACCTGGCGCACCAGGCGGGCGTTGTTCTTGTAGATCGTCTGCTCCCACTCCCCGTTTGGGTCGCGGAACCAGTGCCAGTCCGAGGACTTCGCCTCCGTCCACTCCTTGGGGTAGCCGCCGGGACTCTTGGCGAACCCGTACACCCAGTGTTGAGTCAGATAGCGCTCGGGGTCAGGCTGGACGTCGACCGTGACGTCCTCGTACATCGTCGCTTTCATCCGCTGGGGCTTGAAGTAGTTGAATTTCCGGCTCGTTGAGCTAGGGAATTCGAGCGCGCCCGCCTCGGCGTCGGTGAAGACGAGCTTGGGGACGCTCCGTACGCGCCCCGTCGGCGTCTGTGTGGGCGTCTCCGCAGGACTCAGGGTGTCCGTCACGTGACCATCCCTCTCTTTCCTCTTAGTCCGTGGCCGGCGTCCGCCGGGCGGCGCTGGCCGGTGTCCTGGAACTCATCTCCTGCCCAGCGTTCAGGTCGTGGCGTGCTCCTGCTCCTCCTCGGTTGCGGTGATCGTGAACTTGTCAAAGAAGATGCGCGCCTCGGCGAGTCCGTGTGCGCCCAGCGTCGAGATCGCGGCGTCAATCATGGGCGGAGGCCCGCACAGGTAGCCCTCGTGGCCGCTGAGGTCGCCTTCGCGGCGGTCGACGACGTCAGTGATCAGGCCGACTTCGCCATCCCAGTTGTCCTCCGGGGAAGGCTCGGACAGCGCGGGGACGAACGTGAAGTTCTCGAGCTGCTCCGCGAGCCGCTCGAATTCCTCGAGGTGGAACAGGTCGCTGCGCTGCCGCGCGCCGTAGTAATAGGTCACCTTGCGCTGGATTCCGCGCTCGGCCATCGAGGACAGCAGCGACCAGATCGGAGCCATCCCGGCACCCCCGCCGATGAAGATCAGGTCGCTGTCGGTGTGCTCGCGCAGGATGAACACGCCGAACGGCCCCTTGATCTCAAGCTCGTCGCCGGGCGACAGGTCGTCCTTGAGCAGACTCGAGAACTTGCCGCCGGGATACATCTTGATCATGAACTCGAGCCGGTCGGTGACCGCCGGCGTCGTGGCCATCGAGAACGCCCGCTTGTGCTTGGTACCGGGAATACTGATGTCGACGTACTGGCCGGCGTGGTACTCGAGCGGGTCCTCCCCGTCGAGCGACAGGCAGAGCTTGTAGATGTCGTGGGTGAGCGGGTCGATGCTCTTCACCTTCGTCGTCAGCGCCCGGATCGGATGTCCGGACGTGAGCATCTCCTCGTCGTAATGGAGCAGCTCGACCTCGAGGTCGGAGTACGCATGCGCCCGGCACAGCAGCGTGTACCCCTCCTCCTGCTCGTAGTCGGCGAGCGCGAACGTCGAGAATCGTTCGAGCTCCACCTCGCCGGAGAGCAGGAACGACTTGCACGCCGAGCACTGCCCCTCCTTGCAGCCGTGCGCGAGGGTGACCCCCTGGCGGAACGCTGCGTCCAGGACGGTCTCGTCTTCGCGGACCTCGATCTCGAGGTCCACAGGTTCGAACTTCACGGTGTGACTTTGGGCCATTTGCGGTTGTCTCCCCTACCAGGCAGGCGAGTGACCGCCACAATCGCGGCGGTCACTCGATGCCATCTCCGTAACCCTCGACCGCGCGCCGACTACGCGCGCCCGGCGAACCGGCCGCCGGGCCCACCGGCCTTGTAACTGGAGACGAACTCCTCGCGCTCAGAATCGGACATCTCGTTGAGCGTGACGTTGGGGCTGGGGAAGGGATAGCCCTTGCAGTCGTCCACCGTCCACAGCTTCTTCGGATCGTCGAGATCCAGGTGCGGCTGGGGAATCAGCGTCTTGCCGTCGTCACGGACATAGCCCAAATCCTTCTGGATGTCGGCGAGATCCCAGTTGTGGTAGCGCGTCTCCCACTCGCGCATGCCGGTGAGACGTCCCATCGAGGGCGTCGCACGGTTCTTGTACTCCGGGCGGAAGGCGACCTTGTCGGTCCAGTGACAGGTCTCCGAGCAGTAGGTCCGCCACTGGTCGTCGACCTTGTCGACGACCATGTCCTCGCGGATCAGGCACGGCACCATGCAGGTCCAGCACCGGTGCGGATACTGGTAGTTGACGTCCTCGAACGCGATCGGCCCGTGGCCGTTGGGATGGCGCAGCCGGCTGTAGTTCTCCCACCACTTGCCGTACTTGTCGTACCAGCCCGGATACTTGTACTCAAACCACTCGAAGTCCTCGTCGGTCATCGGGTCGATTCGCCAGTAGTTGACCGGCCAGCCGGTAGCGAAGAACTGGGCGACCTCATGGATGTAGCCCTTGTTCCAGATCCGGTTCCATGACTCCTCGACGAGGTCATGCGGCACCTTGAGCCCGTACTTCTCCAGCGGCATCAGGTAGCTGCGGTAGTAGTCGTCATAGATCCAGCGCCGCCAGGCCTCGGCATAGCTCTCGCGGTCCTTGCGCCGGTCCTTGGTGCCGTACTCGATGAATGTGCCGATCGCGGCGTCGACGACCGCATGGTTGTTCCACCAGGCGTAGCGCAGATCGCGCTCGAGCAGCTCGCGATTGCGCTCGTCGGCGAGCGCCATCACGATGATGGAGTACCCGTTGGAGATGTGGCGGCTCTCATCCGACTGGACCGAGTGGAAGACCGTCGGCAGCAGGTAGTCGCCGTTGGCCGCGGCCTCCGAGGGCATCGCCACGAACAGCGTGTTGGTGAACGCAGTCTCGGCGACGATCGTCAGGTAGATGTCGGCGGCGGTGATCGCGTCGCCGGTGATGAACCCCTCGCCGAACTGGCGTCCGATCGTCCCGGCGTAGCAGTTGGCGAACGCCTTCTCGGTGATATCGAAGCCGGCGGGATCGATGTAGTGGTTCATGTAGAGCCGCTTGAGGTTCATCTGGATCGTCGAATGACGAACCTCGTCGATCATCTGGACCGCCAGCCCGTTGTGGACCTCCGGGTTGGGGACCGCGTTGATCGCGAGCGGCATCGCCCGCGCAGCGGATATCTCCGGGAACGGGATGATGCTGAGGAACAGCTTCTGCCACTCCATCCAGCGCTGCTGGACGTGGCGGAACATGTTCCCCCGGATCGCGCCGTCCATCGCGCCGTAGACGCGCTGGTCCTTCTCCTCCTCCATCGGGAAGTAGGAGCGGAGGACCTGCTTCATCGGGTCCTTCTTCGGCGCCTTCTCGAATGTGTAATCGGTGGGGTACTTGTCGACTGGGGTCGCGAACGTAGGAGTCCACGACAACTCTTGAATCTTGTCGTGGATCTTCGTCCGACTCTGCCGTCGCGCGGTTGCTGCGGGCATGGGTGCTCTCCTCCGGGACAGGGCCGTGCGGATCGAGAAGCGGTTGTATCACCGAGCGCCCGCCAGGGCGGAGACGATTGCGGCATGTCGGTAAAACGCCGGAGATTCCGAAGATATGCGAAAGGTGGGACGAGCAGGTGGTGCCAGGCTGCACAATCGGAGGTGTGGCCAGGAGCGCAGGTCAGAACCAGCGCCTCGAGGTCGGTCCGGATGTGGCAGCAGTGCTACGGCCTGAGGAGGCGAGCCGCCTGCATGACATTCGAGATATCGAGCGGCTGCGGTGCCAGATCTGCGGCGAGTGGATCGAGCCCGCCTCCAGCACGCGCACGAGTGTCAGCGTGTCGGTTGATGACGGCGACGGCGTTACCGTCGACTTTGCTCATGCCGACTGCTCGCCGTCGCGTGCCGACCTGGCCCCGCTCGCCGTGATCGCCCAAGCCGAGCCGCTCGGCATCGCCTATGCCCAGGCCCTGCATCCGGAAGCCGGCGCCGTCCTCCTGTGGGAGCGCAAGCTGGACCTGCGAGTCCGCGGGACGGGCGCCCACAACCAGCGTCTGTATCTCGACCGCGACTGGTGGGAGGGGTTTCATCCCGCCCTGAGCCAGGAGCCGGTGCACCTGCTGGTCGGCTGGTTGCTGCAATCCGACGGCACCGACCTGCTCCTCCTGCGTCGCGACTCCGAGGTGGAGCGCTTCCATGACGCCGTGGAACGGGCGCCGGCCGGCTGGATGCAGGCGATCGAGGACTCCGGATTCTGCCTGCTCATCGTCGGCGCAGGAATCGGCCTCGACCGTCCCGCGGCGGGTGCGATCCAGCAGGCGATTCGCGAGCACCGCGCCCTCATGGGGCTGGCGGAGTTCGACCTGTGAAACAGATCCACACGCCTCGCACGCGCGCGGGCCCGCTCGCAGAAGTGCAGTTGTCGGTGTTGTGCTGCGTGCACGCGCCGACTCTCCGCAGTACAGTCACAATTCGTTGTCAGCTCGAGAGGGGAGCGCCAGATGTATGAGTCAGACGGTGAGAAGTACTTCGTCGTCGACGGTCACCTGCACTTCTGGGATGCAAGTCCGGAAAACTGGGTGAAGGGTCAGGAGCAGTACGCCAAAGGCTGGATCGAATGCTTCCACGCCTACCAGGGACTCGGTCCGCCGGAGACCCATTGGCCGATCGAGAAGTTCCAGAAGTACACCGAGGAGGACTTCGTCCGCGACGTGTTCGAGCAGGGTCACGTCGACGTCGGGATCTTCCAGTCCACGTATCTGCGGTCGTGGTATACGGAGGGGTTCAACACCGCCGCCAAGAACGCGGCGCTTGCCGAGAAGTACCCGGACAAGCTGATCGTCAACGGCCGGTTCGATCCGCGTGAGGGCGAGGCGGGCCTCAAGCAGCTCGAGGAGGACGCCAAGCGCTACAACCTCAAGGGGGTCAAGGTCTACACGGCCGAGTGGTACAACGGCTCGCGCGGCTGGACGCTGAAGGACCCGGAGGCCCAGTTCTTCCTGGACAAGTGCCAGGAGCTGGGCATCAAGAACATCCACGCCCACAAGGGCCCGACGATCTGGCCGCTGGACAAGGATGGCTTCGACGTCAAGGACATCGACGTCGCCGCGACGAGCTTCCCGGAGCTCAACTTCATCATCGAGCACGTAGGGTTGCCGCGGATCGAGGACTTCTGCTTCATGGCAACGCAGGAGCCCAACGTCTATGCCGGCCTCGCCGTCGTGATCGGCGGCCTGATGCACGCCCGCCCGCGGTTCTTCAACAAGGTCATGGGCGAGCTGCTGTTCTGGGTTGGCGAGGACAAGATGCTGTTCTCCAGCGACTACGCCATCTGGGAGCCCAAGTGGCAGGTCGAGGGCCTCGTCGGCTGGACGATGCCGAACACGGACGAGTACGCCGACTACCCGGCGGTCACGACCGCGACCAAGAAGAAGATCATGGGACTCAACGCGGCCAAGCTGTATGGGATCGACGTGCCCCCGGAGCTCCAGCTGCGCGATGAGGCGCCGGCGGCGAAGGAGGACGCCCAGCTCGTCGAGTCGGCGTGAGCTCGGAGATGACACGAGGCGCGCTCGCCCGGAGCGGGCGTGGGTCGCCGGTTGCGGACGGCGCTCGGCGAGTGATCGACGCACTCGCCGAGGTCCACGACCCGGAGCTCGACGAGCCGATCACGACGCTGGGGTTCGTCAGCTCCTGTGAGGTGACCACCGAGGGCGACGTTGATGTCGTGCTGCGGCTGCCAACGCCGCAGTGCGCCCCCAACTTCGCCTTCCTGATGGCGGCCGACGCGCGCAACGTCGTGCGTCGGCTGCCGGAGTTCCGCACGGTCAGCGTGCGTCTCGAGGACCACTACACCGGGCAGGAGATCAACGATGCCGTCGGCCGCGGCGAGGGTTTCACGGGCGCGTTCCCGGGGGAGACGGCCGACGACGATCTCGACGAGCTGCGCGAGCTGTTCGTTCGCAAGGCGCTCGTCGCCCGTGAGTCGCGGTTGTGCGAGGCGCTGCTGGCCGGCGGAGCGGCGGTGGAGGAGATCGCGGCCTTGCGGGTCGCGCAACTCCCGGATGTCCGGGACGCGCGGCGCTGCGTCGAGCTGCGCGAGCGCCTGGGGATCTCGTCCGGACCGGGTGCGCCGGCGTTCGTGCTGCCCAGCGGCGAGCCGGTCGGCGCCGGTGGGCTCAAGCGCTGGCTGCGCACCGCGCGTCTGATGAGGATGAGCCTGGAGGTCAACGGCGGAATCTGCCGCTCGCTGTTGAAGGCCCGCCACGGGGTGGCGGTGGACGACCCGGAGGAGGAGGCTTTGCCGATGAGACCGGTGGTTGACAAACCTGAGGGGGTTGTGAGATGAAGGCGGCGAGGCTGCACGCCTACCACGAAGCGCTCAAGCTCGACGAGGTCGACGAGCCGAAAGCCGTGGGCCCGCTGGACGTCGTCGTCCGCATCGGCGCCGCGGGCTTGTGCCGAACCGACCTGCACATCCAGGAGGGCCAGTGGGCGGAGAAGTCCGGCGTGGACCTCCCGTACACCCCGGGACACGAGAACGCGGGATGGGTTCACGAGGTCGGCTCCGCGGTGACGAACGTCGAGGTCGGGGACACGGTGATCGTGCACCCGTTCATCTCCTGCGGCCTCTGCGGCCCGTGTCGTCGCGGCGACGATATGCACTGCCTGAACGGCTCGTTCCCGGGGATCAACCGGGATGGCGGCTTCGCCGACTTCCTGCTCACGTCGGCACGCTCCGTCGTCAAGCTCGCCCCCGGGCTGGAGCCGAAGGACATCGCGGCGCTCGCCGACGCGGGCCTGACCGCCATCCACGCGGTCAAGAAGGCCATCCCGGTCCTGGGCGCGGGCACCCACGCCGTCGTCATCGGCGCCGGTGGCCTGGGGCACATCGGCATCCAATGCCTGAAGGCGTACACGCCGACGGAGATCATCGTCATCGATCCCTCCGAGAAGGCCCTCGCGCTCGCCGGCGAGATGGGGGCCGACCAAACCGTGCGGGTCGACGGGACCGAGGTCGACACCATCAAGGAGATGACCGACGGACTCGGCGCCGAGGCGATCATCGACTTCGTCGGCGAGAAGGGCGCGATCCAGGACGGCATCGAGATGATCCGCGATGGCGGCTTCTACTACGTGATCGGCTACGGCGAGAACATCAACATCCCCACGATCGACGTCATCTCCCGCGAGATCTCGTTCATCGGAAACCTCGTCGGCACGTACACCGACCTGCAGGACCTGATGACCCTGACCGCGCAGGGGAAGGTCAGCCTGCACACGAGCACGTACCCACTCGACGCAATCAACGACGCGATGGCCGACCTGGACGGAGGGCGACTACAAGGTCGCGGGATCCTCATCCCCAGCGCCGGCTGACGGCCGCACGAACCGCCTGGCCGCGCCCTGGCGGGCGCTGGCGGGCAGCAGCGGGCGCCCCGGGCGTGCGGGCGCGAGGTGGGCCCGGGCGGCCTCAGGTCGTTGACGGGTGCGGCGGATCCTGCGGCGTGGGGAACTCGCCGTCGATGAGCTCGATCCGGTAGCCGTCCGGGTCGGCGACGAAGCAGATGCGGTACTCGCTCCGGCCCCCCGGGGCATATGGCGCCTTCTCCGGTGCGATCCCCGCCTCGGCCAGCTCTGCGAGCAGGCCGTCGAGATCGTCGACGACCAATGCCATGTGGTTGTAGCCCTCGCCGAGGTCGTACGGCTCGTCACGGCCGACGTTGAC
>DASZMU010000042.1:0-27490 GCA_035551695.1 Solirubrobacteraceae bacterium
CCCTTCTGGGCCAGCCCAATCTGCTCCAGCCCGGCCGCATGGAGCCCCTGAAGATGGGCGGCCATCTGGAGGATCGCCGACACCGTCACCACGCCGGTCCCGCCGACGCCCGGCATCCGGACGAGCACCTCGCCGTCAAAACGCGACACGGGGTCAGGCAGCCCCGCGGGCGGAGCCGGCACCTCAGGCTTCGGCGGTGGGCCGCCGACCTGCGTCACCATCAAGAACGACGGGCAGTCGCCCTTCAGGCATGAGAAGTCCTGATTGCACGAGCTCTGGTGGATCTGGGTCTTGCGGCCGAACTCGGTCTGCACCGGCACCACGGACAGGCACGTCGACTGATCGCCGCAGTCCCCGCAGCCCTCGCACACGCGCTCGTTGATCCACACGCGCTCCGGCGGCGTCTCCAGCTTGCCGCGCTTGCGCAGCCGGCGCTTCTCCGTCGCGCAGCGGTCGTCATGGATCAGCACGGTGACCCCGGGAACGGTCGCCAGCTCGCGCTGGGCCTCGTCAAGCGAGTCTCTGTGGACGACCCGGGCGATGGGATCGAGCGTCACCCCGCGGTAGCGCTCGGGCTCCGGCGTCGTCACGATCACCCGCCGCACACCCTCCGAAGCGAGCTCCGAGATCAACGCCGGCACGGGCAGCTTGCCGACCGGTGCCTGGCCGCCGGTCATCGCGACGGCGTCGTTGTACAGCAGCCGATACGTGATGTTGACCCCGCCGGCGACCGCAGCCCGGATCGCGAGCGAGCCTGAGTGGTGGAACGTCCCGTCGCCGATGTTCTGGATGAAGTGGGGCTCTGAGCAGAACGGCGCGAGCCCCATCCACTGGGCGCCCTCGCCGCCCATCTGGGTGATCCCCACCTGCTGGCCGCGCCGGTCGGCGCCGTCGAGCGCGACCATCGTGTGGCAGCCGATCCCCACGCCCACCAGCTGATCGGCGCTGGCCCGGGTCGAGATGTTGTGCGGGCAGCCGGAGCAGAAGTACGGGGTGCGCTGCGGGGTATCCGCCAGCGCTGCCACAAGCGGGCGGTCGAGCGCGCCGGCTCGCTCCTCCACCACCGCGCGGACGCGCTCCGGCACCGGCAGATCGGACACAACGCGCACCAGCGCTCCCGCGACGTCGTCGGCGGTCAGCGCGCTGCGGGTCGTCAGGAGCGGCCGGCCCTCCCCGTCCTCCTTGCCGACGATGAGCGGCTGGTGGGGCGCCCGGTACAGCGCCTCCTTGAGCTGGGACTCGACGAATGGCAGCTTGTCCTCGATGACGAGCACCGTCTCGAGGCCCCCGGTCAGCTCCCGCACCACGCTGGGCTCGAGCGGCCACGGCATTCCAAGCTGGATGATCCGCAGGCCGATCGCCTCCCGGGCGTCGGCGTCGATGCCGAGATCGTCGAGCGCGCGCAGCGTCGCCTGAAACCCCATCCCGGCGGCCACGACGCCGATCCGGGGCCGCGCCGGCTCGAACGCGATCCGGTTGAGCGACGTCAGGCGGGCGTACTCATAGACGCGGGCGAGCCGGGCCGTCATCAGGTCGTGCTCGGCGTCGAGGTTGTGCGGCGGCAGCAGCACCGGGGGCGCGTGCGGGTCGCGCACCGGCAGCGACGGGATCTGGTCCAGAGCCTCGCCGGCGAGCACGGTCGCCGACGAGTCGGCGATGTCGGCGACGAGCTTCATCCCGGTCCATAGCCCGGCGTAGCGCGACAGCGCCACCGCGTGCAGGCCGAACCGCAGAATCTCCGCGACATTCCCGGGCGCGAGCAGAGGCAACCCCAGGCTGCGGCAGATCGGCTCGCAGGAGCTGGGGACGGTCGAGGACTTGGCCGAGGGGTCATCGCCGATCAGCGCGACCGCGCCCCCGAGCGGGGCGGTGCCGCTCAGCGTGGCGTGCCGGATGGCGTCGGCGGCGCGGTCGAGGCCGGGGTTCTTGCCAAACCAGAAGCCGGTCACGCCCTCCTTGCGCCGGCCGGCGAGCTCGCCGAGCAGCTGGGTGCCGCCGACCGCCGTCGCCGCCAGCTCCTCGTTGATGCCGGGGGCGAACACCACGCCGGCGGGATCGAGCCACCGCTGGGACCGCCGCAGCTCCTGGTCAAGCCCCCCCAACGGCGACCCCTGATAGCCGCTGACGAACACGCCGGTGTCATGGCCGCGGCGCTCGTCGAGCCGGCGCTGATCGAGCGTGAGGCGCACGAGCGCCTGGATGCCGGACAGCAGGATCGGCCCGGACTCGGCGGCGTACCGGTCGTCGAGGGTGACGTCCAGACGCAGCGCCCCCGTCGACGGCGCCCCGTCCCCGGAGCCGATTCGAGCGACGGCGGGCCGGGCGGACGAGACGCTCATGCGGCCACCCGGGGGCGGGCGTCAACACGGGCGCCCCCGCGGGCGCGAGCATCCGCCAGGATGCGTTTGGCGCGCTGCTCCGCCACCTCGAGCGGCATCTGCCCGGACGCGTCGGCCTGTGCCAGCACCTCGCGGACGCGGTCGCCCAGCGCCGCCACCGCGCCGGCCAACCGCTGGTCGTCCCACCCGGCGCGCAGCGCGTGGATGTCGATGACGCCGCCGGCATTGACGACGAAGTCCGGCACGTAGAAGATCCCGCGGGCCTGGAGCAGGCCGGCGACCGAGCGGTCCGACAGCGTGTCGTTGGCGGCGCCGGCGATGATCCGGCATCTCATCCGGCCGACGGTATCCGGCGTGGCCACGCGCGCCACGGCGCAGGGCGCGAACACGTCGCACCGCGTCTGGAGCACCGCGTCGGCCGGGACGGAGCTGACGCCCAGTTCCTGGGCCAGTGCGTCCGCGCGCTCGCCGTCGACGTCGGCAAGGATGACCTCGGCGCCGTCGGCGGCGAGGTCACGCGCGAGCGTGCCGCCGACATGACCGGCGCCCTGGATCAGGACCCGGACGCCGTCGACGCCGCTGCGCCGATCGACGTGCTCGACGGCGGCGCGCACCGCGGCCGCAACCCCCAGCGCCGTCCAGGGCGACGGATCCTCCTCGGCGCAGGAGACGACGGCGCCGGACTCGCCGATGTGGGCCAGGTCCTCGACCGTCGTGCCCATGTCGACGCCGGGAAGGTAGGCGCCCCCGGTGCGGGCGACGAAGTCGCCAAAGCGGCGCATCAGGGCCGCGCGGTCGCGGACCGGACCGCGCTTGAGAATCACCGACTTGCCGCCACCGAACGGCAGCTCAGCGACTGCATTCTTCAGCGTCATCGCGGCGGCGAGCCGCTGGCACTCGATGACGCCGGCAGCGTCGCTCGCGTACGCACGGAAGCGGACACCGCCGAGCGCGGGCCCGAGCGTCGTGTCGTCGACCGCGATCACCGCTCGCAGCCCCACCTCATCGTCGTGGCAGAGCACAAGTTGCTCTGGGCCGAAGAGCTCTGGGGCCTCCACTTCTCCTTGATTCATGGCGCGCCTCGTCCCTCCCGGGGTGACGGTGCTGACCGCGCAAAGCAAAGCGCGACCCGCGTGCTCGCGCAAGTAATTCGCAGCATTCAACGCCGACGCGCATGATTCCGGCTTGCCACCGGTAGCTAACCCAGGTTTTCTTGCGCAGCCGGGAGGAACGCCGTATCGTCTTCGGACGTGACCGACTGGGCCGCACTCGACGACACCGATCGGCAGATCATCGAGCTTCTGCGCCAGGACGCCCGCCGGACGATCGCGGATATCGCCGGCCTCGTGAACCTCTCACCGGCGCCGGTCAAGCGCCGGATCGACCGCCTGGAGCAGCTCGGGGTCATCTCCGGCTACACCGTGGTGCTCAACCACGCCAAGCTCGGCCCCTCCGTCGACGCCTTCGTCGAGCTGCGGATGGCCGGCAACGCGGGGATCGACGAGATCATCGGTGCGGTGACCCAGGTCCCTGAGGTGCGTGAGGTGTTCACCGTCGCCGGAGATCCGGATGCGCTCGTCCGCATCCGCATGGAGAACGTCGCTCACCTCAAGGACGTCGTCAACGCGCTGCGCCGCTCCGGACGGGTCACGGGAACCAAGACCCTCATGGTGCTCGACCACTGGTCCCGCTCGGCCCGGCGCGGAGACGACGGCACGCCTCCGGCGCCCGGACGCCTTGCATGATGCGGCGACCGGTCGTATCGTCGCTTTAGATAGGACCGTGGACGGCTTCTGTGCAGCGCGGGAGATGACGCATTCAAGCCGCTGGATCATTTCGGGAACTACTGAATGAGATCCCGCTCGTCGACCACGCCGCGCACGGGATCGTTCGCGCGCCGCCGCAGAGCCTTGACGAGTTCCGGGGGCTGTTCTCACAGAGCACTGACCCGCGGCAGTGGCCTCACGTCGCGACGGGGATCACGTACCAGCGCGCGATCCGGGTTCTGGCGACCCAGCTCGGCTGCGAACCGACCGAAGAGGCCGTCTACGAGCGGAGACTCGAGACACCGTCGGACGCATACGCGGCGTCGCTGCTCCGGGCGACGGGGACCGAGGTGGTGCTCCTGGACGACGGCTTTCCGCCTCCGGGCGTCGGCACGAGCCTCGATGAGCTGAAGAAGCTTGCCGGCTGTGACGCGTGGCCGGTGCTGCGAATAGAGCGCGTTGCCGAACGCCTGGGTCCGAAATCGTTTGACGCGCTCATGGGCGAGATCTCGGCAGCGCGCGCGAACGGGTACGTCGCGCTCAAGACGATCGCGGCCTATCGAGGTGGCCTTGACCTTGATGCGCTGGGCCCGCCCAGGCGAGCCGATCGGCTGGAGGGCTCATTGGTCCGGACGGTTCTGATGGCGGCGCTCGAGACGAACGAGGCGACCGGTGACCCGCTGCCCGTGCAGGTCCACACCGGCTTCGGCGACCAGGATCTGTCGCTTCCGCATGCCCGTCCGGGGCTCCTCAAGCCGGTCATCGAGCGGTTCGCCCAGACCAGGTTCGTGCTGCTGCACTGCTACCCGTTCGTGCGGGAGGCGGGCTGGCTGGCGCATGTCTACGGCCACGTGTTCTTCGACCTGTCGCTGACGATCCCCCTCGTGGCGCGGCCGGACGAGGTCCTGGCCGAAGCGCTCGAGCTGGCTCCGGTCTCCAAGCTTCTGTATGCCTCCGACGCCGCGCGGACGCCGGAGCTGTACTTTCTCGCGGCCACCTGGTGGCGCGATGCGCTGGCGACGGTGCTGCCGGGACTGCTGGGCGACGAAGCCGCCGTGGTCGCCGCCGGGATGATCCTGCGGACGAACGCGCTTGGGGTGTACCGGCTCCGCGACGGCACCGGCTGATGGAGCGGCGGGCCTACTCCGCCGCCGCACCGTGCTCGGCGGCCACCGGATGGCGCCAGGCCTTCCTGTAGGTCGACGTCAGGTAGTTCAGGTGGTCGTGCATCTGCTCGGCGGCGGCGGCTTCGTCCCCGGACTCGATGCTTGACATCAGGGCGCGGTGGTCCTCCGCGACGCGGTAGTGAAACCGGTTGCCGAGCGTGGAGCGCTTGAGGCTCGTCTGGAGCACCGTGAAGATGGGCTGAGCGCAGATCGACAGCAGCGTGTTGCCCGACGCGGCGACGAGGACCGAATGAAAGTCCTTGTTGAGATTGAACCGGTGCTCCTGGTCGACGTCGAGCGGTCGCTCGGGGATCGCCGCGCGCAGGTTGTCCAGATCGGTCTCGGTCCGGCGGCGCGCGGCCAGTCGCACCGCGGGCACCTCCAGGAGCACGCGCGCCTCCAGCACCTCGTCGAGGCTCACGTGCTCCGCCTGACTGAGGAGGCCGATGTTGGCACTGAGGAAGGCCGAGATGTGCTCGACCGTGGGAACGGTCACGAAACTGCCACCGTTGACGCCCTTCATCGTGCGGATCAGAGACAGGGCCGAGAGCTCTCGCAATGCCTCCCGAATCGTCGATCGGCTCACACCGAACTGCGCCGCCAGCACGGTCTCGTTTGGAAGCCGCTGCTCCGGCGCGATCTGGCCGGAGAGGATCAGCTCACGGAGCTGATCGGCGACCTGCTCGGAGGCCTTTCGCACCCGGCGGACGGGCACGATGCCGTTTGCCTCGATCACGGACGGCCTACCTTAGCTGAGGGCGGACGGCTCACCGCGGGCTCACGAGGGGCGTGTACAGATCCGGGCGGCGGTCGCCGAACAGGCTGACCGAGTAGTCGCCGTCGCCGGGCTCCTTGGTCTTGGCGCGCGCGAGCTCGAGATCCAGCTGCGCGGTGATCACCTCCGGGCGATCGCCGGCTTCGGCCAGCCGGCGGCCGCCGGGGTCGACGATCTGGCTCCAGCCGAAGAACGTCGTCCCCCGCTCGCGGCCGCAGCGGTTGGCGGTCAGGAAGAAGACCGCGTTCTCGACCGCCCGCGCGCGCGTGATGAACTCGGCGAGCTCTCGTGCCGGCGCCGGCGAGTTGGTCGGATGGGCGATGATCTCCGCCCCGTTGAGCGCGAGGACGCGGGTGATCTCCGGGAAGCGCCAGTCGTAGCAGATCTGCAGGCCGATCCGGCCGATCGGCGTGTCGTGGACCGCGTACGGCTCGTCTCCGGCAACGGTGAAGCAGTCCGCGCCGATGCAGGCGATGTGCGACTTGCGGTAGCGCCCGACGAGACCGTTGGGGCCGATCAGCACGGCCGTGTTGTGCAGTAGGTCGACGTCGCGCTCCAGGAGGCCGATCACGCAGTGCACGCCGTCGGCGGCGCACCGCTCGCTCAGGGCGTCGGTGGACGGCCCCGGAACCGGCTCCGCGCAGCGGCGCGTCGCCTGCGCATCCGCGAACATGTACCCGCTGAGCGCGCACTCGGGGAACACGACGAGGTCGTGTCCCGTCTGCGCTGCGCGCCGGATCTCCAAGACGCACGCGGCGAGATTGCCGTCGACGTCTCCGAGCCGCGGGTTGCTCTGCACCACCGCGGCGGAGATCATCGATCGTGACGTCAGCTCCGGCACAGCGCCTCCGCCGGGGCGCCGGCCCCGTGCGCTGCGCCGGTGGACCGGATGACCCGCGGAAGGACAAAAACGCGGTCGGCGCCCCGGACCGCAATCACCTGCGCGATTGTGTCCGCCACCGTGGGGGCAGTGGAGCTCATGACGCTCGTCGTCGTCGCCGCCCGCGTCAGACCCACCCGTCCGACGGCTGCTGTTCGATGAACGCGTTGGCGATGTCGATCCGGCGAGCGAACCAGACGCTCCCCAGCGACTGCGCGTAGTCGATGAATCGGGCCAGTGCGTCGGACCGGCCCGGGTTGCCCGTGATGCGCGGGTGCAGGCCGATCGACATCATCCGGTTGACGTCGTCCCCGTCGTCGAGCAGTCGATCCAGATGAGCCTTGGCCATCTCGAGAAAATGCTCGGGACTGCCGAACCCCTGGGGGACGACGTACCGCGCGTCGTTGACCACCAACCCGTACGGGACCACGAGGTGGGGACGGTCCAGAATGCGCGTCCAGTACGGGAGGTCGTCGTTGTAGCAGTCGGAGTCGTAGACGAAGCCGCCCTCCTCTACCACCAGCTCACGCGTGTTGACGCTCATCTCCCGGCAGTACCACCCCAGCGGTCGCGCGCCCGTCGTCCGCTCGATCGAGTCGATCGCCCGCCTGATCGCCTCCCGCTCCTCGTCGCGGCTCATCTCGAAGTGGTTGCTCCAGCGGTAGCCGTGGCCGGCCGCCTCGTCGCCCCGGCGCGCGAGCTTCTCGGCCGCCGCCGGGTTGCGCTCCAGCGCGACTGCAGCGGCGAACCACGTCACCGGGATGCCGGCGTTGTCGAACACGCGCAGCATGCGCCAGATCCCCGCGCGGCTCCCGTACTCGTACATCGACTCGACGGCGAGGTCGCGTTGCCCCTCGAGCGCGAACGGGAGCTCGTAGAGGATGTCGTTGACCCCGTCGCCCATCGCGAACGTCTTCTCGGAGCCCTCCTCGTAGTTGATGACGATCTGCACCGCCACCTTGGCGTCGCCCGGCCAGCGCACCAGCGGCGGGTGCTCGCCGTAGCCGACGATCTCCCGCGCCGGGCCCTCGACCGAAAGGTCGCGGTTCTGGAAGAACTGCGAGTCGAACTTCATCTGACTCCAATCACTTGTTTGATGCTCAATCCAGACCGGCGAGCGAACGCGCGCCGTCGGCCACGATCAACTGGCCGGTCACGTACTCCGCCTCGCTGCTGGCGAGGAAGCAGTACAGGTACGCGATGTCCTCCGGCACGCCGACGCGATGGCGCAGAGGTACTTTCGGCGCCACCGCCGCGACACCCTCGGGCCCGAGCGAGTTGACCGGGTCCAGCGACTGGGGTGTCTCGATCACGCCCGGTGCGACGGCGTTGGCGGTGATGCCATCCGGACCGTAGTCCACCGCCAGGTTCTGCACCAGTCCCACGATCCCGGCCTTGGCGGCCGCGTATTGGGGATGCAGCGGCCACGCCGAGACAGTTCCGGCGACCGACGACGTCGCGATCAAGCGCCCGTAGCCGGCTCGCTGCATGTGCGGAAGGACCGCACGGAACACTCGCCAGACGCCGGTCAGGTCGACATCGAGCGTTCCGTACCACGCATCGTCGTCCAGCTGCTCGAGCGGCACCGTGCGGGCGATGCCGGCGTTGGCGACGGCGATGTCGACCCGCCCCAGCTCCGACGCGCAGCGATCGACAAGGGCGTCGACCTGCTCCGCTTCCCGTACGTCGACCGGGACGACGACCGCCCGCCGGCCGGCGGCCTCCACGGCCTCGCGCACGGGCTCGACGTCGTGCGGGTCTCCGGGATAGAAACCGAGGACGACGTCGGCGCCCGCTCGCGCGAAGATCCGCGCGGTCGCCGCACCGATACCGGATGCGGCTCCGGTGATGATCGCCGCCCTATCGGTCAATTCGAACATCGCGCCCCTTTCGGCCGTTGAGATTCCGTGAGCGGTCCCACTACAGCATCACGTCGCCGCCGTTTGGACCAAGCGTCTGCCCAACGTAGTACGACGAGTCGTCGGACGCCAGGAACACGGCGGTTGGCGCGACCTCGTGCACCTCGCCGAAGCGGCCGATCGGCAACTCCGACAGCTTCTGGTTGGCCCACTCCTCGGTCTCCTGGGCCATCATCTCGGTGAGGATCGGCCCCGGGGCGATGGCGTTCACGTGCACGCCGCGGCTCGAGACCTCACGCGCCAGCGATTTGGTGAGCCCAATCACCCCGGCCTTGCTGGCGCTGTAGTGCACCATCTCGGTGCCACCGATCTGGCCGAGTTGCGAAGCGACGTTGATCACCTTGCCGCGGCCGCGCGCGAGCATGTGGGGGATGACAATCCGGGTGCACAGAAAGCACCCCCGCAGGTTGACACCGAGTACCCGGTCCCACTCCTGCACCGAGAGCTCGTGGAAGAGGTACTGGCCGAACGTCCCGGCATTGTTGACCAGGATGTCGATGTCGCCGAACTCGTCCTGCGCGCGCTGCACCATCGCGCGCACATCGTGCTCATCGCTGACATCTGTCCGTACCAGCAGGCCCCGTCGGCCCGCCGCCTCGATTGCCTCCAGGACCGGCGCCGCGACGTCCGCACCGAGGACGTCGGCGATCACCACATCGGCGCCCTCGGCGGCGAACGCCGTGGCAATGGCCCCGCCGATCCCTCTCGCGCCGCCGGTGACGATCGCGACGCGGTCGCGCAGCTTGTCCATATGTAACCCTCTCTTCCTCGTGTCATGATCCACAAATTCGGTGGCAGCCTCGCGGCGTCTGGACGCGCCTGACGCGGGGCGACGACCACGCCGGACCACCAGTACGTCTTAGGTCGTCCCCCCCCGCCAGCCACGCCCAGCCGCTCCCGACGCTGCTCACGAATTTCCGGATCACGACACTGGTCGGTTGACGCGCCGTCAAGTCGTCCCCGCCACCGTCCGGGCGTGCGCCCATTCGGCGAGGATCTGCTCGCAGTTGCCGATGTCGAATCGGTGGCGCATCAACAGCAGCGACGCGTCGTGCTGGACGCGGTCGTCGCTTGCCACACAGTCCTCGGCGATCACGACGTAGTAGTCGTTGAACATGGCGTCCCGGGCGGTGGACTCGACGCAGCCCTCCGTTGTGCACCCCGCGACGACGACCGTCTGGATCCCGTTGCTGCGCAACAGCATGTCGAGATTCGTCCCCCAGAAGCCGCTCGATCGGTACTTCTTGATGACCAGGTCCCCGTCGCCGGCCACGAGCTCCGGAATCAGCTGCTGGCCTTCGGAGCCGTCGGTCGTGTAGCTGAGCGGGGCACCATCGGCCTCGGCGAGGTGCATCCGCATGTTGAAGCGGATCTGGGCCGGAGAATCGCTTGCCCGGCCCGGCAGGACCGTCATCAGGATGTAGATGACCTGGACTCCGGCGGCCCGCGCGCCGTCGACCAGGCGCACGAGCCGCGGGACCATCGCGGGGTACATCGAGATGTCGACGCCGAGCCGGTCAAACGCTCCGCCGGGGGTGCAGAAGTCCCGCTGCATGTCGACCACGACAAGCGCCGTGTGCCGCGGGTCCACAAGCTCCTCCAGCTCGGTGAACACCTGCTTTCCGTCGACCTCGATCACGACACTCAGGGGGCGGTTGGGGCGTGTATCGGCCCGGACACGAGCTTGCCCTCGGCCAGGTCCTCCTCATCCTCGGCCAGCACCCGGCCGACGGCCGCCAGCTTCTCCGGAGATCTGGATCGGAGGTAGTAGTAGGCGAAGGCGCCGGCCACGACCCACCCCAGCACGATCCAGAACACGAGGTTGTACGGGTAGGCCTGTCCCGGCTTGGCCGTCGACCAGAGCGGATAGGCGAGCGCGGCGGTCCCCAGGATCGGCGCGACGACGTGCTTGAGGATGCTGCGATCAGGATCGCGCCAGAAGAACCGGATCAACCCGATGTTCGCCAGCATGTAGACGAGGATGATCGCGACGGTTCCGATCGACCCGGTCCACCCGTAGACGTCGGTCAGCCCCGAGCCCAGCCAGGCGGTGAGGCCGATGCCGCCGGCGATCGAGATCGCGGTGATGACGTAGATCGCGGCAAACGGCGAATGGAAGCGCCGGTGGACGGCGCCCAGCGCGCCCGGCAGCACCTTGTCACGACCCATCGAGAAGATGACGCGCACGGTCGCGTTCTGGACCGCCAGGAAGCAGGAGAACAGTCCGAACACGCCGGCGATGTCGATGATGTTCGTCATCCAGTTCGCGTAGCGGTGAGCGAGGGTGGGGAACGGCGTCGGGTCGTTGATGAACTTGGCGAGCTGGTGCGGGTTGTTGAGGTGGTAGCCCGCCGACAGCGCGTACATCTGGAACACGTAGAAGACGCCGATGATCACGGTCGCGCCGATCACGGCGGTCGGAATGTTGCGCCGCGGATTTCGGCTCTCTTCTCCGAGGGTGGCCGCCGACTCGAAGCCAATGAACGACAGGACTCCGAAGACGGCGCCGAGGCCGATGCCGCTCACCCCCTTGGAGGACGCGCTCGTCGAGAAGTAGTGGAGCGTGTTGCCGTTGCCCGCCTTGGCGATGGCAATGATCGCCAGCAGCGAGAAGACGACGATCTCGATTCCCAGCAACGTGAGGTCGACCCGCACGGACGCCTTGATCGAGCGCAGCGAGAGGGTGAACACCAGGCTCATCAGCGCCAGGCTCAGGATCCACCATGGGATGTTCACGCTGAACTCGGACTGCAGGTAGTTCTGCAGGAAGTCGCCGTTGGCGGTGAACAGTCCGACGGCGAGGAGGACGTAGGCAGCGAAGTACAGCCAGCCCGTGTAGAACCCGGCCCCGCCGCCGAGTGCATGACTGCAATAGTTGTAGAACAGCCCGCTGGACGGCAGTCGGCGCGCGAACTGCACAACCGTGTTGGCGACGAAGGCCGTCCCGATGAACGCGGCCAGGAACGACAGGGGCAGCCCAGCCTGAGCGTTGGGGGCCGCGGCGGGCGCGTTGAGGATCACTGCAATCACCGGCGCCATCACCGCCGCCGACAGCGCTACGCAGTTGGGCAGCGACAGCTGACCCTTCTGCAAACGGGGGCCACCTTCCCGCGCAACAGCCTGACCACCTGCGACCGAGGCATCAACCGACATCTCCATCCTCCTCCGGATGCACCATCGTGGTTTGGGTTAGGACCAGCGGTGTCTGAGGGTCGTTATGTCTGACTTAATACCTGATGAGCGCTTTCAGAGCAAGGGGCGGTCGCGATCAACCCGTACAGGTCCGGTCGCCGATCCGCCCATAGCGGGTACAGCCGGTCGTCTTCGCCGCCACGAAGCCTCGTCACCCAATCGACGTCCGCATCCGCGATCACGAGCCCGGATGCGTCGCCGGCGCTGACACAGACCTCGCCGAGCGGGTTCACTATGCAGCTGCCACCGCAGAACCGGAACTCGCCGATAGTGCCGCATTGGTTGACTCCGGCCACGTACGCGACGTTCTCGATCGCCCGGGCCGCCATCAGCCGGCGCATCACGAACCCGCGCTCCACCTCCCAGGCCATCGGCACGATCAACAGCCTCGCTCCCCGCAGCCCCAGGACGCGCATCGCCTCCGGAAAGGCGAGGTCGTAGCAGCAGGCGAGACCGATGCCCCGCCCGTCGACGACGAAGGCACTGCCCGGTGTGAAGACGCGGCGCTCCTTGGCGACCATGTGGGTCTTGCCGTAGACCAGCCGGTCCCCGTGGCCGTCCTGGAGCACCACGAGGTTGCGCAGACACCCATCGCCGCCGCGCGCCGGGGTCCCGTACACCAGCGTGATCCCGCTCCGGCGGCTCGCCGCAGCCAGTTCCCGCTCAGCGGACCGCACAGCGTCGAGTAGCGCCTCGGAGTAGTCCTCGATCGTGAGCAGATAGCCGCTCAGGCTCAACTCCGGAAAGCACACGACGTCGGCGCCGGCGTCGGCCGCCTCGGCCACCGCCGCGAGCATGGACTCGAGGTTCGCGCCCACATCGCCCAGCTCGGCGCCGAACTGCGAAAGCGCCAAGCGGACGGCGGCCATCAGCCTCGCAGCGGGACGGCGACCGGGCGGATCGGCGAGCCGGTGGCCCCGCGCAGCTTGAGCGGAAAGGCCAGCAGCGCGAACTCGTACACCTTCTCGGCCGCGATCTCCTCCAGATCCAGGACCTCGATGATCTGCGCGCCGGCGGTGGCGAACATGTAGCAGTGCACGGGCACGAACGTGTCAGGCTCCTCGTGCGGCGCGACGTCCATGCTCACGGCGTCGGTGCCGATGCACATCGCGCCGACGTCCTCGCACAGGTACCGGGCGCCGCCGAGCCCCAAACCGGGATTGTCAGGGATGTAGGTCTCGAAGTCCGGCCAGCAGGTCATCCGCCCGGTCCGCAGCAGCACCACGTCGCGGGGGCGGAGATCGGTGCCCTGCTCCCGCGCGGCTGCGCGGAGGTCCTCCGGCGTGATCACGTGACCGGCCGGGAGGCATTCCACGCCGTGCAGCCCGGCGATGTCGAGCAGGACGGCACGGGCGATCACCGGCGGGTACTTGTCCGCGCCCCCCTTGAGCCACGCGCGGCTCCCGAGGTCCTTCTCCGCGGTCCACCCGTTCCAGAACATCCCAAAGTAACCGAGGTGGTTGAGCGTATCCAGGTGAGTGCCGGTGTGGATGTACATGTGGATGGAGTCACCGCAGTAGCTGTACTTCTCGTGGACCGCCGGCCCGGCTCCGGACAGGTTGTCGTTGATCGAACCCTGCGGGGTGTGAGTCATCCAGATCTCGTACTTGGGGTCGTGGGCGGCTGCCCACGACGGCATCCCGAAGAAGTACTCGATGCCGAGGTCGAAGGTGGCCCGTCCGTCCAGGTGCTCCAGCACCTCGCGCCGGGACTCGGCGGTCATCCAGTTCATCCGCCCAATCTCGTCGTCAGGCCCCCACGGGCTGCGGGACACCTGGACGCCGTCACGCTCCAGCAGCGGCTCGTACTGCGTCTCGGCCTGCGGCTCGGTCGTCAAGTTGCCTCTCCTCTGCTTCGAGTCGGTCAGACTCTGGCGGAGCCTCCCTCCCCGACGTCGTATGTATATCAGCGCTGTCTATGAGCTTCGCCCGCCGCGTGGCGGCCGAACCTCAGCCGCACCAGGGGTGGATCCACGAACGGGCTCGGACCCGGCCAGCCGGGCTCGTCGATGCTTGCCAGAACGACGCCCGGTCGCGGAAGCCCTCGGACCGCCGCGCTGACGTCGGCGGGCGACGCGGCCTGTGCCGAGGCGACGCCCGGCAGCGCGCTGACGACCTCGGCCAGCGCGTCAGGGGCGACGATGCCCTGGCCACCCGTGATCGCGTACCGCCCGTCGTTCAGCACGAGCACCAGGAGATTGGGCGGCCGCAGCCCGCTCAGCGACCACAGCGAGCCGGGCCCCATCAGGAGGTCGCCGTCGCCCACCACTGCGACGACCGACCGCTCCGGCCGGGCGTCGGCGACGCCGAGCGCGACGGCGAGTCCACAGCCCATCGCCCCGCCGAGGTACAGGTGGGGGCCGTCGCCGCTGGCCAGTCGCAGGGCCGAGGTGGCGGTGCCGAGGGACGACACGAACAGCGCATCAGGCGACTGCGCAACGGCGCAGGCCACGGCCTCAGTCGCCTTCACGCCCACCTCCGAGCGCGGGCTCGAGAACGACCGCCGCACCGGTGCCGGTGCGGAATGCGAGCTCCATGACGCCGGACATCGTCTCGTGCGCCCGCACCGGATCGGCGAGCGGGAACGCCTGGACCGCGACCGCGGCGAGGAGCGCCGGCGTTGCGCGCCCCATCGGCACCTGAGCAGGGTTGCCCTCGCCGAGCGTGCCCCGCATCGAGACCACCATCGGCAGCCCCAGCCCATAGGGCAGCGACAACGACCCCAGCGCGTTCAGCGCGTTTCCGAGGCCGGAGCACTGCATCATCACGATCGGCCGTCCTCCTGCCGCGAGCCGGCCGCAGGCGTAGGCGATGCATTCCTCCTCCCGGGTGAGGATGCGGATCTGGACGCCGGCAGCATCGCCGTCGGCGAGCGCCTCGACGATGCCCCGGAGCCGCGCGTCGGGCACGTAGGCGACGGCGTCGACGTGCGCTCGCTGGATGGCATGCGCGATCTCGCGCTGCCACGGAAGGGGAGTCACGCCGCAGCGACCAGCTCGGCCAGTCGCTCACCTCCGGCACGGACCTCCGCGACCGGCGGGAAGCTGAACGACAGGCGGGCACCGCCTGCCCCGCCGCGTCCGGCGAAGAAGCCGGTCCCGGGGACGATCGTCACGCCCGCGGCGGCGGAGCGCTGCGCCAGCGCGTGGGCCTCCGTACCCTCGGGCAGCTCCAGCCAGAGGAAATAGCCTCCGTCGGGGCGCGTCCAGCGCGCACCGGCCGGCATCCGCCGCTCGAACGCGTCCAGCAGGGCGTCGCGGCGGGGGCGGAGAAATGCCCGCAGCTCCTCGAGGTGTGGCTCGAGATATCCGCCGCGCAGGTACTCATAGAGCTGGGCCTGGGCGAGCATCGGCGGCGAGATGTAGGCCTGCGTCGCCAGCTCCCGGAGGCGCGCGACGAGTGCGGGAGGCGCGACCACGTAGCCGACGCGCAGCCCGGGCGCGACGGTCTTGGAAAACGACGAGAGGTGGACCGCCAGATGCCCGGCGCCCGCCGCGTTCAGCAGATCGTGCAGCGACGCGACCGGCTCTCCGTCCACGCGGAGCAGCCCATACGGGTCGTCCTCGACGATGACCAGCTCGCGTTCCACAGCCAGTTCGACGAGCTGACGGCGTTCGCCGGGGCCCATGGTCAGCCCGGTGGGGTTGTGGAACGTCGGCAGGACGTAGAGGAAATCAGGCGGGTGCCGGCCGGCGCAGGCGCGGCGCAGGCCATCGATGTCGATGCCGTCGCGCGCGCGCACCACCGACACCACCTCGGCGCCCAGACGGTGCAGCAGCGACACCATCCGGTCGTAGGTGGGGGCTTCGACCGCCACCCGCCGCGGTTCGTGTGACAGCGCGCGGACGACGAATGACAGGCCCATGATCGACCCGGGGGTGATGAGGACCTGCTCAGGCGCGACGCCGTGGCGCTCGGCGACCCACTCGCACAGTGGCCGAAAGCCCTGCGGCTCGCCGTAGTTGAGGGCAACCCGGCCGTGGCGCTCGACCGCTCGGCGAGCGCATTCCATCAATTGCGCGACCGGGAACGTCTCCGGCGCGGGGATGCCGCGCGCCAGCGAGATCGTCCCGGGCGAGGGAAGGATGCTCACCGGAGGAGGGAACGTCAGCGCGTCGGGCATGACCTGACATTAGTGGAACCACCAGAGCGAGACGGCCGATCTATGTCAAGCTTGACACGGTGAGCGGCTGCCACATCATCGACGTTCTCGCCGCTCCCGCGGTCGGTGCCTTCTTCTTCGACGACCAGGCAGCGATCCGGCATGGGGCACAGCACAACGGGTTCGCCATTCCCGGTGAGCCGCTCACCCCCGGGTTCCGGGCGATCCGGGAGCCGGCCGAAGCGGTGTCGGTCCTGCTGCGGCTCAGTGATGGCCACGTGGCCTATGGCGACTGCGTCTCGGTCCAGTACGGCGGGGTTGGCGGCCGCGACCCGGTGTTGCGCAGTGACGTGCTGACGGGGCTGCTCGAGGATGCAGTCGCGGCCTCGCTGCGCGGACGGCCGGTCGACTCGTTTCGAGACGCGAGCGGGTTCGTGGACGAGCTCGCGCAGGACCTTCCCGGCTTCGGGAGCGCCGCTGCCTACGGCCTGTCGCAGGCGCTGCTGGCGGCCACAGCCCACGCCGGCGGCCGGAGCATGACCCGGACGATCCAGGCCGAGTGGGGGCTCGGCGGGGAGCTGCGACGGGTGCCGGTCTATGCCCAATGCGGCGAGCAGCGACACCTCAACGTCGACAAGATGATCCTCCGCCGGGTCGACTCACTCCCGCACGGTCTGATCAACAACCCGTCGCTCGTCGGCGCGAGTGGCGAGAAGCTCATCGATTACGTGGGCTGGGTCAGTCGCCGGGTCCGTGAGCTGCGCGCCGATCCGGGGTACCGTCCGGTCCTCCATTTCGACGTCTACGGCATCCTGGGGGTCGTGCTCGAGCAACGGCTGGGGCGAATAGCGGACGTGCTGATGCGCATGGAGGCGGCCGCGCAGCCGTTCATGCTGCGGGTGGAGCACCCGCTCGACGCCGGCGGTCGCAGCGCACAGATTGAGCAGATGGCGCTGCTGCGCGCGCGCCTGCGCGCCGCGGGGAGCGCCGTGGAGCTCGTCGCCGACGAATGGGCGAACACGCTGGACGACATCCGCGAGTTCAACCGAGCCGGCGCGGCCGACATGATCCAGATCAAGACACCTGATCTCGGCGGACTGCACCACTCCGTCGAGGCCGTGCTCGACTGCCGCGCGCACGGCGTTCTGGCCCACGTCGGTGGGTCCTGCTGCGAGACCGAGCGTTCGGCGCGAGTCTGCGTGCACGTCGCGCTCGCCACCGGCGCCGACCAGCTGCTGGCCAAGCCTGGAATGGGCGTTGACGAGGGGTTGTCGATCGTCACCAACGAGATGGCGCGGACACTCCGGCTGGAGTCGGTCGGCGCCGCAGCGCCGTGACGGCTGTGCCGTAGGCTGCAGGGCGCCTTGGGCCAAGTCAATCTCTACAGCGACACGCAGACCCGGCCGACGGCGGGTATGCGCCAGGCGATCGCCGACGCCGAGGTCGGCGACGAGCAGCGACGCCAGGACCCGACGACGATCGCGCTCGAGGAACGCGTCGCCGAGCTGCTGGGGCACGAGGCGGCGGTGTTCCTGCCGTCCGGCAGCATGTGCAATCAGATCGCGCTCCTGCTGCACATCCGGCCCGGCGGCGACGAGCTGCTCATCGACGCGACGGCCCACCCGGTCAACTCCGAGGCCGGCGGGCTCGCCCGCCTCGCCGGCGCGATGGTTCGCACGCTGAGCGGCGAGGGCGGCATGTTCACTGCGCCGCAGCTGGAGGCCGCGATCCGCCCGCGCGGCAACCGGTACACGCCACGCTCGCGCCTGGTCTCGGTGGAGCAGACGACCAACCACGGCGGCGGGCGCGTCTGGTCGCTACCGGCGGTCCAGGGGGTCCTCGCGGTGGCGCGACGGCACGAGCTGCGTACCCACCTCGACGGGGCGCGGCTGATGAACGCGGTGGTCGCCTCCGGCGTCCCCGCGCGCGACTACGCTGCCGGCTTCGACACCGCGTGGCTCGACTTCACCAAGGGGCTGGGCGCGCCGATGGGCGCCGTTCTCGCCGGCTCACCTGAGTTGATCGACGAGGCCTGGCGGTTCAAGCAGATGCTCGGCGGCGCGTTCCGGCAGTCGGGAATGATGGCCGCGGGATGCCTGTACGCGCTTGACCATCACGTTGACCGGCTGGCCGAAGATCACGAGCACGCACGGAGGCTGGCCGAGGGGCTCGCGTCCATCGCCGGCGTGACCGTCGACCCGGGGGCGGTGGAGACGAACATCGTGATCTTCGCCGTCGAGAATGCGGACCGGCTCGTGCGAGGCGTCGCCGACGAGGTGGAGCTCCAGGCGCTCGATGCCCGGCGCGTGCGTGCCGTCACCCACCTGGGCGTCGGCGCCGGCGGTGTCGACCGAGCGCTGGCCGCGATCAGGAGAGCGCTGAGCCGGTGACGGCGGAGTGGCGGAGCGACGCCGGGTACGTGATCTCCACCGACCAGGCCCGGCTCGACCGGCAGGCGATCTGGAGGTATCTGCGCACCGCGTACTGGTCTCCCGGAATCGCGCGCGAGCGCGTGGAGCGCGCGATCGAGAACTCGCTGACGTTCGGCCTGTTTGCTCCCGACGGCGCCCAGGCCGGCTTTGCCCGGCTCGTCACCGACACCACCAGCTTCGCGTGGCTCGCCGACGTCTTCGTGCTCGAGGAGCACCGCGGCCGCGGACTTGGGGTGTGGCTCGTACAGACCGCCGTGACGCACCCGTCCGTGGCCGAGCTGCGGATCGTGCTCGGCACCCGCGATGCCCACGGACTCTATGAGCGCTTCGGCTTTCGGCCGGTCGACCCGCAGCGGGTGATGGAGCGAGGGAAGCCGGAGTACCGGTGAGTCGCCGTCGGCTCACGGCGCGTGCTGCAACACCTCGAGCGTCCTGAGCCGAGGGTCGCCGGCGTAGGCGATCCGCACGCCGTCGGCCTGAGCGCCGGTGAGGGCGCTGATCGCCTCCCGGGTCACGAGCTCGCCCGGGGCGAGCACGGGGACCCCGGGCGGGTAGGGGGCGATCAGCTCCGCGCTGATCCGTCCGACGGCGTCGGCCGTCGCGACCGTCTCGCTGGAGCCGAAGAACGCGTCGCGCGGTGGGAGCATGACGGTGGGGGCGAGGATCCAGCCGGCGGCGGTCGGCGGGCGTCGGGGCGTGCCCCGCCGGCGCTCGATCGAGTCGCTGAGCTCGTCCGTGAGTCGCCGCAGTGACTCGGCATCATCCGCCACTGTCACCACCGCCACGATCGTGTCCCGGTCGGCCATCTCCACGGGGACGCCGGCGTTGATGAGGTCCTCCTCGATCTCCACGCCGTGGGCACCGGTCCCGGGAAGCGTGATCGTCAGCTTGAGCGGATCGACGCCCGGCCCCTCGAGCACGTGCACGCCCGGGATGGCGCGCAACCGGTCGCGCGCGCCGGCGACGCCGGACAAGACGCTGCCGAGGAGGCGCTCGCCGTGGAGCGCGAGCAGCGCGCGGGCTCCGTCGAGGCTCGCCATGATCGCGCCCGCCGGGCTGGTCGTGTGGGTCGCGTCGTACGCCCGCGCCAGACGGGCCGCGCTGATTCGATCGGTGCGGGCCAGCAGGAGCGCGCCCTGCGAGTACGCGGGAAGGGTCTTGTGGGCGCTCGTCACCATCGCGTCTGCGCCCGCGCCGAGCGCATGCTCGGGAAGATCCGGGTGAAATCCAAAGTACGCGGACCAGGCGGCGTCGACGAGGAGCGGGACCCCCGCGTCGTGTGCGACCCGCGCGTGCTCGCGCAGATCGGAGTAGGTGCCGACGTACGACGGGTCGCTCAGGAACACCGCCACCGCGCCGGGGTTCGCAGCCAGCGCGTCGGCCACCCGCTGCGGCGCGAATCCGGCGGACAGCCCGGTGGCGGCATCAAGCTCCGGCTGCACCCACGCCGGCGTCAGTCCCGCCAGCACGAGCCCCAGCAGCACCGAGCGATGGGCGGTGCGGGCGACCACGACCGTGTCGCCCGGTCTCCCCACCGCCAGCGCCAGGGTCTGGTTGCAATGGGTCGACCCGCCCACCGAGAAGCGGCAGACGTCGGCTCCGAACAGATCCGCCGACTTGCGTTCGGCCTGCGCCAGCCAGCCGTGCTTGAACTTGATCGTGTCGATGCCGCCGACGAGCGACGTGTCGCCCGCGACGACGCCGGTCAGCGACGTCGAGCCGTGGTGTCCCGGGGTGAAGAACGGATGCTCGGTCGCCGCCTGGCGGTCGAGCGCGTCGAAGTAGGCGCGCAGCAGCGGCGCGTCGTCGGTCAGGCCGAGGGGATCGACGTCGGCGCGCCGGCTCATCTCTGCGCAGCGGCCAGGTAGAGCACCGCCTGTGCGCGTGCAACCATCCCGACCGCCTCGTCAGGCGGGAGAAACTGGGGATGGTGCAGCGGCCGGGCGGTGAAGCCCGGCCCCCCGGACAGGCCGGCGAACGCCATCGCGATCGGGGCGACATCGCCGAAGAACGAGAAATCGTCTGATCCGCACGACCGGAACGGCGGAGCGAGCCGGAAGCCCGCCGCCGGCGCCAGTTCCCGTGCGGAGTGGCTGATGCGTTCGTCGTTGGTCAGGGCCGGCTCGCCCGCGGTCACCTCGACGCGACCCTCGCACCCGTGGGCCCGGGCCGTCGATTCGACGATCTCGCTCACCATCTCGCGCAGCGCCCGCCGGTCGGCGGGGTCGTGGGTCCGGATGGTCAGCGAGGCGGTGGCGTGGGACGGAATCACGTTCTCCGCCGTCCCGCCATGGATCTCGCCCACGGTGAGCACGGCCGGATGCAGCGGATCGAGGCGGCGGGAGACGAGCGTGTGCAGAGCGACGATGATGCTGGAGATGGCGAGAATCGGATCCCGGGCGAGGTGCGGGTAGGCGCCGTGCGCGGGTTGCCCGTGTACGACCAGGCGAACGTTGTCACAGCTGGCGTTGATCGTGCCGTCGGCGACGGAGATCGACCCCCACGGCAGGTCGGGCTGGACGTGGACGCCGACGATCGCGGCGACCGCGTCGCTCAGCGAGCCGTCCTGCACCAGGAGCTGCGCGCCCGAGGGGTAGGCCTCCTCGCTCGGCTGGAAGACCCCCATCACGGGCGCGGGCAGCCGGTCGGCGATCGTCCGGGCGGCGCGCAGGAACGCGACGAGGGCGGCGGCGTGGACATCGTGGCCGCACGCGTGCATCGCTCCGTTGCCCGACGCGTAGACGGCATCGGTCCGCTCATGCACGGGAAGACCGTCGAGCTCGGCGCGCACCGCGACCGCGGCGCCCGTGCCGGCGGTCGTTGCGATCACGCCGGTTCCCGCGGCTCGACGCACCTCGCCGTCGAGCGCGTCGGCGATCGCCGACGCCGTCCGGTGCTCGCGGTGCGCGAGCTCAGGAGCGCCATGCAGTCGCCGCCGCAGCTCGAGCGCCCGGGGGAGCTCGTCCTGCAGCCGCGCGAGCAGTAGCTCCAGGATCTCAGTACACATCGGCATACCGTCGGCAGATCTCCGCATCGTCCAGTCCGTCGAGCAGCGAGAGCTCCGCGCGTTTGACGCCGACGTAGCTGTCGTAGAGCAGCGGCGGCAGCCAGCCGCGCGCCGTCTCATCCTCGTGCAGGCGGTCGAGGGCCTCGCTCAGCGATCCGGGCATGGCCGGCGCGCCGAACTGCCGAAGCTCTTCCGGCGACAGCGCCGCCGGATCATCGCGCAGGATCGGCGGGCACTCCAGCGCTTGGCGCACTCCATTCAGCCCGGCGCGGACGAGTACGCCGAGCACGAGGTACGGGCAGGCGGTCGCGTCGGCGGCGCGGAACTCGAGGTTGTGCTGGCGGGCGGCATCGTGCCCGGCGATTTCGACGACCGGAGCGATGCGCAGCAGGGTCTCGCGGTTTCGCTCGCCGAGGCAGGCTGCGCCGGAACTCCAGCGGTGGGGGCCGAGCCGCAGGAACGACGACGCGCCAGGCGTGACGAAGGCGGCCAGCGCCGGGGCGTGCGTGAGGATGCCGGCCGCGAACTGCCCCGCGATGGGGCTGAGCTGCCCGGGGCGGGACTCGTCGTAGATGGCGGGCTCGCCGTCGGGACCGAGGAAGCTGAAGTGGATGTGGGCTCCGTTGCCGACCGCTTGCGGATGTCGCAGCGGAGCGAAGGTGACGCGCCGGCCGGTGACCCGTGCTGCCTCGCGGATCACCTCCTTCGTGATGACGCTGCGGTCGGCGGCCGCGAGCCCCTCGGCGGGAGCGCACGACACCTCGAACTGGTGGTCGCCGTACTCCGGCAGGAAGAACTCCGGTTCGACCCCCGCCTGCGTCAGTGCGCCGACGATGATCGGCCCCAGCGGGTCCACCGCCCGCTGCGCCGCCAACGAGAACGCCAATGGCGGCGGCCCGTCGTCGACGAGCTGGAACTCGTGCTCGAAGCTCGCGAGCAGCCGGACGCCGGCCTCGCGCTCCAGATCGTGCAGCGCGCGTGCCAGGAACGTGCGGGGGCAGCCTGCCCAGTCGCCGCCGTCGGTGCCGACGACGTCGCAGAGGAAGAACTCCAGTGGCGTGGCCGCCTCACCGAACTCGACGCAGACGCGGGTTGCCGGATCAGGGCGGAGCCGGACGTCCCCGGTGGGGCCATGGGGGTTGGGCTCCGCGATGCCGCCGAACGGCGTCAGCGAGAGGTTGGCCGGCACCCATCCCGCTCCGGTCGCCACGCGTCGTTCGAGGTCAGCGGTGGCGACCAGACGGCCGCGGACGATTCCGGCCAGGTCGCAGTACAGAAACCCGGTGAGCCGGGCGCCGATCACCCGGCGGTGGCGGCCATGTCAGGGCTCCCGTTGTCCCAGGTTCCGATCTCGAGGCCGGCGGCGCCGATGCGGCGCTCGAGCGCCGGCGCGTCACCGGCCGTCGCAACCAGGACGATGCCGCTGGGGCGGCCCGAGTGGATCCTGGCCAGCCCATCCGCCATCCGCTCGCCCGGCTGCACGTGCAGGCCGTCCCAGCCGAGCGACCGGTACGTGTCCGCGACGATCACCAGCGTGCCGCGCGGGCCGTGGATCCGGCCGAGCACGCCGACGAAGTGGCCGACGTCCCAGTCCGGCGCGGGACCGAGTGCTGCGTCACCGGTCGTGAGGTAGCCGATGAGCGCGGACGGCGACGGCCGGCTCCCCCAGAGGTGCCGCGTGCTGAGGTTGGCGATCGTCGTGCAGGGTTGGGTGCAGGCGGTGGCGGCGTCCAGAACAGCATCGAGCGCCGCGGCCGACCAGGGTCCGGCAACGGGGATGACGGCGAGGCTGTCGCCGGAGAGGTTGCGGATGGCGCGCACAAGGCCATCGACCGAGGTGCCCGAGCGCGCGGAGTCGGCGACGGTGGGGAACGACAGGCGGTAATCGGTCCGCCCCGCCTCGCCCGGAGGCAGCGCCTCGTCATCAGGGGTCGCCGGCAGGACGCTGCCGGCGGCCATGCCGACCGCGTCCTGATCGATCGGCTCCCCGTCGCCCGTGATGCCTGCCAGCCGGAGGGCGAGCGTGCCCCAGAAGGCGCCGCACAGGTCGTTCTTCTGCGGCAACTCCGCCGCGTGCAGGGTGACGAGCCGCTCGGCTCCGGTGATCGGTGTCAGGCGCAGGTCGCTCATCGGCGGCAACAGTAGAAACCCGCGTGCCCCGCGTCAACACGGCGCGGCCCCCGCTTCAATACGATGACGCGCTCGACCGCGTCGTCGGAGACACATGGGGGTAACGTGCCTGACAGAGTGACGGGCCGAGCTGGAGACCGCGTCGTCGATCCGTCGGCGTTGGCGGACGAGCTGACGGGTGCCGGCGTCGCCGGCTTGACGATCGCGTGGGTCGACAACAACGGGATCCCCCGGTCGCGCACGGTGCCGGTTGGGCGCCTGGTCGACGTGGCAGCCCGGGGCGTCGGGATCACGTCGCTGTTCGCCGTGTTCGATTCGCACGACGCCATCACATTCGAGCACGAGGGGCTGCCGAATGCGTCGGGCGACGTTCGCCTTTTGCCCGTCTTGGATCGTGCTCGGCCGCTGGCGGGCCAGCCGGGGTTCGCCTGGGCCCCTGGGCGTCAGCTGACCGCCGACGGCGACCCGTGGCCCTACGATCAGCGCGCGGCGCTCCAGCGGCAGGTCGCGCGGGCGTCTTCGGCGGGCCTGGAGCTGAGGTGCGGCTACGAGCTGGAGTTCTTCGTCGCCCTCGACGGGGATGACGTCCGGCCGGCTCACCACGGCCCCGCCTACGGCCCGCAGGCGCTGCTGGAGATCAACGAGTTCGCGGCCGAGCTGCTCCGCGACCTCGCCGCCAACCGGCTGCGGATCGGCCAGCTGCACGCCGAGTACGGGCTCTCCCAGGCGGAGCTGAGCCTGGAGGCCACCGACCCGGTGGGCGCCGCCGACGACCAGGTGCTGGCCCGCCAGACGATCAAGGCCGCGGCTCGCAAGCACGGGCTGCGGGTCAGCTTTGCCCCGTTGACCTCCGCGGCCGGTGTCGGCAACGGCTGCCACGTCCACGCCTCGGTGTGGCGAGACGGCGAGAACCTGCTGGCCGGCACCGACGGCGGGGGCGGCCCGGGGCCTGACGGGGCGGCGTTCATCGCCGGGCTGCTTCGTGATCTTCCGGCGATCGTCGCCGTCACCGCGCCGAGCGTCCCGTCGCTGCTCCGGTTGCGGCCCGGCTACTTCGCCAGCGCCTACGCGTTCTGGGGCATCGAGAACCGCGAGGCGGCCCTGCGGTTCGTGCCGTCGGCGGGGCTGGTGGGGAAAGCCGCCGCCAACGTCGAGCTCAAACCGTCCGACGCCTCCGGCAATCCGTACCTGACGCTGGCCGCGGTGATCTCGTGCGGCGTCGCCGGGATCGCCGAGGGGCTGTCGCTGCCCGCGCCGATCCAGGCCGATCCGGGAACCTGGACCGACGCCGACCGCGAGCGCGCGGGCGTGGCGCGCCTCCCCACGACTCCTCAGGAGCAGGAGCAGGCGCTGCTCGCAAACCCACGCGTGCGCCAGGCGCTCGGCGATCCTCTGCTCGGCGCCTTCCTGGCCGTCCGGCACGCCGACGCCGCATGGGCGCGGGAACGCTCGCCGGAGGATGTCGTCGACGCCCACCTCTGGCGCTACTGATGCGCCGGCGCGCGCGGGGACAGCGCCGTGGCGTCCGCGGACGCCGAGCCCGCTGACACCATTGCGTCACCCTGATGATCGTCTGCGTCTCCGGAAACCCCTCAGTGGACAAGCTGTTCGAGGTCGAGGATCTCGTTCCGGGCGAGATCCACCGGCCGCGGTTCTTCATGGCGCTCCCGGGGGGCAAGGGCGTCCACGTCGCCCAGGTGACGACCGCGCTCGGCGGGGAGGCGGTCCTGGCCGGGATCCTGGCCGGTCACACCGGTCGGTGGGTGGCGGAGACGCTGGCGGCGGAGGGCGTGCGGGGAGAGTTTGCGTGGGGGCTGGGGGAGACCCGCTCCAGTCTCTCGGTCGCCGACCGCGCGACCGGGCGGCTGACGGAGTTCTACGAGGACGGCGTCCCGGCGACGGCGGAGGACTGGTCGGCGCTCGTCGGGATCGTCGACCGGCTGGTGGACAGGGCCACGTGGCTGGCACTCGCCGGCTCGTTGCCGGTGGACGCCGACATGGAGGGATATCCGCGCCTGCTGGCGGCGGCGCGGCGCGCCGGCGTGCCCGTCGCGGTGGACTCGCGGGGGCCGGCGCTGGCGCGGACGGTCGCCGAGGGGCCGGAGCTCGTCAAGATCAACGTCCACGAGGCGGCCGAGCTCCTCGGCCGTGCGATTCACACCATCGCGCAGGCCCGGGAGGCGGCGGCCGAGATCCGATCCCGCGCCGGCGGCGACGGCCACGCCGCCGTGATCACGCTCGGCGAGCAGGGCATGGTGCTCGTCGACCCGGCCGGGAATGCGTGGCACGGTGCCGTCGAGGCGCGGGGCAACTACCCGGTGGGCAGCGGCGACGCGTTGCTCGCCGGGATGCTGACCGCCCTGACCGCCGGTGACCCGTGGCCGCGTGCGGCCGCCGTGGGGCTGGGGGCGGCCGCGGCGAACGCCGAGGTTCCCGGCGCGGCGCGTCTCGATCCGCAGCGGGCGCACGAGCTGGCGGCGACGGCCGCGGTCCGCGCGCTCACCAGAGCGTGATCGGCCGGCCGCCGGCCGGTCAGCTGCCGGAGGGATCCTTGTCGTTGCGGTCGGTCCGCCCGTCCGGGTGGCCGGTGAACCAAGTGGAGCGTTCGGTGTCGCGGCCCTTGATCGTGTGCACGGTGCACGGCTTGCCCCACAGCTTCGCGATCTCGGCGAGCGTGCCGCGGGCGTATTCCGGGTCGAGGCCTACCCCGTCGTGGCGGTGCTCGAGCAGCAGCTCGCCCCGGCCGCGGAAGTCCGCGTCGACGATCTGGATCGCGGGGATCCCGAAGGTGGAGTGCTGGCGAACGAGCACCTCGCGGATCGTGTCGGCCTCACGCGAGGAGACGCGGATGCGGTCCGGGTGCCGGGCCGTGTGCTCGAACGCGTACAGCTGACAGCGCTCGCAGACCTTGGGAGTGAGGAACTCCCGCAGGAGCGCCTCATCGTCGTAGTTGCGCAGGACGACCCGGACGCGGGCCAGCGGGTCGGCCTCGCCCGCCCACGCCCAGCGCTCCCGTTCCTCCTCGTCCGGCTCGGTCGCGATCCGCATGACCTCGCGCAGGAGCTCGACCCCCACGTCGTACGGGTTGACCTGTCCGTGCTGGCGATGGAGCACGGCGGCGTTGAGCTGCTCGTACTCCCAGTACTGGTCGGCCGGGAGGAACAGCCGCTGAACCAGCTCCTGGTGGCAGAGCACCGCCGCTCCCTCGTTGATGAGCTTGGTGCGCATCTGCGGGAGGAAGTAGCTCTGCTCGGAGCGGACGATCGACATCACGTCGCGCTGCCAGTCCTCCAGGCCGCGCGCGTGGCGCTCGACGAACCCCAGCAGATCCTGCTCCGGCTCGTGCGGGAAGCGCCGGCGCAGCGCCTCGCGCTCCTTCGCCACCCGGCGCTTGTCGGCGGCCACCTCCTCGGGAAACAGCTCGTCGTAGCGCCCCGGCCGGTGCTCGGCGGGCGGCGCGGGTGCGCGTCGCACGAGTTGCGCCTGGGGCTGGTGGACGGCGATCGCGTGGCAGGCGTCGAGGAAGTCCTCGACCCGGTCGCGCCCGTGGGCGCTCATGTAGTCGGCGATCCGGGCGGCCGCGGACACGGCGCGGGGCATGATCTCCCGGTCGACCGCGCCGAGCCAGCGGTTGGTGTCGAACACGTACCCGTGGCCGAGGCAGTGCGCGATCACGAGCGTCTGGGCGACGAAGCTGTTGCCCTCCATCAGGTAGGCGTGGACCGGGCGGGTGTTGAAGATCAGCTCGTAGATCCGCCCCTGGCCGGCGCGGTAGCGGCCGTA
>DASZMU010000043.1:0-12979 GCA_035551695.1 Solirubrobacteraceae bacterium
CATGCACCTCGCCCCCACGGCGTCCAAGCGGATCTATCAGCAGCGCGTCGGCCGGGTCACGCGCCGCCATCCGGGCAAGGAGGCCGGCATCGTCATCGACTTCGTCCACCCGGCGACCAAGCACGATGACCCGGTCGTCACACTGCACTCGCTGCTCGACCGCGACGTCTATCGCGGCGGCGCGATCGTCGTCGGCCCGGTCCGCCGCGGACGCGGCCGACGGGTCCGGGTCGAGCGCCGCGTCCTTCCGGTCACCCCGGATCCGGACCGGCGCGCCGAGGTGTTTGAGCGCGAGCTGTGGCGAATCGCCGTCGAGCACCTTGACTACGGCGAGCAGCACGTGTGGGCGGCCTTGGCGGGCGCACGCGTCGCCCCCAACGGCTGGCGCCGGGCGAAGGCGATGCTCCACTTCGACCGTGGCGGCGAGCTCAAGCGACGCTTCCTGCTGACCGCGGTCCAGCGCAACCGCAACGCCCAGCTGCGCCTGCGGGCCCTGCAGGAGATCGCCGCCAGCCGTGACGCCGAGGCCTTCGATCAGGCGATCGACATCATGGGCGGCTGGCCCCGCGACGAGCGGCGCGAGGGTGTGAAGATCATGCTCCAGGCGCTCGCCGAGCGCCGGATCGGCCGCCGTGACCAGGCCAACGCCTGGATCTGGCGAATGGCCGAGTACACCCGTGACGTCCACGAGGAGTACGCCGTGCAGCGCTGGCCGGAGACCAAGCGCCTGCTGGGGTTGCTGGTGAACTCGAGCGGATCGGCGCACGCCCGCAACGCCCGGCGGCTCGTGCACGCGTCGCGCAAGGAGGACCGGCGGCTGTCGGCCGCGCTGCTGGCGGCCGCGCTCGCCCACACTCCGGAGGCCGAGGAGGCCCTGCGCGGCGCCCGCACCCGGATGGCGCGCAAGCCGGCCGCCCTCGCCCGGGAGCTGTTGCGCAACTTCCCCAAGGGCCGCAGGAGCTCCAAGCGCCGGCGCCGCAAGGCGGGCTCGGCCGCGGGATCCGAGGCCAACGGCGCCTCCGGGGCGCAGCCGGCGACGCTCGCGCTCACCGAGCCTGACGAGAGCGTGGATGACGAACTGGACACCGAGGCCGAGGCCGAGACCGAGCGTGGCGAGCCGGAGCCCGCCTCCGAGAAAGGCCCAGAGACCGCCGAGCCGGCCGAGGACGCCGGCGACCACACGCCGACGCCGCCGGCAGGTGAGCAGCTGCAGATGGCGACCTCCGACGACGAGGCGCCCAAGCCCGCGCGCCGCTCACGCACGACGACGGCCAAGCCGCGGGCCAAGGCTCCCGCCAAGCCCCGCGCCAAGGCTCCGGCCAAGCCGCGGACGAAGGCGCCTGCCAAGCGCGCCCCGACTCGCGCCAAGGCGCAGGCCGACGACGGCGCAGACGCGGCGGCCGCCCAGCCCGAGGGCACGCCCGCGGAGAGCTCCGGTGACGCACCGGATGCCCGCGTCGATCAGATCAAGCCCCCGCGGCGCACCCGCAGCCGCACCCGGGCATCGCAGGACGCCGAAGAAGCCGCCTAGAGTGGTCGTCCCCGTGAGTACGCTCGCACCGAGAGGTGACACTGGCGGACGACTGGAGAGGACGCAGGACCCGACGTGTAGCAGCGCTACACGAGGGTCCGAGGACAAAGCCAGGCGCCGCCAGGGGCGCCTCGAATGCGAGGGTATTTGCGGGGAGGGCCACTACCTCCCGTTCTGCTCAGGCGACGGCGACGCCGGACGCGTAGGCGTGAACTTCGGCACCCGCGACCGGGGCCGCGCTCACCGGCAGCTCGGCGTTGACCACCCGGACCACCGCCTGGACCACGTCCGGATCGAACTGTGAGCCGGAGTTGCCGAGGAGCTCGGCCATCGCGGCCTCGTGGGTGAGGGCGCGCCGGTACGGACGGTCGGTCCGCATCGCGTTCCAGCTGTCGCAGCAGGTGATGATCCGCGCCTCGAGCGTGATGGCGCTGCCGGCCAGCCCGTCCGGGTAGCCGCGGCCGTCCCAGCGTTCGTGGTGGGAGCGGACGATCTGACCGACCTCGCGCATGAACCCACCGACCTGATTGAGCATCCGCTCGCCCTCGGTCGTGTGGGTCTTCATGAGCTCCCATTCGTCCGGATCGAGCTTGCCCGGCTTGTTGACGATCTCCTTGGGAATCGCGATCTTTCCGACGTCGTGGAGGAGCGCGCCGAATTCCAGATTGCGCCGCCGCTCCGCGTCGAGACCCAGCTGTTCGCCGACGGCCATGGCCAGGCCCACGACGTCCTGGGAGTGCTCTCCGGTGTACCCGTCGTCGGCGGCGATCACGTCGCCCAACAGCAGCGCCGTACCCCGGTAGGTCTCGTTGAGCTCGAGCAGGCTGCCCAACCGGCCCCGGCGCTCGTAGGCGAACATCGCCAGCAGACCCAGCAGCGGCACCATCGCCAGCACCGCAAAGGGAGCCGAGTGCATCTCCTCGGCGACCGCCAGCCCGACGCCGGACAGGGCGGCGTCGATCAGGTACACCCAGCTTTCGCGCAGCTGGGCGCGGAGGCCGGCCCCCCGTGCGATGCCGAAGTACAGCGCGGACTGGGCGAAGTCGCCGACGAACTGCGCCGCCAGCGCCCCCAGCAACAGCAGCGGCCCGGCCGCGGACGGCGCGACGCCGGCGACTCCGAGCACGAGGCAGGGGAAGATCGACGACCACGAGTTGCCCGGGACCCGCAGCAGCGTGACGACGCGCTGCCGGCCCGCGAGCACGTCCGGTAGCGTCGAGATCGCCAGCGACCCCGCGAACGCGAGCGGGACGATCGCCAACGGGACGGCGAACAGCATCGGCACAAACGCCAGCTGCGTCGCGACGGTGAACCCAAACGGCGTCTCGAACAGGACCCGCGTCGCCAGCACCATCACGGCGATGCAGCAGGCCGCGGGCGCGAGGGGGATGTGATGGGGAGGCTGGATCCACCACACCAGGGCGACACCGGCAAAGAACCCCGGACCGACGAGCAGCTCGCCCAGGATCTCGCGGAGCGACATGCGCAGGCGGGCACGACGGCGCTTCTCGGCCAGGATCTCCTGCTCCTCGAAGGTGGGCTGCATCGTCATCTGTCCGCGGACGTATCGGCCAGACCCCCTCGGACCTGTAGGCGATTACAGATCTACCGACGACCGGTGCGTCGAACATATGTCGAGTCTGGGGCCGTCGGGTCGAGGGACGCGGCGGCGCACCGATGAGACCCGGGTCAAACAACCTGAAAAGGGCAAACCTGGCGCGAGCCAGGGACGCAAAGCTAGAGGTCTCGCCACACACGAGATAGCTCGGCTGCCACTACACACCACGGAAGGTGCGTACGGACATGAAGCTGGGCCTTTTCAGCCATCACACCCGGATCCTCGCCGTCGTCACGGCAGCGTTCGGGATCTTCGTCCTGTCAGGGACGAGCGCGCGAGCGGCGATCATCGCCACGGACGCGTGTGACAACTCGGCGCTGACGCAACCGTTCGCGCCTTGGGGGGACGCCTCCCCGTACAAGCTGGTCCCCGGCGGCTCCTTTGAGAAGGGCACGCCGAGCTGGACGCTGAGCGGCGGCGCGAAGATCGTCGCCGGAAGCGAGCCGTTCGGGGCGACCGGGTCGGTCGGATCCTCGTCGGTGTCCATCCCCGCGGGTGGCTCGGCACAGTCGCCGTTCACCTGCGTTGACGCCGCCTATCCCACGTTCCGCTTCTTCGCCCGCAACAACGGACTGCTGTCGACGGTGCTGGTGTCCGTCGTCTACCGCCTGCCGCTGCTGGGACCGGTCGCGGTGCCGGTGGGAACGGTCCTGCTGAGCGAAAACTGGGCTCCGTCCCTGCCGATGCTCACCGCGTCCGTGGTCACCGGAATCCTGTCAGGGGGAACGACGCAGGTGGCGCTTCGCTTCACCGCGCTGACCGGCGGCTCACAGATCGACGATGTGTTCGTCGACCCGCGGATGCATTGACGCATCCTCCGCGGATCGGCTGACAACACGTCGAACGAGGCAGGACCGGCATCGTCGCCTGGACCGACGGTGCCGGCCTCCTCACTCGTCGGCGAGGTGAACCTCGCCGGCCCACAGTGCGTCCTCGCGGCCGTCCTCGGTGAAGACCAGGAGGCGCCCGCGGTCATCGACCCCGCGCGCTTGGCCTCGCCCATCGCTCCACGTGACTGTCTGGCCGAGGAGCGCATCTCGCTCGGCGAACGCGCCGAGGATCTCGCCGTCTGAGCGCTCCAGCCAGGCGCTGAGCGATCCCAGCAGGCGCGCCAGCGTCGGCTCGATCTCGGCGGGCGCGAGCCCGAGCGTGCCGGCCAGCTCGCGCAGCTCCGGGGGCATGTCGTCAATCCGCACCGCGACGTTGACGCCGATCCCCAGCACGACCCAGCCCTCCTGCGGGCGTCCCTCGACGAGGATCCCGGCCACCTTGCGCCCGTCGACGAGCACGTCGTTGGGCCACTTGACGCGGGCTTCGGTGCCGATCACCTCGGCGACCGCGACGCCCGCCGTCAGCGACAGCAGCGGGCCCGGCCGGTGGATCACGAGCGAGCAGAGCAGCGCCTGTCCGGCCGGCGCCGACCACGTGCGCCCCTGGCGCCCCCGTCCGGCGCTCTGCTCGGCCGCCGTCACCAGCGTCCCGTGCGGCGCCCCGGCAGCGGCCAATTCGCGAGCGCGGATGTTGGTGGAGTCCGTGGCCCGCAGATGCAGCCGCGGCAGCCCCAGGCCCGCGGACGCGCCCGCCGGAGTGCCAGGGGAGACCGCGGGCGGTGCGTTCATCCCGGCCGGATCCGCAGCTTGGCATCGATGGTCAGCCCCAGCGACGCCGCGGCGTCACCGTGCCGCACCGCAATCGCCAGCCGCCGCTGGGCGTCCTCGTACAACAGCAGCTCGTCACGTCCGGCGTCGGCGAAGGTCCGCACGAAGTGGACCTGATCAGAGGTGCCATCCACAAGCTCGATCGTTGCCGGACGCCCCAGCTTGAGCCCGGAATCGGTCACATGCTCGTGGCCCGCGTCGAGCTGGATGTTGCCGAACCGGTCGATGTAGCGCACGTGGGCGACGAGGACGTCGCCGTCCCGGGTCGGCTGAGGGAGCTCGAGCGAGACGATGCTGTCGGCCTCCAGCGGTTCGCCCACGTCGGCCGGCGCGGTCCCGGCGGCGAGGGCCGCGGCGACGGGGGCGAAGATGTCCCGCCCGTGAAACGTCGCCGAGACGGGCTGCAGCCGATAGCCGGAGTGGGCGATGTCGACGGCCTCCTCGACGCCACCGCCGGCAGCGGCGGCGTGCGAGAGCAGACCGTTGTCCGGGCCGACCAGCAGCCGCCCATCGGCGAGACGCAGTGCGATCGCGCGCCGCTGCGCTCCGACGTCCGGATCGACGACGGCGAGGTGCACGCCGACGGGCAGATAGGCGAGGGCCTCGCTGAGCACGATCGCGCCGGCTCGCACGTCGTGGCGAGGGATCCCGTGGGTCAGGTCGATGACTCGTGCCGACGGGCAGATCTTGGCGATCACGCCGTGGCAGATGCCGACGAAGTCGTCGCCCAGGCCGTAGTCGGAAAGGAAGGTGATGATCGGCGCCGAGGTGGAGTCCGGCATCGCCTCCACACTAATACCTGCCGTCGACCGCTGCCACGCCGCGTGGGAGACGTGTTAGCGGATTGTTATCACCGGGTGGCCGCGTCGGCGACCAGCGCCTCCACGAGCCCGTCGATATCGTGGCGGGCGGCCTCGACATCCGGTTCGCGGCCGTGTTCACGGAGTGCGTCGCTGGTGACCGGTCCGATGCTGACGAGACGGGTCTGGTCCGACAGGCCGTCGCCGATCGACTCAAAGAAGAACCGGACGGTCGACGAGGACGTGAACGTCACGTAGTCGGCCCGCGACACGAGTGACCGCTGGCGCTCGGACGCCGGCTCGGCCACCGTCTCATACAGCGCCAGCACGTCGACCTCGGCGCCGCGCTCGCGCAGCGCGTCCGGCAGCACATCGCGCGCCTCCGCAGCCCGTGCGACGAGCGCCCGGCTGACGGACACGCCGGCGAGCGCCTCCACCAGACCCTCGGCGACGAATCGCTCCGGGATGACGTCGGCGATCAGCCCGTGCTCACGCAGCGTCGCCGCGGTGCCGGGTCCGATTGCGGCCACGCGCGCGCCGCTGAACGCCCGCGCGTCCTGCCCCGCGCGCTGCAGGCGGTCGAATAGGAGCCGGACGCCGTTCGGGCTCGTCAGGCAGACGAGGTCATAGCTGCCGATGTCCGGCGCCGGCCCATCGAGCTCGGCAATCCGGATCGCCGGTGCCTCGACCGCCGCGGCACCGAGGCCGCGCAGCCGCGCCGCCAGGGCGCTCGCCTGGGCCCGCGCGCGCGTGACCGCGACCGTGCGGCCGGCGAGCGGCCGGGACTCGAACCAGGCGAGCGTGTCGCGCAGCGCGACCACCGGGCCGAAGAGCGAGATGGCCGGGGCGCGGATGGCCGCGGCCGAGGCCACGGCGGCAATCGTCTCGACGGTGCCGGTCACCACCCGCTGGCCGGGCAGCGTCCCCCGCTCGATGACCGCCGCGGGCTCGGACGGCGCTCGGCCGCCGTCGATCAGCTCGTCGGCGATCGCCCCCAGCTGACGCACCCCCATGTAGAACACGAGCGTCCCCGGAAAGCGGGCGAGCCCGGGCCAGTCCAGCGCCGACTCAGGCTTGGACGGGTCCTCGTGACCGGTGATGAAGGCCACGGCGCTCGAGGCATCGCGGTGGGTGACGGGGATGCCGGCGTACGCGGGCGCCGCGACGCCGGCGGTCACCCCGGGAACGACCTCGAACGCCGCCCCGGCAGCGCGGAGGAGCTCGGCCTCCTCCCCGCCCCGGCCGAACACGAACGGATCTCCGCCCTTGAGGCGGACGACCTCCCGTCCGGCCGCACCATGCTCCACCAGCAGCGCGCCGATCTCGTCCTGGGAAACCGACGGGCCGCCGCCCTCCTTGCCGACGTAGATCAGCTCGGCATCGGCCCGGGCCCCATCGAGCGCCGTCTCCGGGATCAGCCGGTCATAGACGATGACGTCGGCCGTCGCGATCAGCTCCAGCGAACGGGCCGTGAGCAGGCCGGGATCGCCCGGGCCGGCGCCGACCAGGTGCACGGTCAACCGGAGAGCTCCCGCTCCGACCGCTTCAGGAGCTCGGCCGCGCCGGCGCTCAGCATCCGACGTGCACACTCCGCTCCGGTGTCGCCCGCCGCCCCCACCACCTCATCGCGCAGCCAGGCCGAGCCATCCGGCACGCCGACCCAGCCCGCCAGGGCCACGCGCCCGCCGGTCAGCCACCGGGCATGGGCACCGACCGGCGTGTTACACGAAGCGCCGAGCGCGTGCACGAGCGCCCGCTCGGCGGTGACGCAGCCCATCGCCGCCTCGTCCAGGACGCCGGCGAGCATCGTTCGGTCCAGCTGTCCCGTCCGCGCTTCGAGCGCCAGCGCGCCCTGCCCGGCCGCGGGAACGAACTCCTCAATCACGCCGCCCGCCTGGTCCTCACGTCCGAGCCGCTGGAGCCCGGCGAGCGCGAGCACCAGCGCGTCGACCTGGCCCTCGCTCAGCTTACGCAGCCGGGTGTCGACGTTGCCCCGCAGCGCCACTACCTCCACGTCGTCCCGGAGGGCGCGCAGCTGGGCCGCGCGCCGGAGGCTGCTCGTGCCGACCCGCGCGCCGGCCGGCAGGGCGCCGACGCTCGCCGCGCCGCAGATGACATCCCGCGCGTCGGCGCGCTCCGGGACGGCCACCAGCTCCAGCCCGTCGGCGAGCACCGTGGGCACGTCCTTGGCCGAGTGCACAGCCAGGTCGATCCGGTCCTCGAGCAGGGCGCGCTCGAGCTCAGATGTCCAGCGCGATTTGTCCGGCGGTGCCTCGCCCCGGTCGCCGAGCGTGGTGATCTCGACGATCTCCACCTCCGCGTTCAGCCGCTCCGCCACCCAGCTGGCCTGGGCCAGCGCCAGTCTGCTGGCGCGCGTTCCGAGCCGCATCGGCTCGCTCACTGACCCCCGGACGCCGACGTCCGCCTGCGCAGCTCGCGCACCTCGGCGAGCCTCTCGGAGAGCTGCTGCTCCACCTGCTCACCGCCGACCCCCTCCTCGACCGAGAGGCCGAACAGGTCGCGGACGAGCGCCATGCGGGCGTGCACGCGGTCGTCGTGCATCTCCTTCATCTGCAGCGTCGGGACGTGGAGCAGCCGGTTGACGATCGTGCGGGCGATCGCGTCGACCCGGCTGCGATCCCGCGGCGACGCCGTCTCCCACTTGCCGGTGTTCTCCTCGACGACCTGGGCGGCGATCTCGGCGGCGTGCTCGCGCAGTGCCGCCACCGTCGGCAGGACCTCGAGCGAGCCGAGCCAGGTGGCGAACTTCTGGATCTCCTCCTCGATGATCCCCTCGGCCCGGCGGGCCTCCGCCTGGCGCCCACGGCGGTTGCGGCTGGCGACGGCCTGGAGATCGTCGATGTCACACAGCGAGACTCCGTCAAGCCTCGCGCAGGCTCCGTCGATGTCCCGCGGGACGGCGAGGTCGATGAGCAGCATCGGGCGCCCGTCGCGCTCCCGCATGACTTCCGCCACCTCATCGACCTCCAGGAGTACGTGCGGCGACGCGGTGGCGGCAACGACGATGTCGGCGTTGACGAGCTCCTGGGGGAGCTCGTCGAGTGGGACGGTCGAGCCGCGGTAGCGGCGGGCGAGGCTGAGAGCGCGGTCCCGTCGGCGGTTGGCCACGAACACGGGGCTGACACCGCTGTCGGCCAGCGCCCGGGCCGTCAGCTCGCTCGTCTCGCCGGTGCCGACGATGACCACCCGGCGGCCCTCGAGATCGCTCAGCTGCTCGCGCGCCAGCGCGACGGCCGCGCCGGGCAGGCTCAGCTGTCCTTCACCGATCGCCGTCTCGGTGCGCACACGCTTGCCCGTCTCCAGCGCCGCCCGGAACAGGCGGTTGGTCAGAGGACCGACCGTCTCCCGCGCGAGCGCGGTCTCATACGAGCGCTTCACCTGTCCCTGGATCTCGGCCTCGCCGACGACCATCGACTCCAGCCCGGAGACGACGCGATACAGGTGGCGGGCGGCATCGCAGTTGCGGTGCGAGTAGATCGCGCCGGTCAGCTCGGTGGGGCGGATCCCGGCCTGGCGCGAGAGCATCGCCAGGACGGTGGACTCGGCGTCGACGGGGTCGCCGACCACGAGGTACAGCTCCATGCGATTGCACGTCGACACGGTCACGACCTCATGCACCGCGGCGGCGCCGCGCAACTCGCGCATGAACTCCGCGGCGCGCGCGTCCGGCAGCGCCAGCCGCTCGCGGACCTCGACCGGCGAGGTCTTGTACGAGGTGCCGATCGCCAGCAGCTCGCTCACACGGACCGCCGCTCCCCGGCAAGAACCGCCTCGTGCTCGGGGTCGGCCTCGCCGCCGGCGCGGGCGGCCTCGACGTCACGCCGCAACTCCGCCAGCTCCTTTTCCAGGTGCTGGGCGCGGACGGCCATGATCGCGACGTAGACGAGGACCAGCGCCAGCACGACGATGTATGCGGCGGCCACGTATCGGCCGGCCGTCGAGTCCAGGGGAACCGGAGGCGCTGCGGCGACGACAAGGCTCATGAGGGCGCCGCGCTCCTGCCGGCCGGGCGGGCGATGTCGTCGCCGAGGAGCGTCCGGCGCAGCCGGCGCACCTGCGACCGGGCGTTCTTGGCCGCCATCTCGTATTTCCACAGGGTCACGTACAGCAGGGCAAAGCCGATCAGGGCGACGACGAACGTCAGCCCCATCGAGGGCGGGAGATTGGCGCCACCGAGCGTCAGCACACGAGGATGCACATAGGCCGTGGCGAGCTGGACCGCAAGGTAATTGAGGGGTACGAACGCGCCGCCGACGATCGAGAACACGCTCGCGTAGCGCGATTGGCGCTCCGGGTCCTCGATCGAGAAGCGCAGCGGCTGGTAGGTGGCGAACAGCAGGAGCACGATGAGGAACGAGACGAGCGTTGGCTCGTTCCAGACCCACCAGTGCCCCCAGGACGCCTTGGCCCAGATGGAGCCGGTGATCAGACCGCCGACACCGAAGATCAGCGCCATGTGGATCGCGACGTAGGAGCGCATGTCCCACCGGCGATCCCCGGTGCGCAGGTAGCCGATGGCGAGCAGGCCACCGAACACGAACCCGCACAGCGAGACGATCGCGAGCGGCACGTGGACGTAGAAGATCTTCTGGACGAACCCCTGGCTCGCGTCCAGCGGCGCATAGAAGAAGACGAGCGCCAGCGCGGCGGCGATCGTGATTATCGTGGCGAGCGAGAGGCTGCGCAGGCCCCTGCCGTAGGTCGTGGAAGGCGTACTAATCCTCCAGGAGGAAGTCGAACACTGCATAGGCGAGCAGCGCGAACACCACATCATAAAGAGCCAGAATCGCCAGCCATCTCCCGGGGGGCGCGGTGGCGGGGTGAGCCCCGGCCAGGAGCGGGCCGGCCGCCCGGGCCGTCGCGATCAGCGCCGGGAGCAGGAGGGGTAGGCCGATCACCGGTCCGATCAGGTCCCGGGCCCGGGTCTGCACCGCAATCGCCGACACGAGCGTGCCGATGACGGCCAGGCCGAGGTCGGCGAGCGCCAGGACGAGGATCAGCCCCGGCAGCGGTGGGCCGAGGGACGGCCCCAGCAGGAACAGCTTGAAGGCGGGGATCGCGATCACCTCGAGCACCACCAGGAACAGGAACAGCGCGCCCGCCTTGGCCAGGAGCATCGCCGTGCGATCAACCGGCGCGAGCAGGAAGGCGTCAAAGCCGCCCTGTTCGCGCTCCGCGACGAACAGCCGGTTGATTCCCAGCATCGCGGCGAACAGCAGCGTCACGGTCAGCACCCCCGCCGCCAACTGCCCGTCGATCGTCGGACGGTTGAGACCGAAGTGGAAGATTACGAACGTCACGAGCGCGAACAGCACCATCGCGGGCACGGTCTCGAACGTCCGCAACTCGAGCCGGAGGTCCTTGCGCAGGACGACCAGGGCCGTCCTCACGCGTACAGCTCCTGCAACTGCGCGTCGCCCAGCTGTTGTGGCTCGCCGACGAACGCCGGCCGGCCGTCCTTGAGCGCCAGCACGAGGTCGGCCTCGGCGAGCGCGGCGCGCGGGTCGTGGCTGGTCAGGACACGGGTGCACCCGCTCGCACGGCCGATCAGCGGCTCGACGAGTTCCGAGGCGGCGGGGTCGAGGTTGGCGCGGGGCTCGTCGAGCAGGAGCAGCGCCGGGGCGTGCAAGACCGCCCGGCACACGGCCAGGCGCTGCACCATGCCGCGGGAGAGCAGACGCACCGGCTCCTCGGCCCGGCGCTCCATCTGGACGGCGCCGAGGACCTCGTCGACGCGCTCCAGGCCGACGCGATGCAGCCGGGCGTGGTACTCGAGGTTCTCTCGCCCGGTCAGCTCGCGGTACAGGAGCGGCTCGTGGCCGAGCAGGCCGAGCCGGGCACGAACCGCGAACGCGCGCCGCGGCAGCGGCTCGCCGAACACCACCACGTCACCGTGGTGGGGGCGCAGCAGCGACGCCAGGATCCGCAGGAGCGTCGACTTGCCGGCTCCGTTCCGACCGAGGACGGCGAGCGTCGCGCCGGCGGGCAGGCGGAGCGTCACATCTCGCAGCGCGGTCCGCTCACCGAAGTAGCGCGCGAGCCCGCGCAGCTCAATGGCCGGGGGTTCGGCTTCCACGCTCGCGCTGCAGCGTCGCGACGACGTGCTCGAGAGTCGGCGCGATGACCGGGAACAGCTCGCCGATCGCCTTCGGGTTGCCGGGGAAGTTGATGATCAGCGACCGGCCGGCGATCCCGGACACCCCCCGCGTCAGGATCCCCATCGGCGTGTGCCTGAGCGCTTCGGCCCGCATCGCCTCGGCAAAGCCGGGGGCCGGCCGGTCGATCACCGCCTCGGTCGCCTCCGGCGTCACGTCGTCGTCGGTGAGTCCGGTCCCGCCGGTGGTGAAGATCAGCGCGGCGCCGGCCGCCGCCTGGCGGCGCAGCCAGTCCTCGATCGCGATGCGGTCATCGGCGACAACGTCGCGAGCGACGATCTCGGCACCGGCCGCCGCGGCAAGCTCGGCCAGCGCCGCCCCGGACCGATCTTCGGTCTGCCCGGCCGCGACGGAGGTCGAGACGGTGAGGATGGCGGCTTGCATCACGCGTGGAGGATAGGTGCGGGGCCTGCTTCCTGTGCCAAGCCTCCGGCCGACGGCGGGCCCCGATCCCTCGCAACGGGTTGTCGGCGAGCGGGGGCGCGCTCCGGGGTGAACAGCGACGGGCAATGAAGAGGAGGTGGGCCGGCCGGGTGGGTCAGGGGCTCCGACCCAGGTCCGGAAACGGGCGATGCACCGGGTTTCGCCGTGGGGCACCCGGCAAATCGTGTTCGTCTGGCGATTTGGCACACGTGGGCTAGCCACTTCAGTACCCCGGGTTCAGACGCGGCCCGGCTGAGGCGGCCGGTGGGGACGGGACGCGCCGAAACGACCCAGCCGCGGATGACGGCACGCCGGCGATGGAGAGAGAGCCGGGCCTCGATCGCGCCGGGGACGGGGGCCCCGGTGAGCCGGGGGACCGGTCCCCCGGCCCCGGCCGGGCCCGGTCACACGTCCGCCTCCCCACAGGCTTTGGGGGCTCATGCGTCCTATACACCGGTCATCCCCCAAACCCCCGAACCCCCGTTCACTGCTGACGACAGGGCTAGCGAACTGGAGAGCCCACTGGCACAGAATGTCGGCTGACTGGCTGTCGCGGGACCCGTGAGGGGCCCGCGATGCCCGCTACAAGGGTCACGTACGTCGGGTTCTTCGTCCCCGACGCCGTACGGGGCGCGCACGACACCACGTGTGAGCCCGGTGACGGTGTGGGTGGGTGGGTCACTTGGACGGTGCGGGGTGGGGCGAAGGCAGCGGACAGTGGCGTCCGCTCTGGGCGACGGGACGGCAACGACGGGCAACGAAGGGGGCGTCAG
>DASZMU010000044.1:0-48146 GCA_035551695.1 Solirubrobacteraceae bacterium
GAGGTACGCGGCCCAGTCGTCCTGGTCGCGGCGGAGGGCCTGATCGACCATGCGAACGATCCGCCGCGGATCATCGACCCCTCGGAAGCAGAAGTCGTAGGGCACGTCCGCCGCGGTGTCGAAGTCCACCGTTCCGATTCCGAGCGCCCGCTGCAACAGCGATTGGCGGCAGTTGACGTTCTGGATGCGCTCCAAGCGTGTCTCGTGCACCTGCCGGGAGAACAGGCCGGTCTGGATCGTCAGCCGCCGGCTGGTGATCCGATACGTCACCCGCATGCGCCGGAGCTGACCCCGGCCGGATGCGAGCAGGACAACCGCCAGCACGGTCAGAACGACCCACATCGTCTGCATGCGTCCGTCGGCGATGATGGAGGCGAGCCCGCCCGCGACGCCGAGCACAAGGCTCGCCAGCAGCCACCGGACAAGGAAGGCCGGCATCGACAGCCACGACGGATGCCCGCTGAAGAAGACCTCCTCGCCATGCTCCGAATGCACGAAGCCAGGTTAACGCCGGGGGCCGCCACTACAGTCGCTGCGACTCATGATCGCCCGTGTCCACCCCCTGATGACCACGCGCGCGGTCCGCGGCCCATTCGACTACCGGCTGGCCCCCGGCCAGGCGGTGGAGGTCGGCTCGCTGCTCCGCGTCCCCTTCGGCGCTCGTTCGTCGCTCGGCGTGGTCGTCGAGCTGGCCGAGCGGTCCGAGCTCGCGCCGGAGCGGCTGTCCGAGCCTGAGGCGGTCCTCGGCGCGGGGGTGGGGGCCGACCTCGTGGAGCTCGCGCACTGGATGGCCCGCGAATACTGCTCCACGCCGGCGCGCGCGCTCCAGCTGATGCTCGCGCCGGGCGCCTCCGCCGGGACCGGCGCCAAGCTGTCGCTCGTCGCCGAGCTGACGGACGGCGGCCGCTCTGCCCTCGTCGACGGCCCGGCGGACGGGTCGCGGCTGACCGACCGCCAGCGTGGCCTGCTGACCGCCCTGGCGGAGCGTGGTCCGACGGTCGCCGCCGAGCTCGACACGCCGGGTCTGCGCCGCCTCGAGGGCCGGGGCCTCGTCGCCCTCGACCGGCGCCCCCGCCCCCGGCGGCCCGTCACGCACGCGGTGGGGACGGCGTCGGCGACGCCACCGGCGCTGACCGGGGAGCAGGCGGCGGCGCTGGCCGAGATCGAGGCTGCGCTGGGCGCCGCCGGCTCCACCGGATACCTCCTTCAGGGCGTCACCGGCTCCGGCAAGACGGAGGTCTACCTGGGGGCCGTGCAGGCGACGCTTAAGGCGGGCCGGACGGCGATCGTCCTCGTGCCGGAGATCGCGCTGACTCCCCAGGCCCTGTGGCGCTTTCAGGCGCGCTTCGGCGACATCGTGGCCGTGCTGCACTCGGCGCTCAGCATCGGCGAGCGCCACGACGAGTGGATGCGGCTGCGCACCGGCGAGGCGCGCGTCTGCGTCGGCCCGCGCTCGGCCGTGTTCGCCCCGCTCGATGACATCGGCCTGATCGTCGTCGACGAGGAGCACGAGAGCTCGTACAAGCACGAGGGCGACCCGCGCTACGACGCGCGCACCGTCGCCCGGTGGCGCGCCCGCCGCCACGGGGCCGCGCTGGTCGTCGGCAGCGCCACCCCTCGCCCGGAGAGCATCGTCGCGCTCCAGCGCCTCCGATTGACAAAGCGCGTCGACCATCGCCCGCTGCCCGCGGTCGAGGTGCTCGACATGCGCGGTCGCCACCACCCCCTGCACCCGGAGACCCGAATGGCGCTCGCCGACCTGCGCCACGCCGGCGGCAAGGCGATCCTCCTGCTCAACCGCCGCGGATGGTCGAACTTCCTCTCCTGCCGGGCGTGCGGCCGAGTCTGGCTGTGCCCCAACTGCGACGTGGCGCTCGTGCTGCATCGCAGCGGGTTCGTCGCCTGCCACCACTGCGGTCACCGCGAAGGCGTCCCGGAGCGGTGCCCGGCGTGTGCCTCCGTCTCGGTCGCGCGCCACGGTGCCGGGACCGAGCGCGTCGAGCACGAGCTGCGGGAGGCGCTCGGAGCGGAGCACTTTCCGATCTTCCGCCTCGACGCCGACTCGTCGTCGCTCCCGGACCGCGCGCACACCCTGCAGGCGTTCGAGGCCGCGCCCGCGGGCGTCCTGGTCGGCACGCAGATCGTCGCCAAGGGCCACGACTTCCCGGACGTGTCGCTGGGGGTCGTCCTCGACGCCGACCAGACCCTGCGCTTTCCGGACTTCCGCGCGGAGGAGCGCACGTTCGCGCTGATCACCCAGCTGGCCGGGCGCACCGGCCGGGGCGCGCTCAGCAGCCGCGTGCTCGTCCAGACCCTGGCGCCGGAGGCACGGCCGATCGGCTTCGCCGTGCACCATGACTCCGACGGCTTCATCGCCGACGAGCTCGAGCGTCGCGCGGCGCTGCGCTACCCGCCGTACTCATCCCTGATCCGCGTCGTCTGCTCGGCCGAGGACGAACCGCTGGCCCGGGAGACGGCGACCGCCATCCACGCCGAGCTCGCCTCGCTGGATGCCGCGGTACTCGGGCCGGCGCCCCTGTTCCGGCTGCGCGCCCGCGCCCGCAGCCAGCTCGTGGTCAAGGCCATCGAGCGCCGGCCGGCGATCGATGCGGTCGGCCGCGCCGTCGACGCCGTCGCCCCGGGCGCGGCACGGCGGGGCGCGTCGGTCAGCGTCGACGTCGACCCGCAGTGAGGGCCGGGGTCGCTGGCGCCGGGTCGGACGGGCTGCCCCCAACACCATCTCTAAACTGAGATCCCGTGGCCCAGCACGCAACCGATCAGGCACCCCATGACAGCGAGGTGACCGACCTCGAGGAAGAGCAGGTCGACACCGAGGAGCAGGTCGATCCCGAGGTCGCGGCTCGCCGCGCCGCGGCGCTGGCCCACGTGCGCAAGTTCGGCGACCCGGTGCTGCGGACCCGGGCCCGGCCCGTCGACCGCGTCGACGAGGCGCTCCGCGACGAGGTGGAGCGGATGGGCCGGCTGATGATCGATTCGATCGGCGTGGGTCTGGCCGCCAACCAGGTCGGCGTGCTGCACCGGCTGCTCGTCTACCGCGTCCACCAGCAGTCGCCGGTGGCGGCGCTGGTCAATCCGGAGATCGAGTGGATGGGTGAGGAGGAGGAGACGCTCGAGGAGGGGTGTCTCAGCCTGCCCAACGTTCACGTGGAGGTCGAGCGTCCCGTCCACATCCGGGTGCGCGCCCTCAACGAGTACGGCGAGCCGGTGCTGATCGAGGCCTCGGGGCTGGAGGCGCGGGTCATCCAGCACGAGATCGACCACCTCGACGGCGTGCTCATCCTCGACCGGATCTCGCGCTCGCAGCGCAAGGAGGCCATGCGGGCGCTGCGCGAAGCGTTGGCGTCGTCCTGACCGCGGCTGCCGCGCCTCGCTTGCGAACCGTCTATCTCGGAACCGCGGGGTTCGCCGCCGACGTCCTGCGGGTGCTGGCGGACTCGCCCCACCGTCCGTCGCTGGTGATCACCCGGCCGGATCGCCCCCGCGGCCGCGGCCGCAGGCTGGCGGCGCCGCCCGTCGCCGATGTCGCCCGCGACCTCGGCATCGCCCTCGACCAGCCGGAATCCGTCAACGACGAGCCGGCCCGCCGGCGCATCGCCGACGAGGAGCCGGAGGCCGTCGTGGTCTGCGCCTTCGGCGCCCTGATCAAGGACCCGCTGCTCTCCGACCACCGGATCCTCAACGTCCACCCGTCGCTGCTGCCGCGGTGGCGGGGGGCGGCGCCCGTCGAGCGGGCGATCATGGCCGGCGACGATCGCACCGGGGTGTCGATCATGCGCCTGACCGCCGGCCTGGACAGCGGCCCGGTCTCTCTGGTCCAGGACGAGCCGATCCGGCCTGACGACGACTACGGCGCAGTGGCCGCGCGCCTGGCCGGGATCGGCGGCCGGCTCCTGGTCCGGGCTCTCGACGAGCTGCCCGGCGGCCTGACGTTCCGCGAGCAGGATGAGGCCGGGGTGACGTACGCGGAGAAGATCACGGCGGACGACCGGATCCTGCACCCGGAGCGCCCGGCCGCCGAGCTCGAGCGGGTGGTGCGGGCCCTGTCGCCTCACATCGGCGCCGCCGTGATGCTGGCGGACGGGTCGCGTCTCGGCGTGTGGCGGGCGCAGGCGCGGCCGGCCGGGACCAATTCCGGGGATCCCGTCCCCGGGGAGCTCTCGCTCGACGGCCCCGTTCCCGTGCTCGGCTGCACGCCGGGAACGCTCGCGCTGACCGTCGTGCAGCCGGCTGGACGACGGCCGATGCCAGGCGACGCCTACGTGCGCGGCCTCCGCGGATGAGTCCGCCCCCGCCCGCCCGGCCGTCCGCTTCCGCGGTCTCCGCGGCTCGCGCCCGCGCCTACGCTGTCGTCCGGCGCGTGTTCGAACACGACGCCTACGCCGATCGCGCGTTCCACGCCGAGGCAGCGGGGCTCGACGGGCGCGACCGGTCGTTCGCGATGGCCCTGGCCTACGGCACGGTCCAGCGCAGGGCGACCCTCGATCACGTCGCCCAGCTTCTGATCAACCGGCCACTCGCCAAGCTCGACCCGCCCGTGCTGGCCGCGCTGCGCCTCGGATTGATGCAGCTGCTGTTCATGGACGGGGTCGCCGAGCACGCCGCCGTCCACGAGTCGGTGGAGCTGGCCAAGCGCGACGCCCGGGCGGGGAGCGGGCTGGTCAACGCCGTGCTGCGCCGCGCCACCCGGGAGGGGCCGGGGATCCTCGCCGCGCTCACCGACACCACGCCTGCGCAGGCCGCCGTGCGCCATTCGGTCCCGCAGTGGCTGGCCGAGCTGTGGTGGCGCGAACTGGGGCCCGAGCGGGCCCGAGCGCTGCTGGCGGCGGTCAACGCCCCGGCCGAGTCCGCCGTGCGCGTCAACACGCTCGTGACCACACCCCAGGCGCTCGCGGGCGAGCTCGGCGTCCCCGCGCACGCCGCGGCCGGGCTTCCGGAGGGCCTCGTGCTCGACGCCCCGTTCGACGCGTATGCGTCCCCCGCGTGGGAGGCGGGAGCGATCATGCCCCAGTCCCGCGGCTCGATGGCCGTCGCCCGGACGCTTGATCCCCGGCCCGGCGACCGCGTGCTCGATCTGTGCGCCGCCCCCGGGGGCAAGACGACCCATCTGGCGGCCCTGATGGGCGACGAGGGCGCACTGGTGGGGGTCGAGCGCCACGGCGGCCGGGCCGAGGCGCTGAGCCGGACGCTGGAGCGGATGCATGTGACGTGTGCGTCCGTCGAGGTCGGCGATGCCTCTCAGCCGCGCACCGAGGCCTACGACCGCGTGCTCGTCGACCCGCCGTGCAGCGGCCTCGGGACCCTTCAATCGCGGCCGGACCTACGCTGGCGCACGTCGCCGCAGCGGATCGCCGACCTGGCCCCGCTGCAGGCCGCGATCCTCCGGGCCGGGGCACAGGCGACGCGTCCCGGGGGGGCGCTCGTCTACTCGGTCTGCACCATCTCCCGGGCCGAGAGCGAGGCGGTCGTCGCCGATTTTCTCGCCGGCACGCCCGGCTGGGAGCGCGAGTCGACCCGCCAGCTGGCGCCGGACGCCGACGGCACCGACGGGTTCTTCATCGCCCGCCTTCGGAGGCGGTAGGCGCTCGGCTCCGACTTCCGGGCCGTTAGTCTCCACTCCGATGAGCGAGACAGCGCCCAAGCTCGGCCCGGTGTGCCCAGGTTGCGGCGAGCCGTGGCTGCGGCCGACCGCGCTCCCCGGGCGCTATCGCTGCGTCTACTGCCTGCGGCGCTACGAGCTGGTGTCGGTGTGTCCGAACTGCGGCGAGCACTCGACGATCGTGAGGATGTCGACGACGGCCATCGCCGAGTGCAACCACTGCCACGGCAGCATGCTCCAGGAGGTCTGACGCCATCGCCCGCGGCCACACGGTCCCGCTGACCGACCGGCGCGTGGCGCCGTCCATCCTCTCCGCCGACTTCGCGCGGCTGGGGTCGCAGACGGCGGAGGTGCTGGCGGCGGGGGCCCGGGTCATCCACGTCGACGTGATGGACGGCCACTTCGTCCCGCCGATCACGTTCGGAGCCGTGGTCGTCAGCGCCCTCGCCGACCTCGTCCACGGCGCCGGCGGGATCCTCGACGTCCACATGATGGTCGAGCGGCCTGAGCGCCACGTCGGCGACATCGCCAAGGCCGGCGCCGACAGCATCACCGTGCACGTCGAGGCCACGCCGCACCTGCACTACACGCTCGACACGATCCGCAAGGCGGGATGCACGGCCGGGGCGGCGATCACCCCCTCGACGCCGACCGAGACCCTACGCGACGTCGCGCACGAGGTCCTGGACCTGGCGCTCTGCATGAGCGTCAACCCCGGATGGGGCGGCCAGTCATTCATCCCGCACTCGCTGGCCAAGCTCGAGGAGATGCGAAGGGCGCTGCCGCCGGGGATCGCGCTCGAAGTCGACGGAGGCATCAACCACGAGACGGCCGGGCCGGTCGTCCAGTCCGGTGCCAATCTGCTCGTGACCGGATCGGCCGTGTTCGGTTCGGCCGACCCCGCGGCCGCCTACCTTCAGATCGCCGAGGCTGCCGGCGCCCGCTGAGCCGGTTGGGCCGGGGCGGGCCCGCGCCGGTACAGGGCCCACAGCAGCGCCGCCAGGACCGCGGTGGCGCCGAAGTAGCCGAACTCGACGCGGTTGACCGCGGCGTGCCCCTGACTGGGACCGGTGACGACGAAGATCACGAACAGCGCGGCCGCGGTCAGCCAGGAGGCGGCGGCCCAGCGGGCCCGCCCACGCGCCAGCGCGGCCTGGTTGAGCGTGCCGGCGACGAGATGGAGCCCCATGCCCAGGCCCACGACGGCCAGGCCGATGCGCTGGTAGGCAAAGCCCTTGTCGCCGAGGACGACCTTCATCACCGGTGGCCCAACGACGAGCAGCCCGAGGGCCACCGCCAGCCCGAACGCCGCGATCACAAGCACGGTGGTGCGGATCGCGCGGTGAAACTCCGTCGAATCCTCGCGGGCCTCGAGCCCGGCGAGGTGGGGGAGGATGGAGGTCTGGATCGCCTGGAAGAGCTGCAGCGGGGCGCGGACGATGAGCATCACGTTGAACACGAACCCGGTGAGCCCGGCGGTCAGAGTCGCGGCACCGCCGGCGGTCTTGCCGGCGATGATCAGCACGCCCGCGTTCATCAGCGTCTGCTCGGCGAGCATGATGCCGACGACCGAGATCGCGAAGTCGGCGCCGTTGCGGAGCGAGAGCTGGGTCGATGCCTCCTCGAGCTGGGCCTGGGCCGGCCCCTCCTGGCTCGCCTCGGCGCCGGCGACCTCGGCCGTCGCGGCGGCGTCCGCGGCGTCTGCGGCGTGGGCGGGGGAGGGCGCCGACTGGGTGACGCGGGTGAAGGCGAACGGGATCACCGCCAGCGAGACGAACGGGGCGATCGCCATGCCCACGGCGACCGCACCCAGCCCGGAGGCGATCCCCACGGCCACGGCCAGCGCGGGGACGAACCGCGAGGTGGATTCCAGGAACACCAGCCCGCCGTAGAGCGCGAAGCGCTGATGGCCGGCGAGCCAGCCGCGGGCGAAATAGCTCGCGGCGTACGCCAGGACACCCACCACCAGCACCCAGTACAGCGTCGACGAGCCGTTGAACATGCCCTGCTCGATCTGCGGCCGCAGGATCAGCGCCACGATCAAGAACAGCACGGCGAAGCTGAACTGGATCATCGCCGGGGTGCGGAGCGAGTGGCCCTCCAAGCCGCGGGCGCGGCGGTCGGCGATCGTGCGGGAGAGCAGCTGCTCGATCGGCCGGTAGATGACCGAGAGGATCACGAACATGATCGACCAGCACAGGGACACGAGGCTGTAGGCGCCCTTGCTGAGCACATGGCTGGCCGTGGCCAGGTACAGGAACGTGAAGATGCCCGTCGAGGCGATCCCAATCGTCAGGATCCGCGCGCCGGAGATGAAGGACCGCCGCTCGCCCGGGGCGCCGTCGCCTTCGCCGCCGGGGGCGGGGGCGGGCGGGGGCGAGTCCCCGGTCGTCAGCTCGCTCGTCGAGCTCATGCGGCGACTCGCACCAGCACCATCGTCCACGGAAACGGCGACCGCGTCTGCACGACCTGGCCGTACCGGCCGAGCAACGCGACGAACGCCCGCTGCGTCCAGTGGTTGAGGTGGCCGGGCGTGTTGCCCAGCTGCCTCAGATAGGCGCCGCGGGCCACGTTCAACATGCGCCACAGCGGCTCGTGGGGGACCGAGACGAGCAGCCACCGGCTCGCCACCCGCGCCATCTCGGCCAGCGCCCGGTCCGGGTCCGCGACGTGCTCGAGGACCTCGGTCGCGGCGACGAGCTCGAACGCGTCGTCGCCGAAGTCGAGCCGCTCGACGGTCATGGGGCGAAACTCGAGGTTGGGCCGTTGCCGCCCCGCCCACTCGCCCCGCAGCTTGGGGTCATCGAGGTCGATGCCGACCACCCGGCCGCCCGTTGGGCCGGCCGACAGGCGCGCCGCCCATTGCTCGGTCAGCACGCCCTCGCCGCAGCCGACGTCGAGCACGGACCGCGCGGCCGCCTGCGAGAAGAGCTCGTCGAGGGTCCGCTCAAAGCCGGCCATCAGCCGCCGCACGACGGGGTTGGTCGAGCCGTACTTGTCGTACGTGTTGCCGGTGGGGATGCCGGGATCAGCGGCCGAGGTGGACGTCATCCGCCGGGTGTCTCGCGGTTGCGGCCGGTGGCGGTCAGCACCTGGACCGTCTCGCCCTCGTCGGAGCTCGGCTCGCGCGCGGCGCCGGGCTCGTAGTGGGACGGCTCGACCCCCAGCTGGAGCTCGATTCGCCGCACCCGCTCGAACGTGCGCTGGGAGAGCGTGCGCTGGGCCGCGAGCAGATCACCGATGACGCCGAGGGCGCCGAGCAGCATCGCCGTGTTGAACAGGACGGCACCCGCGATCAGCGACTGGATGTGGCCGGCCCGGCCGCCGTTGGCGATGAAGTTGACGACGAACCGCACGAACAGCACCAGGGCCGGGAGCCCCACGATGATCGCCGCTCCCCAGAACACGCGCAGCGGCTCGTATTGGGAGTAGATGCGGAAGATCGACAGCCCGTTGGCGCGGATGTACGCCGGGATCGACGGAAAGAGGCGCGATTCGCGGGTCTTGGGGTTCGTGCGGATGGGCACGTGGTCGATGGCGACGAACAGCTTGCCGGCCTGGATGATCGTCTCCAGCGTGTACGTGAACTTGGAGACGACCTGCATCTGGAGGGCCGCCTCGCGGTTGTAGGCGCGAAAGCCCGAGGTGGTGTCCGGGACCTCGGTCGAGGAGGCCTGGCGTACGACCCAGGAGCCGAGGCGCTGGAGCAAGCGCTTGGACGCGCTGAAGTGCTCGTTGGCATGGATCTGGCGGTCGCCGATGACCATGTCGGCCTCGCCCCGGAGGATTGGGGCCACCAGCTTGGGAATGTCCGCCCCCTCGTACTGGTTGTCGGCGTCGGTGTTGACGATGACGTCGGCGCCGAGCTTCAGCCCGGCATCGAGTCCTGCCTGGAAGCCCGCCGCCAGCCCCTTGTGGTTGGTCAGACGCACGATGTGGTCGACGCCGTTGGCCCGGGCGACGTCGATGGTGTTGTCGGTCGAGCCGTCGTCGATGATCAGCCACTCGACGGTGTCGAACCCCGCAATCTCCCGGGGCAGGTCCGCGAGCGTGCCGGGGAGCTGATCTTGCTCGTTGAAACAGGGAATCTGGATGATGAGCTTCATGGCTGGCGGGGGCGGGGCGGGCGCTGTCCATCGCACGGTAGCGGGATACTCGTGGGCGAACATGGAAGCGGCAACGGCAAGCAGGCCCGAGCCACCCTCTCGGCTTGCGCTGTCTCAGTCACCGCTCGGCCGCCTCGGTGGAAGCCGGGACCCGCGCGGTCTGAGGCGGCGCGACCTCCATCGTCCGGCGATGGTAATCCTGCTCGCGCTCACGCTGGGCCTGCGCCTGTGGGGCGTCAAGCAGGGCCTGCCGTACAGCTACAACTCGGACGAGGCAACGCATTTCGTTCCCCGGGCGATCGCTTTCTTCTCCCACGACTTGAATCCCCAGTACTTTCTCAATCCGCCGGCCTACTCCTACCTGCTCCACATCGTCTTCGAGCTGTGGTTTGGAAGCGCCGACGCGGTTCGACGGTCGTACGCGACCGATCCGACCGGCGTGTTCGTCCTCGCCCGGGTCGTCGCCGCAGTCCTGGGAACGGTCGCGGTCTGGCTGACCTACCTCGCCGGGGCGCGCCTGTTCGATCGGACGGTGGCCCTGCTGGGGGCGGCGGTGTTCGGCCTCGCGTTCCTGCCGATCTTCTACAGCCACCTGGCGCTCAACGACGTCCCCACGCTGGCGCCGGTGGCCCTCGCGCTGTACGGGACCGCCGGCATCCTGCGCAACGGCTCCCGGCGCGACTACGTCCTGGCCGGCCTCGGCCTCGGACTGGCGGCGGCGACGAAGTACACCGGCGCCATCACCGCCGTCTGCCTGCTCGGCGCGTTTGCCTGCGACGCCGCCTCCGGTGCGGCGGGGCAGGCGACGCGCCGGGGCCTGCTGGCGGTCGGCTGCGCGGTGCTGGCGTTCGTTGCCGCCAACCCGTACGCGGTGCTCGACTTCTCGGCCTTCCACGCCGGCGTGACCACCCAGCAGGCGCTGGCCGGCGGCTCGGATCCGGAGAAGCTGGGCACGACCGCGGCGAGCGGGACCGCCTTCTATGTCTGGACGTTCACCTGGGGGATGGGCTGGGTCCCCTCGCTGGCCGCCCTGGGCGGCAGCGTGCTGCTGCTGGTCCGCCGCCGGCTCGGCCCGGCGCTCGTTCTGTTGCCCGCCCCCATCGCGTTCATCGTCTTCATGGGCGATCAGCAGCGCTACTTCGGCCGCTGGCTGATGCCGATCTTCCCCATCGTCGCGCTCCTCGCCGCGTACGGCGGGGTGGCGCTCGCGCGCTGGCTGATCCGCGCCCGGGGGGCGCCGGCGCTCGCCGCCGGAGGCGTGCTCACGGTCGTCATGCTGGGGCAGAGCCTGGCCGGCGTCGTGCACAGCGACGCCGTGCTGTCGCGGCCGGACACGCGCAACCTGACCCGGACATGGATGGTGGGTCACGTACCGGCCGGGGCCAAGGTCGTGGTGGAGCCGGTTGTCTCCGGCGACTGGGCCCAGGACGTCGGTCGCTCCCTGCCGTGGACGCCGACCGGGGCCCGCTGGCAGACGTGGAATCCATACGTGACCGACGTCAGCGCCACCGGCATCCATCTGCCGCCCGGGGAGCATCGCTACGTGGCAATCGACGAGTACGAGCGGACGCTGCGCCCGGAGTTGCTGACCGAGTACGCCAACGGCGGCTACTGCTGGGTCGTGATCGGCTCGCTGCAGGCGGGTCGGTCCTTCGCCCAGCCGAAGATCGCCCCGGCGGCGATCGCCTACTACGCGCAGCTCGCTGACCACGCTCGGCTGATGTACCACGTGAGCCCGTTTGGGGCGGGCTCGCGGGCCATCCCGTTCTCCTTCGACTGGTCCATCGACTACTACCCCAGCCAGTACACGCGGCCGGGGCCGGAGATGAGCGTGTACAGACTTACCGAGGGGAAGTGCGCCCCCAACTATTCTCCGAAGCACAGATGACAACCATCGCCGATACCGATCGTCGTCACCTCGCCCGCGCGATCGAGATCGCCGAGCAGGGTCGCGGCGGGGTCAGTCCCAATCCGCTCGTCGGCGCCGTGATCGCCGACGACGACGGGCCGATCGGCGAGGGCTACCACCGAGAGCTGGGCGGCCCCCACGCCGAGGTCGAGGCGATCCGCGCCGCCGGCGACCGCGACCTGAGCGACACCACGATGTACATCTCGCTCGAGCCCTGCTGCCACCACGGGCGCACGCCCCCGTGCACCGACGCGATCCGTGAGGCCGGAATTCGCCGGGTCCTCGTCGCCTCCGAGGACCCGTCCGAGCACGCGAGCGGCCGCGGGCTGGGGATCCTGCGCGACGAGGGCGTCGACGTCGTGCTCATCGACGGAGATCTCGCCCACCGCGCGCGGCTGCTCAACCAGCCGTTTCGCAAGCACGCGCGGACGGGGCGCCCGTGGGTGCTGTTCAAGTCGGCGATGACGCTCGACGGCAAGGTGGCGACCCGCAGCGGCGACTCCAAGTGGATCTCCGGCGAGGCCAGCCGGGAGCGCGCGCATCACTGGCGGGCGGAGTGCGACGCGGTCGCGGTGGGAATAGGGACCGCGCTGGCCGATGACCCGCAGCTGACCGCCCGCCTTCCTCCTCTGGTGCCGGAGTTTGGCGCCAGCCAAACTCCCAAGGAAACTCGCGCCACCGAGTTTCCCCGGCAGCCGAGGCGGCTCGTGTTCGACTCGCTCGGGCGGCTGCCGGTGAACGGCCGGCTCGTCCGCGATGCCCGCCGGACCCCGCTGACGGTCGTCGTCTCGCGGGCGGCGCCCCGCGCGGCAACCGACGCGCTGGTGGCCCACGGCGCCGAGGTGATCGTCGCCACCGGCGAGAACGAGCCCGCCCGGGTGTGCTCCGCGCTGGACCAGCTCGGCGCCGCCGGCATCGGCACCATCCTCCTGGAGGGCGGCCCGCACCTCGCCGGGGCGTTCATGGACGCGGGTGAGGTCGACGAGATCCGCTTGTTCCTCGCTCCGGTGATCCTCGGGGGGCGCACCGCCCGGGATCCGATCGAGGGTGAGGGCGTGGAGCAGATCGCCGAGGCCGTCCGCGTCCTCGACCTCACGTGCGAGCGGGTCGGCGACGACCTGCAGGTCTCGGCACGGATCAAGGAATGGTAGGCGGGCGAATCCGCCATTGGGCGCTGCGGGATGAGGAAGGCTGAGGAGGAGGATTCGCCGTGTTCACCGGCCTGATTCAGGACCTGGGGCGCGTGAGGGACGTCGACCGCGGCGAGGACGGGGTCACGCTGACCGTCGATTCGCGGCTGGCGGCGCAGTTGGCGCTCGGCGACTCGGTCTCGGTCAACGGCGTCTGCCTGACCGCCACCGCCGTCGACGAGCGCGGGTTCGCCGCCGAGGTCATGAATGAGACGCTGCAGCGCAGCTCCCTGCGCGACGCGGCGGCGGGCCTGGCCGTCAACCTCGAGCTGCCGCTGCGCGCCAGCGACCGCCTGGGGGGTCACGTCGTGCAGGGCCACGTCGACGGCCTGGGGACCGTGAGCGCGGTCGTCGCCGACGGGTTTGCGCGCCGGATCGAGATCGAGGCGTCCTCGGACCTGATGCGCTACGTCGTCGAGAAGGGATCGGTGGCCGTCGACGGGGTGTCGCTGACCGTGGCGGCCCTCGGCGACGCATCGTTTACCGTTTCTCTCATTCCTGAGACGCTGGAGCGAACGAACCTCGGCGCCGCGCAGGCCGGGACGAGAGTCAATCTGGAGGTGGACGTGCTCGCCAAATATGTGGAGAGGCTGGTGACGACGGCACGATGAGCTCAATCAAATCGGCCTTCGCCACGATCGAAGAGGCGATCGAGGACATCCGCCAGGGCAAGATGGTCGTCGTCTGCGACGACGAGAACCGCGAGAACGAGGGCGACCTGACGATCGCCGCCCAGTTCGTCACCCCAGAGGCCATCAACTTCATGGCCAAGGAGGGCCGCGGGCTGATCTGCCTGGCGCTCACGCCTGAGCGGTGCGACGAGCTCGGCCTGAACCTGATGGCGGCCAAGAACGAGTCGGCGTTCGAGACCGCGTTCACGGTCTCGATCGAGGCCCATTCGCGTCACGGCATCACGACCGGCATCTCCGCCGCCGATCGAGCCCGCACGATCCAGGTGGCGATCGACCCCCAGACGAGCCCGCGCGAGCTCGTCCAGCCGGGGCACGTGTTCCCGCTCAAGGCCAAGGCCGGCGGGACGCTCGAGCGCGTGGGGCAGACCGAGGCGGCCGTCGACCTGGCCCGTCTCGCCGGGTTGATCCCCGCGGGCGTGATCTGCGAGGTCATGAACGACGATGGCACGATGGCGCGCGTCCCGGACCTCATCCCGTACTGCGAGCGCCACGGTCTGAAGATGATCACCGTCGCCGACCTGGTCGCCTACCGCCGCCGCCACGAGAAGCTCGTCGAGCGTGTCGTCTCGACGAAGCTGCCGACGGCGTTCGGTGACTTCGTCGCCGTCGGCTACCGGTCGCTGGTCGACAACAAGCACCACGTCGCGCTCGTCAAGGGCGACGTCGACGGCGAGCCGGACGTGCTCGTCCGCGTCCACTCCGAGTGCCTGACCGGCGACGTCTTCCATTCGTTGCGCTGCGACTGCGGCGAGCAGCTCGAGTCGGCGCTGGCGATGATCGAGACCGAGGGGCGGGGTGTGCTCCTGTACCTGAGCCAGGAGGGCCGCGGGATCGGCCTGCTCAACAAGCTCAGGGCCTACAAGCTCCAGGAGGAGGGGCTGGACACCGTCGATGCCAACCTGCGGCTCGGCCTGCCCGCCGACCTGCGCGACTATGGGATCGGCGCCCAGATCCTCGTCGACCTGGGGCTCTCGAGCATCCGCATCCTGACCAACAACCCCAAGAAGATCTCCGGCCTGGCCGGTCACGGGCTGTCGGTCAGCGATCAGATCCCCATCCAGCACCAGTCCAACCCTCACAACGAGGCCTACCTGCGCGCCAAGGCCGAGCGTCTGGGGCACATGCTTCACCACCAGGGGCTGGCCCTCGACGAGGAGATGCTCGAGTCAGAGCACGAGCAGGACCGCCGGCGGAGCGATGAGCGCTGAGCCGAGAGTCGCGCTCTGCGTGGGGCGCTTCTACGAGGAGTTGGCCGCGCGGTTGGAGGAGGGGGCGCGGGCGGCGCTCGACGAGGCGGGCGCAGGCCCCGTGGAGAGCTTCTCGGTTCCCGGCGCGTTCGAGCTGCCGCTCATCGCCAAGTACGCGGCGGAGTCCGGGCGCTTCGACGCTGTCGTCTGTCTCGGCGCAGTCATCCGCGGCGAGACCGACCACTATGACTACGTCTGCTCGGCCGCGGCCGACGGCATCTCCGGCGTGCAGCTGGAGACCGGCGTGCCGTGCGGCTTCGGTGTCCTCACCGTCGACACGATGGAGCAGGCACTCGACCGGGTGGCCGGCGGCTCCAAGCGCGACACCGGCCGGCACGCCGTCGAGGCCGTGCTTGCCTCGCTGGAGGTCAAGCGCGAGCTGAGCGGCCGTCGCGGACCCACCGGCTTCGCCGCGTAGATCCTCCACCGCCGGCCGGGCCTGCCCGCGCCCCCGCACCGGATCAGGAGCTCAGGACGACGAAGCTGGCGTGGTCGGTTGACGTGGAGGTGTGAGCGGTCGGTCCGTTCGATCCGCCCAGGGCGGCACCGCCGGAGCCCGGAGCACCGGCGCCATCCGGCTGCTTCCCGTGCCCTGGGGCCTTGTCCTTCTTGTGCGTGGACGGCGCCGCGGGCTGCGTCGGCGTCATCTGGGCCGGAACCTGGCCACTGGCCTGGAGGGCCTGATTGAGCTCCTGCTGGACCACCCCGGTCTGATTGGGGATCTTCAATCGCTGCTCGAGGATCGGCACCGCGCCGCCCGGATCGCCGGCGAGGACCAGCGAGCGACCGAGGTCGTACAGGCCGTACGCGTAGGTGAGGCTGCCGGGGGGCGCCGTTGACACGGCCTTGCGCAGCGTGGCGATCGCCGATTGGTAATTGCCCGCCAGCATCTCATGGTGGCCGGTCAGCTGCAGCTGCTGCGGATTCTGAGAGAGGGTGGAGGCCGCCTCCTGCGTGCTCGGCGTCGTCACGGCCGGGGTGGTGCTGCTGGTCGCGGGCGGCTTGCGCGCGTGGCGGGCCGGGGCCGGATTCTGCGCGCTGGTTGACGTGGTGTGCGGCGTCGTGCGGTCGGCGGCGGACGTGGCCCGGCGCCCCGGCCCGCCGAGGCTGGAGAGGGCGACCGCACCGATTCCGGCGATCGCGATCAGCAGCGCCGCCAGCGCGATCACCCGGCCGGCACCGCGACGGCCGAACGATCCGCGCTCCAGCGAATCGGCCGGAGTCCAGGCCACCGGACCGGCTGGGACCGCGGGATCCCGGATGCGCGCGGCCGCGGAGACGGCAGCGGCGGCCGAGCCGGCGCGTGCCATGCCGGGCACGTGGCGAGTGATCGGCCGGCGGCGAACGGTCGTCGGCGCGTCGAGGATGGGGATCCCGCCGGACAGGGCGTTCTCGAGCGCGTCGACGAACGCCCCGGCGCTTTCGAAGCGGTCCTCGGGCTGCTTGGCCATGCCGCGAATCAGGACCGGGTCAACGCCGGGCGGCACCGTCCGGTCGACCGTGGACGCGTGCGGCGGCTCATCCTCGATGTGCTGGCGGGCCTGGGCGGCGAAGTGCTCGGTCAGGAACGGGCGCCGGCCGGCGAGCAGCTCAAACGCGGCGACCGCCAGCGCGTAGCGGTCGCTGGCGCCGGTCGCCTCCAGACCGAGCGCCTGCTCCGGGGAGAGGTAGGCGGCGGTGCCGAACAGCTCACCGGCGCTCGTGATGGTGTCCTCGCTGACGAGTCGCGCGATGCCGAAGTCGGCCACGTGCAGCACCCGGCTGCGATTGAGGAGGAAGTTGGCGGGCTTGATGTCCCGGTGCACGATTCCGCGCTCATGGGCGTGATCGAGCGCCGACGCCGCCTCGCGGATCCAGCGGACCGCCTCCTGGCGGCGGACGGAGCCGACCCGGAGCGCGTCGGCGACGGTGCCGCCGGCCAGGTACTCCATGACGATGAACGGTCGCGTCAACTCCCCGGCATGGCCCTGCGCGGCCTCGAGGTCGCCGACGTCGAAGATCGTCACCACGTGGGCGTGGTTGGACACGCGCGCGGCCGCGCGCGCCTCACGCTTGAAGCGGCGCATCGCGCCGGCGTCGTCGGCGAACCGCTCGGCCAGGACCTTGACGGCCACTGTGCGGCCGAGCACCTGGTCCTCCGCGCACCAGACGGAGGCCATTCCCCCGGAGGCGAGATGGCGGCGCACCTGGTACCGCTCGGGAAGCGGCGGTGCGTTGGACGGCTTGGCCCCAGGCTGCTCTCTAATCGCCATCGAAAGCCTCGTCTACCCGGCTCGATTGATCCGAATGCACGCTCATCCGGAATGGTACGGGTCCACCGGCCGGAGTGGTGCATGGAGCGCCTCTGACGTAACGCGCATTTGACGCGCAGCTGACACTGCGGGCCGTCCGGCGGCCGGTGCGTGGCCGGTGGGGCGGCCGGTGCAGTAGCCGGTGCGTGGCCGGTGCGTGGCCGGTGCGTGGCCGGTGCGTGGCCGGTGCGGTGGCCGGCAACGGTCCAGACCGGCCGGTCTCCTATACTGCCCGCGATGTCGAAGATCTGTCACGTGTGCGCCAAGGGCCCGTCCTTCGGCAATAACCGCAGCCACTCGATGGTCGCAACGAGGCGTCGCTTCGATCCGAACCTGCAGCGGGTTCGCATCGATGACGGTGGCACGCCGCGACGCGTCTACGTCTGCACCCGCTGCCTCAAGGCCGGCAAGATCACCAAAGCCCGCTAGGTCGCTGGGTGCACTGAGGTGGGCGCACCTGGCCGAGCGACCGACCAGACGGGGGTTTCCGATCCCAGCATCGTGCGCTTCCGGGCGCTCGTGGAGGCGGGACTGGCGGCGCTCGAAGCGCGCCGCGAGGAGGTCAACGATCTGAACGTCTTCCCGGTCGCCGACGGCGACACGGGGGACAACATGGTGCTGACGCTGCGAGCGGTGCTCCAGGAGCTCGACCGGCTCGCCGGCGCCACCGAGGATCGCACCATCGACGAGATCGGTCGCGACGAGATCGTCGCGTCGGTGGCGCGCGCGGCGCTGCTCGGGGCCCGGGGCAACTCCGGGGTGATCCTCTCGCAGCTGATCCGCGGCGCCGCCGAGGAGCTCGCGAGCCGCCCGGGCGAGCTCGTCGACCCGGTCCTGATCGGCGCGGCGCTGGCCCGCGCGGCCGACCAGGCCTACGGTTCCGTGCGCGAGCCGGCGGAGGGGACGATCCTCACCGTCGTGCGCGAGATGGCCCACCGGGTCGCCTCGGAGCTGGCGCACATGGCCGACGCGCGCTTGGGGCCTGACGCGACGGCCGGCGAGCAGGACCTCGTCATCGCCGACGTGATCGAGAGCGCGCTCGAGTCCGGCCAGGACTCGGTCAACCGCGGCCCTGACCTGCTGCCGATCCTCCGCGAGGCCGGCGTGGTCGACGCCGGGGGCTACGGGCTGACGGTGCTGCTGGCGGGGATCGTCGGCGGGCTCCGGGGTTCTGAGCCGCCGGAGCTGCGACATCATCGCGCGGCCCGGGTCACGCACCCCCAGCACGCGTCGACGACGTTCCGGTACTGCACCAACTTCGCCGTGACCGGCACCGGTCTCGAGCAGCGCCGCTACATCCAGGCCCTCGAGCAGCTCGGTGACTCCGTGCTCGTCGTCGGCGACCCGACGACGCTCAAGGTCCACGTCCACACCGACGACCCGGATGCCGCGACCGCGCTGTTCGGCGACGCGGGGGTCGTGTCCCACCTCGACGTCGCCGACATGCGCGAGCAGGTCCAGCGTCGCGACGAGCGGCTCGAGGGGACCGAGGGGGAGGGGACCGTCTCCTGCTGTGGCGCCCTGGCCGTGGTCAACGGCGAGGGCATGGCGCGTCTGTTCGACGGGTTCGGCGTGCGGGTGCTCGACGGCGGTCCGACGCTGAATCCCTCTACCTATGACCTGCTGGCCGCGATCCATGCCGTCCCGGCCGAGGAGGTGGTGGTGCTGCCCAACAGCGCCAACGTCGTCATGGCCGCCGAGCGGGCCGCCGAGCTCTCGGAGAAGGCGGTGGTCGTCGTTCCCACCCGGTCCCCCCAGGCGGGCCTCGCCGTGGCCGTCAGCCTCGACCCGGCGCGCCCCGCGGTCGACAACGCCGAGGCGATGCACGAGACGCTCGCCCACGTCCGGACCGGCGCCGTCGCCCCCGCCGCCCGCGACGACAACCAGGGCCGCTTCCGGGTGGGTGAGGCCGTCGGCTTCGTCGAGGACGAGCTCGTGGCCTGGGGCTCGCCCCGCGAGACGCTGCACGAGGTCCTGGAGCAGCTGGGGCGCGACGCAGAGCTGATCACCTGCCTGCGGGGCGCCGACGCCCCCCTCACCGACGAGACCGTGCACGCGCTCGTCGGCGGCGGCGCCGAGCTCGAGCTGTCCGATGGTGGGCAGCCGAGCTACTGGTGGCTGCTCTCCGCCGAGTAACCGGCGAGTTGCCCGGCGGCGAGTCGCCTGGCCGGGATTCGCCGGGCGGGATCGCCCCTCACTCCTTCGTGGCCAAACGTTCGCCCGCCGGCTCGGCCTCGAGCGAACCAGAGACCTCAGCCGCCCGCACATGACCGCCGAGCCGGTCATCATCGTCCCTGGATGACGATCACCGCGTTTGCCGACCCGCAGCCGCTCGTCGACGGCGACCTGGCCACCGCCCCCGTGCGCTACCCGCGCCCGTCGGTTCTGTCCCGGCGGCTGCGGTTTGACAACACCAAGGCCGAGCACGGGGGCGCTCAGCTCGGACTGGTGACCGTCGGCGACCTGCTCGAGCATCTCCCGCGCGACCGCCGGGAAGCCCGCTCGGTGGAGCAACTGGTTCCGGGCGAGACGGCGACCGTCGTCGTCGAGGTCCGGGGAATCGCCTCGAGGCCGGTGCGCCGGAGGGGGATGCGACCGTTGGTGGAGGCGACGGTCGTCGACGGAACCGGGGCGATGAAGGCGACGTTCTTCAACCAGCCGTGGCTGGCGCAGAAGTACCCGCCGGGGACGCGCCTCGTGCTGCATGGCAAGTACGAGGCGCGCAACCGGTTCCGGGTTCAGGGTCACGCGCGCACGACCGAGGCCAGCGCCGGCACCGAGGGCGTCGCGCACTACGCCGCGACTGAGGGCCTGTCGTCGACGCAGATCCTGGCCCTCGTCCGAGCGCACGTGGCCGACCTCGCGGACGTCGGCGAGCCGCTGCCGGCCGAGCTGCGGGTGGCCGAGCGGCTTCCGGGACGACGGTGCGCGTTGGCGGCCGTGCACCTGGGGTCTGAGGCGGAGCAGGCCGTCGGACGCCGGCGGCTGGCCTTCGACGAGCTGCTGCTCGTCCAACTGGCGCTGCTGCGCCGGCGCCGCCTGCGCAGCCACGGCAGCGTCGCCCCGTCGCTCGACGGGCCGCCGGCGCTCAGCGCCCGGTGGCTGTCCGAGATGCTCCCGTTCACGCCGACCGGCGACCAGCTGCGCGCCATCGAGGAGATCGATCGCGATCTGGCGGGCACCCGGCCGATGCAGCGGCTGTTGATGGGGGAGGTCGGCTCCGGTAAGACCGTCGTCGCCCTGTACACGCTGCTGCGGGCGATCGAGCAGGGCTATCAGGGCGCGCTCATGGCGCCGACCGAGCCGCTGGCCGAGCAGCACTTCGCGACGATCCAGACGCTCATGCCCGGCGAGGCGATCCCCCTGGGGCTCCTGACGGGTTCGACGCCCGGGCGCCGTCGCGCCGATCTGCTCGGCAAGCTCGGTAGCGGAGAGCTGTCGTTGATCGTCGGTACGCACGCGCTGATCGAGGATCCCGTGCGCTTCTCGGCGCTCGGTGTGGCCGTCGTGGACGAGCAGCACCGGTTCGGCGTGCGCCAGCGCGCCGCGCTGGACGCCAAGGCGCCGGAGGGGATGAATCCCCACGTGCTCCACATGACCGCGACGCCGATCCCGCGCACGCTTGCGCTCTCCCAGTACGGGGACCTCGACTTCACCGTCCTCCGGGAGCTGCCGCGCGGGCGTCAACCGATCAAGACGTTCGTCTGCTCGACCGACCGCGAGCGGGCGCGTGCGTATGACCGGATGCGTGAGGAGCTCCGGGCGGGGCGACAGGCGTTCGTCGTGTGTCCGCTCGTGTTGGAATCCGAGGCGCTGGCCGCGCGCGCGGCGACCGCCGAGTTCGAACGCCTGCGGGCCGGCGAGCTGCGTGACTTCCGCGTTGTGCTGATGCACGGCCAGCTGCGCCCCGGCGAGAAGCAGGAGGTGATGCACGAGTTCGCCGCCGGGGGCGCCGACGTGCTGGTCGCCACGACCGTGATCGAGGTGGGCATCGACGTGCCGAACGCGACCGTGATGCTGATCGAGGACGCCGACCGCTACGGGATCTCCCAGCTGCACCAGCTGCGCGGCCGGATCGGCCGCGGCGAGCACGCGTCGCTGTGCCTGCTGTTCGGCCCCAAGGGGTCGGCGCGCCTCCGGGCGCTGGCCGAGCACACCGACGGCTTCCGCCTGTCTGAGATCGATCTCGAGCTCCGGGGCGAGGGCGAGCTGGTCGGCACTCGGCAGAGCGGGCTGGCTCAGTTCCGCGTCGCCGAGCTGCCCCGGGACCGAGAGCTTCAGGAGCGCGCCCGGATGCGGGCCGAGGTCATCGACGCCGAGGACCCGGATCTGGAGCGGCCGGAGCACGCGCTGCTCGCCGATGCGCTGGCCGGCGTGTTCGGCTCCGAGGCGGGCGCGCCGATCCGGGCCTGAGTGCATCGCCCTCTGGCAGGGGGTGTTGGGACGATATTCCGCCTAGACCGGAATGAGCCCCCAAGACCCGTCGCCTCCCAATAATCCACGGCCATGCGCGTGATCTCCGGGACGTACGGTGGCCGTGAGTTGGTCGCCCCGCGTGGGCGGGCCACCCGTCCGACGTCTGACCGGGTGCGCGAGGCCCTGTTCTCGATCCTTTCCGACGTGCGCGGTACGCGCGTCCTGGATCTGTTCGCGGGGTCCGGCGCGCTGGCGATCGAGGCGGTGTCCCGGGGGGCGGCGGAGGCGACGCTCGTGGACGCCGCGGCGCCCGCGATCCAGGCGATCCGCCGGAACCTGGAGCTGCTCGACATCGACGCCGAGGTTGTCCGATCACCAGCCCTTCGGTTTCTCGAGGGTGCACGCAATCGGGCTCGTCAATACGATCTCGTCTTCCTTGATCCTCCATACCGCGACGCGCCGGCCCTTGGTCGGGACTTGACGGCGGCGCTTGAGCCGATACTTGCGGGCGCCGCCCGGGTAGTTGCCGAGAGCGACCGCCGAGGCCCGTTGAGGCTCGAGCTTCAGCTGCTCGACGAGCGCCGCTACGGCGACACACTCATCCATATCTATGGCACCTGATAACCGCATAGCGATCTGCCCGGGGACGTTCGATCCCATCACCTACGGACACCTGGACGTCATCAGTCGGGCTTCGTTGATGTACGACACCGTGATCGTCGGCGTCGTCAACCTGCCCTGGCGCAAGGGCAAGACGCTGTTCAATGCGGAGGAGCGGATCCAGTTCATCCGCAACGCCACTCGGGATCTGGTCAACGTGCGGATCGAGACGTTCAGCAACCTGCTCGTCGAGTTCGCGCGCGAGCAGGGCGCGATGGCGATCGTCAAGGGCCTCCGCGCCATCTCTGATTTCGAGTACGAGCTCGAGATGGACCAGCTCAACCGCCGACAGGCGCCTGAAATAGAGTCCGTTTACCTCATGGCCTCGCCCAAGTACAGTTTTCTCAGGTCGAGTGGCGTCAAGGAGCTCGCGACTTTCGGCGGTGACATCAGTGATTTGGTCCCGGACGAGGTCGCGACGCAACTAAAGGATCGGCTGAGCCGCTGACGAAACAGAGGTGTGGTAGATGGACGTTCTGGTACTCATCGACAAGCTGGACGACCTCGTCCACAACGCCAAGCCGGTCCCGCTCACCGATCAGGTGCGCGTGGACAAGGAGGAGATCTACGACATCCTCGACCAGATGCGTGCCACGATCCCCGAGGAGATCAAGCAGGCCCGCTGGATCGTCAAGGAGCGTCAGGAGATGCTCGCCGAGGCCAAGCGCGAGGCCGAGCGGATCGTCAAGGAGGCACGCGAGCGTCAGGAGCGGCTGATCTCGGACGAGGAGATCACGAAGCAAGCCGAACGCGCCGCCGAGGACATCATCGAGGACGCCCGGGCGCGCGAGCGCGAGATCCGGCTCGGTGCCGAGGACTACGCCGACGAGATCCTCAACACTCTCGAGGTCAACCTCAGCAAGTTCATCGCCGCCGTCCAGCGCGGGCGCGACCGGCTGGCGGGCAAGGACGAGCCGGCCGAAGTTGGCTGATCGCTGAAGCGATCAGCTCGCGAGTTTGCCTTGCGGACTCGGGGGTTGCTGATGGCTTCGATCCAAGTCCTCGACACCGACATCACGCAGCTCGACGTTGACGTAATCGCCAACGCGGCGAACACCGACCTCAAGCACGGAGGCGGGGTGGCCGGGGCCATCTCCCGGGCCGGCGGGCGCGTCGTTCAGGCCGAGAGCGACCAAAAGGCGCCCATCGGACTCGGCGAGGCGGTGGAGACCTCGGCCGGGGACATGCCGTCCCGGTGGGTCATCCACGCCGCGACGATGGAGCTCGGAGGGCCGACGTCGGCCGACATCATCCGCCGTGCCACCGAGAGCACGCTCACGCTCGCCGACGAGCTCGGCGCCCGGTCGCTGGCGCTGGTGGCCTTCGGCACCGGCGTGGGCCGCTTCCCGGTCGCCCAGGCGGCCGCGATCGAGGTCGCGGCCGTCCGCGCGCACCTCGCCGCCGGGAGCGGGTTGGAACGGGTCGTGTTCGCGGCCCGCGGCGAGGAGGCGGTGGCCGCCTTCCTGGCCGCCGTCGGCTCCGGGCCGAACTGACGTCCGCTCCGAGCCGAACTGACTCGGCCGGGCCTCCCCTGAGACCATGCACCACGCGACAAATCGGAACACGGTCCGATGATTTGGCGCAATTGTGGGGTGGTGCCTGCAGCTGGTGACAAACCTCGCGGCGTGGCCGGATTTGTCACGTCATGCATCCTGCCGGGGCGCGCCCCGGCGCGCCCGGTCAGCGGATCTGGAACCCGCTGAGGCCCTCCGGCTCCTCCTCGGAGCGCTCGTCGACGGACTCGACGCGGGCGTGGGCCGGGCCACTCCGGCAGTAATCGGCGACCGCTTCGACGGCGTCCCGCGGGCCCTCCAGGACGACCTCGACGGCTCCGTCGTCACGGTTGACCGCCCAACCGGCGACGCCCTCGTTCTCGGCCTTCTCGCGCGTCGAGTCGCGAAAGAAAACCCCCTGCACCTTCCCGTGAACGACCAGATGGCGGCGAACCGTGTCCGAGCTCATTGGGCGGATTCTTGCGGTTTGGGGTTCCGTCCGCGCCCCGCGCGATCCTGAGCGGTCCATGAATGCACTGTGGCTGGCATTGGGAGTTGTGATCGGCGCCGCCGTCCTGGCGATGGCGCTGCGGCCGCGGCTGCGCTCGCTCACCGTCGAGGCGGCGCGGGCCGTCGATCTGGAGCGCCACCTGGTCAAGGCTCGCGCCGACCTGGAACACGAGCGCGAGCGGGCCGCCGAGCGGCTGGCGACGATCAGCGACGCCCAGGAGCGGCTGTCGGCGTCCTTCAAGGCGCTCAGCGCCGAGGCGCTGCAGTCGAGCATGTCGCAGCTGGCGGAGCTGGCGCGCGCGCAGCTTCAGACGGCACAGACGGAGGCCAAGGGCGAGCTCGAGAAGCGCCAGCAGGCGGTGGAGCAGCTCGTCGCCCCGCTCAAGGAGCAGCTGGGCCGCGTCGACAGCCAGCTCCTGCGCCTGGATCAGGAGCGGCGGGAGTCGCGAGGCCGGCTGGAGGCCCAGCTGCGGACGCTGTCCGAGACGGGCGAGCGGCTGCGGACGGAGACCGGCGCACTCGTGACCGCGTTGCGCAAGCCCAACGCCCGCGGCCAGTGGGGCCAGATGCAGCTGCGCAACGTGGTCGAGCTCGCGGGGATGGTGCGCCACTGCGACTTCAGCGAGCAGTCGTCGATGGCCGGGGACGAGCGGACGCTGCGGCCGGACCTGGTCGTCAACCTGCCTGGCGGCAAGCACGTCGTCGTCGACGCCAAGGCGCCGCTGCAGGGGGTGCTCGACGCGTATCAGGCGCGCGACGAGGCCGAGCGCGAGCAGCATCTGCGAGACCACGCCCGGCTGCTGCGAAAGCACATCAGGGCGCTCGCCGACAAGGCGTACTGGGCGGGGATGGAGTCGACGCCGGACATGGTCGTCATGTTCCTGCCCGGTGAGCATCTGTACAGCGCGGCCCTGGAGAGCGATCCGAGCCTGATTGAGGACGCGATGGCCCGCCGGGTGCTGATCGCCACGCCGACGATCCTGCTCGCGCTGCTCCACTCGGTCGCGTATGGCTGGCAGCAGGAGCGGGTCGCCGAGTCGGCGCAGGAGATCTCCGAGCTCGGACGGGAGCTCCACACCCGGCTCGTCAAGCTCTCAACGTTGATGGGCAAGCTCGGCACCCGGCTCAACAGCGCGGTCACCGCCTACAACGAGACGATCGGCTCCTACGAGTCCCGGGTGCTTCCGAGCGCCAGGCGGTTTGCCGATCACGGGGCGGTGGCGGAGGGGACGGAACTGCCTGAGCTCGAGCCGGTGACCGTCAGCGCGCGCAGCGTTCACGCGGCCGAGCTGCAACTCGATCTCGGCCCGGACCTGGCCACCAACGGCCCACCGCGTCGGCGCCTGCGGGCGGCCGAGTAGCGCCGGGAGCCGGCGCCGTCGAACAGCCCGGGGCCGGCCGGTCAGCGGCGGTGCAGCCCGCTGCGCTCCGCCCACCAGGTGAGCAGGTCCTGGCGCTGGTGGGGCAGGGGCTCGGCCGACGGCTTTCGCCGCCGGATGTAGGCGAGCGCCTCGTCGATGCTGAGGCCGTCGTAGATGGCGATGGCGCCGGCGGCCACGGCGGCCGAGCGCTGCCATCCGGCGCGGCAGTGCACGTAGGTGAGCCTCCCATGCCGCATCCAGCCGACAACCTTCTGGACAGCCGGCTCCAGACGATCAGCCGGAAGCCGGCCGAAGTCCGTCAGGCTCATCCGCTCCTCGCCGATTCCGGCCTGATGCAGGGCGGTCTCGACGACGAACCGCCGACCCGGGGCGTATTCCTGGTCCTCGACCAGGTTGAGGATCTGCTCGATGTGCATCGTTCCCAGCATCGCGACGTCGGTCGCGTCCAGGGGGTACGCGCCGATGAGCAGTCCGTCGTGGACCTCGGCGAAACCGTATGTCAGGAACCAGTCGGAGATGGAGTAATGATGGCCGGTGGCGTCGCAAACCGGGGCGACGCCCCGTTCGTACGCCTCGGCCACGGCACGACTCGGCCTGAGAACGGCGGTCCGGTTGACCCCTCGAGGGACCGTCACGCCAGCACTAAGCTCGTCTTATGGCCCTGCGCACTGACACATTCGATCTCGCCGGGCTGCGACTCACCTCCGGGGAGGGGCGCCGCCTCGAGCTTCAGGTCGCCATCGAGCCCTTCGAGCTCGGTGGCGAGCGGTACGCCGTCGAGCCGCCGCTGATCCCGGTCGAGCTCGACATCTCGCGGACCACCGGCTCCGGGTATGCGTTGCGGCTCGTTTTCGAGGCGACGCTCACCGGCCCGTGCATGCGCTGCCTGTCCGACGCCGCGCCGGTCCTGGATGTCGACGCCCGCGAGGTCTCCCAGCCGGGGGAGGGCGACGAGCTGGAGTCGCCGTACATGCAGGACGGGCTGCTCGACCTGCGCGCCTGGGCTCGCGACGCCCTCGCGCTCACGCTGCCGACCAGGGTGCTGTGCCGCGCCGACTGCGCCGGGCTGTGTCCCACGTGCGGCGCCGACCTCAACGAGGCGGACCCGGACCACGCCCACGAGTCCGCGCCTGATCCTCGCTGGTCCAAGCTCTCCGAGCTGCGCTTCGACTGACGGCCGTGGCGCGCAGGAGCCATCCACCGCGCAGGGGGCCCATGACCTCCCGCGCTGTGGACCGCGTTCCCCTGGAAGTTGCGCCGATGATCCCCCGGAAGCTGCGCTGATCCGGCGGGAGGGAGATGGTTAAGTTTCAGGCGATTTCGGTCGACAAGATGTGAGCATGCACTCTGCCGGGGAGTCGTCGGAGCCCACCCAGGCGGGTGAGGCGGTCGCGTCTCTCCGTGGGCTCCTCGAGCTGTCTCGCCTGACTCGGCGCCAACCGACGCTCCAGGAAACCCTGCGCGCGGTGGCCGAGACGGTTTCGGACGCCCTGGGCTTTGCGACCACCGTCGTCAACGTCTACCGCCCTGAGCACGACGATTACGAGGTCGTCGCCGTCCACGGCGCCGGCGGCGCGCGGGAGAGCCTGCTCGGACAGGTGACCGCCGCCGACACCTGGGCGCCCCTGCTCGATCCCCGCTTCCGCCGCCACGGCGTCTACTTCATCCCCGAGGGATCGATCGAATACGACGACAGCGTCCGCTGGCACGTCCCGGAGCCGACCGACTCGGCTCCGCCGGCCGAGGACGGCTGGCGGCCCGACGACGCTCTGTTCGCCACCCTCGACGGCGCCGGCGGCCGGCGGTACGGGATCATCTCCGTCGATGAACCGCTGTCCCGCCGGCGCCCGGCCGACCACGCGCTCGAGGTCCTGGGGGCGCTCGCGGCGCACGCGGCGCTGGCGATCGAGAGCTCATTGCAGATGGCGGCCCTGGAGGCAGCGCTGGTCCGCAACCGGGCGGTGATCGCCTCGACCCTGGACAGCGTGATCGCGGTCGACGTCGACGACCGGGTGATCGAGTTCAACCCCGCTGCCGAGCGAACATTCGGCTACCGCAGCCAGGACGTGCTCGGCCGGCCCGCGGTCGAGCTGTTCGTTCCGCCGGAGATCCGCGAGGCCTATCAGCGCGGCGCCCGCCTCCTGCGTGAGAGCCGCCGGTCGCGCCTGCTCGACCGCCGCATCGAAACGACCGCGATGCGCGGGGACGGCACGGAATTCCCCGTCGAGCTGACCGTGACCCGTGTCGAGGCAGCCGAGGGCGACGCGCCGATGTTCTACGCCTTCGTCCGCGACATCTCCGAGCGCCGTCGCGGCGAGGAGCAGCTCGCCTATCTCGCCTACCACGACGCGCTGACCGGCCTGCCCAACCGCCTCCGAGTGGAGCAGGAGCTCGATCTTGCCCTCGCCCGCGCGCGGCGATCGGACGGTGCCGCCGCGCTCATGTTCGTCGACCTCGATGACTTCAAGGAGGTCAACGACCACCTCGGCCATGCCGCCGGAGATCGCCTGCTGGCGGCGGTGGCCGGCCGCCTGCGCGGGGTCCTGCGCTCCAGCGACGTTCTGGCCCGTCAGGGCGGCGACGAGTTCCTCGTCCTCCTGGCCGACCTGGGCGACGACGCGGCGCTGGCCGCGGAGAGCGTCGGCGCCAAGCTGCTGGAGGCGCTCCGGGAGCCGTTCGTCATCGCCGGCACCGAGGTGCGGACGGGGGCGAGCATCGGCGTCAGCCTGTACCCAGTCGACGCGTCTGACACCGAGGCGCTCATGCGCCACGCCGATGCCGCCATGTACCAGGCGAAGGGAGCGGGCGGCGGGCGGCTGTCGTTTCACCAGCGCTCGGCTCAGTTGCACTCGCGCCGGGCCGGCGTCACCGGACAGCTGCGCTCGGCGATGGGCAACGGCGAGCTCGAGCTCCTCTACCAGCCGCTCCAGCGGCTCGACGAGTCGCACACGATCGCCGGGGTCGAGGCTCTGCTGCGCTGGCACCACCCGGAGCGGGGGATGCTGAGCCCGGACGAGTTCATGCACCTCGCCGACCGGACGACCGCCGGCGACGAGCTGATGAACTGGGTCGTCGCCGAGTCCTGCCGTCAGGCGCGTGAATGGCTCGCGGACGACCTCGCCCCACTGATCGGCATCAACGTCTCTCCGCAGCAACTGCTCTCGCGCGGATTCGTGACGCGCTTCGCCCAGCAGATCAGGACCGCCGGGCTGTCGGCCGGGAACTTTGTCGTCGAGTTGACCGAGTCGGCCTGGACCCTCGACTCGGCGGAGGCGCTGGGCGTCATCGCCGACCTGCGGTCCGCCGGGGCGACGCTGGTGCTCGACGACTTCGGGGCCGGCTACTCGTCGATCTCACGCCTGCCGGAGTTGGCGTTTGACGCGATCAAGGTCGACGGACGGATGCTCGCCGGCGTCCCCGGCGATGCGACCGCCGTCAAGCTCGTGGAGGCCGTGCTCCGCCTGGTCGCCGCCGCCGGGTCGGACGTGATCGCCGAGGGGATCGAGACCGAGGCCCAGGTCGAGTTCCTGACCGCTCGCGGGATCCGCTATGGCCAGGGCGTCGGCTTGGCGCGTCCGGCACCCGGAGCCGAGCTGACCGACGCGCTCAAGCTGAGGCTCGTCCGGGACACGCCGCCGCGTCGGCACCGGTGAGCGGCCCCTGCTAGCCTCCTGCGTCGCATGGCGGTCCCCAAGCAGAAGCAATCTCACGCGCGCACGACGCAGCGCCGGTCACAGCACAAGGTCGCGGCGCCGACGTACAACGCGTGCCCGCAGTGCCACAGCCCTCGCATCCCGCACCGCGTGTGTCCGGTCTGCGGCAGCTACCGCGGACGCGAGGTCGTCGCCGAGACCGGCCAGCAGTCGGCCTAGTCCGGCACCGCGATGGTGACCGTCGCCGTTGACGCGGGCGGGGCGGATCTGGGCCCGGCCGAGGTTGCCGCCGGCGCCGCGCTCGCCGCGGCGGCGGGGACGAAGGTGATCCTGTTCGGGCCTGCAGCCGCCATTGGCTCAGCCGCCGACGGCGTGGAGGTCGTCGACGCGCCGCTCTCCATCGCCAAGGCGGCCGACCCGGCCTACGCCGTGCGCTCCAACCCGGAGGCGTCGATCGTCCAGGCCGCCAAGGCGGTCGCCGACGGACGCGCCCAGGCCCTCGTCTCCGGGGGCTCGACCGGGTCCGCGCTCGCTGCCGGCCTCTTCAACATGCGCCGGGACCGCGGGATCTACCGCCCGGCTCTGGCGCTGCCCGTCCCCGTTCCCGGGGGCACGCCGGTGCTCCTGCTCGATGTCGGCGCCAACGTCACCTGCCGCCCGGAGCACCTGGTGCAGTTCGCCCACATGGGGTCGGCGTTCTCTCACGCCGTGCTGTCGATCCCGTCCCCACGGGTCGCCCTGCTCTCCAACGGGGAGGAGGCCGTCAAGGGCACGCCGGAGCTGATCGAGGTCCACGCGCACCTGGCCGGCACCGGGGGGACCGGACTGAACTTCGTCGGCAACATCGAGGGGACGCAGATCTTCGACGATGCCGCCGACGTGGTGGTGATGGACGGGTTCACGGGGAACATCGCGCTGAAGCTGATCGAGGGGGTGTCCGGGCGGACGCTCCGCGCGCTCCGTGACGCTGCGATGGGCTCGACCCGGACGAAGCTCGGCGGCTGGCTGCTGAGCCCGGCGATCAGAACCCTCCGCGACGAGATCGATCCCGAGGGGCCCGGCGGCGCCTACATGCTGGGCCTGCGCCAGGTCGGCGTCGTCGCCCACGGGCGCTTCACCCGCCGGGGTTTCGCCCGGGCGATCGAGGTCGCCGCCCGGGGGGTGGAGGAAGATGTGATCAGCGCCATGCGGGCCGCTCTGAAGGCCGCGGGCGCCCTGCGACCCCCCGCCAAGCGAGGAGAGGAGGACGACGATGTCTAGCGCTGCGTCCGGTCCTGCGGCTACGGTGTGCCGGCGATGAATCGAGACCAAGTTTTCTCGTTGATCCGGGCGCACCTGGTCGACGAGCTCGAGGTGGACCCCGGGTCGATCGAGGAGTCGACCCGCTTCCGCGAGGATCTCGAAGCCGACTCGCTCGATCTGTACACGCTCGTGCAGGAGCTCGAGGACTCGTATGGCGTGCGGATCTCCGACGAGGAGGCCAGCCGGATCCTGACGGTGGGACAGGCCGTCGACTTCGTGATCGCGAGCGGGGTGCAGCCGGCGACCGCAACCCCGGGCCCTGACCCTGAGTGACACCGGAACGCGAGCGGATGGGGCGACAGACAGACGCCTCCCGCCGGACGCCAGCCTCCGGCGCGACGCTGGCGGAGATGCTCGATCAGCTGGAGCCGGAGCTCATCGGCCCGGTCTTCACCCACTCGTCCTGGACGCCACGACGGTCGGCGTCGTACGAGCGCCTGGCCTTCCTCGGCGACAGCGTGCTGGGGCTGGCGGTCACGACGCACCTGTTCCCGAGGCTGGACGCCGACCGCTTCGGCCCCGGGCGGCTGACGAAGATCCGCGCCCAGGCGGTCTCCGGTCGCTCGTGCCGCGCGGTCGCCGAGCGTCTGGGGGTCCCGGAGCGCCTGCGGGCTGCGGCCCCGCCGAGTGCCGCCCCCGGGATCGAGGCGCTGATCTCGACCGAGCGCGTGCTCGCCTCCGTCATCGAGGCCGTGATCGGCGCCTGCTATCTGGCCTTCGGCTACGACGCCACCGCGGAGGCGGTGGTGGCGGCGTTCGAGCCGGAGATCGAGAACGCGCTCGAGCACTCGGTCGACTACAAGTCGGCGCTCCAGGAGCGGCTGGCGCGCCGGGGCGAGCTGGTCATCTATGCGGTGGTGGAGGAGCACGGGCCGCCGCACGACCGGACGTTCACCGTCAGCGCCACGATCCGGGGCAGGGAGGTCGCCTCCGGCGTGGGGCGCAGCAAGAAGGACGCCGAGCAGGAGGCCGCCCAGTCCGCGCTCGAGGCGCTGTCGAAGTGAGCGAGGCCTCATGTACCTGAAATCGATCACGGTCAAGGGCTTCAAGTCGTTTCCGGACCGCACGCGGATGGAGTTCGGCCCCGGCGTCAGCGTGATCGTCGGGCCCAACGGCTCCGGCAAGTCCAACGTCACCGACGCCGTGCTCTGGGCCCTGGGAGAGCAATCCCCGGTCGCCGTGCGCGGGCAGTCGATGCAGGACGTCATCTTCGGCGGCGCGCCCGGCCGCCAGGCCGGCGGTCACGCCGAGGTGGAGCTCGTGCTCGACGACAGCGAGGGCAGCCTCGGCCTCGGCGTCCCGGAGATCTCGATCTACCGGCGCCTGGACCGCTCCGGGGAGGGCGAGTACCGCCTTGCCGGGGCGCGCTGCCGCCTCGCCGACATCATCGAGTTGCTGTCGGACACGGGGCTCGGCAAGGAGATGCACTCCGTCATCTCCCAGGGTCGTGTCGAGTCGCTCGTCACGTCCAAGCCGCGCGAGCGCCGGCTGCTCATCGAGGAGGCGGCCGGGCTCGGCAAGCACCGCAAGCGTCGCCGCCGGGCCCAGCTCAAGCTCGCCCGCACCCAGGACAACCTGGACCGCGCGCTCGACGTCGAGCGCGAGGCGCGCTCGCGGCTGCGGCCGCTCAAGCGCCAGGCCGAGGCGGCCGAGCTGCACGCCCGGCTGGAGCGCCAGGCGCTCGAGATCCGCTGGGAGCTGGCGCGCGACGACGTCCGCGGCCATCGCGCCGCGCGCGAGGCGGCGCAGGCGACGGCGGCGGAGGTCCGCGAGCGCCGGCAGACGCTCGAGACCGAGCTCGAGGCGGTGGCCAAGCGCCGCGAGGCGGCCGAGGAGGCCCTCGCCGCCCGCAGCGCCCAGCGCGAGGAGCTCTCCCGCCGGGCGTACGCGGCCAAGAGCGCGGCCGAGCGGATCTCGTACCGAGCCGAGTCCGTGCGCGGCGCCGGCGAGTCGATCGAGCGCCGGCTCGAGCGGTACGTGCAGTCGGTGGAGGCGCTCGAAGCCGAAGCCGCCGCCGACCAGGAGGATCCGGAAGCGGCCGCGCGGATCGCGGGCCTGGAGGAATCCCTGGCGGCTCTCGATCGGGACCGCGAGGCCGAGCTGGCTCGCCAGCTGCGCGAACTCGAGGAGCAGCTGGCGGCGGCCGCCGGGGTCGTCGCCGCGCAGTCGGAGACGGTGGCCGCCCGCCAGCGCGAGCGCACCGCCGCCGACGCCGACGCCGAGCGGGCCCGGGCCGAGCTGCGCGAGGCCGAGCGGGGGGTCGAGGCCGCCCGGCGGGAGGCGGCCCGGGTCGGCGCCGATCTCGCTGCCGTCAACCAGTTTCTGCGCAACCACGCGAGGGCGCCGCACGGTGCCGCGGCACTCGCCGACGAGCTCGACGTCGACTCCGGCTATGAGCTTGCAGTGGCGGCGGCGCTCGACGGCCGGCTGCGGGCAGCCGTCGTCGAGGACCGCGATGCAGGCGAGTCGCTGCTCGACCGTGTCGGCGCCGACGGCGGACGCGCGCTCGTGGTCGGTGCCGGCGACCGCGGCGATCCCGTCGGCCCCCCGCCGGCGCCGCCCGCCCCGGGCGCCGAGCGGCTCCTTGATCACGTTCGCGGCGGCGGCCGCGCCTTGGTGCTCACCCGCACCCTGCTGCGCGAGACGTGGGTGGTGGAGGACCTGGCCGGGCTGCGCGAGGATTTCGCGGGCGTGGCGGTCACCGCGGGCGGGCGAGTCTGGTCGGCCGGGACGCGAGAGCTGCGTCAGGCCCCCGCCGTCGGCGAGGACCGCGTGCTCGCCGAGCGCAACCGGCGCGAGCAGCTGGCGTCAGAGAGCGAGCGGGCGGCGCAGGCCGAGGTCAACGCCCGGTCGGCGCAGGAACGGACGGCCCGGGCGATGTCGGAGGCCGACTCCGCCCGCGACCGCCTGACCAACGGCCATCGCGGCGCCGTGCGGGCGCTGGACGAGGCTCGCGAGGAGCACAGGCGCATCGAGGCGCTGATCAGCCGCCGGCGCTCGGCTCCGGACGACGGGCCGAACGCCGGCCGGCGCTCCCAGCTGGCCGCTGAGCTCGCCGCCGAGCGGCGGATGCTCGAGCGCGCCGAGCGTGAGCGGAACGAACGGACCCGCCGGCTCGAGCGTCTGCGGGGTGGACTGGCCCGCGACCGCGAGCTGGTGCCGGCTGTCGCCGCGGTGATCGCGGGTCTCGAGGACGCCGCGGCCGGGATCGCCGAGCGCATGACGGACTTTGAGCAGGCGCTGGCCTCCGACCGCGAGGCCGGCGAGCACGTCGCCGGGGAGCTGCGGGCCTGCGCTCAGCAGGAGGCCGATCTGCACGCCCGGCTGGGGCGCGAGAACGAGGCGCTGACCCAGGCCGAGGTCCGCCTCCAGCGTGCGGCCGACCAGCTCGCCGACGCCGAGACGGAGCTGGGCGCGATCGCGAACCGGCTCGAGCTGGCCGCGGAGGCCGCCGAGCAGTGGTTGAGCGACGAGGAGCGCCAGACGCTGAACACCCGCCTGGAGCGCGTCGCCCGCCGGCGCGAGCAGCTCGGGCCCGTCAACCCGCTGGCCCAGGAGGAGTACGCGGAGGCCGTGGCCCACGTCGAGGAGCTCGAGGCCCAGCGGACCGACCTCGAGACGGCGCTGCGCGAGCTGGAGAAGCTGATCGCCGACACCGACAAGCAGATCCGGACGACGTTCGAGCAGACGTTCGCCGCCACCGCGAACGCGTTCGAGGAGCTCGCTGCCCAGCTCTTCCCGGGAGGCAAGGGGCGGCTGCGGCTCGTCTCCGAACGCGAGGGCACCCCGGCCCGGGTCATCGGCGGCGAGGAGGCACCGGCCGAGCGTCGCGACGGCGCCGAGGCTGAGGCCGAGGAGGACGCCGGCGACGGCGACGACGAGCGGACCGAGGAGGATCTCCTCGGCGTCGAGATCGAGATCACGCCCGCGGGCAAGGACCCCAAGCGCCTGTCGCTGCTCTCCGGCGGCGAGAAGTCGATGACGGCGCTGGCGTTCCTGTTCGCCGTGTTCCTGGCCCGGCCGTGTCCGTTCTACATCCTCGACGAGGTCGAGGCCGCGCTCGACGATCTGAATATCAGCCGCTTTCTCGCGCTGCTGCGGCAGTACTCGTCCCGGGCCCAGTTCATCGTCGTCACCCACCAGAAGCGCACGATGGACGCCGCCGACTCGCTCTACGGCGTGTCGATGAGCGCCGACGGAATTTCGAAGGTCATATCCCGCCGCTTGGCTGCGGCCGAAGCCGCCGCGTAGCGGGGCACGGACCGGTGGCCGGGGCTCCGAGTTTCGCCGCAGGCGAAACTCCCAAGCTGATCGCGAAGCGATCAGCCAGCCGCTGATAACGTCGCCGCCGTTATGGCGCGCGATTGGGGAGAGCTGTTCATCATCGACGGGGCCGAGGCGCCCACGCCGGCCGGAGAGGAGCCCCAGGAGCGGCGCGTGGGCCGCTTCCGCCGTCTGCGGGAGAGCCTGCGCAAGACTCGCCAGGCGCTGCACACGGAGATCCAGGCGACCCTGTTCGAGGATCTCAGCGAGGAGACCTGGGAGCGGCTGGAGGAGGCGCTGATCTACGCCGACGTTGGTGCCCAGACGACGGCCAAGGTCGTCGCCCAGCTCGAGCAGGAGGCCGCAGAGAACAAGCTGACCGGCGGACAGGAGCTGTCGGATCGCCTCGTCGAGCTGCTGACCGACATCGCCAGGACGGGCAACGACACAATCGACCTGCGCCCCGAGCCGACCGTCATCCTCGTCGCCGGGGTCAACGGCACCGGCAAGACGACGACGCTTGGCAAGCTCGCCTGGCACCTGAGCAAGGAGCTCAACCGCACGGTCGTGCTGGCCGCCGGCGACACGTTCCGCGCGGCCGCGGTCGAGCAGCTGGAGGTGTGGGCTGACCGCGCCGGCGTCGGCTTCGTCAAGGGGAGCCTCGGCGCCGATTCGGCCTCGGTCGCGTACGAGGCGATCGAGACCGCCCGCCGGGAGGGCGCCGACGTGGTGCTGATCGACACCGCCGGGCGCCTGCACACGCAGGACAACCTGATGGCCGAGCTGACCAAGGTGCAGCGGGTGATCGCCAAGCAGATCCCGGAGGCCCCGCACGAGACGCTGCTGACCGTTGACGCCACGACCGGTCAGAACGGCCTGCGCCAGGCCAAGGCCTTCTCGGAGGCGATCGATGTCTCCGGCCTGGTGTTGACCAAGCTCGACGGGACGGCCAAGGGCGGAATCGCGCTCGCCATCGCGAACGACCTGAAGATCCCCGTCAAGCTGATCGGCGTGGGAGAGCAGCTCGAGGATCTGCGGCCGTTTGACCCGGCGGAGTTCGCCCGCGCCCTCGTCACTTAGGCTCGCTCCACGTCCGGCGACTCCGAGCGGAGTTGCCGTGGGCGCTCGTCACCTGACGCCCCGGAGCGGGCGGGCGGGCCTAGACTAGAAGGGGTGTTTGATTCCCTCGCCGAGAAGCTCCAAGCCACCCTCGCTGACGTCCGCGGCCGCGGCACCCTGACCGAGGCCGACATCACCGCGGCCATGCGCGAGATCCGTCTCGCGCTGCTCGAGGCAGACGTGAACTTCAAAGTCGTCAAGAGCTTCACGAACGCGGTCAAGGAGCGTGCGCTGGGGTCGGACATCATCGGCCAGCTCAACCCCGGACAACAGGTCGTCAAGATCGTCTCCGACGAGCTGACCGAGCTCATGGGCGGCGCCGGCCGCGAGCTGTCCTTCTCGCCCCGGCCGCCGACGATCGTCCTGATGGCCGGGCTGCAGGGCTCCGGCAAGACGACGGCCACCGCCAAGCTCGCCCGCTACCTGCGCGAGCAGCACAACTCATCGGTCGCCGTCGCCGCGTGCGACGTCTACCGTCCGGCCGCGGTCGAGCAGCTGATCAAGGTCGGCCAGCAGGCCGGCGCCGACGTGTATGAGCAGGGGACCGACCGCAACCCGGTCCAGATCGCCCGGTGGGCGGCCGACCGGGCGCAGTCAGAGGGCAAGGACGTCCTCATCATCGACACCAGCGGACGGTTGCACATCGACGAGGAGCTCATGAAGGAGCTCGCCGACATCAAGAAGGCGGTGCGGCCGACCGACATCCTGCTCGTCGTCGACGCCATGACCGGCCAGGACGCCGTCAACGTCGCCGAGCAATTCGGCGAGGTCGTCGACTTCGACGGGGTCGTCATGTCCAAGCTCGACGGCGACGCCCGAGGCGGCGCCGCGCTTTCGGTCAAGGCCGTCACCGGCAAGCCGATCCTGTTCGCGTCCACCGGCGAGAAGCTCGACCAGTTCGAGCGCTTCCACCCGGACCGGATGGCCCAGCGGATTCTCGGCATGGGCGACGTGATGACGCTGATTGAGAAGGCCGAGTCGTCGTTTGACGAGCAGCAGGCCGCCGAGCTGGAGCGCAAGCTGCGCAAGCAGGAGTTTGGGTTGGATGACTTCCTCGATCAGATGCGTCAGATCCGGCGCCTGGGGCCGCTTCAGTCGCTCCTGGGGATGATCCCGGGCGTCGGCAAGGAGCTGCGCGGCGTCAAGATCGACGAGCGCGAGTTCGACCGGCTGCAGGCGATCATCCTGTCGATGACGCCGGAGGAGCGCCGCCGCCCGGAGCTGATCAAGGGCTCCCAGCGGCTGCGGATCGCCCGCGGGTCCGGCACCAACGTCCAGGCGGTCAAGCAGCTCATCAAGCAGTTCGAGCAGATGCGCAAGGTGATGCGCTCGGTGTCCCAGGGGCGCATGCCGGACCTGGGGGCGCTCATGCGGCAGGCCCGCTGAGCCTGAGGCGGCGGCGGCCGTCGGTTGCCTGGAAGCAGCGCCGGAGGGACGAACTTCGGACTCCGAACAACCGCCGCCGAGCACCACCGCGCCGACCACGCTAACCTCAGCGGTCGCTTATGGCAGTTCGACTTCGTCTAACCCGCATCGGCTCGCGCAAGAATCCCGTCTGGCGCGTGGTCGTGGCCGATCAGCGCTCCAAGCGCGACGGCCGCGTCATCGAGACCGTCGGGCATTACAACGCGCAGACCGAGCCCTCGACGATCGTGCTCAACGAGGAGCGCATCCGCGACTGGCTCGACCGTGGCGCGCAGCCCTCGGAGACCGTGCGCAAGCTCCTGCGCATTCAGGGCATCAGCTGATCCCGACGCCATGAAGGACCTGCTCGAGTACCTGGCCCGGGGCCTCGTCGAGCACCCCGACGAGGTGCAGGTCAGCGAGGTCCGGGAAGACGACGGCACGACAGTGCTGGAGCTGTCGGTCGACGAGGACGACTACGGCAGCGTGATCGGCCGGGGCGGCCGCACCGCATCCGCCCTTCGGACCGTGATCAAGGCTGCCGCCGTCAAGGAGCAGCGACGCGTGTTCCTGGACATCGTCGACGTCTGATGGGCCCCGGCGAGGTGTGATCCCCGCCGACGGTTGGTTGCGCGCCGGCATCGTCGGCCGCCCCCACGGCCTCGACGGGAGCTTCCACGTCGGCAACCCCGTCGCCGGACTGCTCGATGTCGGCGTCGAGGTCCAGATCGATGGCGTCATGCGCCGCATCGAGCGACGGGCGGGGCATGACCGGCGCCTGATCGTCCGCCTCGACGGGAGTGAGGGCCGCGAGGCCGCCGAGAACCTGCGCGGCCGGGAGATCTTCGTGGCGCGGAAGGCGGCCCCGTCGCTCGAGGAGGACGAGTGGTGGGCGAGTGACCTCGAGGGCTGCGCGGTCCGCGACGGCGACCGCGAGGTCGGAGTCGTGGTCCGGCTGCTCGAGCTCCCCTCCTGCGAGGTGCTGGAGGTCACGCGCAGGGACGACCCCTCGCGCCCGGATCTGCTCGTGCCGTTGATCAAGGACGCGGTCCGCGACGTCGACGTCAAGGAGCGCGTCATCGATGTCGACCTGCGGTTCCTCGGTGAGTGACGGTGGAGGTCGACGTCTTCACCCTGTTTCCGGAGGCCTTTGACTGGTTCGCGTCGCAGCGCCATGTCGCCAACGCTCTGGCTGCCGGTCACGAGCTTCACCGCGTCAACTACCGCGACCACACGCCGCTGAGCGGCGGGCAGGTCGACGACACGCCGTTCGGTGGCGGCGCCGGCATGGTGCTGCGCGTCGATGTCGTCGAGGCGGCGCTCCGCGCGCGCTACGGGATGGACCCCGTCGAGCTCCCCGCCCGGCGGCGGGTCATCGCGCTGGATCCCGGCGGACCCCTGCTCGACGACGCCCTCGTCGACGAGCTTGCTGCCGAGCCGGCGCTGACGCTGTTGTCCGGGCGCTACGAGGGATTCGACGAGCGGATCGTCGACCACTTCGCCTCGGACCGGGTGTCGATCGGCCGCTACGTTCTGGCCGGAGGCGAGCTCGCGGCGATGGTCGTCTGCGACGCGGTTCTGCGCAAGCTGCCTGGGTCCCTGGGCGACGAGCGCTCGGCGGTCGAGGAGTCGTTCAGCGCGGCGCTCGAGGGCGGACCGGAATATCCGCATTACACCCGGCCGGCCGACTACCGCGGTTGGCGCGTGCCTGATGTGCTGCTCTCCGGCCACCATGCGCGGATCGCCGAATGGCGCCTGGCGCAGAGCCGGTCGCGCGCCGCCGCCAATGCGGGGCTTAGCGAACGGCCAACACCCCGCGGCTGAGCCGTCCGCTACCATAGTCCGCCGCATGGGCTACGGGCGCGAAACCGCGCCTCCGGCCCGGCGGTAACCCGCGTCGAGCGCACCGACGCATCAGCGGGTCCTTTTCTTCCGTCTTCCCATGAGCACAGTCATCCAAAGCCTGGAGCGTTCACAGCTCCGCCGCGTTCCGGCGTTTGACGCCGGTGACCGTCTTCGCGTCCACTTCCAGGTGATCGAGGGCACGCGCCGGCGTACTCAGGTCTTCGAGGGTGTTGTCATCAAGCGCCAGGGCCACGGCGCCCGGGAGACGTTCACCGTCCGCAAGCAGTCCTTCGGCGTCGGCGTCGAGCGCACGTTTCCGCTGCACTCGCCGAAGATCGAGCGGGTCGAGGTCGCGGCTCGCGGCGACGTGCGCCGCGCCAAGCTGTACTACCTGCGTGGCCGGATCGGCAAGCGCGCCCGGGTGCGCGAGCGTCGCAACACCGGGCCGGAGGTGGCCGTCGAGCGCGAGCTGCTCTACGGCCCTGAGACCGACGCGCCTGGGGCCGTCGACGCCGAGGGCGCCACGGCCGAGGAGACGGTTGCCGAGGCCGCGGCGGCCCGGTCAGAAGCTGAGGCTGGCGCACCCGCCGGTGGGTCGGCCGGCGAGGAAGAGTCGGCGCCGGACCCTGAATAGGTGTGACGCGGACCAAGAAGCCGCTGGCTCGCTCAGCGGCGGAGCTGGTCGTGATCGTCGCGATTGCCCTGGGGTTGGCCCTCCTCATACAAGCGTTCATCGTCAAGCCGTACGAGATTCCCAGCGGCTCGATGCTGCCGACGCTGCACATCAACCAGCGGATCCTCGTCGACCGCGTCGGCATGCATTTCAGCTCGCCCCACGTCGGCGACATCTATGTCTTCCACCCGCCCGCCGTCGAGACGTGTGCCAACCCGAGGGAGGGGGAGAACGAGGTGGGGCAGGACGGCCCGGCCGCGTGCGACGTCACCCAGCCACGAGAGTCGACGCAAACGTACGTCAAACGGGTGGTGGGGCTGCCGGGAGATCACCTGTCGATCCGCAACGGCGAGGTGATCCGCAACGGTGTGGCCGAGAAGGCGCCATACGCTGTTCCGTGTATCGGTGGCGGGGAGTGCAACTTCCCGCGGATGATCACGGTCCCGAAGGGCGACTACTACATGATGGGTGACAACCGGCCGGACTCGCTCGACAGCCGCTTCTGGGGCCCGGTTCCCAAGTCCTGGCTGATCGGCAAGGTGTTCTTCACGTACTGGCCGCCGGACCGGATCGGCTTCTTCTAGATCATGCCCGCGTCAGGCCGCCGGAAGAGATCGCCGATGGGGTCGCTGATCGAGCTCGTGCTGACGGTCGCCGTCGCGGTGGGCCTCGCAATCCTCATCCAGGCGTTCATCATCAAGCCGTACCGGATCCCGAGCCCGTCCATGGTGCCGACGCTGATCCCGGGGCAGCGCGTGCTGACCAACCGGCTGATCAACCATCCGAGCGTCGGGGACGTCGTCGTCTTTCATCCGCCGCACGGCGCTGACTTCAACAACCCGGTCTGCGGCAATCAGGCCGAGGGCACGGGTCACGCGGCGGCCTGCGACATGCCAACCGCTCAGGCGTCGACGCAGACGTTCATCAAGCGCGTCGTGGCCGGCCCCGGAGACCGGATCTCGATCGTCAACGGCCGGGTGATCCGCAACGGCAAGCCTGAGAAGGACGCCTACATCAATCAGGCGCTGCCCTGCAACAACCCAAGTTCGTGCGATTTCCGGAAAACCATCACGATTCCGCCCGGCGACTACTTCATGATGGGGGACAACCGTGACCTTTCCGACGACAGCCGTTTCTGGGGACCGGTCCCGGACAAATGGGTCATCGGCGTCGCCTTCTTCACCTACTGGCCCCCGGACCGCATCGGCACGCTCTAGCAAGAGGGGGCAGCGCCCGGCTCGGCCGGGACGCAGGCTGCTGAGCTTCGACCGCGGGCTGGGGTTTCGGTTCGTGGCCGGCGCCGACGAGGCCGGACGCGGCTGCTTGGCCGGACCGCTCGTCGCCGCCGGCGTCCTGCTTGATCTCGAGCGTCTCGGCCCGGCGCAGGCCAGGGCGCTCGGCGCGCTCAACGACTCAAAGCAGCAGACCCCGGAGGGCCGGGCTGCGCTGTACCCGGTCATCCTGAGCGTCGCCGCGCGCGTCTGCATCGTGACCCGCTGCGCACCCGGGATCGACGCCCGCGGGCTGCACCGGACGAATCTCGCGGCACTGCGCGACGCGCTGCGTGAGGTGGCGTGCGATGGCTGCATCTGCCTGAGCGACGGCTTCCCCGTCTCCGGCCTCGCCCACGAGCAGCGGGCGGTCATCGGCGGCGACGCCAAGAGCGCGGCGATCGCAGCCGCCTCCGTCCTCGCCAAGGAGACCCGGGATCGGTACATGCGCCGTGCCGACGCCGCCCATCCGGGCTGGGATTTCGCGCAGCACGTCGGCTATTCGACGCCGGAGCACCGCGAGGCGATCGAGCGCCTCGGCGTGTCCCCGCTCCACCGGATGTCGTTTCAGTCGATGGCTTATCAGCAACTCGCGCTCGGTTAGCCCGTTATAGGGACTGTCGTCGGCGGTGGCGGCCACGACCAACACCATCTCCGTCACCAACGACAGCGCGGCGCCGGAGCAGGCGGTGCCGGTGGATCTGACGCTGTCCGGAACGTACGCCGGCAGCAACCCGGCCTACATCGAGGCGGTCGTCCGGCCGGCCGGCGGCCTCGGCTGCCAGGCCAGCTATCTGGAGGACGTCTCGACGCTCGGAAGCGAGGACACGACCATCGTTGCCCCGGGAGGCACCAGCGTGTCGGCGATGAACTATTCGGTCGGCACGAACTTCAAGCCTCCCACTCCGGGGTCGTACCAGGTCTGCGCGTGGCTGAGCCAGAACCCGGACGGCAGCTTGCCGCTGGCGGGACCGGCGACCGTCAGCCTCACCGCCCGGGGCCCCCAGGTCTCGCAACTCGTCGTGACCGCACCGAAGACCCTGACGCCGAATGTGCCGTTCCAGATCAGCTACCTGATGCAGTCCGACCAGCAGCTGAACCTCCTGTCCGTCATCGCCAAGGCCGGCGCCGCGCCGTGCGCGCCCGCCTACGAGCAGCAGGCGCATCCGGTCACGACCGTGTTCGGCAACGGCAGGCAGCAGGTGTTCGGCGGGCCGATCACCACCATGGCCTCGGTCACGGAGCGGCTCGAAGGCGTGGGCCAAGCAGACAGCCGCGAGGACCGCGGCGATCAATCCCTGACCGACCGCTGCCTGGGGGGTGATGGATCGAGATCCGTCACCCCCGGCCGGCGGGGCGTCAAAACGCCCCCTCGAGGTGCTCGAGTGACACGAGGCGCCCCGCGGTGTCGAACGTGACGCCGATCGCGTCAAAGCGGATGACGTCGGCGTACGGGCGGTCGCGACGCTCGATCAGCCAGCTCCCGGCCATCTTGCGCACCCGGGCCTGCTTGCCCCGCCCCACGGCGTCGAACGGGCCGCCGGCCGAGCCGCCGGCGCGACGCGTCTTGACCTCGCAGAAGGCGAGCGTCCGCCCCGTGCGCGCGACGATGTCCAGCTCGCCCCAGCGCGTGCGGTAGTTGCGCTCGACGATTTCATAGCCGAGGCGGAGCAGATGCTCGGCCGCCAATTGCTCTCCGGTGCGGCCGAGCCGGTTGCCGGCGTCGTTGCTCATTGCGTCCGGGACGCTACGCCGAAAAACGTCGCCCGTGGGTGCCGAACGGCACCGGTTCTGTGCCAAATCACCGAGCAAACGGAGCAGTTTTGGCACGCTGCGCCACCCACGGGACACACGATTGTCCATAGCGTTCGGTCCCATGCTCGCCCGGGTCGCCACGTTCGCCATCGACGGCGTCCAGCCGCGCCAGGTCTGGGTCGAGGTCGACATCCGTGCCGGCCTGCCCGCGTTCACGGTCGTCGGCCTCGGCGACACCGCGGTGCGCGAGTCGCGTGACCGGATCCGGGCGGCGATCCTCAACTCCGGCTTCAAGTTCCCGGACGGGCGGATCACCGCAAACCTGGCGCCGGCGTTCCTCCGCAAGGCGGGCCCCGGCTTCGACACGGCGCTCGCCCTGGCCGTCCTCGCCGCCAGCGCCCAGGTCCCTGCCGACGCGCTCGCCGGCTGTGCCGTGTTCGGCGAGCTCTCACTCGGCGGCGAGCTGCGGGACTCGCCCGGTGCCCTGGCGGTCGCCGAGGGGGCACGGGGCGCCGGTTGCACTCGGCTGATCGTCCCGCGCTCGCGCGCCCGTGAGGCCGCGCTTGTCGAGGACCTGGTCGTGGTCGCCGTCGCGTCGCTCAAGGCCGCCGCCGAGGTTCTCGACGGAGGGGCGCCGCCGCCGCTTCCGCCTGGCCCGGACCGCGAGCGGGCACGCGCGACCGGGTCGCCGGACCTCGCCGATGTGCGCGGCCACCCTGTTCCGTTGCTCGCGCTCGAGATCGCGGCCGCCGGCGGCCACAACCTGCTCCTCGAGGGGGCGCCAGGCACCGGCAAGACGATGCTCGCCCGGCGCCTGCCCGGGATCCTCCCGCCGCTGACCCGTGCCGAGGCGATCGAGGTGACAAGGATCCACAGCGTCGCCGGCGTTCACGCCGACGGGCTGATCGGCGCGCGCCCGTTCCGCGCACCGCACCACACGATCTCGCCCGCGGGACTGGCTGGGGGTGGCCTGCCGCCGCGTCCCGGAGAGGCTACGCTCGCCCACCAGGGCGTGCTCTTCCTCGACGAGCTGTCGGAGTTTCAGCGGACGAGCCTGGACGCGCTTCGTCAACCGCTCGAGGACGGGCACGTCACGATCGTCCGCGGGCAGCGGTCGCTGCGCTTTCCCACCCGCTTCATGTTGGTGGCCGCCACGAACCCGTGCCCCTGTGGCTTTGCCGGCATCGACGACCGGTGCTCGTGCGGCGAGGCCGACCTGCGCCGCCACCGCCGCCGTTTGAGCGGCCCGCTCCTCGACCGGATGGACATGCTCGTCGATGTGCGCCGTCCGTCCGACGCGGACCTGCGCACCTCGCCGCACACCTGCTCGGCTGACGCGCTCGCCCGGGTAACCGAGGCGCGGGAGCGTCAGCGGCGCCGTCTGGCCGGAACCGGCGCCGCGTGCAATAGCGAGATGGGCGGGGGGATGATGGGATCGAGCCTGGGCCTCGATCGCCGGGCGGAAGCCGAGTTGGGGCACGCGTACAAGGTTGGCCTGCTGAGCGCCCGCGGCCGCCACCGCGTTCTGCGCGTGGCGCGGACGATCGCTGACCTTGCCGGACGTGAACGCGTGACGCGCGCGGATGTCCTGCTGGCCCTCAGCCTGCGACAGCAGGCGGGTGTCGAGGTCCACGCTGTGCCATGAGCCCTCGCTCAGCCTGCGACGCCTGCCTCGCCCGCTCGTGGCTCCTGGCCCGGCTCTCCGGGCATCTGGACGTTGTTCGCAAGCAGGTCCCGGATTTGCTCCAACTGGGCGACGAGGACCTGATCGCCGAGGTGGCAGGAAACGACAAGGCGGCGGTGCGCAGTGAGCTGGAGGCGTTCAGGGCCGAGGAGTACATGACGCGCTGTATCGAGGCCGGCCTGGAGTTGATCTGTCGGTGCGATCCCGTCTATCCCGGGTCGCTGTGGTCGCTGCCGGGCGAGCCGGCCGTCCTCCACGTTGCCGGCGGCATGTCCCGCTTCCTCAAGTTCGCCGACGCGCACCTGGTCGCGATCATCGGGGCGCGCCGGGCGTCGCCGTACGCGCTGGAGAACGCACGGTCGCTCGCTCGGCGCGTCGCGAGCGAGATTGTCACGGTCGTCAGCGGGATGGCGACCGGTGTCGACTCCGCCGCTCACGAGGGCGCGCTTGACTCGACTGGGCACACGATCGCCGTCCTGCCGTCGGCGCCTCAGCGGCCATATCCGGCCGCCGCCCGGTCCCTGCACCGGCGGATCCTCACAACCGGAGTGGCGATCTCCGAGCTGGGACCGGATGTGCCGGTGAGACGGTGGATGTTCCCGGCGCGCAACCGGATCATCGCCGCGCTCTGCGCGATGACGGTGGTGGTCGCGGCGAGGGAGAGATCAGGCGCGTTGACGACGGCGATGATTGCACTGAAACTGAAGCGCGAGCTGGGGGCCGTCCCGGGCCAGATCACGTCGCCGCTCGCGTGGGGGCCGCATCAGCTGATCAAGGGCGGGGCGCGCCTCGTGACCGAGCCGGCCGACATCCTGATCCCCGCCTTTGGGATGGCTCCGCCCCGACAGTGGATTCCGCCATATCCGGTGGTGGCGCCGGGCCTGCAGCTCCTGTTCGACGCGCTCGCCGATGGTCTGGACCCGCCGCAGGCGTTTGAGGAGGCGGGGCTGGATGCGGCGGATGGCCTGGCCGCGCTGGCGGAGCTCGAGCTCGACGGGCACATCCGCCGCCAACCGGGCGGCCGATTCTCCGTCGTCATGGGAGGGACTTAACCTCGAGGTATATGTCCGAGCCACAGATCCCGCCGCCGTCCCCGCGCTTGTCGACCCCGGGCCGCCCCCCGTGCGTGCTGTCCATCGCCGGCTCGGACTCGGGCGGCGGCGCGGGCATCCAGGCCGACCTCAAGGCGTTCGCCGCCTGCGGCGTCCACGGCATGACCGCAGTCACGGCCATCACGGCGCAGAACACGGTGGGGGTCACGGCGGTCGAGGCCGTCTCGCCGAAGCTGATCCTCGCGCAGGTGCGCGCGGTGGCGCGGGACATCGGGGTCGACGCGGTCAAGATCGGGATGCTCGGGACGACGGCCACGATCGAGGCGGTCGCGCAGGCGCTGGACGAGCTCGAGCCAGGCACGCCGGCCGTCCTCGACCCTGTGATGGTGTCGGAGTCCGGCGCGCAGCTGCTGGAGCCGGCCGCCCGGGGCGCGCTGATGGAGCTGCTGCTCCCGCGGGTGCTCGTCGTTACGCCCAACGTGCCGGAGGCGCGGGCTCTGGCGGGGACGGCCGTGCGCCGCGACGCGGGCGCCGGGGGAGACGATGTCGTCGAGTTGGCCCGGGCAGTCCACGCGCTCGGGCCCACGATCGTGGTCGTCACCGGCGGCCACCGCGAGCAGGCGATCGACATCTTCTACGACGGGTCGGAGGTCGTGGAGATCCCCGGCGAGCGGTATCCCGGCGGCGCGGCGCACGGCTCCGGATGCACGCACTCGTCGGTGCTCGCCGCGCGCCTGGCCTGGGGGGACTCGCCGGTTCAGGCGGCCCGGATCGCCAAGCGGCGAGCATCCGAGGCCGTGCGGGATGGACTCGCCGGCGTAGGGGCGGGGGCCGGACCGGTCAACATCTTCGGCGTGACATAATCGTCACGTGCGCTTTCTGAGAATGAAGCCAGGGCACGGAGAGGTCCTGATCACGGAGGGCGACGTGGAACTGGCGGAGGACGAGGCTCGCCTCGTTGAGGAGTTCCGGCGCCAGCTCGATGGCGGGCTGTGGGCCGCGGTGCCTGTCATGGACGCCGAGGGCCGTCGCCAGGCGCACATGGTCAAGAGCTTCGACGACGTCCCCCGTGACGCGGATCGCGTGATCTTCTTCCCGCGTGCGGCCGGCGGCCGGTAGGCGGCCGGCGGACCGGTGCTGCTGGCTCTCGTCGCGACCGCGCTGGTAGCCATCGCGCTCCTCTCTGAGGAGCTCCTGCCCCGAGTGGAGGAGATGTGGTCGCGCCACCGGGCGCGGCGACGGCTCGCGCCAGCGATGCCATATGACCCGGGTCGCGAGCGCCGCGCCGAACAGCGCGCCCGTGCGCTCCTTCGCTCGTGCGTCAACGAGGAGGAGTGGGCGATGTACCGGGACCTGGGCTTCATCCGCGTGTGGGGCACCCAGTCCGACGGACCCACCGATGCGCACGGCAGCACCAACGGCGCCGCGTACGCGTACCTCATCTATCCCCACCGCGCGATCATCGCCTACCTGGCGCAGACCCACCGGCTGCTCAACGAGTACTGCGTCGTCTTCCCGGATGAGACCCGGCCCTACGGCAGCGCCCGCCTCCCGGATTCGGACGACGTCCTCGCCAAGTGGATGGCCCTCACCGGCGACGAGAAGCGCCTGATCTCCACCGCCAACATGCACCTCCCCGGACGGCAGTTGGACCCCGCGCGCGTCAAGCGCGACCTGTGGCGCCTGTCCCAGTGGGAGCGGGCGCGCATGCGCGACGCCGCCGCCCGCAACCCCACCTCCACGCCGCTCGACACCTCCAACTGAAGCGAGCCCCCCGGTGTGGGCTGCCGTCGGCGGCGGTGACTGACGCAACGTCGACGGCGGGCAACGAAGGGGTGAGGGGCGAGGCGTCGCCGGAAACCGGGCCCCGCCCAGCCGCGCGGCCATGCATGACGCGCCAGATCAGGGCGGGCCCGGGTGATTTGTCGCAGATCAAGGGCTGCGCCTGCGCCTGGTGACAAATCATCTGGCCGCCGCGGGATTTGGCGCACGCACGCTGAAAAGAGGTGCGTCGGCGGCGCCGTGGGGTCGATGACTGGGGGAGGGACGCCGGTCGCGCGCGCCCGGGGACGCCGGTCGTACAGGCCCGGGGACCTGGTCGCACACGCCCGGGGACGCCGGCTGCACAGGGCCCGGGGATGCCGGTCGCACGGGCCAGGACGCGCACCCGCGCAGCCCGGCAAGCCCAGCGACCCAGGCCGCGCGGGGCGTGACCGGCCGCGAGCGATACAGTCCGCCCGCCATGACTCCCACCGCCTCCTCGCGCTATGACCTCCACCGCCTCCACCACTGACCTCAAGCACCGCAGTCGCGCCCTCACCGAGGGGCCGGAACGGGCTGCCGCCCGTGCCTACCTCAAGGGGATCGGCTACGACGACGAGGCGCTCGCCAAGCCGCTGATCGCGGTGGCGAACACGTGGATCGAGACGATGCCGTGCAACTTTCACTTGCGGGCGCTGGCCGCCAAGGTCAAGCAGGGGATCCGGGAGGCGGGCGGGACGCCGATGGAGCTGAACACGATCGCGATCTCCGACGGGATCACGATGGGCACGCCCGGGATGCGCGCGTCGCTGGTCAGCCGGGAGCTGATCGCCGACTCGATCGAGCTCGTC
>DASZMU010000045.1:0-7692 GCA_035551695.1 Solirubrobacteraceae bacterium
CCCCGGGAAGCGGGGAACCCAATTTGTTGGGGCGAGTCTCACGGTGATCCGTGGGAAGCGCTCTCGTACAGAGCGCGAGCCCGTCAGCTAACTCCGCAGGCACACAGGCACCTCGCTGCAAGACCCCGTTCACGGGGCTACCTGTACGTGCCCGGATACCGCAACTTCGTCGTCGGAAACCTGCGCAAGCGCCCCTCAGATCAGGGCGGCCTTCGGCGTCTGCCGAAAGCTCCGGCGATGAGGGCGGTTACGGGGCGGGTTGTATTCCTGGCGATGGTAGCCCTGCTGAGCCTGGTGGGAACGGCCTCGGCAGCGAGCGGCGGCGCAGGACTCGTCACGCCCGCCGCGCCCCGTGGGATCGTCACCCCCAATGGCAAGAGCGTGTTTGCGCGCACGCTGCGCAGGGGCCAGCACGGCGCGGATGTTCGCACGCTGCAGACGTGGCTGAGCGACGTCGGCTTCAGCGTCCCGGCCACCGGTTACTTCGGTCCGATGACCAAGCAGGCGGTCACGAGCTTTCAGGTGGCCAAGCGTCTCTCGCCGGCCAGCGGCTCGGTCGGCAACCGAACCGCTTCGACGCTGCTCGCCGCCGTGAAGTCGACGACCAAGGTGTCGGCCGTCGCCGTCTCGCCGGCGACATCGACGGGTCTCACCTTCCCGTTGCGGCCGTTCAGTCGTGTGCTCGCGCCGAGCGCCTGGACACTGGATCAGGGGATCGACATCGGCACGGTCAGCAACGCTTGCGGATCCCAGGTGACCGAGGTGGCGATGACCGCCGGCACGATCGTCCAGGAGGGCATCGACGGCTTTGGCCCGGACGCGCCGATCCTCAAGGTCTCGAGCGGTCCGTACCAGGGCCGTTACATCTACTACGGGCACGCGGCTCCGGCCCTGGTTCCCGTCGGTGCCCAGGTGACCGCGGGTCAGCCGATCGCCGAGGTCGGCTGCGGGGACGTCGGCATGTCCTCCGCGCCGCACGTCGAGATCGGCATCAGCTCGCCGGGCGGGCCGCCGTGCTGTCCGGGCTACCAGGAGACCTCGCCGTCGTGGTACGACGTCGTCCTGGGGCTCTATCAGCAGGAGTCCAAGTAGCGAGCGCAAGCTGGTCCTGAGCGCGGGGACAGGGTTTGAGCGGGCGGTTTTGGTGGGCGTTTCCGGTGGGCGGCAGGATCCGCGGAGGCGTCGCCCCGCCGTGCCCTAAGCTCGTCCTCGTCGATGGATGAGCTGCGGCGTTTCTGCATCCGGATGCTGGGGGACCGTCCGGCGGCGGGGTCTGCGGCCGAGGCTGCCGCGGCCGGAGCCGAGGACAGCGACCGGCTTGCCACGCTGCGGGCCGCGGTGTTGGAGTGCCGTCGCGTGACCAACGCGGAGCTCGGCGACGCGACCGACGTGGCGGGAACTGAGGGCCGACCGCAGCCGGCGGCGAGAGGAGGCACCGGTCTGGCGACCGCCGTGGCCCGGGAGTTGGCGGCAGCGACCGCGCGCCTGAGCGCGCCGGACCGCGAGGCGCTCGCCCTCCGCGACCTGCTTGGCCTCTCCTACGAGGAGATCGCCGCCGTGACCGGGACCGAGCCGGATACCCTTGCCCCGCTGCTTGCCGAAGCGCGCCTGCGGCTGCGCCAGGAGTTGCGCGGCAGTGGCACCCCGTCGTTGGAATGCCCGGAGCGCGACCGGGCCCTCCGCACCATCGCGGCCCGGCAGGACGATGAGCCGGTCGCCGCCGCCGATGCGGAGTGGCTGATCGAGCACCTCGGGCACTGCCGCGGGTGCGCGCAGGTCCACGCCGCCATGCTCGAGGCGACCGCCTGCTACCGCGGGTGGGGGGCGGCCGAAGGGGCCGGCGCTCTCTCCGGTGCGGGCACGTGAGCGCGCCCGCGCGCCTGCTCCGGACGAGCGACGGCGAGCTTGCGCTCGGTGACCGTCCGCTCCTCATGGGCATCGTCAACGCGACACCGGACTCGTTCTCCGACGCGGGGCTGCCCCAGACGCTGGATGCGCGGGTGCAGCTGGCGGACTCGCTCTTGCGAGAGGGAGCCGACCTGATCGACATCGGCGGCGAATCCGGCGTCACAAACCGTCCGCCGGTGTCGGCGGACGAGGAGATCTCGCGGGTGGTCCCGCTCATCGAGCGCGTTGTCGATGAACTCGGCGCGCGCGTGTCAGCCGACACCTACAAGCCGGCGGTGGCCCGAGCGGCGATCGCCGCCGGGGCGTCGATCATCAACGATGTCAGCGGTTTGAGGGATCCGGAGCTCGCCGACGTCTGCGCGCAGACGGGGGCGGCCCTCGTTCTGATGCACACGATCGCGCCGCCCAAGCAACGGCTTCACGATCCAGGACTGGACGGGCGGATCGTGAATGACGTGCAGCGGTTCCTGGAGGAGCGCATCGAGCTCGCCCTCGAGCGGGGCGTCGCCTTCGAACAACTCATGCTCGACCCCGGCCCGGATTTCTCCAAGACCCCGTCGCAGACGGTCGAGGTGCTCCGGGCGCTGCCCCGCCTGCACGCGCTGGAACGGCCGATCCTGCTCGCCGTGTCGCGCAAGGACTTCGTCGGTGCGCTGACGGCACGCCCACCCCGCGCGCGGCTCGCCGGGACGCTGGCGGCGATGGCCCACGGCGTCAACGCCGGCGCACACGTGCTTCGAATCCACGATGTCGCAGACGCCGCCGACTTCCTGACGGTCCGCGCGGCACTCACACGGGAGTCTGCCGTCGAGCGTGAGCTCAGGGTCTCGGACTCGCTGCGCTGGGAGCAGGAGGACGCCGGCCGGCTGACGCGCTAGATTCAGGTTCACGAATCGCCGGTCGCTGGCCCAACGCGACCGGAGCCCACCGATAACAAGCCAAAGGAGTTCCATATGTCAGTACTCGATCGCAGCGCGCTCGAAGCCAGCCCCCTCGCCGACCTTCACGCGATCGCCTCCGAGCTCTCGATCGACGGCTACCGGCGTCTGCGCCGAGCCGATCTGGTCGATGCGATCCTCGCCAGGCAGGAGGGAGGCGAGCCCGCGGCGGCCCGCGAGTCTGCTTCGGCCCGCGAGCCCGCTTCGGCCCGCGAGCCCGCTCCGGCCCGCGAGCCCGCACCGGCCCGCTCCAGAAAGCGGGCGAAGCCGGCCGAGGAGGCCGAGAACGGCACGGCCGCCAAGGAGGCCGAGGACGAGGACGAGGAGGCTGCCGGCACGCGGCGGCGCCGCGGACGCCGGGGTGGCCGAAGCCGTGCCGCAGCCGCGCGGGAGAACGGCGACTCCGCCGTCCGTGACGACGCGGCCAAGGACGCCCGTGAGGACGCGGCCAAGGAGGAAGCGGAAGCCGAGGCGGAGCCGGAGCCCTCGACGTCTGAGGAGCTCGTTGAAGGGGTCGTCGAACTCCTCGCCAATGGCTCGGGGTTCGTGCGCGTCGATCCCCCGGACCCCTCGGATGAGGACGTCTACATCTCGTCCGCCCAGGTCAAGCGCTGCGAACTCGTCTCGGGCGACCGGGTGGGGGGACCCAAGCGCGCGCCGCGCCGCTCGGAGCGATTCGCCTCGCTGATCCGTATCGAGACGATCAATGGGCGCCCGGCCGCGGAGCTGGCCGACAGCGTCCGCTTCGACGACCTGGCCTGCACATTCGCCACCGAGTGGCTCAAGACCGGCTCCGAGGATCCGACGCTGAAGGCGATCGAATGGCTCACGCCGTTCGGCAAGGGGTCGCGCGTAACGATCGCCGGTGCTGCGCGGTCCGGCAAGACCGAGACGCTGCGCCGGTTGGCGCAGGCGCTCGCCGGTCGCGACGACCTGGCTCTGTCGGTCGTCCTCGCGGGCGTTCGGCCTGAGGAGATCGCGGACTGGACCGACGCAGAGCCATCCGTCGGTCCCATCGCCGCCGTCAGCTTCGCCGCCTCCGAGGACGCTCGCAACACGGCAATCGAGCCCGCGATCGACCAGGCCCGCCGCCTGGCCGCCCGGGGCGCTGACGCGGTGGTGCTGATCGACACGCTGGACGGCTGCAGCCCCCAGGTGGCGCGCAAGGCAATGGCCGCTGCCCGCAACGTCGTCGACGGCGGATCGCTGACCGTGATCGCGACCGCGGCCGGGCCGATCGGCGGAGAGACGTCGGTCATCTCCCTTGACGCGAGGCTCACCAGCCTCCGCCGGTTCCCGGCGCTCGACCTGCTCGCCAGCGGGACGATGCGCCCGGAGCTGCTGGTCGGCGAGGCGGGCGCGGAGGCGATCGTGAACTCCCGCGCTCAGGCAGCCGAGGGCGGCACCCCCGGCTAGTGGCCCTCCCCGCAAATACCCTCGCATTCGAGGCGCCCCTGGCGGCGCCTGGCTTTGTCCTCGGACCCTCGTGTAGCGCTGCTACACGTCGGGTCCTGCGTCCTCGCCAGTCATCCGCCAGTGTCACCTCTCGGTGCGAGCGTACTTACGGGGACGACCACTAGACGCCGCGCCCGCGCGGGGCGGTCCTCGACCTCCCTCAGCTCGCCGGTATGGACAGCCGCCCGCGCATGTTCTCGGCGCTCTGCGGGTGGAGGTCCCACAGGCTCTTGACCTGCTCGCGCAGCTCGGCCGGCAGGCGGTCGATGCCTGGCTGGTCCAGCTCGACGAGGTTGTTCGCGGGGTCGCGCACGTAGAGCTGGATCACGTCGCCCGGGAGCTGCACGAGGTGATTGCCGAACGACTCGCGGTCGAGGGCGCCCCAGCGCTCGGCGACCCGGTAGGCCGCCTCCAGATCTTCCACCGTGAACGCGACATGATGGAGGCTCGTCGGCTTCAGATCCCGCTCGAACAGGTGCAGCTGGGTGGGACCGACGGCCAGCCATTGGACGGGGATGCCGAAGTTGGGGGTGGGGATCGGCGTTGCTCCGAGCAGCTCCGCGAAGAAGTCGATCGACACCTGGAGACGCAGGGCGTTGATGCTGACGTGGTTGATCTGCGGACTCACCGGTCCCATGAGTCTGCCACCATCCGGGCGTGCCACCAAGGCTTGTCGCCACCGATCTGGACGGGACGCTGCTGCGCAGCGACGGCACGATCGACGACCGCACCCGCCGGGCCCTCGCGGCGATCGAAGCCGCGGGCGTGGCACTCGTCATCTGCACCGCTCGCCCGCCGCGGTGGCTGCGTCCGGTCGCGCAGGAGACGGGTCACCGCGGCCTCGCCGTCTGCGCCAACGGCGGCGTGGTCTGGGACCTGCACACGGAGTCGGTTGTCGAGGAGTATCCGCTGGCGGCCGAGGTGGCCCACGAGGTCGTGGGCCGGCTCCGGGCGGCGCTGCCCCTGGGCGCGTGGGCGGTGGAGCGGGCCGGCGGCTTTGCGCATGAACCCGCGTACGCACCGCGGTGGCCGGTCCCTGATGACACAGTCGTCGATGCGATCGACGTCCTGCTGAGCCCGGCGACCCCACCGGCGGTCAAGCTCCTGCTGCGCTACCCGGAGCTGTCTGCGGACGCGCTGCTGGCCCACGCGCGCGACCTGATTGGCGACCTCGTCGAGGTCAGCCACTCGAGCCCGTCCGATTCCCTGCTGGAGATCAGCGCCTCCGGGGTCAGCAAGGCCTCGGCGCTTGCCGGGGTGTGCGCCGGGCTGGGAATCGCCGGCGGTGACGTCATCGCGTTCGGCGACATGCCCAACGACGTGCCGATGCTGACGTGGGCGGGGTGGGGGGTCGCCGTCGCCAACGCCCATCCGGAGGTGATCGCCGCCGCCGACGAGGTGACCGCCTCAAACGAGGATGCGGGCGTGGCGGCGGTGCTGGAGCGACTGCTGGGCTGAGCCGCGGGATCAGTAGGCGGTGCAGCGCGAGCGGTGCCGCGGGGAGGCCTTGTAGACCGGCGCCTGCCCGCGCTCCCACAGCAACTGATCGATCTCGGCGGCGGCGATCTCGTCCGGCCCGGCCGCCGCCGTCAACAGCTCAACCGCGTGAACGGCGCAGGCGCGGATCTCGATCTCGTCCGCCGAGCCGTGCTCGATGAGCTCCTCGCGCTCGATCCGTGCCACCAGGTCCGGAGCGAAGCGCAGCACGCCGTCGAGCCGCAGCACGTGCGGGACGAGGTTGTCGGCGAACATCGTCAGGTCATTGAGGTCGTCGAAGCTGGCCGCGCCGGCGCGATGCAGGTCCGCCGCGGCGATCTGCGCCCGCTTGAGGAACGGGACCCTCAGCCCTTCGTATCGAGAGCAGTCGGCAAAGCAGGCCCATTCGCCAAGGCCGGTCGCCAGCCGCCCCGCCGATCCGCCGGCGGCGTCGACGACGGCGGCGAACGATCCTCCGTGCTCGGCCGCGACGCGACGGCCGAGGTCGTTCAGCGACCGGGCGTAGAGCGCCATCAGCTCATGGCCGGGGTCCTGTCCGAGGATCGTCGCGACGTCCGTCGCCGCCAGGCCGGCCAGCTCAGCCGGGGTCCACGGTCCGGCGTCGGCCGTGTGCTCGCTCCACGCCGCGGCGATCGTGTGGTAGCCGGAGAGCCCGGATCGCTTGCGCAGGGTCGGAAACCAGCCGGAGCCGAAGTTGATGGCGTCGAGCGTCAGCCACAGGGTCGCCAGGGCCTCGCGCTCGGCCGCCGACACCGGCCCGGGATCCCGGCCGCCGGCCGACCCGTCCGCCGCCCGCCGATGCGCGACCGTGGATGCCAGCGCGGCGGCATATCCGGGGATCGCGTCCTGGACGATCGTCACGTGCTGAGCTCGTGCGGCCACGGCCGCGCAGGCCTCGCGGAGCGCTCTCATCCTCGGCAGGATGACGGCTCCAGAGCCCGCCGCGACGAACGCTAACGTCCAATCGAGTCCATGACAGGCCTGTCCAATGACCTCGAGGCGCTCCTCTCCGGCCTCAACGAGCCTCAACGCGATGCCGTCACGTACGGTGAGGGGCCGCAGCTGATCCTGGCCGGCGCCGGATCCGGCAAGACACGGGTCCTCACCCACCGCATCGCCTACCTGATCGCCACCGACGCGGCCAAGCCCAACGAGATCCTGGCGATCACGTTCACCAACAAGGCGGCCCAGGAGATGCGCGATCGCGCCGAGCTGCTCGTCGGCCGCCGGGTGCGCGCGATGTGGGTCATGACCTTCCACGCTGCCTGCGCGCGGATGCTGCGCGCCGAGGCCCAGCGGCTGGGCTACACCCGGCAGTTCACCATCTACGACACCGCCGACTCCCGGCGGCTGATCAAGCGGTGCCTCGACGACCTGGGGATCGATTCCAAGCGCTTCTCGCCGGCCTCCATCGGCTCCCAGATCTCCGACGCCAAGAACAAACTGCGCGATGCCGACAGCTACGCCCAGATGGTCGGCTCGTTCTTCGAGCAGACCGTCGCCGACGTCTATCGCTCCTACGAGCGCGAGCTGCATCGGATGAACGCCATGGACTTCGACGACCTGCTCGTCCGCGCCGTCAACGTGCTGGAGCTGTTCCCGGAGGTCCGCGAGCGCTACGCCAACGGCTTCCGTCACGTGCTCGTCGACGAGTATCAGGACACGAACCACGCCCAGTACCGCTGGCTGCAGCTGCTGGCGGGCGAGCACCGCAATCTGATGGTCGTGGGGGACGATGCGCAGTGCCTGGTGGAGGGAACGCTCGTGACGATGGCGGACGGGACGCGTCGGCCCATCGAGTCGATTTCGGCCGGAGATCAAGTGCTGTCGGCGTATGGCAGCGGCGACTTCCGCGCGTCCCTGGTGCTCGCAGTCCACCGATCGGAGCGCGCTG
>DASZMU010000046.1:0-21254 GCA_035551695.1 Solirubrobacteraceae bacterium
GACCAGCCTGTGCCACGCGGGGGGCTTCGAGGCTCAGCTCCGGGTGGTGCCACTGTTCGAGGCAGGTGCGACGCTCGCGGCGGCGCCGGCGACGATGGATGCGCTGCTGGCGATGCCTGTGTATCGGGCGGCGGTGCGGTCCATCGGCGGCGAGCAGGAGATCATGATCGGCTACTCGGACTCCAACAAGGACGTCGGCTACCTCGCGTCGGCCTGGGCCGCGTACACCGCCCAGGTCCGCATCGCCGAGGTGCTGAGCCGCCACGGCGTCAGCTGGTGCTTCTTCCACGGCCGCGGTGGCGCCGTCGGCCGCGGCGGCGGCCCCACCAACGTCGCGATTCTGGCGCTGCCCCCCGGGACCGTCCGCGGCCGGCTGAAGATGACCGAGCAGGGCGAGGTGCTGACGGCCAAGTACGCGGTCGCGGAGATCGCCCACCGCGAGCTCGAGCTCGCCACCAGCGCCACGCTCGCCACCGGCCGCGCCCGGCCCCATGAGCAGAGCGACCGCTTCGAGGCGCTGCTCGCCGAGATGGCCGAGGACTCGGCCGCCGTGTACCGCTCGAGCGTCCACGACGACCCGGACTTCCCCGCGTTCTTTCAGGCGGTCACGCCGGTGCAGGAGATCTCGCGCCTCCGCCTGGGGTCGCGGCCGGCGAAGCGCAGCCGGGCCGGCGGGATCGACGACCTGCGGGCGATCCCGTGGGTGTTCTCGTGGACGCAGTCACGGATCGTGCTGCCGGCCTGGCTCGGGCTGGGCACGGCCCTGCGCCACGCCCGCGAGCGGCACGGCTTGGAGCTCCTGCGTCAGATGGCCGCCGAGTGGCCGTTCTTCACGAGCGTGCTGTCCAACGCCGAGATGGGATGCGCCAAGGCCGACCTGGGCATCGCGCGAGGGTACGTGGCGCTGTGGGACGACGCCGAGGCGCGCGAGCGGATCTGGGGAGCGCTGGAGCAGGAGCTTCAGCGCACGATCGAGGAGCTGGTCCTGATCGGCGGGGGCGAGCGGCTGCTGGAGGCCGACCCCGTGCTTCAGGCGTCGATCGACCGGCGCAACCCGTTCGTCGATCCGCTGTCCTTCGTCCAGGTGGAGCTCATGCGCCGGCGGCGCGAGCACCCAGATGATTCACCTGAGCAGCTGGGCCGCGTGAGCCTGCTCACGATCAACGGCATCGCCAGCGGCCTCCGGAACACCGGGTAGTAGCCTTGCGGGGCGGCGCCGGGACCCACGGCTAGGGCGATCGGCGATCATTGGCGTGGGAGGCGACGCCGCACAGGACCCTGAGACGATCTCTTGCCCCACGCACCAGACCTGTCCGGCTGCGCCCTGGATGAGCGCTACGAGCTCCACGCCCTCATTGGCGAGGGCGCCTTCGGGCGCGTCTATGAGGGGCGCGACCGCCGCCTGGACCGTCCCGTCGCCGTCAAGGTGATCAAGCCGTGGTGGGCCGAGGATCCGGAATGGGTGGCGATCTTCGAGCGCGAGGCGCAGCTGCTGGCGCGTGTCAGCGACCCGGGGATCGTTCAGATCTTCGACGTCGGCCATGCCCCGGAGGGGGTTTACTACGTCTCCGAGCTCGTCGACGGCGAGGACCTCGCCGCCCGTCTGCGCCGAGGACCGCTCCGCCCGTGGGACGCCTGCGGCGTCGCCGTCCAGCTATGCCGGGCGCTGGCGCGGGCGCACGCCCAGCGGATCGTCCACCGGGACGTCAAGCCGGCCAACATCCTCCTCTCTCGCGATGGTCAGGTGAAGGTCGGCGACTTCGGCGTCGCCCGGCTGGCCGAGGGGAGCACCGGGGGCACCGCGTCAATGGTCGGCACCCCCCGCTATATGGCGCCGGAGCAGGGCCGGGGACTGCCGACGACGCCGGCCACCGACATCTACAGCGTCGGCGTCGTGCTCTACGAGATGCTCTCCGGCCGCCCGCCGTTCAGCGGCGAGACCGTCGTCGAGCTCGCGCTGCGCCACCTGCAGGATCCCCCGCCGCCCCTGTCGGCCCGGCTCCCCGGCGCGCTTGTCCAGATCACGGCGCGGGCGCTGGCCAAGGATCCGGCTGAGCGCTACCGCAACGGGGCCGAGATGGCCGAGGCCCTCGTACAGGCAGGACGGCAGTCGGAGAGCGGGCGCCGGGCCGGCGTCGCGCCGGCCCGGGCACGAACCGGCTCGCACACCCCGGCCAGGGAGGGGCTCGGGACCGGTGTGAAGCTGGCCGGTACGAGCGCCCGCGGGTCGCGTATGCCGCCGCCGATTCCCCGCGTCCCCGTTGCTGGGCTGCCGCCGGTCCGGCCCACAGATGGGTTGCCTCCCCGCCGAAATCACGCCGTCGACCTCGCCGAGCCCGTCGGTTCCGCCGGTTCCGCCGGTTCCGTCGGCGTCGCCGGTTCTGCCGGCCTCGCCGGCCCCGCTGCCCGGCCGGACGAGACGCGCCCGGCGCCCGTCATGTCGCGGCGGCACAACGTCAACCCGCCGGCGCGGCGCCGCGCCGCCGCGGCGCTGGGAATCGTGCTCCTGCTGCTGGCCGGCATGGTGGCTGCGGACGTCCTGCTCGCGCCGCCGGCCCGAACGCGGGTGCCCGGTCTGACCGGGCTGCGCCGAGCCGCAGTGACCTCAGCCGCCCGCCGCGCGCACCTCTCGATCCGGTGGGGCCACCGCTACGCCTCGGCGGCCGCCGGCGTGGCGGTCGGGCAGCACCCGGGGGCGGGAGCGCTCGTCGACGACGGGACCCGGGTCGCCGTCGTCCTCAGTCGCGGCCCGGCGCCGGTGCGGTTGCCGTCCGTGGACCACGAGAGCCTCGCCGACGCCCAGCGGTCGCTCACGAGCCTCGGCCTGCGCACGGTCGTCCATCCGGTCCCGGCGCCCGGAGTGGCGCCTGGCACGGTGACCGGGCAGTCACCCGCCGGGGGCGGGACGGTCCCGGCGAAATCGACCGTGGCGCTGTCGGTGGCCGAGACGCCGCAATGGCGGGCGCTGTCGAGGTTTGGAGGCCGCAGCTCCGGGGTGCTCCACATCACCGGCGAGCGGTGGCGGATCGTCTACTCGATGGGCTTTCAGGGGACGTGCACATGGATCCTCTTCTGCAGCGGACCGACGGCGCGCGTCATCGACACGGCCACCGGCCAGACCGTCCGCGGCTTCGGTCTCGCCGACGGCAACGGTCAGTCCGAGACGTTTGGGACCGGACCGGGGTCGTATGAGATCCTGGTGACTCCAGGTGGCGACGCCGCCACCTGGTCGATCGAAGTCGAGGATTACTTCTGAGCCCGGAGGCGGTATGAGCGTCACCGCTGATCTCATCAGCATCGTCGACGCCGATCCGGAGCTCGCCGATCTCCTCCCTGAAGCCGAACGCGACCGGGCCCGGAGGGAGACGCTGACGCGCGTTCGGCGACTGTCCCGGGGAACCTGGAATCCTGCCGAGGCCCTCGAGCAGAAGTCTCATCACCGCGGCTTCCTGGTCATCGACGGGCTCATCAGCCGCGAGGTCGACGTGCTGGGGCGTCGCGCCCTTGAGCTCATCGGTCCCGGCGACGTATTGCGGCCGTGGAGTTGGGACGCGGAGGGGTCACACGTGAAGGCCGAGGTGGGATGGGAGGTGCTCGAGCCGGCACGCCTGGCCGTGCTCGAGCACCGCCTCGTTCTGCGCATGAACCCGTGGCCGGAACTGGGGCTGGAGCTGTTCAACCGTGGCACCCGGCGTGCGCATCACCTCGCGGTCGCGCTGGCCATCGCCCACCACCCGCGTGTCGACGACCGGCTGATGCTGACGCTGTGGCATCTGGCCGAGCGGTGGGGCCGGGTTCTGCCGGACGGGATCTCTGTCCCGTTGCCACTGCCCCACCAGCGGTTGGCCTACCTCATCGGAGCCCACCGCCCCGCCGTGACCAGCGCGATGGGCGAGCTCAGCCGCCGGGGCGCGATCAGCCGCCGCGACGACCGCACGTGGCTGCTGCACGGTCCGCCCCCTGAGGAGCTTCGCCACCACCGGCTGGTGGCGGCGATGACCTGATCGGCGCTTCGGCGCCGGCGAGCGCGCTCTGCCGAGTTCGCTGCGCTCCGCGCGTGTCCGATGCGCCGTTGCCCCGGATTTCGGCGTGCGATCCGCGCCGGATCAGGGATCACGCCGATGATCTGTCACCACGCGCACGCCCAAACCTCAATCCGTGCCAAATCGTCCAGCGCCGCCGGAATTTGGCGCATCGTGCAGGTCCGGCATGCGCGCTCCGGCCCCGACGGGGCCGGAGCGGCGTGAGGTCACAGCGCGGCGCCGCGGCGATGGCTGAAGAACAGCGCGATCGCGACGATCGCCAGGACGAACAGCAGCGGATGCACGATGACGCCACCGGCGATGGCGATCACGAGCAGGATTCCGGCCAGGATGAGAAGCATTGAAAGCCCTCCTTTAGGGTTGTCCTTCAGGTAACCCGGCCTGGTCTGGTGTGAACGCGGGCCGGTCCGGCGGAGAACGTCCGCATGCGGACGCGGGCCGATGGCGGTACCCACCGGCGGCAACGAAGGGACGTCCCGCGCGCGCCCGCGCGGGTGGCGCAGGTCCCGCCGCGCCGATTCGTACCCGTGGTCACCAGACGTGGCAATGACCACCGGGCGCGATTTCGATCCGAGCTCCGGAGGCGGGTCGAACAGGCGCGCCCCTCGCCGAGGACCGAAAGTCAGTTCATCCGTCGATCCACCGGCGAACGGCTTGACGTCCGCACCGACGGGCGCGGACAATGCGCCCGGCAACCGAGGCTGCGAGGAGAGGGCATGAGCACCTATGACTACGTGATCGCCGGCGCCGGATCGGCCGGGTGCGTGCTGGCGGCGCGCCTGTCAGAGGACCCGGACGTGACGGTCTGCCTGCTCGAGGCCGGTCCGCCGGACACCGCCGACGAGATCCACCTGCCGGCGGGGCTCCTGGCGCTGGGCCAGAGCAAGTACGACTGGGCGTTCATCTCCGATCCTGAGCCGGGGCTCGCCGGCCACCAGCGCCACCTGCCGCGCGGCCGGACGCTTGGCGGATCGTCCTCGAGCAACGCGATGGTCTACATCCGCGGCAACCGCGCCGACTACGACGAGTGGGCGGCGATGGGACTGGCCGGATGGGGCTGGGACGATGTGCTGCCGTACTTCATCCGGGCCGAGGACAATGAGCGCGGCGCCGGTGAGTTGCACGGAGCCGGGGGGCCGCTGAGCGTGATCGACAGCCGCAGCCGGTACCGGACGTGCGAGGCGTTCATCGAGGCCGGGGTGCAGGCGGGGCTGCCGCGCAACGACGACTTCAACGGCCCGCGGCAGGACGGCGTCGGCTGGTATCAGGTCACCCAGCGCAACGGGATGCGGTGCTCGGCCGCGGTCGGCTATCTGCATCCGGTGCTGGGGCGCGAGAACCTGACGGTGCTGACGGACGCGCACGTCACGCGTGTCCTGCTCGACGGCGTCCGGGCGACCGGGGTCGAGGTCGACCTCGACGGTGAGCTGCAGCAGATCAGCGCCGAGCGCGAGGTGATCCTGTCGGCGGGGGCCTATCAGAGCCCGCAGATCCTGTTGCTGTCCGGGGTCGGCCCGGCCGAGCACCTCCAGATGGTCGGCATCCCGCCGGTGCACGAGCTGCCGGTGGGGGAGGGCCTCCAGGACCACCCCAACACCTGGATCACGTACACCACCGACCAGCCGTCGCTGCTCGGCGCCGAGAGCGAGGAGAGCCTGGGACTGCTGACGACCGAGGGTCGCGGGCCCCTGACCTCCAACTTCGCCGAGTCCGGGGGCTTTCTTCGCACGGACGACCGCCTCGAGGCGCCGGACGTCCAGCTGCACATGATCCCGGTGTTGTTCCCGGAGGCGGGCGCCGGCGAGATCCTCATCGACGGCTGGGCCCTGTCGGCGTGCCTGCTGCGCCCCGTCAGCACGGGCTTTGTCAAGCTCCGGTCTCGCCTGCCGACGGCCGGGCCGCGGATCCTCCACAACTACATCCTCGAGCGCGAGGACCGGGAGCGGCTCATCGAGGGGGTGCGGCGCTGCCTTGAGATCGCCGCCCAGCCCGCGCTGGCCGAGGTGACCACGGGCGCCTACGGGACTCCGGCGGGCGACGACGACGCCAGCATCATCGCCCACATCGAGCGCAACACGACAACGGTGTATCACCCTGTCGGCTCGTGCGGGATGGGACGGGTCGTCGACACCGAGCTGCGCGTGCTGGGGATGGAGTCGCTCCGGGTCGTCGACGCTTCGGTCATGCCGACGCTGGTACGCGGAAACACGAACGCGCCGACGATCATGATCGCCGAGCGGGCCGCGGATCTCATCCGCGGGGTGCCGGCGGAGCGGGCCCCGTCCCGGGCCGCCCTCAACGCAACCGGCTAGCCCCCGGCAAGCCCGGTCCCGACGATGAGGGCGACCCAGGACGATCGACGTGAGCTTCCCCCTCAGCCGCGCTCGCCGATTTCCGGACCGCTTGCAACGACGGTACGGTGCGCCGGTCCGGCTGCAAAGCGGGAAAACCCTACGAGCAACGGGAGGCGGCGTCAGGCCGGCGCGACCGGCTCGTCGCCATCGCGCAAGGCCCGCTGGAGCCCGGCGCGGGAGCGGATCCCCAGCTTGCGATACGCGCGCGTCAGGTTGGCCTCGACGCCCTTGACCGTCAGGAAGGCCCGCTCGGCGACCTCCTGATTCGTCAGGCCGGATGCGGCGAGCTCGGCGACGCGCCGCTCGGTCGGCGTCAGCTCGGCCGGATCGGCGGATCGCTCGCCGGCCCGCGCCAGCTCGCTCTGCGCCGCGTCGGCCCAGAGGGGAGAGCCGGTCTTGAGGAACAGCGCGTGCGCCTCGCGGAGCGCCTTCCGGGCGCGCGCCCACTTCTTGCGCCGTCGGCGGACCCGGCCGAGGGCGAGGAGCGTCCGCCCACGCTCGAAGGGCATCTCGACCCGGTCATGCTCCTTGAGCGCTCCCTCCAGCAGCGCGATCGCCTCATCGAGCGCGCCGCGCGCGGCGGCGAGCAGACCACGTCCCCGTCCGGCGGCCGCCGTCGCCCACGGCCGGTCGTGCGCACGGCCGAGGCGATCCAGGAGCTCGATCAGCGCCTCAGCCTGCTCGAGCTCGCCGAGGGCGATCAGGGCCTCGATCTCATCCGGGAGGAACACCAGCCCGGCCGGATCGGCCAGGCCCATGGCCGGCAGCGTCTCGGTCAGTGGAGCCAGCGCCTGATGCGCCTCGGCCGGCCGCCCGGCGGACAGCTCGGCGAACCCGAGCGCCCAGCGGGGCCAGACGGTTCCCGTCCACCACTGCAGCTTGGACAGGTGCTCGAGCGCCACCGCGGCGTCGGCGCGGGCGGCGTCGAGCTCGCCGCAATGCGCCCTGACGAGCGCACTGGCACTCCTCGCCACGGCGATCAGCCCGGGATCTCCGAGCAGCTCGACCGCGGCTGCGTCGTCGGCGGCGAGCTGGCGGGCACGCTCGGTCTCTCCGAGCCACAGGTAGGCCCACACGAGGTACAGCGAGAAGGCGGGGATGTCGCTCTCAACGCCGCGCTCGATGCGCTCGGTGCGCAGCTCCTCCAGGGTTTGCACCGCCTCGCGCAGGCGCCCGGTCCAGACGAGGAGCAATCCGGCGATGTACCGCGGCGTGGTGAACAGCGCTCGCGGGCGGTTCGGCTCCTCGAGCGCCAGGGCCCGGTCCAGGCGCTCCTGCGAGAGGCCGTCCCCGGAGAGGAAGCCGACGATCGTCACCACGGCCAGCGCGTCGGCGAGCACGCCGGGGTCACCCCCCGGCAGCTCGGCGCGTCCCACCGCGGCCTCTGCGTGGCGGAGCGCATCGCCCACGTCGCCGAGGGCGACGAGGTAGAAGGCGATGTCCAGCTCGATCGCGGCGGCGATCGATGGCTCGCCGCCGGCAGCGGCCAGCGCCTCCGTGGCCGTCTGGAGCGCGGTGGCGAAGCTCTCGGAGTGGCTCTCGAGGGTCGCGCGGAGCCGGAGCGCATCGGCGCGGAGCCGGTCCGGAGCCGGCTCGTCCAGGAGCGTCGTCAGGAGATCGCGCGCGCGCTCGGCATTCCCCGCATCCGAGTGCAGCGCCGCGGCACGCTCCAGCCGGACGAGACGATTGTGGTCATCGGCCAGCGGCGTCCGCAGGAGGGCGAGCTCAACGAGCTCGGCCGCGGCATCCGGCGCTCCGCGCGAGCAGGCCAGCTCGGCGGCGGCGTCGAGCTCGGCTGCGACCTTGGGATCCGGGCGGGGCGAGCCGAGCGCCAGATGGCGGGCGCGCTCCTCGGCGTCGATGACCTCGCCGGCAGCCGTGCGATGGGCTTCGCGGCGCTGCGCCGCGGATGCCGACGAGTAGATCGCGGCGGCGAACAGAGGGTGGCTGAACTCGATCCGGCCGCGCGGATCGACGCGCACCAGGCCCACGTCCTCGGCCGGCCCCAGCGCGTCGGCGTCGACGAACCGGATCTCCGGCACCGCCAGCACGGTGGCGAGCAAGAGCGCTGCGCGCGTGGGCTCGGGAAGCGCGCTGACCCGTGACTGCGCGAGCGCGCGGACGTCCTCAGGGACCGGCAGCTGACTTCCGTCGGTCGTGACGTCGCCCTGGCGCAGCAGCATCGCCACCTCCAGCGCGTAGAACGGGTTGCCCCCGGATGCCTCAGCGATCCGGGTGAGCAGCGGCAGCGGCAGCGGGCGCGCGAGCCGTTCGCCGATCAGCCGGCGTAGCGGATCGATGGCCAGAGGTCCCACGCGGACACGCACGACGCGCTCGCGCTCCAGCGAGCGCAGCAGTCCGAGGCCCGCCGGGTTCGGCCGCAGTGCGAAGACGACGCCGACCGGCTCGCGGTCCAGGCGCCGCGCCGCGAAGGCCAGCACGCTGCTGGTCGGACCGTCGAGCCACTGTGCGTCGTCGACGGCGAGGATCACGACGCGGGTGGCCGACAGCGTACGGACGAGCGAGAGCAGCGCGGTGCCGACCAGGCGCGGGTCAAGCGTCGGCCCATCCGGCGCGGCTCGGAGCAGAGCCACCTCGAGGGCGTTGCGCTGTGGCGCGGGCAGGCGGCCCAAGAGCTCGGGGCCGATTGCCGCGAGCATGTCCGACAGGCCGGAGAACGAGAGCTTGGCCTCGGCGGCGGCGGGGCGGCAGGAGAGGACCAGTCCGCCTCCCTCTCCGGCGCGTCGGAGTGTCTCGTGCCAGAGCGTCGTCTTGCCGATGCCCGGCTCGCCCTCGACGGCGAGCGCGCAGCTCGCCGTCTGGAGTCGCATGAGGAACCCGTCAACCTCGGCGAGCTCGGTCTCCCGGCCGACCGCTCCAGAAGCATGCATTCACAAAAGCGTAACCCCGGTGTCGGCGCGGACAGTCCGTATGTGCTCAGGGCAGCCGAATCTCGTCCCGGTGTCCGGGTCGTGATCAGGTGAGTTCGTCGAGGACCAACTCGACCGTCGTGCGCGCCCCATCGCGCACGATCACGGCGCTGACCCGGCGGCCGATGCGCTCGTAGACCATCAGCCGCTGGAGATCGCTGGCGTCGGAGACCGGCTCGCCGTCGAGGTCGGTCAACAGGTCGCCGGCTCTGAGTCCGCCGCGATCGGCCGGACCGCCCTCCAGGACCTGCATGATCTGGACCGCGGCGCGCCGGCCGAGACGCTCGGCGACCGCCGGCGGCAGGGGGCGCGGAGCCACCGCGACGCCGAGATGCGCCCGGCGCACGCGTCCGTCGCGGATCAGCGTCGAGATGATCACGCGCGTGGCGTCGTTGATCGGCACCGCCAGCCCCAGTCCGATGCCGGCGAGGGCCGTGTTGATCCCGACCACCTCGCCGCTTCCGTCGGCCAGGGCGCCGCCGGAGTTGCCGGGGTTGAGGGCGGCGTCCGTCTGGATGACGTTCTCGACGATGCGTCGCGGCCCCCCGCGTGATCCAACCGGCAGAGACCGGCCGAGACCGCTGATGACCCCGGCCGTGACCGAGCCGGCGAAGCCATTGGGGTTGCCGATCGCCACGACGAGCTGACCGACCCGCAGCCGCTCGGCATCGCCGAGAGCGGCCGCGTGCAAATCGGCGTCGTCGGCGCGCAGGACGGCGAGATCGGAGAGCGGATCGGAGCCGACGAGCGAAACGCTGGTCTCGTGCCCGTCGCTGAAGCTGGCGACGCCGCGGCGGGCGCCGTCGATCACGTGCGCGGACGTGAGCAGGAAGCCGTCGGAGGAGATCGCCACGCCGCTGCCGGCGCCCATCGCCGGTCCCCGCCGGGTCCGACGCCTGACCTGGAGGTTCGCGACGCTGGGGCTGAGAGCGTCTGCGACCGCCACGACGACCTGTGAATACGCGTCGAGCGGATCGACGGAGTGGTCGGTGGCGGGAGTGGGGAAGGTGGGTGCATCGATTGACATGCAATAATCGTACACAATCGTTTCGATCCAAACATTTGGAGCAGAGCATGACTGGTGAAGACATCAATGCGCGACAGCTCGCCGACACGCTGGTGAGCGTCGCCGCGCACGTCGAGGGTGAGCTCGAGGAGGCGCTGGCCGAGCATCGGCTGACGCGGCCGAGCTTTCAGGTCCTCGACGCGCTCGAGCAGGCCGAGGGACACACGCTCAACCAGCGAGACCTCGTGGGGCGGGTGCGGCGGACCTCCGGGACGCTGTCGGTCCGCCTGAGCCGACTCGAGCGCGCCCACCTGATCGAGCGCGAGCCGGATCCGGACAACCGGCGCAGCGTGACCGTCACCCTGACCGAACGAGGTCAAAAGCTGGTGCTGGCGGCCCGCCCGGCATACGCGGAGCGGGCTCAGCGACTGCTGGCGGGGCTGCCGGAGGGAGCGGCCGGAGCGCTCGGCGAGCAGCTGGACTCGTGGCTGGCGTTCTTCGAGCCTGACGAGCGAGTGGCTCCGCGGCTCGGTGTGGCCGTCGCAACCGCGGCCGTGGCCAAGCGGATGCGCCGCGCGGTGGGACTCGCCGATGAAGCGGGCATTCTCGTGGTCCGCGTGAGACGCGACAGCCCCGCCGACGCCGCCGGGCTTGCCCGGGGCGACCTCGTCACGCAAGCCGGCACCACGACGGTCAGCTCCATCGGCGACCTCGAGCGAGCCGTCCGCGCGGCGAATGGCTCGCTGACGCTCAGCGTGCTGCGTGGGGCCGATCCGCGTGAGGTGGAGGTGCAGTTCTAGATTCGGCTAGTGGACGGCCACTAGTGGAGCAGGAGCCGGAGCGCGATTACCAGGAGTCCGAACACCGCGCCGACCACCGTCTGGCGCACGAGCGCCTTGCCGTGCAGGTCGGCGCGGATCCCGGTGACGAGCTCGGCGACGAGGATCGACGCGGCGGCGACCCACACCCCCACCCGGACCGCGAGCGAGAGCGAGCCGCCGGCCGCCCAGACGATGAGCACCGTGAGCAGCGGGGGCATCGCTCCGAACAGGAACGTGAACTCGCGGACCGCGGAGCGGACGAATCCCGAGTACTCGAAGCCCTCCTCGTTCTCGATTCGTTCGCCGGAGTAGTGCGAATAGGACACCAGCAGCCAGTACGTCAGCATCGCCAGGCCGACGGCGCCCACGGTTTTGCCGTACGTCTCGCTCCGAGCGCTCTCGGCCGCCAGAAGAGTGGCGACGATGATGGTGCCGTAGACGAGGCCGCCGGCGTCTGGACGCATGGCGGCATTCTGACCAGATGGCGCGCGGTGCGTCAGCGCTGGAACGCACGCACCGTCACCGGCGCGTGGCGCGCCCGGGCGAACACCACCGTCCGCAGCGCCACGTAGCGCGTCACGGTCGCCACGGTGCTCGCCGCCACCAGGACGGCGACCTCGAGCAGCCGCCCCGGGTGGGGGTCGATTCCCTGGAGCACCGCGAGCGCTCCGTCGGTCAGGGCCAGCGCGAGGACGTAGACGAAAGCGCCTCCCAGGTGCTGGCGGACGAGTCCGGGCCGTCCGCGAACCCGGAAGGTGAAGCGCCGGTTGGCCTGCGTATTGGCGACCGCGGTGAGGGCGAGCGCGAGCGCATTGGCTCCGGCGGCCCCCAGCGAGCCGCGCAGCACCACGTACAGGAGGGCGTAGGCGAGGGTCGAGAGGACCCCGATCGTCAAGAAGCGGACGACCGGCATCGCGAACCCCAGCCTCGTCACGCCGCGCAGGTCCGTGAGCGCAGTCGACACGATGTCGACACGCGAGTCCGCGTCGTCGACCCAGTCGACCGGTACCTCGTGGATCCGCATACCGTGCCGCTGGGCGCAGACGAGCAACTCGGTGTCGAAGAACCAGCCCTGATCCTCGACCTCCGGCAGCAGCCGGCGGGCGGCGTCGGAGCGGATCGCCTTGAAGCCGCACTGGGCATCGGAGAAGCGGGCTCGCAGCGTGTAGCGGAGCAGCCGGTTGTAGGAGCGGGAGATCACCTCTCGCTTGATTCCGCGGTCGACGCGGGAGCCGGCGGCCAGCCGGCTGCCGATCGCGATCTCGCTGTGCCCGGAGATGAGCGGGGACACGAGTGGCAGGAGCGCCCGCAGGTCCGTGGACAGATCGACGTCCATGTAGCAGAGGACATCGGCGTCGCTGGTGCTCCACGCTGCGCGCAGCGCCCTTCCCCGGCCCTTGGCATCCAGGTGCAGGACCGTCGTGTGCGGGAGCTTGACCGCCAGCGACCGCGCGATGGCGAGTGTGCTGTCGGTGCTGGCGTTGTCGGCGATCACGATCCGCCAGGCGTAGGGCAACTCGTCGGTGAGGAACCCGTGCAGCCGGCTGATCGAGGCCTCCAGCGACGCCTGTTCGTTGTAGACCGGGACGACGATCTCGATGCGCGCTGACGGGCGCGCCGACGGGGCGGGGCCGGCCGACGTCGGCATGACGGCGAGGGTGTCGGTCATGGAAGGCTCACTCTGAGGGGGAATCGGCTGCGAGGCAGCATCGCCGCGCCGCTGAAGTTGCCCTTATGAAGGCTCTAAGAGGGGCGTGTGAAGGCGGTTCGATAGCGTGCGGCCGGTGCCCACAGTTCGCCGGCGGTCCGGCCGCAGACACCAAAGCTGAGTCATCTCTTGAGCGGCCCCAACAGCGAGCTTCTGTCGCGGCCCCTGGACGGCCGCGTGTTCAGTCATCCCCGCCGTCCCGGCTTTGCGGACTGCGCCCCCTCCGGGCGAATGCGCCTCGATGCGCTGGCGTGCTGGCTGCAGGACGTCGCCTACGCCGATGTGGAGGATGCGGGCCTCGAGGGCGTTGCCGTCTGGGTCGTGCGCCGCACCCGGATCCGCGTCAACCGCTTCCCCCGGTTCGGTGAGCACTTCGCGCTGACCACGTTCTGCAGCGGGCTGGGCCGGATGTGGGCCGAGCGGCGGACCGACATCGTCCGGCGCGGCATCGACGGCGACTCTGACGGCGCCGCGGGAGCTGACGTTGAGGCCGTGTCGCTGTGGGTCCACCTCGACCCTGAGCACTGGCGGCCGTCCCCGCTGACCACGGCGGAGATCGATACGTACCGTGGCGCGACCGAACCGCGGCGGGTCACGGCGCGGCTGCACCACCCGGTGCCCGGCTCGCTTGCCGGAGGCGAGCGGTGGACCTTTCGCTCCACCGAATGCGACCTCGCCGACCACGTCAACAACGCGGCGTACTGGCAGCCGCTGGAGCAGGAGCTGCTGACGGGGCCGGACCCGGAGCGACTCGACGTGGAGATCGAGTACCGCGCGCCGGCGCAGCCCGGGTGCAAGCGCGTGCTGCGCAACGGCGCGTACCGGTGGATCGTCGGCGAGGGCGACGAGCTGCACGCCTCGATCAGGTTGGGGAGCGCCGGTGGCGACTGACGCCGAGTCGGTCCTACGGTCGGCGCGCCGGCCGCTGGTCATCGGCATGGGCGGCGGCGGCGACGTGGTCGGCGCGCTCGCGACCGCGGAGGCGATGCGCATCTATGACGACGCCGAGTACCTGGTCGGCGGCCTGACCTGGGAACGCCGGCCAATCGATCCGGTTCCCGGAGCCCGGCGCGCGAACGAGATCAGCGGGGGGTGGGAGATCGCGCCCGGGATCCTGTTGGCCGGGCCCCGCACGCGGGTCGCCGAGCGCGACGTCTACTTCGCCGAGTCCCGGATGGCGGCGTTCCTCAACCGGCCCACGCTCCTGATCGACGTCAACGCGGGGGCCCGCGGGGTGGCGACGGGCCTCGCGGCGGCCGCCGCCGCGCTCCGTCGTGACCTCATCGTGTTCATCGACGTCGGGGGCGACGTGCTGGCCCAGGGCGACGAGCCGGGGTTGCGCAGTCCGCTGTGCGACGCGCTCATGCTCGCCGCCGCCGGGCTGCTCGACGCCGCCGGCCATCCGGTGCTGCTGGGCGTCTTCGGCGTCGGCTGCGACTCGGAGCTGACGGCCGACGAGGTGCTGGCCCGGATCGCCGACGTGGCGCGGACGCGCGGACTCGGCGGCGTCCGCGGTCTCACCGAGCCGGTCGCGGCGCGCCTGGAGGAGTCGCTCGCCGTCGTTCCCACCGAGGCCAGCGCTCAGGCCGTTCGCGCCTTCCGGGGGGTCACTGGCACCGTGTACATCCGCGGCGGGACGCGCAGCCTCGAGCTCTCGAGCCTCGCCGCCCAGACGTGGTTTCTCGACGTGCGGTCGACGATCGACGCGGTCGGCCGCCTGGCACGGGCCGCGGGCGACGCGACGAACCTCGAGCTGGCCAATGACGCCCTCCACGCCCTCGGCGTGAGGACGGAGCTGGACCTGGAGCGAGACGCGGCCGCCGGCGGGAATTACTAGCGAGCGGCCTCTCCACTCACGTTCCCCGGCTCGGCTGGGCCCGGCGGTTCAGGCGCCCGGCGCAATCGCACCCGGCGAGACGTCTGCCGGTCGGCCGGGATGCGCGCGCGCCGGGGAGCGTGCCGCCTGCAAAGCCGTTCGCGCCCGCCGGGCGCTCCCGGTGCCGGGGGGTTTTGGGGGATTACTCGTCCTATACACCAGTCAGGCCCCAAACCCTCCTTCCGCACCCCGGGCGGACACAATCCACGGCGGACACCATCCAGACCGAGCAAGAACCTCAGGGCGTGAAGACGACCTTGCCGACCACGTCGCCGTCGAGCAGAGCCTGAAACCCCTTGTGCGCGTCGGCCAGGGGCATGGTGGCGTGGATCGGCGGCTGGATGTCGCGCTCCAGGCAGAGGCGGATCAGCCGCTCGAGCTCGTCGCGGGTCCCCATCGTCGAGCCGACGACCGAGAGCTGGAGGAAGAAGACGCGGGTCAGCTCGGCGGGCGGAGCGTCGCCGGACGTGGCACCGGAGACGACGAGCCTGCCGCCCGGCTTCAACGAGCGCACGGAATGCGCCCAGGTCGCCTTGCCGACGGTTTCCATGACCGCGTCGACGCGCTCCGGCAGGCGCGCTCCGGCCTCGAACGCCTGGTCGGCCCCGAGGCGCAGGGCCTCCGCTCGCTTGTGCTCAGACCGGCTCGTGACCCACACCCGCACCCCGGCCGCGGCGCCGAGCCGGGTCAGCGCGGTCGCCACGCCGCCGCCGGCGCCCTGCACGAGGACCGTCATTCCCGGGGTCACCTCGCCGCGCGTGAACAGCATCCGGTACGCGGTCAGCCAGGCGGTCGGCAGGCACGCGGCGTGCTCGAAGGAGAGCTCGGACGGCTTGGGCAGCACGTTGCGCCGCGGGACCGCCACGCGCTCTGCCAGGGCTCCGGGATATCGCTCGGACAGGAGCGACCGCCGCGGGTCGAGCGTCTCATCGGCCCGCCAGGCATCGCTGCTGATGACCGAGTGCACGACGACGTCGTTGCCGTCCTCATCGACGCCGGCCGCGTCGCACCCCAGGATCATCGGCAGCGCGTCCGCGCTGAGTCCGACGCCGCGCAGCGACCAGAGGTCGTGATGGTTGAGCGCTGCCGCCTTGACCGTGACGGTCGTCCACCCGTCCCGGGCTTGAGGCTCCGGCATCTCGCCGACGGCGAGGCCCCGCAGGGGGTCGTCCGGATTGATCTCGTTGGCGTAGACGGCGAGCATGGCGGGAGCCTACGGGACCGTACCGGGATCGTGCGTTGCGGGAACGCTGCCCGGCGTCCGCCGCCATGTGACGAACGCCACCGTCTCCGCGCACTGTCACAATCGCCGCATGCCGAGAGTCGTGGCACGCGCCAGCGCCCAGGTTCAGGCCGCCCCCGAGCAGGTTGTCGAGTTCCTGCGCGACTACCGGGACAGCCGGCAGCGGATCCTCACCGACAACTACACCGCCTACCGGGTGGAGCAGGGCGGCAAGGGGGAGGGGACCGTCTTCGCCTACCACTTCACCGCCGGCGGCCGCGAGCGCGACTATCGCCTCCACGTCCACGAGAGCCCCAGTGGGTTGCAGGAGGCCGATCAGATGTCGTCGTTCGTCACCACCTGGACGGTCGATCCGTCGCCGAACGGCAGCGAGGTCACGATCGAGAGCTCCTGGGACGGGGCCGGGGGCATCGCCGGGATCTTCGAGGGCTTCTTCGCCCCCAAGGGGCTACGACGGATCTACGGCCGGGTCCTGGAACAGCTGGGCGACGCCGTCCGCGGCTGAACGCGTCAGGCGCCGCCCTCAGGGTCTCACGGAACCTTGGCGGTGACCGAGGTTCCCAGGATCTGCCCGCGTCGGTCCAGCGGTTGCACGGCGACGTACGCCTCATGGTGCGGCAAGCGGATCGCCGTCTCAAACGCGGTCTTGCGGGCGCCGGCCACCGGCTTGAGCGCGGTGGCCGAGCCTCCGCCGAGCAGCCGCCAGCGCGCGACCTGCGTCGCGCCGTTCCAGCTCGCGTACACGGTCGTGGCGCCGCGGTCGACCCGGGCGGCCACCGACGGCTTGGTCGTCGGCGTTCCGCTCCAGGAGAAGCGGTACGCGCGGTAGCTGGAGTTGGCGCCGACGAAGTGGGCGTCGAACACCGGCCGGCCCTTGGAGTTGAACTCGGTCATGTACGGGATGCCGCCCCAGCCGACCAGGTCGTCGTCGTTGGACAGCGATTGCACGCTGCCCTCGTATTCGGCGAGCAGTCCCGGTTGATGCTCGTCCTGCAACACCAGCGACGCCGTCTTGTGGGCGAAGTCGAGGCGCAGCGTGATCCCCCGCGAGCGTTTGTGCACGATGGGCGGCCCGGCGCCGTCGTCGAAGATCGTGATCTCGTCTGCGCTGAGCATCCGCGCGTCGTGCTGGAACATGAACGGCGTGTTGCTCCCCATCTTGAACGTCGACGCCTTGCCGCCGAGCGTCCAGTTCGTCGCGCCGGTCTGGTGTGAGAGGTCGTAGACCGACCACGTGTTGCGGGCGGAGACGATGAGGCTGCCGTCTCCGGATTGAGCCACCGAGTTGATGTGGAAGTAGTCCCACGGGTGCCCGGCCTGGGCGGGAGCCGGCTCGTAGCTCTGCGTCACCGGGACGTGATCGAGGCTGTCCCACTGGTAGAGCACCAGTCCGGTGGGGATGTCGATTTCCTGGGCGACCGCGTCGAGCACGAGATCGTGCGAGGAGCCGTGCTTGACCCCGGACGTGTTCCAGTAGACGGGGTAGTAGGCGGTGATCAGCGCCGTGTCGTCGGAGGTGAGCTGGAACTCGTGCAGGTCCGCCCGCAGCCCGTTGCCTGCCCTGACCGTCGCCACCGGGCGGTACGAGTCGGAGTAGATCTCAGCCTCGCCGGCGCCGACGCCGCCGTTGATCGTCCCCTGCCACCACGTCAGCACCGGCTTGCCCCGGTAGGTCTGCGCGCGGAAGTCGGTCGCGCTGTCGCCCTTCGGTATCGACTTGAACCAGACCAACCCGCCGTACGGGCCGAGGATCTCCGGTCCGCGCTGGACGGGGCCGTCCTGTGGCGCGACGAACAGATCACCCGGCGCCGCGCCGTGCGGGAGCTTGGTCACGTTCACCGTCGCGGGGAACAGCTGGGGAGCAGAGACGAAGCGATCGATGTCGCCGCCCACCCGCGGCGCCGTCGTCGGCGCGGCGGCCTTGACCGGGCCACCCGGATTGGCGACCGTGAAGCTGTACGCCCCGTTCTGGCCGCCGACGATGTTCAGACCCGTCGTGACCGTCACCGTCTCGCCGGCCTTGAACGGCGTGCTCGGGAGGAAGCTGCCGCCCCGGCCGTCGGAGTCGGAGAGGACGCGGCCGGGATGCAGGCCGCTCTTGGAGCCGCTGACGGTGATGCTCCCGAACTGGGACACCGGGGCCCCGCGGAACGTGATCTGCGTCGATGGGGCCGCGACATGCCCCCCAGGGACGGGAAACACGTTGACGGCGGGACCGGCGGCCCGCGAGCCACCGGCGGAGGTCAAGACGAGGATGGCGGCGCCGGTGGCGACGGCGACCGCCAACAGCAGCCGCCCCGCGAGCCGGGATCGTCGAAATGGCAGCCTGACTGCGGGCATGAGTCTTCCCTTTGGTTCGGAACCGGGTGTGCTTCCGCTCCCCGGCCGAGGGGCGGTGCGTCTAATCCCGGGAACCTACGGAGTCGCCCGTAAGGCCTCGATAAGGTGATTTGGGTTAGGTAGCGGTGAGGGTTGCGTTAGGCATGGCCGGCCGCCCAGCAGCCGGTGGCGCCATGGCAGTCCTCGAGGCGGATCAGCTGCGCATGGAGGGAGGCGAGCCGGCTCGAGGGCAGGCCGGCCGCGAGGTTGTCCAGCTCGTACGGATCGCTCTGCAGGTCGTAGAACTCGCGCTCGCCGTCGATGTACTCGACGTACAGGAAGCGCTTGGTCCGCATCGCCTCGTATGACGGCGGATTCCCGCTCACGCCCGGCTGAAGGTCCGGATCGCTGTAGCTGGGCATCGGGTGGTGGTGCTCCACGAGGATCGCGGTCCGCCAGTCGCTCGGCGTCTGGCCCTGGAGCAGGCCCAGCAGGCTGTGCCCGTCGTCGGCGAGCGACGTTCCGCCGATCGCCGCGAACGTGTCGGCCAGGTCGGTGTTCTCGGTCATCGCGTTGGTCGAGCTGTCCGCCGGTACACCCGGACCGGCCACCACCAGCGGTACGTGGATGTCGGTGTCGAACCCGGTCAGCTTGCCGGGCATCATCCGGTACTCGCCCGTGTGCAGCCCGTTGTCGGAGCTGAACACGATGTACGTGTTGTCGAGCAGACCCTGCCGCCGCAACGCCTCCTGGACCCGGGCGATCATGTCGTCGACCGATTGCACGGCCTGGACGCGCCGGCGGAAGACCTGATCGATGCGATCGAGCTGCGGTGCGGTCAGCGGCGGATGGCCGGCGAGCCAGTTCGGAGGATCGACGGGGAGCTCGTCGAAGCTGGGCGGTCGCGGGGCGCGCAGCCCCGGGAACGAGTGCGCATCCCGCGGCGCCGGCGTGTACGGCGAGTGGGGGGAGAATGTCGCGAGCTCGAGGAAGAACGGGTGGCCCGAGCGTGCCGAGCCGTCGATGAAGCGCACGCCCCGGCGGGCCAGGACCTCGGTCAGGTAATCGCGCGGACGGTGACCGAAGTGGTGCACCGTCCCGTCGATGTTCATCGGGTAGCCGAACTCCGGATAGCCCCAGCCGGCCACATCCCACTCGTTCCAGCCCTGCGGGACGTACCGGTTGGGGAGCGGCGAGCGGTACGGCCCCTCGAGGTAGCCGTTGAGGTACTTGCCCATCATCGCTGTCCGGTACCCGGCGCGCTGGAGGGCGAGGTTGAACGTGCTCCGCTCATCGCCGTGGCTGAAGAACGCGCTCATCCCCCCGACGGCGCCGGCGTTGGTCCACACGCCCGTGTCGTGGGGGAAGTCGCCGGTGAAGATCGAGGCCCGGGACGGGCAGCACAGCGAGTCCGACACGAAGTAGTCGTTGAACGTCATCCCGCGTGCCTCGAGGGCCTGGACCTGGGGCATGAACCGGATGAGGTCCATGGAGAGGTCGTCGGTCAGGACGAAGACGATGTTGGGACGACGCCCGCCCGCGCTCGGCGGTGCTGCGGTACCGGCGCCCGCCACCGGGCGCCCGGAGGGCGTGGCGCTGCCGTGGCCGGCGACGACGGCGACGACGGCGACGACGGCCGCGAGCGCGCCGGCGGCGACGACGAGCAGGACGACACGCCGCCACCGGCGGGATTCACGGGCCGAGGTATGCGAGGTCACGGAGCGAGCAGGGGTCGCCGGCGGTTGGATCCAGACCACGGCGTTCAGAACACCCGGGGGAGGTGGAATGTTCCGCCGCGGCCCGGCAGGAGGTCAGCGATGGCGACGGGGCGTCAGCGAGCTGACCTGGCTTCAGAAATCCTCGAAGCTGTCGTCCCAGTCGCCGCGTGGGTGCGCAAGCGCCGCCTGCGCGGCGGCGATCCGAGCGATGGGGACGCGGAAGGGGGAGCACGACACGTAGTCGAGACCCGCCTCGTGGAAGAACTCGATCGATTCCGGGTCACCGCCGTGCTCGCCGCAGATCCCCAGCTTGAGCCCGGGATGCGCTTCGCGACCGACCCAGGCGCCGAGGCGGACGAGCCAGCCGACCCCGGGCTTGTCGATCGTCTCGAACGGGCTGCGATCGATGATCTTTCGGTCCATGTAGACCGGGACGAACTTGGACTCGACATCGTCGCGGCTGAAGCCCAGGGCGGTCTGGGTCAGGTCGTTGGTGCCGAACGAGAAGAAGTCGGCGAACTCGGCGATGAGGTTGGCGACGAAGCAGGCCCGTGGTAGCTCGATCATCGTCCCCACCGTGTAGTCGCGGCCGACCTCGAGTCCCTCCTCCTCGCCGACGCGGACGACGAGCTCGCGCATCAGCTCGATCTCCTGCTCGTAGTCGACGAGGGGAATCATGATCTCCGGGTGGGGCGACTCGTCGGCGGCCTTGGCGGCGCGCAGGATCGCGTGGACCTGCATCTCATAGATCTCCGGGTACAGGATCCCCAACCGGCAGCCCCGGGTGCCGAGCATGGGGTTCTCCTCGGAGATCTCCTCGACGCGGGCCATCAGCCGTTCCAGCTCGTCCAGATCGTCGGACTCCTCGATGCGAGCCCGTTCGACCTGCGCCGCCAGGTCCGGCAGGCTCGGCAGAAACTCGTGGAGCGGAGGATCGAGCAGTCGGATGGTGACCGGGAGCCCGGCCATCGCCTCGAACAGGCCCTCGAAGTCCTGCTGCTGAAGCGGCAGCAGATCCGACAGGGCCTCGCGGCGGGCCTCGCGGGCGTCGGCCATGATCATCGTCCGCATCTTCGGCTGACGGTCCTCGGCCATGAACATGTGCTCGGTGCGGCACAGGCCGATCCCCTCGGCGCCCAGCTCGCGCGCCCGCCTGGCGTCCTCCGGCGCGTCGGCGTTGGCCCGGACCCCCAGGTCGCGGATCTCATCGGCCCAGCTCAGGACCTGCTCGAAGTT
>DASZMU010000047.1:0-36971 GCA_035551695.1 Solirubrobacteraceae bacterium
GGCGCGATCTGCACGCTTGAATCCGGTGCAACGGCGTCTGGGACCACCGGCGGGCAGGCCGTCCGGGCCGTCCGCGGTCGTCCGGGCCACTAAGCCTGCCGGGCAGCCGCGATCGCCGCCTGCCCGTACGAGATCCCTCCGTCGTTGGGCGGCAGGCGCTCCGGCACCAAGACCCGCAGGCCGGCGTGGCGCAGGTCCGCGGCGACCCGCTCGACGAGAACGCGGTTCTGAAACGATCCTCCGGAGAGCGCGACCGAGTCGATGTCCCGCTCGCCCGCAAGCGTGATGCACGCCGCCGTTGTCGCCGACGCGATGGCGTTGTGGAACCGGGCGGCGATCCGCGCCACCGGCGCTCCGGCCGCGCAGTCCCGGGCCGCGGCCCGCACCGTCTCCCGCGCATCGAGGACGATCCGCCCGGCGTCGCGCACGAGCGGCAGCGGGTACCCGGCCCGCTCCGCCGGGTCGCACACCGCCTCGAGCTCGGCGGCGGCCTGGCCTTCGTAGGCGACGCGCAATCGCAGGCCGCACATGGCGGCGACCGCGTCGAACAGGCGGCCCATGCTCGTCGTGACCGGGGACGCCACCCCGGTTTCGATCAGCTGGGCCACCCTCTGCCACGAGCGCTCGTCGATCACCGCGCCGATCGGCGGCGGCGGCGCGATCCCCTCTCCGCCGGCCGCGACCAGCCACGCGCAGGCCATTCGCCAGGGCTCGCGGACGGCACGCACCCCGCCGGGGAGGCGGACCGGCCACAGATGGCCGGCCCGGTCAAAGCCCTCCAGGCCACCCACCAGCAGCTCGCCGCCCCAGACCGTGCCGTCGGTCCCGTATCCGGTGCCGTCGTAGATTGCGCCGACGGCAGGCCCGCGCGTGCCGTGCTCGGCCAGGCAGGCAGCGAGGTGGGCGTGGTGATGCTGGACGCCCACGGGCTCGAGTTGTGCACGCTCGAGGGCGTACTTGGTCGACAGGTATTCCGGATGCAGGTCGTGGGCGACGACCACCGGATCGACGTCGAAGAGGCGGGTGAAGTGCTCGATCCCCTCGCCGAAGCTGAGCAGGGTCTCGTAGTTCTCGAGGTCGCCGATGTGGTGCGAGACCCAGGCGCGGTCGCCCCGCGCCAGGCAGAAGGTGCTCTTGAGCTCGGCGCCGCAGGCGAGCACGGGCCGGCGGGCGGCGACCGGCAGCTCGATGGCCGCCGGGACGTACCCGCGGGAGCGCCGGATCAGCAGCGGCGTGCCGCGCCGGCTCACCGCCCGCAGCACGGAGTCGTCGGTCCGCGTCTCGATCGGCCGGTTGTGGAGGAGAAACACGTCGGCGAGGGCGCCGAGCCGGTCGAGCGCGTCCTGATCTCGGTAGGCGATCGGCTCGTCGGAGACGTTGCCGCTCGTCATCACGAGCGTCTCCCCGAGGTCGCCGAGCAGGAGATGGTGCACCGGCGAGTACGGGAGCATGACGCCGATGTCGGCGGAGCCGGGGGCCACCGCGCCGGCCACGGGTGCGCCCCGGCGCCGCCGGGCGACGACGATCGGCCGCTGGCCGCCGAGCAGGAAGGTCTCCTCCAGCGGGGTGAGCTCGACGAGGCTCCTCGCCGCCGGGAGGTCGGCGGCCATCAGGGCAAACGGCTTCTCCTCCCGATGCTTGCGCGAGCGCAGAGCGGCGACCGCCCGCTCGTCCGACGCCAGGCAGGCGAGATGAAAGCCGCCGAGACCCTTGACGGCGACGATCGCACCTGCCCGGAGGGCGTCGACGGCCCCCGCCAGCGCCTCCTGGCGGCGGGCGACGACCTCGCCCCCGGCGTCCACCAGCGACACATGGGGCCCGCACGCCGGGCACGCATTCGGCTGGGCGTGAAAGCGCCGGTCCGACGGGTCCTCGTACTCCGCCTGGCATTGCGGGCACATGCGAAAGCCGGCCATCGTGGTCAACGGCCGGTCATACGGCACCCCGCGCACGATCGTGAACCGCGGCCCGCAATCCGTGCAGTTGATGAAGGGGTAGCGGAACCGGCGATCCGCGGGATCGAGCAGTTCCGCCAGGCATGCCCGGCACGTCGCCGCGTCCGGGGCGACCGGCGCGTCCGCCCGGCCCTCGCCGGCGCTCGCGGCGATCTCAAAGCCGCGATCGCCGGCCGGCTCGACGGACTCGACGTCGACGCCCTCCACCACCGCGAGCGGGGGAGCCTCGAGCGTGAGCCGGTCCTCGAACTCCCGCACCGCCGCCGCCGCCCCCTCCACCTCGATGAGGACCCCGGAGGAGTCGTTGAGCACGAAGCCCGCGAGCCTCAGCTCCTGGGCGAGGCGATACACGTGGGGCCGAAAACCGACCCCCTGAACGGTTCCCCGCACGCGCAGACGCATCCGCACGGCGGTCGCGCCGGTGGGCGCCCGCACGCCCGTCACCCCGTCACCTCGTCACCCGTGCTCGAGTTCCGTCAGCTCGCGCAGCAGGTGATAGGCGGTCGCGTGCGCCTCCTGGATTCGTGGGATGTACTGGGAGGGACTGATCACGATGTGATCTGCGAGGCCCTCGGCGGCCACGCGGCCACCGTCGTAGCCCACGAGCGCGACCGTCACCAGGTCGCGGCGCCGCGCCTCGGCCAGAGCCGCCAGGACGCTGAGCGAGTTGCCGCTCGTCGACAGGCTCAGGAGCACGTCGCCCGGGCGCCCGTAGGCGATCACCTGGCGGGCGAAGATCGCATCGGTCCCGATGTCGTTGGCGACCGCGGTGATGATCGCCGTGTCAGCGGTCAGGTCCAGCGCCGGGCGTGCCGTCCAGCCACGGCCGGCCGGCGGCGAGGCGAAGTCGGCGACGACGTCCATCGCATCCGTCGCCGAGCCTCCGTTGCCGAGCGCGAGCAGGCGCCCGGAGCGCTCGAATGCCCGCCGCAGCATCTCGGCGCCGCGCGCCAGCGCCTCGCCGCTCCCGAACAGGGTCGCGCTACGTAGATCCTGCACGTCGTCGGCCTTCATGACGACGGAACGCTGGACGTCGGCGAGGATGGCGTCGAGGTCGTGCTCGCGCTCGCCGAGGAAGGGATACAGGAAGCTCGAGGCCCCAACGTCGTGAACCCGGTGTTCGGTGCGGCCGCCGAGCAGGCCACGGTGCTCGAAGAAGACGTGCACGAGCTCCCAGAGCACGTGGTATGTGGTCTCGGCGATCTCCTGGCGGATGAACGGATCGCTGGTCGGCGGTTCGAGCTCCCAGTCGGCGCCGAGTGCCGAGAAGGCGATCGTCAGACAGCCTCGGCGGCGGGCGCCCGCGACCGCGCCGGCCAGGGCGGCTCCGTCCCCGGGCTCGCCGAAGGCCATCACGATGTCATCCGGCTCGGCGGCAAGCTCCAGCTCGACGTCCACCGGAGCCGACTCGCCGACGAGCCCCAGCGCCGGCAGCGCCCGCTTGCCCACGATCACGGGGTGGACGAACTCCACGGCGACATGGCGGACGTCCGACCGCGCGGCGGGAGACACGCCGACGGCGAGCAGCCGCCCGCCACGGGCAAACCGTTCGGCCATCCGGTGGCACAGGCGCGCGATCTCCTCTGCCCGTGGAGCGAAGAAGGCGCCGCCGACGTCCCGCCGGGCCTGCAGCCATTGGTCGCGAAGGCGCTCGTCCACGACAGCGCCGGTCGCGCTCATACGACCGCCGCCGCCCCACGGTCGTGGCCGGCGGTCAGCTCGAGCAGCCAGCGCCGCAGCTCATCGACTCCGTCTCCGGTGCGCGCGCTCGCCGTCATCGTCCGGACGCCTGGGTGAACCGCCTCCAGGTTGTAGAGCAGGCGGTCGAGATCGACGTCGAGATGCGGCAGCAGATCAAGCTTGTTGATCACGACGAGCTCGCAGCTGCGGAACATCAACGGGTACTTGAGCGGCTTGTCCTCGCCCTCGGTGACCGAGCACACCATGGCCCGGACATCTTCACCGACGCGGAATTCCGCCGGACAGACGAGGTTGCCGACGTTCTCGATGACGAGCAGATCGATGTCGTGCAGCGGCAGCGACGGCAGCGCCGAGCGGACCATGTTGGCGTCCAGATGGCACTCGCCGCCGAACCCCGAGTCGGTGTTGAGTTGGACGACCGGGACGTGCAGGCTCGCGAGCCGGTCGGCGTCATACGAACCCTGGACATCGCCCTCGAGCACGCCCACCCGGATGTCCCCGAGCGGCTCCGCGAGCACACGCTCCAACAGCGTCGTCTTGCCCGCTCCGGGGGCGCTCATCAGATTGACCACGGTCACGCCGTGGCGATCGAAATCATCACGGTTGGCCCGCGCGATCGTGTTGTTCGCGTCAAGCGCATCCTCGACGATCCTCACCTTGGTCCGGTGCATGCCGCCTCCTCTCGCCCGGCCGTCACGGCCTCGTGTTCCTGGACTTCGATGTACTCGACCTCGAGTTCCTCGCCCGCCACCACCGTCACGTCCGAGGCACCGCACGCCGCGCAGTGAAACTCCGGCCAGCCCGGCGTCCAGTCATGGCCGCACGCCGCGCAGTGCAGCCTGGCGTCGATCTCATCGATCTCCAGGCGTGCCTGGTCGCAGACCGTACCCCGGGCGACGATCTCCCAGTAGAAGCTCAGCGAATCCGGCACGACCTGGCGCAGGCGCCCAACCCTCAGGGCGACGAGCGTGACCGGCCGGCGCTCGGCATGCCTCTGCGCGGTCTCGAGCACGGCGCTCGCCACGGAGAGCTCATGCACTCCGCAGCTCCTGCACGGTCTCGAGGACGACGTCGACAGCGCGCGCGACGGCCTCCTGAACCGAGTCGCTCAGGCCAAAGCCGACGTCCTCGACGACCTCCGGCTCGCACGCCACCACCAGCACCCGTCCCGGCCAGCCCCCGACGTACTTGACGAATCGCAGCACGGTCTGCGGATCCATCCCGTGGGGGTCGAGCAGCTGTCCGTCCTCGATGTTGCTGTCGACATCGTCCTCGCTCGGCTCCATGACGTACAGGGTTCCCGGCGCGCTCCCCTGGCGGCTGACGTCGATCAGGATGAGGGCGTCATATCCGCGCATGACCTCGTAGGCGAGGTCGAGGCCGCCGGAGCCGAAGTCCATGACCTGGACCCCCTCGGGAAGCTCGCGGTCGGCGAGCCGCCGGGCCACCTCGCCGCCGAAGCCGTCGTCTCGCAGCCAGGCGTTGCCGATCCCGGCGATGAGGATCTGCTTGGTCCGCGCTGCTGTCCGGGTCATAGCGGCTGCACCTCGTGTGGGAAGAAGAACAGGTAGCGCCCGGTCTCGCGCATCAGGTCCTGGCCGGGGTCGTCGTCGACGGTGACCGCCAGATGGACGCGGTCGTCATAGTCGATGTAGATGCGCTCGATCGTCGCCTGGCGGCCGTCGAGGATGCGGTCAAACGGATCACGGTCGGTACCAGGTCGCAGGAGCAGCGTCGACCCGCGCTCGAACGTCACCCCGTCGACCACGGCCCGCTCCTCGCCCGGATTGTCATCCGCACCCCCTGGACTCAGCCCGCCGTGGAGGGCGACGATGTCGTCCGGAGTCGTCGCCAGGGCCCGGTCGAGCATCTCGCGCACCGCGGGATCCTGAGCCCCCGCCTCCCGGCGCTCGTCGTCGGAGAGCGTGTGGACGTGCAGCAGGAGTGCCTCCTCGATCTCGGTGTTGTCGAACAGGCTTCCGCGGCTGGTGGGCGCGATCTGCGGGTGATCCGGCAGGACGATCGCGGCCCCGAGGATGGTGTCGTCCGTGGGCGTGGCGAGGACCGGCCAGGTGTTGACGCTCTCCACTCCGGTCTCGAGCGGCGAGACGAAGCGGCCCGCCGAGAGCCGGACGACGATGTGGGTCGAGATCTGCGAGCTCTGAAGCGCGCCGGCGCGGTCGAGCCCCGCCTCCACCGCCGTCGTGTTGTGCACGCAGGCTCGGACGAGGACGGCGTCGCCGCCCGCCCGCTCGGAGCGTACGGTGAAGCGGCCGCCGTCGAACGTGGCCGACTCCCGCGCGCCGACCGCGACGGGTCCGAGCGTCACGCGGTGCTCCTGCGCCTGGTGACCGTCGCCGCTCGGCGTCAGGAACCGCAGCTCGGCGCTCACGGTCGCCTCCGGCCGGGTCTTCGCCAGGCACTCGACGCGGGCATGGTCGAACGCGCCCGCGCACTCGGCCGCGTACGCCGGCGGGTAGACGATCCCAAACGGCGTCGGCGTCGCGTTCTTGGTCGCGCCCGGGGTGTACGGGTAGAGCGCGTACCCCTCGTACAGGAGCGTCGAGACCAGATCGTCAAGCATCGGCCACGTCCGTGAGAAGCTCCTCGAGACACGCATCGAAGCTCGGCAGCCCCCGCGCCGCGCGCCGGTCGTTCAGTGCCGCGAGCGTCGCATGCCCAAGCCTGATCCAGCCCCCGCTCGGGTAATGCTCGGCGATCATGTCCCGCCAGGCGGAGACCGGCATGTCGAACCGCGCCGTCGAGCTCCAGGACACCGGCGTCACCTGCAGCCGCCCGTCCGGAGCATGGAAGAAGACGGTCCCGGAGAAGTGGAAGCTGAGCGGCACGTCTCCTCCGGAGAGCACGTAGAAGTACTTGGTGGCGGCGATCTCCAGGTCGTAGGTGCACGGGATCTCCAACTCGAACGCCGTCGTGCCGCGGAACCTCGGGACAACGGTCGCCACGCGCGCCCACACGAGCCCCTGTGTCGACGGCGTCCAACTCGCCGGCGGCCCAAACAGCTCGCTCAACCGCACCCGGGTCTCCTCGTCATAGCCCCGTCTCGACGGATCGATCATCACCAGCACCGATAGCGCGAGCGTCTGGATCGGATGCTCTGCTGCATCCACCGCGGTCGTGGAGAACACCATCGTCGGCGCGGCCGCAAAGGCGCGGTGGGCGGCGCCGGTGACCGCGAACTCCGGCTCCGGTGCGACCGGCCGCGGCTCGGACTCGGCCTGCCCGCTCACGAGCTCGCCCCGACCTGGATCAGCGTCCGCGCGCGAAGGCGGGCGAAGAACTCCGGTACGCCCCGCTCCAGCGCCGCGCCGCCGGAGATGCCCTCCCAGTGCATCTTGACCAGCCCCACCAGGCGGTAGCACTCGTCGATCGGCGCGATGACGTATTGGGGCGGCTCGGAGAGCCGGTTGACGATGAGGGCCTCGGCGTCGGCCTCGATCTCTGCCAGCACGGGGTTGCGCCGGACGAGCTCAGCCCACGCGGCGAGCTCGAGCTCGGACTCGGTCGCTCCCGCCGGACTCGGGTAGAAGGCGATCACCCCACCGCTGACCGTGCTGCGCATGAAGAACGCCAGGCCGATGGGGATCCCGAACCGTCCCCACATCTCCGCGTCGCAGTCAAACGGCTCCAGCCAGATCGTGCGCATCCCGGTCGGCCGGTATTCGGGATCGCCGGAATGCAGGGCCCAGCACGCCTCACACGCGCACTCGATCCGCCGCTCCTCGAGGTGGAGGAGATGGCGGTGGTCGTCAGGGACGGTCGTGCCGCATAGATCGCAGCGTTCGGCCGGGGGCTTGCGCGGGACCGGCGCTGCGCCGGCGGCTCCGCCCTGGGCCAGCGCGCGCATTCGCGCGACCATCTCGGCCCGCCGGCGGGCAGCGACCATCGAGTCCAGCCGCTCGCTCACACCGCCACCCGGAGGCCACCGCTGCGCAGCAACGGCACGGGGGCCAGCTGAAGCGGCTCGCCGCCCCCGGCGCGGCCGGCGCGCGGCAGGTCGAACTCCACCAGGCAGTGTGGGCACCGGAGCATCGGTCCGGTCAGCTCGCCGCCGTGCAGTGGCTCGCCGCACGCCGCGCACGCGTCGCGGTACGCGAGCAGCGACCCGTCGATCTTGGCCACGAGCAGCTGCTCGCCGTCGACGGCCAGCGGGCGAAGCTCACCGTCGGCGAGATCGCCAAGCTCCTCGACCGCCACCCACCGCGCGGGGCGCTCCTGCTCAACCACCGGCGGTGGATCAGGTCCCACCACCACGAGTGGCGTTTGGAGTGCCTGCACGTCGACTGGCGCCCTGGGTGGGGCGGCTCCGATGACCTCGAGCCCCATGAGGTCAGGGGCGTGCTCGTCGAGTGCCTGCTTGATCGCCAGCTCGAGCGTCGCCTGCGAGGCGGCGCAGCCGTTGCAGCTGCCCTGGAGCGCGAGCGTCGCGACGCCCTCGTCGATCCCGCGCAGCTCGACGTCGCCGCCGTGGGACTCCATGTACGGTCGCACCGAGTCCAGCGCCTCGTTGACCCGTTCCTCGAGGGAAACCGGGTACAGGTCGTGGATCAGCAGCAGGCTGGCCACCGCCCCATCCTGAGAGAGCTGATCGAGGATCGATGCTCCCGCCTCCCGCGACGCCGCGATCGTCTCGACGATCCGCTCGAGCCCGTCGCCGTACATCGCGATGACCGCGCCGACGAGCTCCTGGGCGAGCTCCCGGGTGCGTGCGTCCTCGAGCGCATCGACCTCCGCGCTCAGCGCCTGCACGCGATCCAGCAGCTGGCCGGGGGAAGCCCCCGGAGGCTCTGCGCGAACCATGCTCGCCGGCTCAGCTGAGCCCGGTCGGCGTGTGGACGACCTTGCGGACGCGGCCCTTGCCGGTGTACATGTGCACCCCGCACGGGAGGCATGGATCGAAGCTGCGCACCGTGCGCATGATGTCGACGCCCTTGAACTTCTCCGGGCCGTTCTCCTCGAAGATCGGCGTGTTCTGCACCGCGTCCTCGTACGGACCCGGAGTTCCGTACACATCGCGCGGGCTCGCGTTCCACGGTGTCGGCGGGTACGGCTGGTAGTTTGCGATCTTGCCCTCGCGGATGACCATGTGGTGAGAGAGAACGCCGCGGGCGGCCTCGTGGAAGCCGCAGCTGATCGCCTCCTCGGGAACGGTGAAGTCGTTCCAGCTCTTCGTCCGCCCGGCCCTGACCTCCTTGAGCGCCCGTTCCAGGCAATGCAGCCCAATGAGCGCGGAATAGGCCTGGTGGTAGGAGCGCGCGCGGTCTCGCTCGATGGCGTTCGACTTCTCCGGCACCTTCCACTCGAGCTCCATCTCCGGCATCGACGCCGACTTGGGGAGCACCATCTGGATCGAGTCGCCGGTGGCCTTCGCGTAACCGAAGTCGACGAGGCCGGCCTTGGCCGTGCACCACTGACGGGCAAACGGGCCGCCGCCGGTGTCGCAGCACACGTGGCTGTCGGTCCGCTTGTCGTAGACCCGCGGGGAGACGACCCAGCTGTATTTGCCGGCGAAGTCACGCTTCTGCGGCTTGGGCAGCGTCACCTTGTTCCACGGATGGTTCTTGTCGACCGGGTTGCCGAGCGGATCCCGGCTGACGAGCTGCGGCTCGCCCTCCCAGCCGTCGAAGTACGAGCTGCCGAGCAGGATCCGGATGGCGAGGTTGATCTCAACGAGATCGGTGGTGATCAGCTCTCCGCCGATTGCGATCCCGGGGGTGATGTACCGGTGGCGTCCCCACTCGGTCATGTTCCGGTAGCTGTAGTCGACGTAGTCCGGGTCGTCGAATGAGCCCCAGTTGACGAGGTTCGTCTCACGGTAGCCGACCATGTCATAGCCGGGCAGCGCCTCCAGGAAGAAGTCATAGAGGTCGTCGTGCATCGGCACCACGCGCTTGACGTAGTCGAAGTAGCGCATCAGGCGCACGTAGTAGTCGGTCAGCGTCTGATGCGTGATGTCGGCGCTGCAGCCGCCGGGCATGATCGTCGACGGATGGGTGTGGCGTCCGCCGAGCAGGCAGTACATCTCACGCGTGTACCGGGCCACCTGGAGGGTCTCGAGGTAGAAGCTGCCGGTGAACGGGTTGAGCGCCCGCATGATGTCGGCGATCGTCTGATAGCCGTGGATGTCCTTGTGTGGGGCCGAGGTCTTCTCGGCCGTCGCCAGCAGGCTCGGATTCGTGTCCTTGACCATCTGCTCGCAGAAGTCGACGTTCGCCATGCAGTCGTTGAAGATCGCGTGGTCGAACATGTAGTCCGCGGTCTCGGCCAGGTTGAACGCCAGGTCTCCGAGCGGCGGCGGCTTGACGCCGTAGGCCATGTTCTGGTTCAGGCACGAGCATGTGCAGTGATTGTCGCCGCAGATGCCGCAGATCCGGCTGGTGATGAAATGCGCGTCGCGCGGGTCGATCCCCTTCATGAAGATGTCGAAGCCCCGGAAGATCATCGACGTGCTGTAGCACTTCAGCACCTGCTGATTGGAGAAGTCGATCTCGGTGTGGATTCCGAGGCTGCCGACGATCCGGGTGATCGGATCCCAGGACATCTCTTTGACGACGACCTTCTGATCTCTCGGCGTCTCTACTGTGGCCATTGCCTTCTCCTCGTCACTCGAGCTCGTATCGATCAGGGAGTCGCGCTACCAGCGCGGCTGGTAGCCGGTCGTCAGCGTGGGGGCACGCCGGCGCCACTCCGGTTCGACGTCGTACTTGGTCTTGATGTTGCGGTTACGGAAGTAACGCAATATCGGCCCGTAACTGAACTTCTCGAAGTTGGCCGCTGCGTTCCCCCACTGATCCGGTTCCATGAACGGCATGTACTTGTCCGGGAAGCCGGGCATCGTGCACGCCATGCAGATCCCGCCGACGTTGGGGCAGCCGCCGATGCCGTTGACCCAGCCGCGGAGCGGCACGTTGCACTTCACCACCGGCCCCTTGCAGCCGAGCTTGACCAGGCACCGATGGTCGGACCCGTATTCGGTCGCGAAGCTGCCCTCCTCGACGAACCCGGCGCGGTTGCAGCTCTCGCGCACCGTCCGCCCAAACAGCCACTTGGGCCGCAACTGCTCGTCGAGCTCAGGGGCCGGCGCCATCCCGGCCAGGTGAAAGACGAGGTACATGAGCGTCTCGGTCATGTTGTCCGGCTGGGCCGGGCACCCGGGGATGCAGACGACGGGCAGGCCCGCCTTCGAGCGCCACTTCCAGCCCAGGTAATCCGGAACGCCCATCGCGCCGGTGGGGTTGTTCTTCATCGCCGGGATCCCGCCGTAGGTCGCGCACGTGCCGACGGCGACGACCGCAGCGGCCTTCGGCGCGAGGCGGTCGATCCACTCGTTGAGCGTGATCGGCTGACCGTTGGACGGGTTGACGCCGAACCCGGTCCAGTGCCCCTCGCCGTTGATCTGCTCGTTGCCGACCGAGCCCTCCACGACGAGGACGAACGGGTCGAGCTTGCCCTGCTCGGCGTCGTACCAGGCCTGGATGTACTCGTCGCCGACCTCGAAGGCGATCACCTGGTTGTGGATGACGACCCGGGGCATGCCGGGGATCACCCCCTGGATGATGTCCTCGAGGCTCGGATTCGTCGCCGACGTCATCGCCACCGAGTCGCCTTCGCACGAGAGGCCGGTCGTCATCCATAGGACATGTGCGGTGATCTGCTCGGTCTCGTGTTGCCGGGGTGAGTACTCAACCGTCGTCGTCGCCATGTCTGGTCTCCTCAGTGGCTGTCGTTCAACAGATGCGCGGCAGGGGGTCGCCGACGAGCTGGTCCATCACTCGCCTGCCGCCGAAGCTCGTCTCCACCAGCACCAACCCGGGCGGCTCGCGCCGCACCTCACCGATCAGGGCCGCCTGCTCGCAGCCGGGCAGCTTGCGCACGGCGGCGAGCGCCTCGTCGGCCGCCTGCGGCGCGACGAACGCCACGAGCCGGCCCTCGTTGGCGATGTACATCGGATCGATCCCCAGCAGCTCGGCGGCGGCGGACACGACCGGCGAGACGGGGACGGCGGCCTCGTCGGTGACGATGGCCACGCCGGAGGCACGGGCCAACTCGTTGAGCACGGAGGCGACGCCGCCCCGGGTGGCGTCGCGCATGCAGTGCAGGTCGCCGCCGGCGGCCTCGAGCAGCGCGTCGGCCACCGGCCACAGCGAGCACGTGTCGGATTCGATCTCGGCGTCGAGGTCGAACTGGTTGCGGGCCAGCATGATCGCCGTCCCGTGCTCGCCGATCGGCCCGGACACGAGCACGCGGTCGCCCGGGACGATGGCGTTGGGAGCGAGATGCGCGCGCGGGTCGATGACGCCGATCCCGCTCGTGCACAGATACATCTGGTCGGCGGCACCCCGCTCGACGACCTTCGTGTCACCGCCGACGATCTCGACGCCGGCGGCAGCGGCGGCGCCGGCGATCGCCTCCACCTCGGCGCGGAGGACGTCGGCATCGAGCCCCTCCTCGAGGATCATCGACAACGTCAGGGCGGTCGCCCGGGCGCCCGTGACCGCCAGATCGTTGACCGTCCCGTTGACGGCAAGCTCGCCGATCGACCCGCCGGGGAAGCGGAGCGGCTTGACGACGAAGCTGTCGGTCGTCATCGCCAGCCGGGTCGCGCCCGCGACGACCGTGCCGGCATCTCCGAGGGCGGCGAGCGGCCCAGTCTCCGCCGGCGCCAGAGCCGGTACGAACAGGCCCTCGATCAGCGTCTGCGTCGCCTTGCCGCCGGCGCCGTGAGCGAGCGTGATCCGCTCGTCGCGAAAGCGCGGGCGCTTGGCCCGGGCGGTCTCGATGATGCTCAGCACGCGCTCCTTGCGATCGGCGCGGGTGGCGGAGTCCGGCGCCATCAGACGGCCTCACGCTCGCGCACTAAACCCGCGGTTTGTCTGAATGCGCTCATACGACCTCACGCTCGCGTACAAACCGGCCGAAGTTGTAGTACGCCGCGCACGCCCCCTCCGGTGAGACCATGCACGTGCCGATCGCGTGCTCCGGGGTGCAGGCGGTGCCGAACACCTTGCACTCCCAGGGCTTGATGACGCCCTTGAGGACCTCGCCGCACTGGCACGCCTTGGGGTCGGCGACACGGACGCCCGGGACCTCGAAGCGCTCCTCCGCGTCGAAGTCGCGGTAGGCGTCGCTCAGCCGCAGCGCGCTTTGCGAGATGAATCCCAGCCCCCGCCACTCGAAGTGGGGGCGGAGCTCGAACACCTCGGACATGACCTGGAGCGCGCGGAGGTTGCCCTCGCGGGGCACCACCCTCGTGTACTGGTTCTCGACCTCGCACCGGCCGGCTGACAGCTGGCGCAGGATCATCAGAATCGACTGGAGGATGTCCAGCGGCTCAAAGCCGGAGATGACCACCGGCCGGCCGTAATCGAGCGGGATGAACTCGAACGGGCGGGCGCCGACGACCGTGCACACGTGGCCCGGGCCGATGAAGCCGTCGAGCCGCAGGTCCGGAGACTCGAGCAGCGCCCGGAGGGGCGGGACGATCGTCACGTGGTTGCACACGCAGGAGAAGTTGGTGATGTGCTCGGCCTTGGCGCGTTTGAGTGTCAGCGCCGTCGACGGCGCCGTCGTCTCGAAGCCGATCGCGAAGAACACGACCTCGCGCCCCGGGTTCTCCCGCGCGATGCGCAGCGCGTCGAGCGGCGAGTACACCATCCGCACGTCGGCGCCCTGAGCCTTGGCGTCGAGGAGGGTGTACTCGGAGCCGGGCACGCGCAGCATGTCGCCGAAGCAGGTGAAGATCACCCCGTCGTTGCGGGCGACGGCGATCCCATCGTCGACCCGGCCCATCGGAATGACACACACCGGACACCCGGGACCGTGCACGAGCTCCACGTTGTCCGGCAGCAGATCGTCGATGCCGTACTTGTAGATGGAGTGGGTGTGGCCGCCGCAGACCTCCATCACCTTGTAGTGCCGGCCGGGCTCGAGCTCGGCGAGGATCTCCCCGGCCAGCGCCCGTCCGAGCTGGGCATTGCGGAACTCGTCGACGAACTTCATTGAGTCACCCCGATCGCGACTCCGGCATGAACGAGCACCGTCGTGCCCGGTGAGACGTCGTCGAGCAGGTCGATCGCGACCGAGTGCACCTCGCCCTCCTCGTCGACGCACAGCGCGGCCGCGCTACGGAGCTCGACCAGGCGCATGGCGATTCCCTCATCCCCGCAGGTGATGCAGTGCCCCGTCCCGGCTGCGCAGCTCCCGCCGGCGGGATCGCTCATTCGATCACGCTCGCCTTGAGCTCCTCGAGCTCCTGCTCGTATTCGGCGCCCATCCGCTCGAGCAGCCGCAGGGTGGCGTGCGCCTCCTCCTCGTCGACCTTCGACAGGGCAAAGCCCACGTGGATGAGCACCCAGTCACCGGGCTTTGCGCCCCCGCCGTCATCGTCGGCGAGGAGGCTGACGTTGATGTTTCGCCTGACTCCGACGACGTCGATCTTGGCGATCTGGTTTGCGGAGTCGACGATCTCGACGACCTGACCAGGAATCGCCAAGCACATGAGACCGTCCAACTCCCTCCGCTCGCATACCGACGCCGCCGATGCGGCCGACCGCGGGTATAACACCGTCGCGGGCCGCCGTGGGGATGCCGGTAATCCACGTCACGTAATCCGCATTACGCATGCTCGGCGGTGACGTTGAGGGTGTTGGACGGTGTCTGTGGGGGGTAGACTCCTCCGAGCTGACCCTTCGTCAGGGGGATTGAAGTCGCGCCTATGACCCGCGCTGGGACGCCCAGGTCCACACGGACTTCCGGTCATGCCGCCGAGCCGCGCTGGACCGCCAGGGGGTTCCCTGCTCAGCGCCCGCGCTCGTACCAGTACCTGTTCGACCTTGACGTCGACCTTGCCGACGAGCTGGACATGCGGCTGCGGTTGGCCGCTCGCCCCAGCGTGACCGCGACGACGTTCGAGGAGGAGCCCGGCCAGCTGGGACTCGCCGAATGGCTCGCGGTCGCCTCGCCCGGCCCGGGACTGCTGGTACTCGACGGCGTCATCGCGGCGACCGTCGCGGTCGGCGATCGGATCACGGCTGAGCTGCTCGGCAGCGGGGACCTCATCCAGCCGTGGGATTACGGTGACGCCGAGCTCGTCTGCGAGCTGGGCTGGCGAGCGCTGGTCCCCGTGCGCCTTGCCGTGCTCGATGGGGCCTTCGTGCAGCGGGTCCAGCCGTGGCCCCAAATCGGCGCCGCGCTGCTTCGCCGGGCGGGCCGGCGGACGCGGAGGCTCGACGTCCAGCGGGCGATCGCCGCCCAGCCCCGCCTCGAGGTGCGCCTCGCGCTGCTCATGTGGCATCTCGCGGCGCGGTGGGGACGAGTGGAGCCGGGCGGGGTCCGGCTCTCCCTGCCCCTGACCCACCAGCTTCTCGGCCGGCTGATCAGCGCCGAGCGCCCCTCGGTCTCGCACGCCCTCGCGCGCCTGGCCCAGGCCGGGCTGCTGAGCGGTCATGGTGACGACTGGCACCTCCACGGCAGCGTGGAGCAGCACCTGGCGACGATGATCGAGCCGCAGGTCAGCCACCTCGAGCCGCTGACGCGAGCGCTCGTCCTTGATCCGGGTTCGCGATGATGCGAGAGACAGCGTGGCCGGCGGCTCGGCTCGCTGCCGAGCGCCGCCTCGTCCACGTGCTGTGGCTGACGAGCGGTCTCGGCTGCGACGTTCCGCCGAGCGGCGGCGGGTCAGCTGAACCCATTCATCCTCGTCCTCGAGGGCTCGGTACCCAACGAGGAGATGAGCGGGGAGGGCTACTGGAGCGGGTTCGGCGTCGACCGGCGCACCGGCCAGCCGATCACCGTGTGCGCGTGGATCGACATCTTGGCGCCCGCCGCAGCCGCGGTCCTGGCGCTCGGCACGTGTGCCGCCTACGGCGGAATCCCGGCGATGCGGGGAAACCCCACCGGCGCCATGGGCCTCCGTGATCACCTCGGCTCAGGCTGGACCTCTCGCCGGGGTAGCCCGGTCGTCAACCTCCCGGGCTGCCCGGTGGCGCCGGACAGCATCACCGAGACGCTCCTGCACCTGGCCCTGTACGTCGCCGGCGTCGCGGACCTGCTCGAGCTCGACGACCAGGGCCGGCCGCAGCGGCTCTTCTCCCGCACCGTGCAGGAGGGCTGCGGCCGCGCCGGCTTCGCAGAGCAGGGGGAGTTCGCCACCACTCCCGCCGACGTGCGCGGGTGCCTGGTCAAGCTTGGCTGCAAGGGCCCGGTTGTGAAGTGCAACGTCCCCGTCCGCGGGTGGGTGAACGGGATCGGCGGCTGCCCCAACGTCGGCGGGATCTGCATGGCGTGCACGATGCCCGGCTTTCCGGACAAGTTCATGCCGTTCATGGAGGCCAACCCGCTGGGCACGCTCGCGGCGCGGGGAGCCCGGTTCACGTACGGACCTGTCTTGCGGCGGTTGCGCACCCGGGCGATTCGCCGCCGGTTCGACGTCGAGCCGGAATGGCGACGGCGGGGCGAAAGACTGACGAGCGGCTACGAGCCGCGCTGGTGAGGCTGCGATGGCGAACGCCGACAAGCCCGACGCCGATCCGCTCCGCCGTCCGGTCTACGCCAGCGACGGGTACAAGTGCTTCGGCGAGTTCACGGTCGCCGACGCGAAGGCCCGGGCCGACGAGCTCGCGGCGGCGACCGGATGGGGGCCGACGGCGCGCGTCGCCGGCGTCGCCCGTGGCTGGGCCGAGCTCAGGCGAGCGATGCAGGCGGCGGGTGCGGCGACGGTCGGGGACCTGGATCCGCAGGTGGCAGGCGAATTCGCGCGCCGGCTCTGGGTCGTCCCGCCGGGGGGCAGCCTGCTCTGACGTTCGCGTCCGGACGCCATCAGAGCGCAACGGATTTCCGAGGAGGGTGCGCTAGAGCCGGACCGCGATGAGGGCCACGGCCAGGGCGACGAGGGCCAGCCAGAGCGCCGACAACGCGCCCTCGAGCGGTTGGGCCAGACGAGCCGAGTCGAGCTCGCGCACCCGGCCGTCGGCGAGCCGCTGGGACCCGGTGACCTCGACCGTGGCGCGGCGCAACTCGCGAGCCGGAGTGCTCAATCGGCGTTGGGCGACGCTGAGCAGGCAGCACGCGACCGCGACGAGGACGCCCGCCGGGCGAACCGTCAGCGCGTTGACGAAATACCCGGTGAAGGCGGGAAAGCCGCCCCAGGCGATGGCGAACCACGCGTCCGTGTGAAACCGGCCGCCGGCCAGCTCCAGGTTGTAGGCGAGGACGAGGAACGCGCCGGCCACCACGAGCGGGGCAAGCCACGGCGACACCGTGACGATCCCGCCGACGCCGATCGCGACCGCCCCGCCGAGGCCCGCGAGCGCGAGCCCAATCAGCGTACGGTCGCCCAGCCTGGTCTGGAGCGGATGGCCCTTGAGCTCGTCGAGGGCATGGGCGGCGATCCCGACGGCGAGCGCGAAGGCGCCGAGGGCCGCGCCGAGCCGGTCGGCATACAGGTGTGGAGCGGCGGCAGCCCCGAGTGCGACATAGCTCAGATGCCAGGCCGTGTACGGCGGATGCAGGAGCGTGATCAGGTCGCGCCACCCACCGGACCGCAGCGCGTAGAACGCGGGTCGGTCCAATCTACGCGTCGGGGCCGTCGTCCCGGACCCCCCACATCACCAGACCGGCGCCGAAGCTCAGATGCTGCTCGGCGACATCCGCGATCCCGGCCGAGCGCCACAGCGCCGGCAGGTCCGGCTCGCGCCGGTGGAACTCCTCGATGTTCGGTCCCAGAAACCGGCCGACGTCATACCACGACCTCGACACGAGCCGGCCCGCCCCGGGAAGCACCGTGCGGGTGTGGGCGCGCCACAGGACGCGCAGGACCCGCGCGTCCGGCACGCCGAACTCCAGCATCCCAATCCGGCCGCCCGGTCTGACGACCCGGGCGAGCTCTCGCATCGTCGCCTGCGGATCGTCGACGTAGCGCAGGAGGTACGTGAAGGTGAGCGCGTCGAACTCGCCGTCGCCGAACGGGAGCCGCTCGGCCTCGCCCTGGACGAACGTCAGGTGGGGAGCGAGCTCCGGCGCGCGCGCGACCCGCGCGCGGGCGCCGGCCAGCATCGCCTCGCTCTGATCGATGCCGACGACGTCACATCCCGCGCGGTTGACGAGCTCAGCGGCGACCATGCCGGTCCCGGTGGCGACGTCGAGCACCCGCTGCCCCGCCTGGGGATCGACGGCGCGCACAAGCGCCCGTCGCCAGCGCGGGTCCTGACCGAACGAGAGAGCGGCGCCCATCCGGTCGTAGTGGCGCGGGAGCCCGGAGAAGAGCTCGAGCGCGTGGCGCTTGCGTGGGGAGAGGGAGGTGGCCACGGTCCGTCAAGACTAGGCGGTGCCGGTGTCCACTCGCGCGGGTGCCTGTGGACGAACTTCAGGCAACGAAGGAGCGAGGGGCCGTCGTGGCGCGCAAATCCGGGGCTCAGCACCCTGCGCGATGCGCCAAATCGGTGCGGGCTCGGTGATTTGGCGCGCGTGGCGATCCCCATCGGTGCCAGGGGTTCAGGCGCGGCTCGGCTGGGCCTTGCACACGTCCGCCTCCCCGTAGATTTGGGGGCTCACTTGTCCTATACCGGCTTAATCCCCCAAACCCCAGGAGCGCGGCACCGCCGCGCGCACGTCTTGAGGGGTGGCTCCCCGCTCGGAGGGGCCAGGACGGCCAGGCCGCTCGTGGCCCAGCCCCGCCGCCCGGGGAGATGCGCTACTTCGACGATCCGGCGGGCAGTCTCGAGGACGTCTCGGACTCGGCCACGCCGGCGGTGGCGTAGAGGAGCATCCGCGTCGCCAGCTCGACCGTTCCCCGCAGGTGGGATGCGTCGGCCGGCGGTGGCGCGTCGGCCAGGCGGTCGCGCAGGTCGTCGACGAGGCCCGGGGCGCGCCCGGCGACGAGTTCGCAGCACAGACGCGCGGCCTCGCGGACGACCTCCGGCTCGACGGTCCAGATCGTCTCGAACACCCGCGGCTCACCCGCGGCCTGGGGACGCTCCCAGCCGACCAGGCACGCCGACACACCTCCGGCCGCCGACGTGTCGCAGGCGACGACCCACTCGCGCATCAGCGGGTTTGTCGGCTCGAGCGGGACCTCGGCTGGTGCGTTGGGCGGGGTGCGCAGGTCAGCGAAGTCGGCGAGCACGATCGCCCGCTCGGCAGTTTGTGCGAACTGGCGCCAGCGGGGCTCGGACTGACGGTAGAAGCGCTCGTGCTGGAAGGCGGCGAACAGCAGGGGCCGGGGCGACCGGGCGCAGCACTCGTCCTCGATCGCCCGGCTGAGCCAGACCAGCGCCCGCTTGGGCAGGTGATGGGGATGCAGGTGGGTGAACTGCTCGCGCAGCGCGCCGTATACCGAAGGGCGCGGCTCGGCCTCCAGCCGGCGGGCACGGTTGATCGCAAACGGCAGCGGCAGGCCCTCGTCGCGGGCGCGCAACACCGCGTGGATCCGGGCCAGGTCCTGCTCGGAGTAGCGGCGGTGCCCGCTCGGCAGGCGCTTCGGCGTCGGAAACGAGTACCGGGCCTCCCACATCCGCAGCGTGCTCTCGCCGACGCCGGTCTCGGCGGCCACGTCGCCGATGCTGAGGTCCGGACGGGCGCCGCTTCGGCCGACCCCGGCGGCAGCGCGGGGGTCGCGAGCCGGGCGCGTACCGGCGGCTGCTGAATCGTCTGCCTGCTCCATCTGGGGGTTGGTGCAAACGTATCGAATGACGGTGGCCCCGGCCCGTGCTGGTCCCCGCTGTTCGCGGTCAGACTGCGGAGCCGAGCACCGCCGTTCCGGGCGCATCCAGCGCCGGATCGGTGTCGCCCGGTCCCGCGTCCACGCCGGCCGCGCCATCTGCGCCATTCGCGCCGTCCATGCCGTCCGTGCCGGCGATGCCCGCGGAGTCGCCGCGGGCGGCGTTCAGGGTGCTGATGAACGCCTGAACCACCGCCGGGTCGAACTGCGAGCCGGCACACCGTTCGAGCTCGCGACGGGCGGCCTGCGGCGGCATCCCGCCCCGGTAGGGACGGTCGGCGATCATCGCCTCGTACGCGTCGGCGACGGCGAGGATTCGCGATTCGAGCGCGATCTCGTCGGCTCCCAGCCGATCTGGATAACCGTCCCCGTCGATCCGCTCGTGATGAGCCCTGACCCAACCGGCGATCTGATGCAGTCCGGCGTGCTCCAGGATCCGGGCGCCGACCTCGGGGTGGCGCGTCATCTCGTGCCATTCGGCGTCGCTGAGCGGCCCCGGCTTGTGGAGGATGGCGTCGGCGATCCCCAGCTTTCCGAGGTCGTGCAGGACGCCGGCGGCATGGATCTGCTCGACGCGATCCGCCGCCAGCCCCAGGGCGAGTGCGGTCTGCTCCGCGTAGGCGCCGACGGTGCGCGAGTGGCGCGCGGTGCTGGGATCCCGCAGGTCGAGCGTCTCGGCGAGCAGCATGACGGCCGCCAAGCGCAGTTCCGTCGACTGCTCGTGCACGGCGGCGGCCTGCTCGCTGTCGCGCCGGCTCTGCTCCAGAGCGAGCCCGGCGTGGTCCGCCACGGCCATCAGGTAGGCGATCTGGCTGTCGTCAGGACGGCAACCGCTGACCGGCTGGTCGACCGACACGATGCCGAGCACGTCCCCCTCCTGGCCGCGGAGGGGGAGGACCAGCATGTCGTCCGGGTCCCAGCCGTCCGGGCCGAGAGCGGCCGCTGCAGGGGGAACCCAGAACATGCTCTCGTCCTCCCAGGCGTGGGCGCCCGCCGGTAGCCAGATGGCTCCGCAGCGCTCGTGCTCCGGAGCCATCACCGTCTCCCATTCCCGCCACGGCGCCCGCTTGCCGAGCAGGGTTCGGCGGGCATCGTCGTCGCCGAGCACGATTACGCATCTGAGCTCCGCACGCTCTGCATCGAGCACGTTGACCGAGACGACGTGGAAGGCGAGCTCGGAGCGGATCGTCTCGGCCAGCGCCTCCAGGACCGGCATCGGTCCCCGCCCGGCCGCGGCGGCGCGGGAGACTGCGAGCATGCTGCGCACGTGCCGGGGGACGGGCTCGTGCAGGGCGGCGTGATGACGGCCGGAGCCGGGCGGACCACCGTCGCTGTCGTCGCCGGCGGCGACGGTGCGGTTGCGACCGGCGCGCTTGGCGTCGTACAGGGCTCCGTCGGCCCGCGCCATCAGAGCGTTTGCGTCCTCGGGCCCGGCGGCGACGCCGATCGACACGGTCATGATGCCCTCGGCACCCTCCGGGTGCGGCATGCCCGCGCGGACCACGGCATGCCGCACCCGTTCGACCGCCGCGACGGCCTGAACCGTGGTCACATCATGTAGCAGGACCAACAGCTCCTCGCCCCCGAAGCGATAGGCCACGTCGCCCGCCCGGAGCGCCCCGCGGACGATCGCGGAGATCTCGCGCAATGCCTGATCGCCGGCAAGATGGCCAAGACGGTCGTTGTACGCCTTGAAGTGATCGACGTCGCACAGCGCCAGCGCGTGGGAGCGTCCGTGCCCGTTGCGCGCCGCCTCGACTGCGAGCAGGTCGTCGGCGAGCGCGCGGCGGTTGCGCATCCCGGTCAGAGGATCACGGCGTGAATCCTCGACGAGCTGCGCGTTGAGTCGCGCCAGCTCGGTCTCCCGCTCGGCGAGTGACGCCAGCGCCGTGCGCTCGCGGTTGAGCATCTCCCGGAGCCGGCCCTCGAACAGGGCGCCACGCACGATCAGCGCGGCGCCGCAGAAGAGCAGCCCCGCCCCCAGGCTGATGGTCGAGCCCGCCGGTGCGCCGCTCAGCTGAGCGTGGATGAGCGCGGCGAGGAGCACGATGAACAGCGTGGCCGGGAGGAGCTCCCCGTGCCGCGACGGCTCATTGGTCTCCACCGCGGATCCGGGATGCCGGGCGGCGAGCGCTCCGCCGATGCCCATCATCGCCAGGCCGACGGCCCAGAGGGGATCAAGGATCGTGTGGCCGGGGACGTAGTTGCCGGCGAGCAGCTGCTCGCTCCACAGTCCGAACCCCACCGCCTGCGCCGCCATGCCCCCCAGCACCAGACGGAGCGCCCCGGACCGCGAGGCGCCCAGCGAACCGGCGATCATCGCCTGGAGCATGAGGATCGTGGCGGCGATGTAGATCGCCGGGTAGACGAACGCCGAGAGCTTGGGCACGAGCGCCAGCGGCGACACCGCCGCGTCGTGCCAGAGCTCGCCGACGCTGAGGGCGATCGCCCCGGCGATGAGCGGCAGTGTCTCGAACATCGCCACGCGGCGTACCGAGCGAGACGTGGCCCGGCTGCGGAGAAAGCTCACCATCACGAGGGCGGCAAAGCCCCACCAGGCGAGGTCGGCGAGGTTCGGCGACTGGGCGAATCCCACGAGGCCGTAGACGTTCCAGATCATCTGACCGACGAGCCATGAGCCGGCCGCGGCCGCCCACAGGCTGAAGCGACGCCGGTCGGCCTCGCGGGCTGTCCGCCGGGCAAGGAGCATCCCCGCGAGGGCGCTGAACGAACTCGACGTCCAGGCGATGTCCCAGCACACCGCCGACTCCTGTCCGATCACCCGGCTCAGCACCATCGCCGTGAGCGAGACCGCGATGGGGACGCCGATGAGACCGGCCGGCAGGCCTCGCCAGGCCGAGACTCTGGTTTTGTGTTTCACGCACGACCTGATCGGCAGCCGCCCACCGGCGGTTGAGACGGGGTGCCGTGGTCTCGTCGGATCGCCGACGGCAGCGGCCGGGTCGAGGGGGTCCCGGCGGGGCGCCCGGGTGGGGGCGCCGGATCAGTTCTCGGCGGGCTGCGGCCGGCGGCCGGCGGTCTCCGGCAGGTGAGGATGCGGGAGATGCGGGTGCTGGCGATGGCCCGCCGCCGCCGGACGCTGGACGTCGCGCTTGGTGAGCGCGACCCACGCCACGAGCCCCACGAACAGGATCAGCGCCACCAGGCTCACCGGCCCGTCGCCGACGTGCAGGCCGCCGCTCGTCGGCTTGCTGAAGCCGTCGGCAAACGAGGCGCCGAGCGGCCTGGTCACGACGTAGGCAAACCAGAAGGCGAAGATCGGATTGAACCGGCCGCGCCACCAGCCCCCGGCCGGGATCGCGATGATGACCGCGAACAGCACAGCGGACTCCCAGAAGCCCAGCTTCAGCGAGTAGGCCGTCAGGTCGCCGGCCGCGGTGCCCAGGGCAAACGTCGCCAGGACGGCGGTCCAGTAGAACGCCTCCCGGCGGCGGGTGGTGATGCTGTGGATCGAGAGTGTGCCCTCGCTGCGATGCCAGAGGAGGAACGTGGCGCCGACGACCGCGGCGAACACCGGCGTCGTAACCGAATACGGGATGTTGGCTCCGTCATGGATGCCGTCGGCCGCCATGGTCCCGAAGATGGCCACCATCATCACGGCGAACCAGTAGACGGGAGCGCGGTACTCGGTCGTCCGCAGCTGCAGCCACAGGGCGAAGGCGAGTCCGAAGATCCCCACCGCGGCGGCGATCGGCACGTTGTGTTGGCCCATGAAGTCCGACATCGCCTCGCCCATGCCGGTCGTCAGCAGCTTGAGCACCCAGAAGATCAGCGTGATCTCCGGCACCTTCACCGCGAGCACGCGCCGGCGGTCGGTCAGCGGTCGTTCTGATCGTGTCGGCATCTTGTCCTTTCGAATCGCTGGGCGGGCGAGGACCATCGAGCTCTCGCCACGCGGCGTGGCTCTCCATCGCTACAAGCCTGCTGCGGCCCCGGTATCAGGTGGCGCTCCGGCCTCCTGAGGTCAAGCAAGCCCCAGATTAGGGGCTCAGACTGAGACGAAGCTTAGGAACAGGTGAAGGTTTCGCTCAGCGGTGGGCGTGGCGCCGGAGGGCGTCGACGTCGTGGATGACGAGGCTTTGGCGGCCGGTGCTGATGCAGTTGAGCGCGCGGAGCGTCGCCAGCGCTTTGACCGTCGACTCCCGTGACGCTCCGCACCAGCTGGCCAGCTGCTCCTGGGAGAGCGGCAGCTCGATGACGATCCCGTCCGGACCGGCTGACCCGAACCCGGTCACGAGCTCGAGCACACGCTCGGCAACGCGTCCGAGCGTGTCGAGAGTGGCAAACTCCAGGCGCTTGCGGTCAGCGTCTCGAAGTCGCGTCGCGAGAATGGAGATCAGCTGACGGGCGGCCTCGACGTTCTCCAGCGCCCGGGCCAGCGCCAAGCCGGGGGCGACGACGGCCTCGACATCGGCGACGACGAGCGCGGTCGCCGACCGTGCTTCGCCGTCCAGGGCCGAGAGCTCACCGATGATGTCCCCTGGACCGCGGAGCCCGAGCACGATCTCGCGCCCGTCAGCCGAGGTGCAGCTGATGAGCACCCGTCCCCTGTCGATGAGGAACACTCGCTCGGCGACGTCCCCCGCCGTGAACAGGACCTGGCCGCGGCGAAACCGGCGCACGTGGCCGTCCCGGCGCAGCGCCGCGCTCAGCGGGTCCTCGGCGGGGATGGGCACCGTCACACAGCCCAGTTTCCCGTACGCCTCAGATGACACACACGCCTCGCGTCAGCCGACGTGGTCTCGCCGGCCGCGCGATGAGACCGTGAGCGTGCCCGTCCGGTTCTCCATCCATCGCCGCCGGACAGGCGCCACCCGTCTCTCACCTCCATCCCAAAGGGAGCAGAGCATGTACTCGCACGATTTCCTTCCACAGGCCGGTGTCGAACCGATCGGACGCCGCACCGTCTGGATGGTGGTCGCCGCTGCGCTGGCGGTCGTGATCGCCATCGTTGTCGTGGCGCTCGCCTCCTCGTCGACGAGCCACGTTCGCACCTCCGTCCACCGGGCGTCTGAGGCCGCTCGAGGACTGCCGGCGGCAACGCCGCCGCTCGTGCCTCGCGGCTTTGTCCGCGATGGCTTCACCCATCAGTTGCTTCCGATCGAGGGCAGCAACGCATCCGCAATCCCAAGCGCCGACACGCTCGGCAGGCGCTGACACCGCGGGGCATGGAGACGGCCCGGCGGGTGGTCGCCGGGCCGTCGCCTCCGCGTATTGACGCCCGTTCCCGCACGTCAAACCGGGTTACAGATCGATGTCTCGCTGCCGATAACCGCTCTAACCAGAGCTGGGCGCCACGATCGCAGACGTGATCCTTCAGCCCCTGACCGGGGCTGAGGCCATGGGCTCAGCGGTTCGGACCGAGGAGCGGGACATGGCGGTAACAGATGCGGGTGTCACAGATGCGACGGGGGGCTGGCCGGTCGCCACCCGCCGCGACTCAGGCGCCGAGGCGCCCGCGGCCGGGATCAAGGCTCTGTACGGGGTCCTGACGTTGATCCTGAGCGGCTATGCCGTCTCGCTGATCATGCGCGGGCCCAACGGCGCCTCGCCGACCTGGCTGGACGGCTGGGGCGTGGCCGCCTTCGAACTGACCGCGGCCGTCCTCGTACTCGCCCGGGCCTACGCCTGCCCACGCGACCGCAAGTACGCGCTCTGGCTGGGGATCGGCTGTTGTGCGTGGGCCATCGGAGACTTCACGATGACCGACGAGACCCTGGGCGGGGCGACGCCGGCGACCCTCTCGCTGGCCAATGTCCTGTGGGCGGGCTTCTTTCCCCTCGCCTATGTCGGCGTCATGGTGCTGATGCAGCGCGACGTCCGCAAGCTCAGTGCCGCCAATTACCTCGACGGGGTGGTCGCCGCCCTGGTCACGTTTGCGGCCCTCGTCGCCTTTGCGTTCCACGCGATCGCCAGCGCCGCCGGCGGTGGCAACGAGTCGGTGGCCGTCAACCTCGTCTACCCGGTCGGCGACCTGCTGCTGCTCGGCCTGACGCTCCTCGGCGTCAAGCTCCTCCCGCCGGGCCGGCGCGCACGATGGTCCCTGATCGCGGCGGCCGGTGCGATCAACGCGGCCGGTGACATCGCGGCGCTGTTCGGCGGGCTCGCCGCCACCCACGTGGGCTGGTTCTTGAACGCCGTCGCCTGGCCCACGTCGCTGCTGCTGATCTCCGGCGCCGTCTGGCTGACGCCTGATCCCGCCGTCGCCGTCCGCGAGAACCAGTCGTCCGGCTTCGCGGTGCCGACCGTGGCGTCCGGGCTGGCGTTGCTCATCCTCTTCGTCGGCTCGCTCAACCACACGACGCAGGTGGCGGTCGGCCTGGCGACGGCGACGCTCGTCGCGGCGGGCGTCCGGTTTGGGCTGGCCCTGCGGCGGCTCAACGAGCTGACCGAGGATCGCCACCGCGAGCTCGAGAGCTCGGCGCGGGCCGAGCGCGACTCGCGGGAGGCGCTCCAGGCCGTGGTGCGGGAGTACTCGCTGTTCGCATCCCGCGTGGCCGACGGCGATCTGACCGCCACTGTGGCGGCGTCCGGCAGCGACGATCTCGGCGAGCTCTCGACGAGCCTGAACAGCATGGTCGGCGGCCTGTCCGAGATCTCCGGCGAGATCCAGGCCGGCGTCCAGGAGATCGCCGCCTCCACCGAGCAGATCCTCGCCTCGGTCAGCCGCCACACCGAGAGCGCCGGCCAGCAGTCGGCGGCCATCAGCGAGACCTCGGCGACCATCAACGAGCTGCGGTCGGCGGCGGACGACACCGCCCAGCGCGCGCGCGATGTCGCCCGGCAGGCCGGCGAGTCGGTCCAGGTCAGCGATGAGGGCACACAGGCGGTGGCGGCGATCGCCGGCGCGATGGAGGAGATCCGGGCGCGGGTTGACGGCATCGCCGAGGAGATCCTCACGCTGTCCGGGCGCACGCAGCAGATCGGGGCCATCACCCAGACGGTCAACGACCTGGCCGACCGGTCCAAGCTGCTCGCGCTCAACGCCAGCATCGAGGCGGCCCGAGCCGGCGAGCACGGGAAGGGGTTTGCGGTGGTGGCCGACCACGTCAGGGGCCTCGCCGAGCAGTCCAAGGCGGCCACCGCCCAGGTCGAGACGATCCTCACTGACGTCCGGGAGGCGACCGCGGCGGCGGTGGCGGCCAGCGAACAGGGCACGAAGGTCGTCGACCAGGGGCTCCAGCTCACCGGTCAGGCAGGCGAGGGCATCCGCAGCCTCACGGACACGATCCGCGAGGCGTCCCATGCCGCGGAGCAGATCGCTGCGTCCGCCCACCAGCAGAGCGTCGGGATGGATCAGATCGCCGGGTCGATGAGCGACATCGACGCCGGGACGGCCCAGTTCCTCGACGGCGCTCAGCAGTCACAACGCGCCGCGGAGAACCTCAACGGGCTCGCGGCCAAGCTCGCATCGCTGACCGAGCGATATCGGGTCTGACGGCGCGCATCCGTCCAGGCACTCGACCCGGTCTCAGATCTTTGTCCACTCATGCCGAACACGGACCCGTGGGAATCGACGCGATCACGAACCTGAAGCGACCGTTGCGGGTACTGGCCCCGTTCTCGGCGGCCACGGTGCTGGCCTGGACCGTGGCGCTCGTGGGCGCGACGGTCAGCTGGCCGCAGTACGGACTCTCGGTGGCGCTCGCGTTCGCTGGGGGCATCCTCGCCGTCCTCGCCATGCTTCGGCATCCGCGGATCAGGCTCGGAGCCACCCCCGGCGCGCTCGTCTTCCTGGCCGCCGTCGCGGTGCTTCGCAACTCCGTCGGCGGAACGAACTCCGGGGCGAGCGCCGTGGCGATGATCCCGGTCTTCTACACCGCGCTCTACAGTCGATCGCGCCGGGATCTGGCGATCGTGGTCGCCGGGGTGGGGATCTTCTATCTCGCGCCGATCCTGATCGTGGGCCCACCGACGTATCCGCACACGCAGTATCGCGCCGCCGTGCTGTCGGTGGCTGTCTCCACGATCGTCGGGTTTGCCACCCAACAACTGGTCGCGAGCGTCCGCACGCAGGCCACTCAGGCCCGCGGCCGCGAGCGGATGCTCGAGGAACTCACCGACGTGGTGTACCGCCTGTTCGACAGCGCCCGCCCGCGGGTCGATGTCTGTCGCGCGGCGACGAGCATCAGCGGGGCGACGGTCGCCCTCCTCTATGAGCCGGATGGCGACGGGCGCCTGGGGTGCACGGCGATGACCGGGATCGAGGCCCCGGGGGCCGGCGCCGATGCGCAGCCGGGCAGCGCCGTCGTCGAGGCGTTCCGCTCAGGGCGACCCGTGCTCGGCACCGACGACCTGGAGGCCGGGGTCGGCAGCACCGAGTTGTGGATCGCGGCCCGGCGGCCGCACACCGTGCTGTTCCAGCCGCTGCTGCGACACGGCGTCGCGCTCGGCGTGCTCGTCGTCGGTTGGGCGGAGGCGGTGCGCGCCGCGGATCCACGGACGACCGTGGCGGCGCTGCTCGCTCACGAGGCCGCGGCTGTCATCGCTCGCGCCGATGCGATGGACAACCTCGCCGGCGAGGCCCAGACCGATCCGCTCACCGGGCTGGCCAACCGCCGGGCGTGGGACGCCCAGCTTCAGCGGGCGCTGTCGAGCGACGGACAGGTGGCGATCGCGATGCTCGACTTCGACCACTTCAAGCACTTCAACGACACGCACGGCCATCCCGCCGGTGACCGGTTGCTCAAGGAGACGGCCGCGGCGTGGCGCGACCAGGTACGCGGCGGTGACCTGCTGGCGCGCCTGGGGGGCGAGGAGTTCGGACTGCTGCTGCGCACCCGTGACGCGACGACCGCCCTCGACGTGACCGAGCGCCTGCGCTGCCTCGTCTCCGGCGGCTGGACCTGCTCGGCCGGGGTCGCCGTCGCCCAGCCGGGCGAGGACGCCGAGGCGGTGGTCGCCCGGGCTGACCGCGCTTTGTACGAGGCCAAGGCCCGCGGCCGAGACCGAATCCACCTGACCCCCGTCGTCTGACCGTGTTCAGCCGCACGCGCGGCGGCGGCGGGCCAGCAACGCGCGCTCGGCCTGGTTGTCGGTGCGGTCCATCGCCGCTGCGAACGCCGATGCCGCCTCGGCCGATCGCCCGGCGCGAGCCAGCAGGTCCCCGTGGATCGCGTGGAACAGGTGGTGTCGGTCAAGACGCCCGTCCGCGCCAAGGTCGGCCAGGCGGGCCAGCCCTGCCTCCGGGCCTTGGACCTCGGCGAGCGCCACGACCCGGTTGAGGGCCACCACCGGCGTCGGCGAGAGCGTCTCGAGCTGGTCGTACAGCGTCAGGATCTGGGCCCAGTCGGTCTCGGCCGCGGTGGCGGCGTCGCTGTGCACCGCGTTGATCGCCGCCTGGATCTGATACGGCCCCGGCTGGTCGCGCGCGAGGCACCGCCGAACGAGCGTCTGGCCTTCGCCCACGAGCTCGCGGTCCCAGAGCCCGCGGTCCTGGTCGGCGAGGCGCACGAGATCGCCTGCGGCCGTGGTCCGTGCCGGCCGCCGCGCCTGAGTCAGCAGCATGAGTGCCAGGAGCCCGAGCGCCTCCGGCTCGTCCGGCATGAGCTCGGCGAGCACGCGACCCAGGCGGACGGCCTCGGCGCAGAGATCGTCACGCACCAGTGCCGGGCCGGCGCTCGCCGCGTACCCCTCGTTGAAGATCAGGTAGATGACGGCGAGCACGCCGCTCAGCCGGCTGGGAAGGTCCGCGTCCTGCGGGACCCGGTACGGGATCCCGGCGTCGCGGATCTTGGCTTTGGCCCGAACGAGCCGCTGCGCCATCGTCCCTTCGCCGACGAGGAACGCGTGCGCGATCTCGCCTGTCGTCAAGCCGCCCAGCAGGCGCAGCGTGAGCGCCACCCTCGCCGGCATCGCGAGCGCCGGGTGACAACACGTGAACATCAGGCGCAGTCGGTCGTCGGTCACGGGGCCCTCCTCGGCGGGTTCGTCGCCGGCGCTGAGCGCCAGCGCGTGGGCGTGGGCGTGGGCGTGGCGCTCAGCGCGCGTTGACTCGCGGCGCAGCCGGTCGATCGCACGATTGCGCGCGGTCGTGATGATCCAGCCGGCGGGGCTGGGCGGGACCCCGTGCCGCGGCCACCGGTCCGTCGCGACGGCAAACGCGTCCGCAACCGATTCCTCGGCGAGGTCGATGTCGCCGAAGCGCCGTACGAGGACCGCGACGGCTCGGCCGTGATGCTCGCGGAAGACACGCTCGACCTCGGCGCTCGTCGGACGCGGCACGGTCCCGGGTCACCCCTCCGGCTCGCCCTGGAACGGCCGCACCTCGATCGGCAGCGTGGTCGCCAGAGCCAGCTTCCGCCCCCACTCGAGGGCCGCGTCGAGGTCAGGCGCCCGGACGATGGTGAAGCCCCCGATGTGCTCCTTGCCCTCGGCAAACGGTCCGTCGCTCATGAGCACCTCGCCGTCGCGGGGGCGCAACGTCGTCGCCGTCGCCGCATCGTGCAGGCCGCCGGAGAACACCCAGGCGCGGGCATCCTGCATGTCCCGGCGCACCGACTCCACGTCGCGCATGATCTCGTCGAGGACCTCCGGGGCCGGGGCCGGGCCATCAGGCTGGATGACGCTGAGCAGGTATTGCTTCATCATGTCTCCTTTGGGGCACTCAGTAGGGTGAGTGCCCTCGTGGGTGGATTGTCACCCTCTGTACGAACGGCGGGGGGCCAGATCGACATCCGCCGTCCGTGGCCGGCGCTCGCCGGCTCGACCAATCTCGGAGAATGGGAGCAGCCATGGATGACACGTCACGTCCGGATCCCCCGCAGTCCGTCGTCGACTACGTCGCCGAGCATGCGCCGGAGCTCGATCCCGGCGACGTCGCCGCGTTCATGAACGAGCATCCCAAGCCGGCCGGCGAACCGGATTCCCATCTGGCCTGGGCGGTGCGCGTGTTGCGCGAGCGCGGCGAGGGAGAGGTCGGCGACGGGCTCCCGGTCGACCGCGTCGTCGATGAGATCCGGCGATTCGATCGGTAGCTGGTCGTTTCCGGCGGGGCGCCTACTACGACTTGGCCGGCAGCGACCGGGCGTAGGCGACGCCTCGCGCCACCCAGCGCTCCAGCTGGCGCTTGGTCCCGACGCCCTCCGGTGCCACTCTGAGCCACCCGTCCATCGCGCGGCCACGCATGACAAACGGCGCGGCGTGGGGCTTGGCCAGCAGCGAGTCGGTCTCGGCCGGATCGATCCGCAGCAGCAGGCCACCCTGCCCGCTGACGCTGACCGACATGTTGCCGCCGATCAGGAACGCCAAGCCCCCGAACATCCGCTTCTCGACCACACCGTCCTCGCCGGACACCAGCTCCCGGACGCGGTTTGCCAGTTCTTCGTCGTAGGCCATCGCTGGATTATCTCCGAACGGCCAGAGCGCGGCCCGATATTCCTTTTATGAGAGTTTCGCGTGTGAGTCGCTGGAAAGGGGGTAACAAAGGCGACGTTGCCAAGCAACGCCGGTCGCCCCGGCTTGAGCTGGAGCGGCCCCAAGAGTCACGGAAGTGGGGGCTTTGATTGCGCGTCCCGGCGGGGCAGTACCGCCCATCGGGACGACGCCCTCCTCCGCCGGGCGGCTGCGCAACGCCTCGCGGCGTAGCCTCCGAATCCGGGGGGTAGGCAAGATCTGGTGGCAACTCTCGCGCTGACATTCGACGATGGGCCTGACCCCAGGTGGACTCCGCGTCTGCTCGACGTCCTGGCCCGGGCCGGCGCGCGGGCGACATTCTTTCCGGTCGCTCCGCGCGCCGCGGCGCACCCGGATCTGATGGCGCGGGTGGTGGCCGAGGGCCACGAGGTGGGGCTGCACTGCGAAGAGCACGTGCGTCACTCCACCCGGGACGCCGCTTGGGGCCGCGCCGACACCACGAGCGCCCTCGAGCGCCTGCGAGCCGTGGGGGTGGCGCCGCACCTGTGGCGCACGCCGTGGGGGGATGTTGCGCCGTGGACTTCGGATGTCGCGGCCGAATACGGTCTCCGGATCGTCGGCTGGACGGTCGACACCCATGATTGGCGGGGCGACACCGCACGGGAGATGTTCGACGCGGTCCGTCCCGGGCTCCGGCCCGGCGCGATCGTGCTCGCCCATGACGGCATCGGCCCCGGCGCCCGCCGCACCGACGCCCGCGAGACCGTCGGCTTCGTAACGCTGGCGGCCCGCCACGCGGCGGCGCGCCAGCTGGTGCTGACATCGTTGACATGAGCATGGCGCAGTTGGCAGCGGATCTTCAGCCCGGCCTTCCGGAGCTCGGTGCCGTCCTGGCGCGCATCGCCGCGGGCGCGGGCGCGCGGGACGGAGCCGGCCGGCCCGGCGCCGGCGAGCCGGGGGCCGGGGGCCTGTTTCCGGAGAGCGCGATCGCGGCGCTCGAGGAGGCCGGCGCGCTGCGCTGGAACGCGACCGCCGGCACCAACCGTCCGCGTGCCGAGCTCGAGCTGGCGCTGGTGCGCCGCGTGGCGCGGGCCGACGGCTCGGTCGGTCGCATTGTCGACGGCCACCTCAACGCCGTCGAGCGGCTCGCCGTCCAGGCGCCGCGGGCGCTGCGCGACCGGGAGCTGGGAAGCGTGCTCGCCGGACAGCTGCGCGTGGGCGTCTGGGGCGGCGATCCGGTGCCGGGAGAGGGACCACCGGGGGCGGTTGTCTGCGCCGACGGGCGCGAGGTGCTGCGGGGCGTCAAGACGTTCTGCTCCGGCGCCGGAGGCCTTCACCGCGCGCTCGTCCTCGCGCGCGATCAGACGGCGGCGGACGCGGCTCGTGGACCGGTCTCGGTCTGGGTCGACCTCACCGACCCGCACCGCGTCGAGATCGACGCGGGCTGGTATCGATCACCCGGGCTCGTGGCCTCGGTCTCGCACCGGGTCGTCTTTCACGACGCGCCGGTGCTCGCTCGTCTCGGCCCCAACGGTGCCATCTCGCAGCAGCCGTGGTTTGGGCGCGATGCGCTGCGCACGGCCGCCAGCTGGGCCGGGATGGCCGACACCGCCGTCGACGCCGCCACCGCCGCCCTCCGCCGGCGTCCCGCGTACGGCGACCTGGAGGGGCTGGCCGTGGGTCGGATGCTGACCGCACGGCGGACGATCGACGTGTGGCTGGCGGCGGCGGCACGAGCCATGGACGAGGCCGGACCGGATCTGGCGGCGGTCGCGCTCCACGGCCGGGCGGCGATCGCGGACGCGTGCCGGTCGCTGCTGGATGAGGCCGCGCGGGCGTGTGGATCGCGCCCGTTCGTCACGGCGGGGGCGCTGGACCGCTCGCGCCGTGACCTCGAGGTGTTCCTGCTCCAGCACCGCCTCGACCCGCTGCTGGCGCGCGCCGGGAGCGCGGTGCTTGAGGACGATGGCTGAGCCCAGGCCGATGACCGCCGCCGACTTCGAGGCGCGCTACCGGCGCGACCCTGACCCGTGGGCGTACACGACCAGCGCGTATGAACGCGACAAGTACGCGGCCACGCTGGAGGCCTGCGGCGAGGGACCGTTCACCGCCGCGCTCGAGCTCGGCGCCTCGATCGGCGTGTTCAGCACGCTCCTGGCGTCCCGGTGCTGGTCGCTGGTGACGATCGATGCCTCGGTGACCGCGGTGACCGCCGCGCGCCGCCGCCTCGCCCGCCGGCGATCGGTGACCGCGATCGCCGGCACGATCCCACACGACATCCCGCGCCGGGATTATGACCTCGTTGTCGCCTCCGAGATCCTGTACTACCTGACCGGCTCGCAGCTCGACGACACGCTCGACGTGGTGCGCGACTGCACCCGCCCGGGGGCGCGGCTGGTCGCGGTCCACTGGCGCCCGGCGGGGCCCGACCGGCCGTTGGACGCCACGACCGTCCACGCCCGGCTCCGGCGCTTCCCATGGCTGGCCACGGTCGCGGCCGACGGGACCGGCGACTACCTTCTCGACGTCCTGGAGCGTCGGTGAGCGGCGAGTTCGACCTGCTGGTTGTCGGCGGTGGCCCGGCAGCTCTGGCCGCGGCGCGTTCCTACCGCAGCGCGGGTGGGCAGGGGGCCGTGGCTATCGTCGCCGACGAGAAGCGCATGCCATACCGGCGGCCGCCGCTGACCAAGGAACTGATGCGCGACGAGATCTCAGAGGATGAGCTTCCGCTCGAAGACGAGGAGTGGTGTGCAACCCAGCGGGTGGCGCTGGTCGCCGGGCGCGCCGTGGCCCTCGATCACGTGGCGCACGAGGTGACGCTGTCCGGAGGGCGGCGGCTGACGTACGGCCGATGCCTGCTCGCCACGGGCGCCGAGCCCAAGCGCCTGCCGGTGCCCGGCACCGACGACCCCGCGGTGCGCGTGCTGCGCTCTCTGGACGACCTCCGCGAGCTCCAGACGCGGCTGCGAGGGGGGGCCGAGGTCGTCGTGATCGGGTCCGGGTTCATCGGCTGTGAGATCGCCGCTTCGCTTCGGCGCCGGGGCCATACGGTGTCGCTGGTCTCCGACGAGCCCTCCCCCAACTGCCGCCGCCTGGGCGAAGCTGCCGGTGAGCGGATCGCCCGCTGGCTGCAGGACGCGGGCGTGGAGCTGTACCTCGAGGTGCCCGTCGACGCCATCGAGCGCCACGGCCGTCAGCTGCACGTCGCGGTTGGCGCCGATGACGTCGCGGCGCCGGTCGTGGTCATGGCCACCGGGGTGGCTCCGCGTAGCGAGCTCGTCGCCGGCGAGCTCACGCTCCACGACGGCGCCGTCCCGGTCGACAGCACGCTTGCAACCGCGCTGCCGGACGTCCTGGCCGCGGGAGACGTCGGCTTCGCGCACAACGAGGCCGCGGGCCGGCCGCTGCACGTCGAGCATTGGGGCGACGCGCTGGGGCAGGGCGAGGTCGCCGGGATGACCGCGGCGGGTCGCCTGGCCGTGTGGGACGACGTTCCGGGCTTCTGGTCGACGATCGGCGGGCGGACGCTCAAGTACGCCGCCTGGGGCGACGGCTATGACGAAGCGCGCCTCGATGAAGGAGACGACGGGGCGTTCTCGGTCTGGTACGGACGGGACGGGCTGGTCGTCGGCGTCCTCGCCCACGACCGCGACGCCGACTACGAGCGAGGCCGGGAGCTGATCACGCAGGGGACGCCATGGAGCTAGACGCCGTCGTCGTCATCCCGGCACGGGACGAGGAGGAGCGCATCGGCGCCTGCCTGCGCGCCCTGGCGTGCCAGAGCGTCGCTCCCGGGGCCTTCGAGACGATCGTCGTGCTCGACGCGTGCCGTGACCGCACCGCCGCCGTGGTGGCGGCGGTCAGCGCCTCCGCCGGTCTGCACGTGACGGCGATCGAGGGGGCGGGCACGGGCGCCGGGGCGGCGCGCCGGGCGGGCATGGACCTCGCCTGCAAGCGGCTCCTGGCGGCCGGCCGCCCCGACGGGCTGATCGCGTGTACGGACGCCGACTCCCGTCCGGCCCCGGATTGGCTCGAGCGCCAGCTCGCGCACGTCGCCGCCGGCGCCCGGGCCATCGCCGGCCTGATCGAACTCGACGAGGACGAGGCTCGCGACCTGCCCGCGGGGGTGCGAGAGCGACGTGACCGCGACGCAAACGCCCGGCTGCGGCGGCTGCGCGGCGCCGAGCCGGAGGCGGCTCACCATCACTTCGCCGGGGCATCCATCGGCGTGACCGCGGCGACCTATGAGGAGGTTGGCGGCATCGAGCCGCTCGCCGCGCTCGAGGATGCCGGCTTCGCCACCCGCCTGGGCGCCCACAACGTCCCCATCCTGCGGGCGTCGGACGTCCGCGTCCAGACCTCGACGCGCTCCGAGGGCCGGGTCCCGCGCGGGCTGTCGGTCGACCTGGCGGTCTCCGGCTGGTACGAGCGCCGCCGCTTCCGCGCCGTCGACTTCCCGCCGGACCGGCTGCGGGCGCTCCGGGGTCGCGAGTCCGTGGCGGTGATCATCCCCACCAAGGAGTGCGCCGCCACGATCGGCGGAATCCTGCGCCAGACCGTCGGTCCGCTGCGCGCCGCCGGGCTCGTCGACGAGGTGGTCGTCGTCGATGCCGGCTCGCGCGACGGGACGGCTGAGCTGGCGAGCAATGCTGGAGCCCGCGTTCTGCAGCAGGACGAGATCCGGCCTGATCTGGGTCCGGCGCTGGGGAAGGGCGATGCCATGTGGCGCGCGTTGCAGGCGACGACGAGCGAGATCGTCGGCTTTCTCGACGGCGATACCGCCGATCCGTCCCCGGACCATCTGCAGGGGCTGCTGGGGCCGCTGCTCGCCGACCCGACCGTCCACCTGGTCAAGGGCGCGTTTGAGCGGCCGATGCGAGCCGGCGCGGTCAGCCTGCCCAACGAGGGGGGACGCGTGACCGAACTGATGGCACGACCGCTGATCAACCTCCACGAGCCGTTGCTGGCCGGGTTCTCCCAGCCGCTGGCGGGTGAGTTCGCCGGCCGCCGCCCCCTCTTCGAGGCGATCCCGTTTCCGGTCGGCTACGGCGTCGAGATCGCGGTGCTCATCGATGCACTTCGCCTCGCCGGCCTCGACGGGCTCGCCGAATGTCACCTCGGAAGCCGTCAGAACCGCCACCAGCCGCTACGGGCCCTGGGGCAGATGGCGTACGCCGTGCTCGCCGCGGTCGAGAGCCGCCTGAGCGGCCGCGCCGCGCCGGCGGCGGGCCAGTACGTCAAGCCCTGGGAGGACGGAGCGGTCGCGGCGATTCCCGTCGCCGAGCGTCCGCCGATCCGGGAGCGTCACGCCCAGCCGGCGCGGCGGCTGCCGGCCCCGGCGTCCTGATCCGCCTCGGCGACGTCCCGGCGGCCCGGGGTCAGCCGGCGGTCGCGCCGGCGCTCGCGGCGGCGTGCTTGCCCTCGGCGAACTCCTCGATGATCTTGGAGCAGAACGCCGGGAGGTCGTTCGGATTGCGTGACGTCACGAGCCCCTCGTCGACGACGACCTCCTTGTCGACCCACTTGCCGCCGGCGTTGCGGATGTCGGTGTGCAGGCTGGGGTAGGAGGTGAGGGTCCGATCCCGGACCAGGTCGGCCTCCACGAGCTCCCACGGCGCGTGGCAGATGGCGCCGGCCGGCTTGCCCGCCTTGAAGTGGTCCTGGATGAACGAGACGACCTTGTCCTCGATCCGGCACCGATCGGCGTTGACCGTGCCGCCGGGGAGGATCAGCCCGTCGTAGTCATCGACGGATGCGTCGCCGATCTGCTTGTCGACCTTGAACGTGTCCGCCGGGTTGATGTCGCCGTTCATCGCCTGGATCTCGCCGCTGTTGGGCGACAGGAGCTCGGTCGTCGCACCAGCCTGCTCGACCGCCTTGCGCGGCTCCGTGAGCTCCACCTGCTCGACTCCGTCGGTCGCGATGATCGCGATCTTCTTGCCGTTCAGCTCATTTGCCATTCTCGGCTCCCGTCTTGGGTCGCGTGCAATCTCTCCGACGGCGCCCCCCGACGGCGCCGTCACGGGATGCCTACCCGCCGGGCAGCGGGATACACATGCCCTCGGACGGCGGGGACTATGTTTTCGGACCTTGAGCAGACGTCTTGGCATGCGCCGGCCGGCGGCTGGGTGTCTTGCGCTGGCGGCGGCGGTCGGCGTTGCCGGCTGCGGCGGCTCGACGTCAAGTTCCGAGAGCTCGGCCAC